>JAXGQX010000027.1:0-27225 GCA_040766225.1 Bacillota bacterium | reverse complement strand
CAGACTGTTTGACGAATAAAGCTAACAAACTGACCGACGCCTGCGAGACCTGTGCGAGCCGAGGCGAACCTTCAAACGCGGGGCGCGCCGCACGCCTGGTAGATGGCGATTGGCCAGGAATTCGACAAGCCAAAGAAGGTAGGGGAACCCACCGAAATGAGAAACCGGAAGCTCGTTTCCTGCTCTAGCGCCCCGTTGTCCGAGGAACCTCATAACCGGCTAGAAGTTGAAATGCGCTGTGAGGTTCCAGATGATGACGTTATCCCGGTAGACTGCAGTGCCGTCATCGTGGGCAAGAAAGCCTCGGCTACGGGAGAGGTTCTCTTTGGCCACAACGAGGACGACAGCGGCAACAACGTTATGGTGCAGTACAAAGTACCGAGGGCGACCCACGGTCCCGATGAACTACTTACCTTCGAACCCGACTGTGCCAAGATCCCTCAAGTCAGCGAGACATGGGGCTATCTGTGGTCCGAGACCCGAGCCCCCTGGAAGGCCTCCTTCAGCGACACCTTCATCAATGAGTGGGGCGTCGCCATCGCTAGCGACAGCTGCAATTACTCAAGGGAAGACAACCCGTGTTTGGTGGACGGCGGCATCGGCTACGGCGTCGGGCATATCGTCGCCCAGAGAGCGAGGACCGCGCGCGAGGGAGTCTTGATCGCGGCCGAAATGCTCGACCGCTACGGATATACCGGCTCGGGCAGGGCTTACGAGATCGTGGACAAGAATGAGGGCTGGGTCCTTCAAATTGTCCAGGGCAAGCATTACGTGGCCAAGAGGGTCGCCGACGACGAGGCCTTCTTCATCCCCAACTGGTACACCATTCACCAAGTCGACTTGTCTGACAAGGATAACTACATCGCGTCCCCCGACCTTATCACATACGCCATCGAAAGAGGCTGGTACGCCCCCGCGAAACCGGGCGACTACAGCGACTTCGATTTCGCTGTGGCCTATCAGAATCCTACACAGAACCAGGCGGGCAACATCGTGCGGCACAAGAACGCTTTGCGCCTTATCCTTGGAACCGAGCCTACCGACGTTAGGGCTTTCTCCGTGAAGCCGGCGAAGAAGCTCGGCGTGGAAGATGTGAAGAAGATCCTGCGTACCCACTACGAAGGCACCGAGGATGACCTGTCCCAGGGTTACTCCCTTAACCCCCATCGCGCTGGCAACCGGACCATTTGCACCGGGACAACACTGGAGAGCTTCGTCATCCAATTCCGAGACCAACCCGAGCTCACCTGCATTTGGCGAGCCACCCTTAACCCCTGTACCAGCCCGTACGTCCCCTGGTACCTTGGGGCGGGCAAAGTACCCGCGGGCTACGGCTGGTTGCTTCCGCAAGTGGCGTTCGCGAACCACTTTAGCGTCCCGGCCGGGGATTTGTCGTACCGTCCAGGACGGGCTTGGTGGGCGTTCCAGGACGTCCAGGACTTGGCCGACGCCTCTTATGCCACCGTAATCGGGATCATCCAAGAACGCAGGGATGCTCTGGAAGGCAAGTGGATCAACGCTCAGCCGGCTTTCGAGTCTTCGGTACGACAGGTGTTCGCGGATGACCCCGTCAAGGCCGTCAAGATGCTGACAGATTACACTGACGCCCAGGCCTCTCTTGCATGGCGCACGTGGAGAGCCTTGTTCAACGACTTGATGAAAGCATAGGGCTGGACCGTCGGTGGACCGTCTCTGGACAGTCAAGGAAACTTGAACGACTTCGCGATTCTAGGCGATATGGATTGGTCCACACTCCTCGGGCTAGGCTAGTAGAAGAACACAGGCCCGAGGAGTGTGACTTATTGTTGGACGAGACTCAGAGCCCTCGTCAGTCGGCGTCGGGAGCAAATGGCCGCCCACGCGAAGCGCCGCTTGAGGCGCCGCTTGAGGCACGGAATGAGAAGTCGGGTGCACCCAAACAGGACCGTTCCGCTCGGGTCCACCTGACACGAGGATCAAAGCTGATAAAAAGAGACGAGTCGAGGCGGCTCGCGGTCGCCCAGATGGAAGAAACGAACCTGGAGATGCTGAACCATCTGATGACTCTAGAGGACGACATCTTCGGCGAAGAGTCCGTCGGGGAGTGGTTCATGGTATCCAACGTCCATCACGGCAACGTTTTGGTCCTGCTAGACCTGCCATCCTATCGCCCCGTCGGCATTGCCATACTCATGAGGGACTGGGATGACCCTGACAGGTGCTACCTATCTGACTTCGGAGTGAAGGAAGGGTATCGAGGCAGGGGCCTAGGCACCTACTTCCTCGGGGCGGTGCTGGAAGAAGTGCGGGATATGAACCTTAAGAGCGTGAGCCTGACTGTGGACGTCAATAACGAGGCGGCGATAGGCCTCTACCGCAAGTTTGGTTTCGAGATCGTCGATGAACGCCAGAACCTGTACGGCGAAGGGCGACACAGGTACCTCATGGACCTGGAGGTAACGCCTGCTCCGACCAACAGCTAGGCAGTGCCGGAACACTCCCAACAGCCAAGTGCCCAGGCACTGCCCTCACGTTACTCCCGCGGCGCACCCTAATCCTACGGCGCATCTGGTCCCGCACTACGCTCTTGTTCCCGGCCGCACCCTTACTCCTGCACTATCTCCTTCAGCATGCTGTAAACGTAGATCACGCTATCGTTAGTGGAGTAATTATGACTGGCCGCGACCAGCATATCGTCGGTATACGCTACGATACTCATGCCATCGGCAGACTTCTCGCCGATGGGAATGACCTTCGAAGAACTCACGGCATAGAGCGCACTCCCGTCCTCTTGGCCTAGGACTCCGGCGACCGCGTCTAGGAAGAACGGCTGCAAACGAGCAGTCTCCCACCAACCGTCCAGCACCTTGGTCGCGGGCCCATCAATGGTTACTCGCCATATCGATTGGCTGTCCGCGCTTAAGACGCTCAGGAGCGCCCCGGTTCCGTCCGGCAGAGAAGACACGGGGTAGATGTGACTGATCTGTCCGCCCATCTGGTCCTGACGGCCGCCAGGTCCGCGCATTTGACCGGTTCGCTCCCCAGTTACGTCGCCGATCCATACGCCTGTGTAGTCCATGGACCGGACTTCGCCCCACTTTCCCAAGGTGACCGGGCCCGACACAAAGACCATATGTTCCGAATCGGCCAACCAGGCGAACTGGAAGAGGAAATGTCTCTGACGCTGCTCGCCTTCCGGGGCGTCCAATCTAATCGTCTTGACAGCATTGCCCTGGACATCCACTACCGTAATGGCCTCCGCAGCGGGAAATGGTCCATCCTCGGCCGGGAGCAGCGTATACAACTGCAGTCCCTGCCCAGACACGTCTTCCAAGGGACTGGCCGTATACGCCATGATATACTTGCCGTCCGGCGACCACGACGGATAGAAGCTGAAGGTATCGCCTGCAAGCAAGAGCGGCTTCTCCTCAGCGGTGGCCAAGTCCATGATGAAGACGCCGCGCCTGTCATCCTCATTTAGGCTGTAGACGGCGTAGTCTCCTTTGGGCGATATCGCGAAGTAGAAGAGCGGACCGTAATCGGGGAAATCCTCTCGAATGAGTTTCTTCTCCCGTGCTTGGATATCCACTGACCAAATCTTCTCCGAAACCCGCACGATCAACGTGCCGGATTCTGTCAGAACAGCTTCGTCTACGATTTCCCCCGGTACGGGCGAGTCCATGAAGGCAACGAGCGAGACCGTCTTTGACGAAATGTCGCCTACCATTACCGCCGTTCCTCGTTCGCCGTCGTGCTCACCCTGGTCTTGCCAGCCATGGACGATGAAAACGCATCTATCATCCAATAGCCACCCAATAGGAATCCACTGGACCAGATTGTGCTTGGTCCAAGAGGTATCCACGGAGTAAAGGGTAATTGGATCCCCCACTGTCGCGGGCTCTCCCGGGTCGTCAAGATTCCGGTCCGGGTCTCCTTGGGGCAACGGTACGGCAGCCATAGTCTCTGCCGAATCCCCCAGGATCGCCACCAATAGATGCTTCCCGTCAGGAGAAATGCACCGGCTCTTGTCCTCGGTGACCCACCGGCCGTCCCAATCGGCCCTGACCAACTCAACGGGGTCAACTACCGTAAGGGTCTGCGGGTCGGGCGGATCTGGCGGCTCTGGCGGCGTCGCCCGCGAACACGCCGCTAGGAAAACCGCGGCCAGCACAAAGCAGACTGCCCGGACTAGGGTTCTTGCTATGATGTGGCTCCTTGCGTCCTTCTTGGAGTTAGGGTGATGCATGTCAAGCAAACCACCTTTCACGGATCTAGACGGATACGTCAGCGAAAGTGTTCCTCAGTCCAAATGACTAGCAAAAAGCCAGGATCGCCCGAAAACGACCCCGGCTACTCGGCGTCGCGTAGCCGCCCGTCTGACTACTGCTCTGCTTCAGCTATCACGTCTAGCGCGGCTACTGCTTCTAGCTGCGCCTACGGCGCCTAGCTGCGGCTACTGCCCTAACTGCGCTCAACTGCGCCTACTGCGCGTCATCGTTGTCTACTGCGTCACTGTCACCGTCCGCGTAGCGTCGTCCCAGCCCACGGTCGCGTTTAGGAACTCGCCTACGAATCTCAGCGGCACCATGGTACGGTCGTTCTTGATCACCGGGACCGTATCCATAGCCCGTTCCACTCCGTTGACTCTAGCAATGCTCTCGCCGATGGTGAGTTCCAGCCTTAGCCTCCCTTAACCAGGGTGACGCGCCGCGCCGCCTCGTCCCAGCTCACTTGGGCACCGAGGCTCTCGCCTATCGCCCGAAGCGGCACCATAGTCCGGTTGTTGCCGTCAATGTAGGGCGCCGAATCGAAGAAGATGGGGACGTTGTTCACGTAGATAGACAACTCGCCGGCCTTCGCCTTGACGCCGTATAGAGATACTCCTCGCGTTCGTCTATGAACGCAGCCAGTTCATCGGCCCAGCGCCGCTCCATTTCCTGCGGGACAGCCTTTGCTCTAGCCATTGACCCACGCGGAAAGTCCCCATAATCTTGTCAAACATGACGATGCTAGACGGCGTAGAGCCGCTCTGGGCACGGTAAAAATCACACAGCTGCTTGGCGTAAGCCAAGGCGTAGTGGCCGGACTTTGCCGGATTGAAAGCCGTGTAATCGGTGATGTTTAGGCGAGCTCCCCCGTAAGAGCCCCTGACCTCGGGGATGTACTCCACTCCCGGAAGCCCCGCTCCGTTCATAAGTTCGGCGAACCGGTAAGAGTCGAGCCCTTTTCCGCCTATCCACTTGAACTTATCCTGCTGGCCAACGCCGGTCCCTTCCCCCAGTCCCGTCGCCATGTAGCCGAACACGGACTGGATGTCCGGGATATTCGGGGAGGTCGGAACCCACTGCAAGCCCGTGTGCTGCCAAATCATATCCCGGGTGTAGCCTTCCATGGGCACTACCGTCAAATCGACGCCGATCTCCCTGTTGAAGAAGCGGGCAAGCTCTCCGACGGTCATCCCGTGTGCCATGGGGAGGTTGTCCACTCCCACGAAAGTCTCGAGCGTGTCCTCCAGAACCGGTCCCTCCACGATAACGCCGCCCACCGGATTCGGACGGTCAAGGACCACGACCTTCTTGCCGTATTGCTGTGCCGCTTTCATAGCGTAGTTCAGGGTGGAAATGTACGTATAAGTGCGAGAGCCGATGTCCTGAATATCAAACAAGAGGACGTCTACGCCCGCAAGCATGGATTCGGTTGGCATCCGTGTGGAACCGTACAGACTGTAGACGGGTATGTTCAGAGTGGGATGAGTGTATGACTCGACGTACTCGCCTGCTTTAGCATGTCCGTCAATGCCGTGCTCCGGACCGTAAAGGGCCACCAGGCTCCACCTGTGGTCGTCCGCGAGGGCGTCGATTGTGCTCACGCCCCGGCTGTTTACTCCGGTCTGGTTTGTGATGAGCCCCACCCGCTTGCCCGCTATGAGGTGAAGGAAGCGGTCGAACAGCACCTCGTTCCCCAGCTTGAATGCTGGAGTTCCGGCCGATAAAGCGGTCTTGGCGAAAAGTACCGGACCGATTACGGCACCTGTCAGTAACCCTGTAAGGATGATCGACAAAGTGACTGTCAGGATGAATCGAGCTGGCTTTCTGCGCGTCATAAGGGTCTCTCCTCCGCCTGAAAAGTGAGCCTGCGGCACTTATTTCTACAAAATGTACGTCCAATTGTACACGTCTTGGTCCGATGTGTCGAAGTCCCTTGATATTTGACGAGCCAATGCGGCGATCGGTTTCCCGAAATCGGCATGGGATCGACTTCGAATCAACTCCATAATAAAGGGCAGTGCCCCCGCCCACCCGGAGCACTGCCTCATTCAATCCGGACGACCACCCGGCCTAGGCCCGCTCGCCTTCAGCGCTCGGACTCTTTACCGCTCTATCATCTCGACGAATCTCTGCAAGAATGCCGCTACCTCCGCCCTTGTCGCCGTGCCCCGAGGATCCAGCAAGTTGTCCTCTTTGCCGTTTAGAAGGCCCTTCTCCACTGCCCAGGCCAACGCATCCCCTGGCCCACTCGGATATGTCCTCATGATCGGCAAACGCCTCTAACTTCCGCCGGACTCCCCGGACTCGCCGGTGCCCGCCACGTCCAGCCCCTGCATACTTCGCGTAGTTGAACAGCATCACCGCCATCTGCTCTGGAGATCGCGAGGCCCAGGCCAAACTGACCGTCACCTACTCCCGAGGACGATCCCGTTAGCAGCGCCCAAGCCACGGCACGGTAAACCATGTGTCCGGTCACATCGCCGAAACTATTCACAGCTGTCATCGAATCTCCGAGTCCCCGACAGGACCGTGACGAACATTGCCCTGGTCATGCTGGTGTCTTCGAAGGTGTTCTCCCCGGTGCCTTTGAAGAGAGCCGCTTTCCACGGCCCAGCGGACCGCGTCAAAATACCAAGCGCCCTCCGAGACGTCCGCGAACGGAGTTTCCCAAGGACACGCCTTTCAGGAAGATGGCACGTATTGAGGTGTTCTTGGTGACCTTCTCAAAAGCGCGTCGCCACTGGGCCGATGCTGACGCCATCCACCCTACATCGTAGATGATGTAAGAATCGGGCAGAATCTTGAAGGTCTTCCCCGTCCCGGCGATCACGGTTGAAGTCCAGGGCGATATGGTTCCGCCCTCGGTGCAACTCACTTCTATCGTGTAAAGCGTGGGCATGGGGCCGGGGTCGATGCCTCCTCCTCCGCCTCCCCGAATACGTGAAAGTCGGGCGTCACCAGCACGTCTCCTGCCGGCATGGTGAACGTGGTCGTGGTCGCCGCCTTATCGGTCAACTGGACCTCGACGCCGTCCCCGTAGGCGACTTTCCACCGTCGAACTTGTAGGAGCTCGGGGCGTGGCAGCTCACCCTGATCGTCAGCTCCTTCAAACTCGCGGCGCTTAAGTCAACGTCCCTCCCGTCACAGCGACCGAGATACTGTACACAGGCAGGATCTCGGCCTGGATGAAATGTCGGCCTCGATGCCGGCGATAGTGGCACACCCAGCTGCCGTCCGGCATCTTTTTGTCGGGAATCCGCAATGTCCGATTGAGCCGTCGCCGATCTCGGATAGAGACATCCTTTATCCGGCTACCCGGCGTCGGGGACTACGGTGAACTCCACGCTTGCTCCCCGCCCGAACCACGTCCAGGGCGAATAGTCATCCGGCGTGTAGGCGGCGGTTATCTCCCCGTTTCCGGCGGGACAACGGTCACAGAGTGGTGACCTCGTCGGAGAAGCGACCGCGACGGTTGTGTCCCTGAGACAGCGCCCCAATCGTGTAGGTCCTGGCTACTTCGAGCGTCCCGTGGTCTGTCGTCAGATCCACGCCGTTGACCGTCCATTTCTCCACCATCTTGCCTGGGTCGGGAGTCGCCGTGAACGTGATGACGGATCCGCCTCCCGGATGGTCTCCATCGCGCAGGGGAATCGTCCCATCCAACATGGCGGACACGGCGCCGCCCTCGCCCGCCGAGAAGTTCACGGTGTAGTAGACATGGCGGTGAAACTGACGTCGACGGCGATATCGGCGGCGATATCATCTAGCGTCCAAGTCTTGGCAGTCGTCTGTATCGGCACGCCGTCGACAGTCCATGTGCCGACCATGTAGTTGGTGTCAGGCGTGGCTTTGAGAACCAGGTCATCGCCCTCGAACACGGGGATGGTAGCAGTGCCCGGAATCACAACGTCCGCTCCACCATTCAATCTGTACGAAAGACTCCCATGGATCCCTACGGAAACCTCGACTGAATAGAACCTGTTATCCACGAACACTGCCTCTATGAGCATATCGCTGTCCAGGGCGGTAATGGTCAGAGTGTCTCCCAGGACATCCGCGCTGGCGTCATCACCCAGATCAGTCACAATCCACTTATGGAAGACATAACCGTAGGCGGGCGTTGCCGTGAATACCAGCCGGGACCCACCCTCGATGTCGCTCAACGCATCCAACGCGGTAGACACACCGTTCACGGTCACCGTAACAGAGTTGCTTGCGGCCTCCGACTCAGTGATCAGTGTAGTAACCCCGTAGTGCTGGAGTTCTGTTGCGACCGAAACCGTCGTGTCAGATAGGATCGGGAACTCATAGGTCTCTCCGGAGTAGTAGACTGTCTCGTCAACATCGGGAGTACCCGGATCGTCCGGCGTCGCCACTACGGGTTGACCATCAACGTACCACAACTCGTCGGGCGGGATCCTGTACCCCGCGACGGCTCGCACCGTGACGACGGTATCCCCAGAGATGGAAGCGCCGGAGGACACCACCGCTTCTATGTCCGGCGTGGTTATGATGTGGTCGTGGTCGTACATATAGGAAGCTTCCAGGTGGTCGCCTAAAGTGAGCGTGTAGCTGTCCCGTTCAAAAACGGCCAGAAGCCTGGTGGCCACGTTCCCCATGATCAACGTATAGGTGTGGAATCCCTCCTGGTCTAGGTCGCCCTCGGGATAGGAAGTCCCGTAGGCGAAAAGTCTCCACTCAAGGAAGTGGTACCCCTCGTCGGGAATGGCCTTGAACGTGTATTCGGCGCCTTCTATAACCGTAGCCCCGCTTTGGAGCAAATCTGAGCTCACGCACACCACCTGGCCGTGGTCGCCGGGGTCGTTCGCGAAAATCAGCGGTGTTGACGCTACTTTGAACTCCACCTCGACGTCCAAACGCTCGGAGGTCATGATGTGATGGAGCCTGTTGGTCGCGTTGTCCTGAGTGGTACCGTTAATGTACCACTCCGCCACTTGGTAGCCTTGGAGCGGCGAGGCGGTGAAGGTGATCTCCGTTCCCGCTTGATACCGGGTCGTCCAATACTGGTGGCCCGCCGGCGACAGCACGGAGATCGAACCTACATCTTTGCCCAATAAGGGCAGGGCTACGCCGGTCACCGGGAAGGTCTCTCCCACCAAGGTGTAGAGCCCCGGCACAAGGACGGCGTCGTAGTTAGCCAGCCCTCCGGTGTCAGAGGTGGGGATGGTCGTGTAGTTGCCCGGCTCCGTCGCATAGGGCCCTTCCGCCACAATCGTCACTTTGTTTCCCGCGGAGTTTAGGCACTGAACCTGAAGGTCCAAAGATTCCAAGGTATCCCAAGGAGCCAGGCTTCCTGAACTGACCTCTAGGCTGCCTGTCCCCGGGTGGACTGCCTCGGGTGTGCCCGCCATCGCAGTAAGGGTAGGGGCGACGATAGTCACCGGCCGTTTGGTGACGGAAAACTCCTCGGATGCCACCAGTTGCCCGTCAAGGTAGGCGTTCAGTGTGAACGTCCCGACCGACTTGGCAGAAACGGTCACTCCGTCTTCTCCTACCCAACCGTCGACCGGAACGGTCTCAAGTACTGGAGACCAATACGTGAACCAGACGATGCCGAGGAACTCGAACCGCACTTCCTCCCAGCGGATCACGTCCGTGGTTACCTTGAACGTGACGTTCTCGGTGACCTCGGTGGACTCTACTCCGTCGGGCGTCTGCTCTATGAAGTTCAGTTCTTTAGCGATCTCGTCTCCGTAGACATGGGACTTCGCGATTTCCAACCAGTAGCCCGATGTGACCCCGGACAGGTACTTGCAGGTCTCCGAGGCAATGGACTTGAAGACCCGGTTCCCGGAGTAGTAGGCGGTAATGCCGTAAATGCCGTTAGGCAAAGGAGTGGTCGTGCAGGTGGCGACGCCTTGAACCGGATCGGCTTGGATGGTAGCCGCGTACGACTTGAAATAGTCGGTACCGGAAATCTCGAAGACAACTGTCCCGCGGGGCACGTCCCCGCTATCGCTGTGAGTGCTCCTCAAGGTCACTTGAAGGGTGGGCCCGCCAGTATCGGACGGGGTCACGGTCAGTTCAGGTGTACCGTAGAACTCGGGAGTGCGCTTGGAGTAACTGACGTTGACGATGTCCGAGTAAGCGGAAATGTAGTAGTCGCCGTAGATGACGTTGACCCGGCAACGATACTTACCTTCGTCGGCGAGCCCGGCCGAGCGGAACGTGAGGGTCGCCTTGGTGGCGGCGACAATGTCCGTCCACTTGCCGTCGACTATCTTCTGCCACTGGAACAGGGCCCCCTGTGTGTAGTCCTCAGCGTTTTCCACGTAAACTACCACCGACGCGTCCTTGTCCGGGTACACAAGGAGATCGGTGGTCGAAAGCCCTATGACCGGGTTGCCCTCATCGGCTTTGGTCCTGGCTGTTAGGACTTGAGATAGCACACTGTCGGTCGGCTGAACCGCGCCTATCGCTCGAATCCGGTACTCATACTCGGTGTATGGGTTCAGCCCTGCGTCTTCGAAGTAGAACGCTTTGATGGCGTTGCCCAAGTCGTCGTAGACGATCTCGTTGTCCTCATCCCGCAAGATTTCAAAGTCCTCGGATGAGATGATGTCGCCGACAGGGTAGTCACCGCTTCCATCGGGGAACTCGTAGTGACGATAGACCTGGTAACCCGCTACTGAATGGTCGTTGCAGGTCCATGAAAGAACTACCTTATCATCGGTTGTCCTATCCGTCTTCTGGGCAAAGTCCGCAGGAAGCTTCGGTGGGGAGCTGACATCGGTGACTAGATAGTCCACCACAGGGAAGCTTACGTCGCCATTGGTGTAGGTGTATTGGAATATCTTCCATGCGTAGTTGTAGCCGTAGCCCTGGGCTTCAGACGGCATGTTCACGACGGTCCCGCTGAAGCTCGACCCTGTCATGTCAACTTGGACAGTCCCCGAACCCCCTTCATAGCCCGCGACCACCCCCACACACACGCCAAACGCTCCGCCGCCTATCTTGAATTCGATGGAGTTGCTCTGGCTCGTCGTCGTAGTGGTCTCGTCGGTTATGTCGATCTGCTGGGACACGTACCCCAGGGCGTTGTACGCCACTCCCGCGAAATCGCCGTCGTACTGGTTCACCTTGCTGTATTTAGCGGTAGAAGTCGGGTACGTCGACGGGTCGCCGACAGTATGGGTAATCACTGTGCCCGCTATTTTAGGCAGTTCGTCGTAGTCCGCCGCGATGGCTTCGTAGTCCTCAAGGTCCAGCGTCTTCACTACCGCGGTGTGAGGGATGTTCACGGTCATTGTCTGCTTCTCATATACGATGCCGCCGTCCACTTCCACGGGGACGTAGGCGTCGTACACGTATACCTCCATTGGGATGGAGTAGAAGGCGACTACGTCCGCCCCTCCACCTGTACCGTACTCCACGGTCTGCTCCATCACGCTGACTTGTTCGGTCTCCCAGGTCCATCCGTGCTTGTACTCTAGTTCCATCTCGAACTTGGCCACCACGACGCCGAAGACGTTGAACTCCTGCTCGAAAGAGAGGTATGCTCCCACCGTAACGGTGTCGCTCTCCGTAGAACCGCTTTGAGAGCTCCCCTCGGTGGTTGCGTAGGATGTGCTGCTATTCCCCACGTAGCTGTCACCGCCGTCTAGGTGCTCGAGGTCCGCGAAATACGGGGGCGATGAGACCACAGCCAGCACTTTGGGATCCGTATACACTACGTCGTGCTGGCCGGTATAGCGCAGCACCGTTGTGTCTATGTCGGTGTCCGGAGCACAGAAAGCAGTGTTTAAGGTCCCACCTATGTTGATGGTATTGGCAAGGATTGCGCCGGAGTCGCCGTCACCCTCGGCGTAAATCCCCCTTAGGAACCCTGCGTTGGGGTGGCTTTCCAAAACAAGGTCATTCCATATCCCCCAGAGCCACCACCACGCGGCAGGGCATATGTCGCCCCAGGTGACGTCCATCTTCGGAAACAGCTGCATCACCTGGATCGTCTCTTTTCCGTCGCCGTTGAAATCCGCGGCAACCACACCGTACTCCGAGTAGTACTTGGCAAGGGGAAGAGTCCTGGTAGGATCCTTCATGACCGCCAGTTCATCCAACTCGGCCTGGATCTTGAACTCGCCGCCATCCAGGAGATAGATGACGCTGTCCAGGTACACAAACTCCTGGGTGCCCACTCCGTTCATCTTCACGCAGGCGATGTTGGCCACACAACCGGGATTGCTGAAGTAGTACCCATCGTCCGGAGCCACCAAGTTGCCGTTGTCGTCGCGCTCTATGAGCTCGGCGTTGCTGGATGCGGTCCGCACAAAGCCTGTGAGAGGCGAGTAGTCGTATACCGAAATGACCCTGGTATTCATCTCACCCGCATCTATGTCCGCTTCTAACTGGCCCCCCATCACCAGTTCGTCCTTTCCGTCGCCGTCGGCGTCCCCAAGGGTCAGAGCGGCGCGGATGATCTTGCTGGTCCCATACGTGAGGTCAAAAGGCGATATGGTCTGGAGAGGGGTACCTGTCTTGCTGCCATGAAGCACGACTGCCTGGCAGTTGGTCTTGTAGGAAGGCCCGTAGTACACGCCCCAGGTAATCGCTAGGTCGTCCACCCCGTCCAGAGTCATGTCGCCTGCGGTAAGGGAAACCATGTTGGAGACAAAGGTGCGCTCTTGCAGGGCGTAGGTCCACATTAGCGCCCAATTTGAGGCATCCAGCGCCACGTCTATTTTAACTGTCCCATCCGCGTTTAGGTCGTCCTGTTGGAACTGCAGTTTGTAGACGGCGACCCGGGAGTTGTTGTTTTGCTCAGGGACGAAGACCGCGACTTCGTCAAAACCGTCGCCGTCAAAGTCGCCCGAGGTAACCTGCAGATAGTTTTGAAGTTGATAGGGAAACTCCGCCAGGTTCTCGCCGGCGTATCTGCCCGTGTTGCCGATGCTCTTGGAACTATCCATTATGGTCTTGGTGTTGGTTCCCGTCGCACCTAGAGGATCAGTGAAGTATAGGTACACGCCGCCGGCCGCGTTGGCTGCGACCGTGACCACTTGACCCTTCAGTCCGCTGCCGGTGAAGTCCCCGGAAGTGGCCCTGTACGCATCGTACGTAGCGGCACCCGGGTCAGTTAGCTGATTTGTGGGCGCCGAGTAAAAGGCCGTGTTGGTATCCCCCAGCAGCGACTCATGACCGTACAAGGACCGCGTACGTGCCCCGCTTATGTACCTGTCGACGAACAACTCCAGGACAGGATTAACTGTAGTTGTGTTGCCGCCGTAGGGGTTGTCCGTACTATCGGGGTCAAAACCTTCGGGAATGGCGCTGGTATCGATACCGAGAGCGGAAAGCGCGTTCATCTCATCGTTCGCCGGTCCGGCTGCCGCCGAGGTCACGCTGCCGGCGAGCCCTGGAAAAAGGTCGCTCAGAAAGCCGGGAAGAAGACTGGGAAAAAGGCCGGATATATCGCCGGCCACCATGCAAAGGACCAATAGCAGGCATACCCATCTATTGGGGGTTCTCACTGTTACTCCTCCTCTGGCTATCCAGAAAACATGTGGGGAGCGGGCGCGGACCGTAACCGAAACGAGTAACCGGAAAACGCAACCGGAAAGGTATGGAACCTCGCGATAATGGGGAGAAATTCCACGGGGTATGCCGAACTCCTGCCTCACTGAGTCTCCGGATGGAAAAAAAGCGGGGCTCCCCGTGAACCTATCTCACCGGAGGAGCCCGAAGCGCGCCATTTCGTCTAGCCGAGGCTACAACCTCGCCTTGCGACGCGTTACGATGCCTTACGATGCCCTACTACGCCTTGCGATGCATTGCGATGCCTCACGACGCCGTGTCAACGACCGCCCTGGGTCTGACCAAAGACTTGGACCGCCAGGTGCCGCGGCGATACCACATATAGGTGGCGAACGCCCCCGTAACCCAGCTGATGAGCAGCGAGAAAAAGATGGCCTCAGGCGCGCCGTTGGGATTGGCCGCGCTCCTCGTCAGATACGCGATCAAGTATGCGGTGGGCACGCGCACAACGGTCGTGGTAAAGAGGGAAATCCACATAGTAGGCATGGTATCCCCCGCTCCCCGCATAATGCTGCCGAATACCTGGTTTACCGCCACCGCTATATATCCCAGCGCTAGAATGCGGATTTGTCGCGTCCCGAGAGCAACGATGGATTCCGTCGTCGTAAACATCCGTATTAGGTTCGGTCCAAACAGAAGGAGCAGCGATACCAAGATAATGGATGTGGTCAAGCTGGCCTTCAGGACGTCCTTAGTGCCTTGGGTGACCCGGTCCATCCTGTTCGCGCCGATGTTCTGTCCAACAAAGGTCGCGATAGCCATCCCGAAGGTGAAGTTAGGCATCATCGCGAAGCCATCTATCCTCATGACAGCCGTCGTACACGTGACCATCTGGTAGCCCATGCTGTTGGTCAGTGACTGGACGAACACCATGGCCATTGAGAACATGGCCTGGGTGGCCCCGGCCGGAAGGCCGAGACGCAAGATCTGGCCCACGAAACGTTTTTCAGGAACCAGGGACTTCGCGCTTAACTGAACGGTCTCTTTCATTCGCCAGAGCTTGGTGATACACAATGCCGCGGAAACCGCCTGCGATAAGATCGTCGCTATAGCCGCCCCTGCCACTCCCATCCCCAGCCCTGCCACAAACCAGACGTCAAGCACCGTGTTGAGAACGGACGCCAACAGCAGCGCGATGAGCGGGAATGTCGTATTCCCCAGTCCGCGGAGTATCCCCGAGACTATGTTGTAGTAGCCGGCGAACAGAATCCCTGACAGAATGATCACCAAGTAACTCCGAGCCATATCGAAAGTCTCCACCGGCGTGTTCGTGAGCTTCAGCAAGGAGCTTGCCAGAGGTATCCCGATGGCCATGATAACAAGCCCCGCCACGAAGACCGCCGTCAGCGCGTTGCCGACGGACTTCGTGAGTGACTCGTAGTCCTTTGCGCCGAAGTACTGGGCTACCATGATGCCCACACCCGTCGCAACCGCCATGAAAAGCACCAATAGCAGGTTAATGACCGGCATCGTGGTTCCTATTGAAGATAGCGCCGCATCGCCAACGTACCGGCCAACGACGATGGAGTCGACGGTAGCGTACATCTGTTGAGCGAAGTTCCCTATGAGCAAAGGTATGGAAAACCTGAGGAGATTGGTCATGGGTTTCCCCTGAGTCATATCTTGAGCTTCAAACAATGAGCCTATCTTTGACTTTGAACCCATCTTTGACATTAAGACTATCCACCTTCACTTGATCCGTTGGGCTAATCCTTTCGGCTGATCCGTTCGGCATACGCGAACCACGGGTGCTCTTTCCCCCATCACCACCTCCGCTGCCCGCGCATCACCGTCTCAGCCTTCATCACACATAGAGTCATTCTACACATGGGAGGCGGGATTGGGAAGGAGTCCGCGCTGAGCCGGAGCGAGTAGGAGTGCTTTGGGGCTTCTCGCGCCAAAATCTACACTGACACCAAACTACTGCTGCGCGGCGGACCTCTGCACTCGCTGACCGCCTTCGACTTGTGTCTTCCACTTGCCCGTTAGAAAGCGCGTACCGGTTATCGCGAGGCGGGCAAACTGATCGATGTTGATGGCCCACCAAATGCCCATCAGGCCGAACTTCTGACTAAGCAGGAAGGCGAGAGGAATACGGCATCCCCAAATACCCACGCCGGCCGAGACCATCGGAGTAACGGTGTCGCCCGCACCTCGCAGGCATCCGTTCAACGAACCCGATATCTGCTGTGGGATCTGGGAGAACGCCATGATGAACAGATACTGGGCGCCGATGACGATGACTTCCGGATCATCTGTCAAAATTCGCATCAGGAGCTTCGGACCGAGCAAGAGGACAGCGGTGGCACACGCCGTGAGCATTACTCCCCACTGGACAATCTGCTTGATGTACCTTTCCGCAAGCCGCGGATCCCGGGCGCCCAAGGACCGTCCAACGAGAGCGGTAGCCGCGATCCCAAACCCAATCGAAGGCATATACGAAATCCCCTCGGCCTGCAGCCCAAGCTGGTACGCGGCACCCGCGGACGTCCCAAAACCGTTGATGACGCGGAAGATGATTATCCCTGCTATCTGCCAGAAGAACATCTCTGCCGAAGAAGGTATACCTATGGCGAGGACCCTGCGCATTACCGGGAAATCAACCGAGAAACGCTCTTTCGGACTCAAGCCCACGCCTGACCTGGCGCTATACAGATACCACGTCGCGGCGGCCGCCCCGACGGCTTGGCCCGCGATGGTCCCTACCGCCGGCCCGCGGAAGCCCAACTGCGGGAATCCAAGACGACCGAAGATCAGCACCGAGTTCAGACTTACGGTAACCAGGTTGATTACGAGTGCGATCTGCATAGGTGTGCGGGTGTTGCCTCGACCGCGCAAAATCGCGCCGATGACAAGGAAGAGTGCCTGAAACGGCATGCTGAACGCTAGGATTCGAAGATAGGTCACGCCGATCGGGAGCGCTTCAGGCGTGATTTTGAGAAGCATGAGCAGCGAGGGGGCGAAAACATAGGCCACGCCCGCGACAACGCCCATCAGAGCAAGGGCCAGCAACAGTCCTTGTTGGGCGATGCGACGCGTACGGTCTTGGTCCCCTGCTCCAAGCGCCCGGGCGGTCAAGACAGTGGTTCCCGTGCCGATGGCGCCGAAGATGATCCACACGAACATGGCAAGCCTGCCCGATAGCCCCACCGCCAGGATCGTCGCCGCGCCAAGCCTTCCGACCATGCCCGTGTTGATGAACCCGATTAGCAGCTGAAGAACGTTCTCGGCCGTAACAGGCCATATCATGCCGAGGATATTACTGCGGATTTGCGTTTGGGACAGCTCGGTTTGACTTCCACTGGTCAGCAAATCTGCTTTCCCTGCTGCATTCGGATCGACGGACATCGATTGGATCCCTCCATCAACATGCAACGACTTGGAGCATACCCGCAGGACGTAAGCTGGTGAGATCAAACTATCCGTTTAAGTATGAAGCAAAGGCGAGAGGGTGGCAAGGCAAGGAACTTTTCGGTAGTCGGCTGCGTCTGTACGTATAAGGAAAACAGTAAGTCGTACCCTCGTACGGGAACTCGCCTAAGATGCAGTTGCCACCGCACCACCTGACGTCCTTTCCCGGACGCACGACAAGACCACCACCCGGCTCCTCCAATTCGCCGGACGTAAGGGTAGCCGTTGATCTGGTATGATCATTTTTCGGGGAGGAGGAGAACAAAGCCGTGAAGACCAAGCAGTCGCCGGTTGCGGTCGTCTCTAGGGCTTCGTCTTTGGCTCTGTCCCTGGCCCTTTCTTTGGTCTTTTCTTTGGCACTTTGTCTGTCGGCAATCCTGATTCCCATGATAGCCCTAACCGGATGCGGTCCTATGGACTACGCGGAGACCGGGCCCAGGGCAAAGCCGGGCGACGCGGGAACGGATACGGCACCCTCAAACGACGCCGGTCCCGGTCCCAGCGGAGAAGAGACCACCATCGCCCAGACTGTCATCGCGGAAGTGTTGTACTCCCTCTCAATTGTTCAGACCGAGGGTTCCTCCAATCGGGGCAAGGGAGGCTCCCCTTACTTCGAGGGACGATTTGACGCAGTGGTCCGCGATAGAACGGGACTGGAGTATGACCGAACATCCCTTAATGAGCTCTTTGGCGAGGATCAACTCAGATTCGATCTTCCGGTAGACCTAGTGGCCCATGACTACAACCCCGGGGTCAACAACCTTGGCGGCGACATACCCATAGGATTTCCTGTGAACGATGGGAGCGGCGAATACCGCTACGCGATCCTCTCGGTCCAGTTCAGCGGGGAGATCTCTGTAGTTCCCGCCGGCGGCTACAAAGAGGACGGCTTCATTTATACCGCTCCTGCCGGCCACTCCATCGAGTTCACAGGAATACCCGGCGTAGGGGAAGGCGCGCAGCGTGGAATGCTCGTGGGAGTGGCTAAGGAAGGCGGTGGCTTCGCGCCCGCCAAATACGTTTGGACCGGGGAGAAATACGAGTTCATACAGGAAGATCCTTTCGTCGTCGGCGGCGCGGACATCGACATCGGCGGCAAAGCTCACTCCATCGTCATCGTTCAGACCGACTACAAGAAACCGCCGACGGTGGGCGAGCCGGGATTCACCATTGCCGAAAGCGTGTACCGTGGCCGGTTCGATCTTCTGGTGCGGGATGCCGACGGGAACGTGTGCAGCCGGATGACTCTGAACGACTACTTTGGCGGCGGTGACCTGGGGGCCGGATGGTTCCCCATCACCCTGCAAGACTATAACGGCGACGGCGATCCTGACTTCCGCATCGGACGCCCTCACAAAGGAAGCTACCTCTATCAGTACGCGCTCTTCAGCCTCGATACGAACGGGGTGCTCTATAACCTCAAGGCCGCAGGCTATGAGGAAGACGGATTCATCTACGACTTGAGCGGACCGACGGGAGGGCTGCTCCTGCTTCGCGGCGCCGAGCGCGGAATCCAAGTAGGCGTGAAGGACTACAAGTTGGCGGAGTACGTGTGGGATGGCGATATGTTCGTGTTTAGGTGGAAACGGTGAGGTGGACGGCAGAACGCCGTCACCCCACCCTCGCCACAACTTTGCTGCCTGACCCGTCGTCGGCCGACGCAGTGACCTCAAGATAGTAGTGAAGCCTCTCCTTGAGTTCCTTGACATGGCTGATGACGCCGACGATGCGGTCCTTGTCGTGCAGCCGTTCAAGAGCGCCGATGACCGCATCCAGCTTGGAGTCATCCAGTGTGCCGAATCCTTCGTCTAGGAAGAAGAATCCGAGAGGATACTGGCCGCGCAACTGAACCTTGGACGAGAGAGCCAACGCCAAAGCGAGCGACGTGAGGAAGGTCTCCCCGCCCGAGAGAGTCGCGACCGAGCGCCTCTCTCCCCCGTTGAAGTCGTCTCGGATGACAAAGTCAGTTCCGTCGGCGATCTCCAACGCGTAGCGCTGGCCGGTCAGGCTCCCGAGGCCAGTGGATGCGTCCGCGGCCATGTCGCGAAGGTGCTCCTCCGCGAGGAACTTGACGAATGCCTTGCCGCGGACCAGATTGGCCAGGCGTAGAGCCACTTCTCTCCGTTTCTCGGCCTCGCGTCTCTCGCGCTCGAGCTCGCCCCACCTGGTCCTCTTCACGAGAAGGTCCTTGTGGAACTGCGCTGCCACCGCCGCCTCCTGACTCAACGTCCTCACTGCGGACTCCAGCTGCATGACCCGGGCCTCTAGTTCGGCATACTCCGCTTCCGAGAACGTCCTGCCCCCCAGCTGCTCTTCCAGTTGGCGGATCTGCCCTTCTACTTGGTTAACGTCCCTTCGGTACTCTTGAATGCGGAGTTCCAGCGCCTTCGCCGCTGTATCCGGCAACATGGCCAGCTCCGCCGCTTGAAGCGTCTCAAACCCGGTCTCAGAAAGGCCTCTAGCCAGGCTCTCCGTATTTTGGCCCAGTTCGCCCTCTATTTGAGCCAAGACTGACCGCAGGCTGGCCACTTTCTCACCAAGTTTCTCAGCTCCTTTACGGCGGGCGGTTTCCGACGCTTCCGCGACCCGTACCCGGTCCCGCAGGTCCCTGATAGCAGCGTTGATAGCTGCTATTCCGCTGGACGGGTCCTCGCCCCCGGTCATGTCCCGCACCTTGGCCCGCAGTTCTTGCACCTGCCCATTAAGCATGACGGCCTCGGCGGTCACAGCGCGGTGTTGAGCCTCTAGTTCGCCCAGGCGGCTCTTAGCATCCTCCAACTGCTTCCTGACGGCGCCCTCCTTCTTCAGGGCATCTGCTAACGCCCGGCTGACTGATGCATGCTCCTTGTCGAAACCGGCCATCCGGTCTCTGGCGTCCTGGATGTCCTTCCGAGCCGACTCCTGGTTGAAGGAATCGCCAAGCGCCTCGGCAGCCGCCGAAAGGAATCTCTGTAGGGTCTGGCCAACACAATCCTCCTTGGCCTTAGCCTTCACTAGCGCCTCCGACTCGTTCAACCTGCAGTTGTCCCAGTCTGAGGCCGCAATCTGAAGATTCTTCCGCCAAGCCAGGAGTTGTTTGATGCATTCTTCGACGGTAGCAAGCGCGGCCTTGGCTCGTGCGTGCTCTTGGGCATCACCGGCGGCAACGCAAGGGTGGTGCTCGGAACCACACACGGGACACCTCTCGCCCTCCCTCAATTCCGAGGCCAGCACCGTGGCCTGCTCGCGGATCAACGCGAGCCTCACCCGCTCACTAGCTTCGTTCCTTAAGGCAGTCGCCAGGTCTATCTCTCTGTCGGCCACGGTCAAGACGTGCTCACTCAGGGCGGCGTCACTCAGCGCGGCATCACTCAGGGGGGCGTCACGCAGCGCTGGAAGTTGTTCGCCTTCGCCAGCGTCATCCATCCCCGAAACCTGGGCGCGCCCTTCCACAAGAGCCCCATCATCCCCGAAGGAGTACCTGGATGCGGACATCCCCGAGAGCCGGTCGAAGATAGAAATTACCTTCGACCGGGCCTTCAGGCTGGCGGCCGCCTTCGTTCTCAACTCGTCCTTGTGAGCCCGGTCCTCGGCTTCGGCTTTCTGAAGGTCAACCAGCGCTTGGAGGGCTTTCTGGACCAAGTCCCGCCGGACAGGGTCTACGGCCAAATCCCTCTGCTTGGCTGACAGGGACCCCACGTCACCGGACAGCCTGTCGGCGTTTGCTTGTAGCGCTTGAGCCGCCGCCTTTTCGCGAGTCACCTCCGCAGCCAGTCTGGCCGCCTCCGCATCTGTCGACCTGGCCCTCACTACCAGCTGCTCAAGTTCGGCGACCGAAGACAGCGCGTCCTCAAACCTCGTCTTCTTGGCCGTGAGAAGCGGTTCCTGATTTTCCTGACGCTCACGGGTCAGGCGCAGTTCTCCTTCAGCTGCCTGAAGTGCTGATTGGGCAGCGACCAGGAGATCGGACGCAGTCGTTAACTCCCCCTCCGCATTGGACCGGTCCACAGTCAGCCGCTTGACCGCATCAATAGCGTTCTTGAGCGGCGCGGCCCGTCTTGCAGCTTCCAGCGCAGCCTGGTCCCTCTCAATGCTCGACCTGTCGGCTTCCAGGGACGTCCTCCGGCTTCCTGGCGATCCGCAGCTGGTCATCGAGCTTCTTGACACCTGCCGCCTCTTCGTAAGACAACCGGGTCTTCGCGTATGCTGCTTCGGCGGCACTCAAGGCCGCCTTCTTTGCGCAGGCCTCATCCTCGGCCTTGGAAATCGCCTCTTCGTCGCAATCTCCGAGTTCTCTCTGACCCGCGACGGCCCTGTCCGCCTCGTTTTCCCAATGCCCCGCCCTCGCTTTCGCTCCGGCGTAAAGCGGCTCACCGAACCTGTCCAGACGCAGGATGTGTCCGAGCATCTCGGCCCTCTCGGCTCCTTTTAGGCTCAAGAACTCGCTGAACTTGCCCTGAGGGAGGACCACCGCCCTGCTGAACTCGTCGTAGGTCAACCCGACGATCTGGGCCAGCCGCTCGTTGACTGTCCGGGGCTGGTCTGCTAAGACGGCGCCATCCATCGTGATGAGCCTGGCGCTCCCAGCCCGTGCACCCTGGGGGTCCCCTTTCACCCGATCGTAGCGGCGCTGCACCAGGTACCGAACGCCTCCGAGTTCGAAGGAGAAGGTCACTTCGGCGGACTTTTCCTTCATATTTATGATGCCTCTGGAGTTGTGATCGGCCCTGTCCACCCTTCCGTAAAGCGCAAGCGTAACCGCATCGAGGATGGAAGACTTGCCGCTTCCTGTCGGCCCGAAGATACCGAACAGGCCGCCCTTACCCAGCTGCTCGAAGTCAACGATCTGACGATCGCGGTAGCTGTTGAGTCCGCTAAACTCAAGCTTGAGGGGCTTCATTTGGAGACTCCTCCTTCCCATCCTCGTTGACAAGCTCAAGGAAGAGGTCGATCAGCTCCTGGGACGCCTCTCCGCCGACACGCTGGCAAAAGAGTTTGAAGCGGTCCAGAAGCGGCAACTCGGAAACGCGGAGTTCGTCGGTGACCTGCGCCTGACCGGTATCCCGCCACCGGATGTGAATCAGACCACCATGAGACTCTTTCAACGTCGAACGCTCGCTGTCGGTCAGGGGCTGGTCTCGCGGGATCTCGAGGTCGACCCAGAAATCCTTGTTTCGGGGATCCCTGCACCACTCTAGGGCTTCCTCGTAGCTTCGCGGCGCCCACCTCTTGAGGGCTTTGCCGCAGGTCAGCTTGATGGATTTGACGGTGGCGCGGCGTGGTGCGACTTCGTTACGATGGCGCTGTCCGTCCGCGGTCCCGCCCAGCTCGTCCGCGACCTCAACCAGCACCACTTCCTTCTGCTGGTCGGCCTCGGAAAAGCTGTAGGACAACGGAGAGCCCGAGTACCTGCAAGGAGCCCCCGACGTCCCGATCTCCTGAGGACGGTGCAGGTGGCCTAGTGCCACGTAGTCAGCGCCGGTCGCAAGCGCCTGAGGAACCACGCCGAATGCTCCCCCCAACTGAATCTGGCGCTCCGAATCGCACTCGCGACCGCCGTTGGTGAACAGGTGACCGACGACCAGCCGGACCCGCGCGTCGCCCGACGACGCTAGCCCGTTTTGCACCAGCCTCCCGACGCGGTCCGAGTAGGCCAACTGCATCTTCTTTTCCTCAAGTGACGCTGCCAACACTTCGTTGAGCCGTGATTCGGATGGGTATGCGAGGGTAACGATGAACGCCGACTCGTCCCAGTCCGGGCAAGCGATTTCCATCCATCCGGGACCGGAGCGAATCCTCCTAGCCCCGTTTGGCGGTCCACCAGGGCCAAGGTCGTCGCCGGGACAGCCAACCAGCGAAATGCCGTGCCGTACCGCCAGAGGGTTGGCCGCGCGAATGCGGTCCGGGCTATCGTGATTCCCGGCAATGACGACTACCGCGCGCTTACCTCCATCGGAAAGACGCTCCAAGGCATCGAAGTACAACTCCTCTGCCCTGGCAGGCGGGTTCGAGGTATCGAAAACGTCGCCCGCCACTAGTACGAGGTGTACACCCTCCGAATCGGCGACATCGCACAGCTGGTCTACGAACTGCACCTGCTCGGGAAAGCGGTCGCGGCCTTCCAGAGTTCGACCCAGGTGCCAATCGGAAGTATGTAAGATTCTCATAGTCTACCTTCTTTCTTTGGTAGGCCTTGGATGGCATGTCGGATGCTCTGACGCCAAATACTCAGATTGTCCGGGCGCCCTTACTGCCCGGGTGTCCAAAAAGCCACGTGTTCCGTGACGACCCGGGGCGCTCTGAGACTTCTGAGACTATGGTAGCATGTCCACCCCGACACAGAGTGTCGGAGTGAAAAACTCTAGCCCTCGTCTCACCTTGCCGCTCTTTCCTTGCATTGGTATCCTCAGGGAAGCGCAGTGAAGTTAGTCGCCATCGCACAAGGAGGCTTGGCTCTGACATGGAAGAACGCCGTCCCCTGGACCTCGACAAAAGGGCATGCTACGAGGCGTTGAAGTCTCATGGCGCGCGCCTTGAAGAGGGGAACATCTCGCTGACCCAGGGGTACCGTCCTCCCTACGCCTGGGATGAACTGATCGATTTCCTTGCAGCAAGGACGATACCCGGCGTGGAGCAAGTTGAGGATGGAGCCTACACCCGGACCGTCCTAATGCGTGACGGAAGCGACCCATACCGGGGCTGGATCTCCGTCAGAAACGAGCCGGAGGACAACTCGGTTTCCATCACAATGTGCAGTTCCCTCTTGCCCGTTGTGACCAAGGTGCTCCAGAGAGTACGAAAGCTCTTTGACCTGGACTGCAACCCAGTTGAGATCCAAGAGCGCCTCTCTGTCCTAGACGAACTGGCGCCCGGTATGTGTGTTCCCGGACTTCGCCTGCCCGGGTGTTTCGACCCCTTTGAAGTATCTGTGCGGGCTATACTGGGGCAACAGGTTACGGTGAAAGCCGCGCGGACTCTGGCCATGCGCTTCGCCCATACCTTTGGAGGCAGGATCGCCACACCATTCGAGGAACTCCGTTACACATTTCCGACCTCTGAGGCAGTTTGCGGCCTGGAGCGACCCATTGAGAACCGGCTAGGACCGCTAGGGATCACCGGCATGCGCGCTCGCTCCATCCTCGCTTTGGCTGAGGCGATCGAAGGAGGCGCCGTCCGCTTCACCCCGGATTCCGACCCGGAAGTCGAGATGGGAAAGTTGTTGAAACTGCCCGGCTTTGGTCCGTGGACGGTCCAGTACGTCGGGATGCGCGCTTTCAGCTGGCCCGACGCGTTCCCCCATACCGACTACGGGGTGAAGAAGGCGCTTGCCGGTTGGACGCAGAAAGAGATCCTCGACGAGTCCCAGAAGTGGAAACCGTGGCGCTCATACGCCACGATGAACCTGTGGAACTCGCTGAAAGACGACAAGTCGACGCTGGAGGTGTCCGGCAAATGATTTACGCGAGTTTGGAGAGCCCTCTGGGCCCAATGATTGCATCAGCGAATGATGATGCGCTAACGGGGCTTTGGTTCATAGGCGGCAGGTACTACCCCTCGGATACAAGCACCTGGGCGCTCGAGCCAGATCGTCCGGTCTTCGTAAAACTCCGCGCGTGGCTTGAGGACTACTTCGCAGGCGGAAGGAACGAACCTCTCCCCCCTCTTAGCCTGGTCGGAACGGCTTTCCAGAAGGCCGTCTGGGACATGCTCCTGGAAATACCTTATGGCCAAGTGACTACCTATGGGAGAATCGCCAAGAGGATCGCCGCCCTTAGGGGACTGTGTTCCATGTCAGCGCAGGCTGTAGGCGGGGCCGTCGGACACAACCCAATTCCCATCTTGGTTCCGTGCCACAGGGTCGTCGGTTCGGACGGAAGCCTCACGGGATTTGGAGGAGGCTTGGATAGAAAGAAGGCGCTACTTCGCATCGAGGGCGCGGAGAATCGCATTAAGCAGCTTCTATCTGCCGGCATCGACTAGACAGCAGTTGTCGTTGCCTGCTGCTATTCCTCGTTCTTAGTCCCGGATCTTTGTACCTGATGCGGGCGGCGGATGCGCCCGCTGACTTTCTCCCCCCAACTCCTATGACGACGTGGGGCTTTGAGCCCTAGATTCCAGACGATGTAGGGCTGTAAGCCCTAGACTCCCAACGTAGGGTTCTAAGCCCAGCTCCTGACGACGTAGGGCTCTAAGCCTAGGTTCCTGACGACGTAGGGCTCTAAGCCCTAGACTCCCGACGACGTAGGGTTCTAAGCCTCAGTTCCTGACGACGTAGGGCTCTAAGCCTTAGGTCCTGACGACGTAGGGCTCTAAGCCTAGACTCCCGACGACGTAGGGTTCTAAGCCCTGGTTCCTGACGACGTAGGGCTCTAAGCCCTGGTTTCCTGACGGGCCGGCTTGAGCCTGGGTTCCTGACGACGTAGGGCTTTAAGCCCTAGATTCCCGACGACGTAGGGCTGTAAGCCCTAGGTTCCTGACGACGTAGGGCTCTAAGCCCTAATCGCCCGGCGAGGTTAGGGCGGTGTATACTAGTGGGCGAGGCGCAGATGTCGCGGAGGGAGAGTCGGACACATGGGAGAACTCAGGAGTTTGCCCAACATCGGACCAGAGTTAGAGCGACAGCTACACGAAGCGCAGATTGACACGGTAGAGCAGCTGAAATCTGTGGGTAGCCGGGAAGCTTGGCTGCGCATCCTGTCTCGAGACCCGTCGGCTTGCCTTATGCGACTGTCCGCGCTGGAAGGGGCAATACAGGGCATTAGGTGGCACACCCTCGACGAGGCAACAAAGCGCGAACTGAAAGCGTTCTATCACGAGGCCAAAGGCTCCAAAGCCTGAAGCCTGTTGTGGTTTGACTGCTATCCAGCTCGATGGCTACCAGACAAACGGAATAAGCCTGTACTTCGTTTGGCCCTACTCCATCGCCCTACGGAACACCTCAAGATAGTCATCCTTGGTCATCGGGCGTGGATTGCTCTGCGTCGATATGTTTCGGGCAGACATCTCGGCGAGCATAGGCAGGTCTGATTCATCGATGCCCAGAGTGCTCAGAGCGGGTAATCCGACGTCCCGGCAGAGAGACTTGACTGCCTGGACTGCCGCACGTGCGTCGTCGTCTGCCCCCGTCGCGTCTGCGTCTGCGGGCTGCGATCCAGTCAGATAGGACCCCCTGACCTGGGGTCCCCTAGCCTGGGACGTCACGGTCGCGACCCCCATTGCCCGGGCCACGTCTGCGTACCTGTCCCGGCAGTAGGCCATGTTGTACTCCATCACGTACGGGAGAAGGATGGCGTTGCAGACTCCGTGCGGAAGGTCGTACACCCCTCCCAGCGACTCGGCCATACAGTGGACGGAACCCACGTCCGAATGGCTGAAGGCGATCCCTGCCAGAAGGCTCCCCAGCATCATGTCGGCACGGGCCTTGGCGTTCCGGCCATCCCTGACGGCATCACGAAGGCTCCCGGCTATGAGGCCGATGGCGTGCAGGGCCACTGCGTCACTAATGGGCTCCGAGCAGGTGACCGTGTACGCCTCGATGGCGTGGGTAAGGGCGTCCACACCCGTCGCGGCAGTCGTCCGCGGAGGCACGGTGTAGGTGAGCTCAGGGTCCACCAAGGCCACCTTGGCTGCCATAAACGGGCTCTTCACGGTCATCTTGTACTTCCCCTCAGTATCGGTGATAACCGAAGAAAAGGTCACCTCACTACCGGTTCCAGCAGTGGTGGGCACCGCGATCCACGACAGTACGGGACGGACAACACCGGTCTTCCCCTCGTAGGCCTTTATCCGGTCACCGCCGTGAGACACCAGAACGGCGATGGACTTGGCGCAGTCGATCGGGCTCCCTCCGCCTATGGCAATGAGCGCCTGGGCACCGAACTCTCTGGCAGCAGTCGCGCCTTCCTCCACGTTCTTGTCCTTGGGATTGGGTTCGACTCGGTCGAATATCAAGGCCTCAATCCCGGACTTCGCCAGCGATCCAAGGATCGCCCGGTCCGACAAGGCCGCACGCACTCCCTTATCGGTCACTATCAGG
>JAXGQX010000026.1:0-27399 GCA_040766225.1 Bacillota bacterium | reverse complement strand
CCCA
This sequence comes from Bacillota bacterium, assembly GCA_040766225.1. GTDB lineage: Bacteria > Bacillota > Sulfobacillia > Fermentithermobacillales > Fermentithermobacillaceae > DULO01. The sequence goes on along the minus strand of JAXGQX010000026.1, from coordinate 27,395 downwards.
CTTCGCTACGTTATACACCCCCTTAAGGTTCACATCCAGAACCCTGTCCCAGTCCTGCTCATTCATGCGAATGAGCAGACCGTCCTTGGTGATCCCGGCGTTAAGGACCACTACTTCTATGGGACCTAGTTCCTTCTCAACCCTATCCACCAACGCCCGAGACTCATCGTGAGACGAAACGTCACTTTGGAAAAGTCCCGCTTTCCTGCCTAGGGACTCAACCAGTCTCGCTGTTTCCTTGGATCCTTCCTCATCTTTGCTGTAGTTGACCGCGACATCGTAGCCTTGACGAGCCAGTTCCAGTGAGCACGCCCTTCCTATCCCTCTCGAAGCTCCGGTTACGAGGCACACGGTCATGATAAAGAAGCCCCCTTAGATAGATCAATGATGCTGTCCAGGTCTTTCGGAGTCAAGAAGGTTATCCCGGGTATTTCGGGAGCGATGCGCTTAAGGAAGCCCGTGAGACTTTTCCCGGGTCCCATCTCAATGAACAGCTCCGCTCCGTCTTTGATCATGGATTCCACATCCATCTGCCAAAGAACGGGATGAGTGACCTGCTTTACCAGGGACTCCTTGATGTCTTGGGGAGACTCAAGTCTCTCTCCATCCACGTTTGTGTACACGGGGATCTCGGGCATCCGGATCTCGAGTTTGTCCAAGTCTCTCCGAAGCTTCTCTGCGGCTATCTCCATGAGCGGCGAGTGGAACGGAGCGCTGACCGCCAGCGGGACGCACTTGGCGCCCTTGTCTCTCCCGGACCTACACACGGCGGAAACCGCGTCTTTGTCTCCCGAAATCACGATTTGCCCGGGGCAGTTGTAATTGGCTCCACAGACTACGCCAAACTTTCTCGCTTCATAGCACAACGCCTCTACCTCTGCGCAAGTGAGCCCCAAGATGGCCGCCATACCTCCCTGCCCCTCAGGACAGGCTTCTTGCATGTACAAGCCCCTCTTCCGTGTGACTACCAAGGCATCTTCAAGACTCAGACTGTTGGCGACCACCAGCGCCGTGTATTCGCCCAAACTTAGGCCCGCAGTCATGTCTGCCCTTAATCCCTTATCCGCCGCGACTCTTGCGCACGCGACTCCCACAGCTAAGAGAGCGGGCTGCGCGTTCTTGGTGAGCACCAGTTCTTCGTCTGGGCCGCCAAACACGAGATCGGAAAACCACTTCCCCAACACTCGGTCCGCCACTTCAAACACATCGGCAGCCACGGGAAAGGTTTGGCATAGTTCCTTCCCCATTCCCGCAAACTGGGCCCCTTGACCGGGAAACACCCATGCCGTCTTCTTCATGAAAGATTCCCCCGGAACAAATCTACTCGGCCGGCACCACGAAAGCCGCCAGGGCCCCCGGTCCGGTATGGGTGCCTATCACGGCGCCAATTTCCGTCTCATAGTACTTTCTAACCTTGAAGGCTGTTGTGACAGCGTCTTTAAGTTTCTGAAACTCTTCGGGAGCGTCCGCGTGCACAAGCGCCATATCCACTTGGGAACCCTTTCGAATTCTCTCTGAAATGAGCTCAATCAGGCGGGGAATGACCTTCCCTCTTCCTCGGACACGGTCCACCGCCGAAACGGCCCCTTCTTTGTCCAAGGCGAGTATAGGTTTCATGTGTAGCATGGAGCCCAAGAGGTGTTGGGCTTTTCCGATGCGTCCGTTCCGGGCCAAATAGTCCAAGGTATCCACAGAAAAGATGGTTACCATTTGGGAAGACATGCGTCCTAGTTCCGAGACTATGTAAGAAGCAGTCTCACCCGCTTCCGCCATCTCCTGGGCAAACAAAGCCAGAAGACCTTCACCGCCCGAAGCCTGGCGCGAATCGACTATAGATATGTCCCTATCAGGAAGATCCGCTCTTGCGATGGTGGCGGATTGAAAAGTCCCGCTTAAGGCGGAGGACAGCGTAACGGCGACTACCGCTGACCCGTCTCTTGTTTCCTGCTCGAAGACTTCTTGAAACGCAGCCGGCGATGGCTGGGAAGTGCTCGGATGGTGGGGCGACTGACGGAGTTTGTCGTAGAACGCCTTGCCACGCAATTCGAACCCGTCCAAGAAGGACTCCTCGCCGAAGTGGACAGTAAGCGGCACTACCCTGATGCCCTTCGTAAGAAGGGACTCGGGGCAAAGTCTTAAACGCTGTCCGTTACTATCTTGACTCTTGGCATACGGCAATCTCCTCTCTTACCATATAAGTGCCATTGAACCCCAACTAAGGCCCGCTCCGAAAGCCACAAGTACAATCAGCTGGCCTTTTTTTACCCGACCGTCTCTCACGGCTTCGAACAACGCCAAAGGCACCGAAGCCGACGACGTGTTACCGTATTGCCCGATGTTGACCATGACCTTCTCCATAGGGATCCTGAACCGTTCGCACGCGGACTCGATTATCCTGATGTTGGCTTGGTGAGGGATCAGAAGCCCGATGTCCCCAGGTTCCCTCCCGCACTTTTTTAGGACATCCGAGACAGCTTTGGCCATTATCTTCACGGCGAACTTGAAGACCGCTTTCCCCTCCATATGGATGTAATGCAGACCCTCTGACACCGTGTCCAACCCGGCAGGAATCCGGGATCCGCCTGTGGGTAGGGTGAGCAACGACGATGAAGCTCCGTCCGCTCCGAGAGTGAAAGCCAAGATACCTTCGCCTTCTTGGCCGGGAACGAGAAGGACCGCGCCCGCGCCGTCTCCGAAGAGACAACAAGTGTTCCTATCGTTCCAGTCCGTGAGCTTGGACAAAGCCTCGGATCCTACGACCAAGACCTTCTCGTAGACCCCTGACGCGACGTATTGGGCCCCTGTCGCCATCGCATATATAAACCCCGAGCACCCGATTTCCATGTCGAAAGCCGCTGACCCGGCGGCGCCCAATGCCGCTTGGACTATGCACGCGGTGGCGGGGAACAAATGGTCGGGACTCGCCGAGGCGACTACTATGAGGTCCACTTCTGACGCTTGGACTCCGGCGTTCTGAAGGCATGATCTGGCGGCTTCGATGGCCAGATCCGACGCTGCCTCGTCTTTCCCGGCGATCCGTCTCTCGCGGATTCCGGTTCGCTCCATGATCCATTCGTCTGACGTATCTACGATCTTCTCCAAGTCTGCATTGGTCATTACGTGGGAGGGCACATGCGCGCCCACACCGGCTACCTTAACGGGTCTAACTTCCATTAGCTACTCTCCCTCTCTCGTCGATTCCGAGAGCGAACGCATCATCACTGACGCGACATCCTTCTCAAGGAACGCTCTGGCTTGACCGATTCCGTTTAGCATCGCTTCTCGGCTGGAAGACCCGTGGCACTTTATCACGCAACCCGTAAGGCCCAAAAGCGGCGCTCCCCCGTACGCGGTATAGTCCAACAGAGCTCTTACTTGCGAAAACGCCGGACGCAGCACTCCCGCGGCCGCTTTCCGGACGAAGGTGGAAGTCACTTCGCTTCTGAGCGCAGACATAAGAAAAGCGGAAGTCCCTTCGCACGCCTTCAGGAATACGTTGCCGGTAAAACCGTCCGCCACGACCACTTGAGCTTCTCCGGAAAACACGTCTCTGGCTTCTATATTGCCGTCAAATCCCTCCAACGTTCCCGCCATGAGCGAGTGCGCCTTCCGATAAAGGGCAGATCCCTTCTCAGGTTCGGTGCCGATATTGAGCAGCCTGACCGAAGGGTTCTTCCAGCCGAGAACCTCCATAGCATAGACTTTCCCCAAAATGGCGAATTGCACCAACGTCTGAGGTCTCGCGTCAGATGAGGCTCCCAGATCAACGAAGAACACGCCTTTCCCATCGGCGGTGGGTAACACCTGTCCCATACAGGGTTTATCCACTCCGGCTCCACGTCCAAGGATGACTACGCCGCCAGCCACAAGGGCTCCGGTGGAGCCCGCCGATACGAACGCTCCCGCGAGCCCATCTTTTACCGCCAAGAGGCCTTGATGGATTGACGAGTCTTGCTTTTCACGGATGGCCTTCAAGGGGTGTTCGTGGTCCTGGATTATCTGGTTACATACGGTGACAGTGAGGCCAGGCCCATCCCAACGGGCAATCAGCGCGTTGGCCGCCTCTTCTGTGCCGAAGGCGTGAATAGCCGCGCCCGTCTGAAGAGCCAAGAGAGCTCCCTCAATAGTGGACTCCGGCGCGTGCTCGCCGCCCATCAGGTCCAGCGCAATGGTATGCGAACTCCTTGTATCTCCCGCTGCCAATGAGGATCCCTCCTAGGGAGTATGGGCGTATCTACTGCTCTAGGGCAAAGACCAGAAACTTCCCGCGGAAGACCTCCTCGCCGTTGGCGCGGGTCTCTACCAAAACCACGGACTTGTTACCCTTTACTCTCAGAACCTGGGCTTTGGCTACCAGAGTCTCTCCTACCCTGGCGCTTCGTTTGAACTTGAGGTTGGAAATGCCCGTAACCACGTTCTTGGCGTCGATTAGCGCTATCGCCAATGAATCGGCTTGGGCGAATAGGTAGTGGCTCCTCACGATACCCGAACGTTGGAACGCCATTTCGGGGGACGCGACCATGGTCGAAATGGCCGATTTGCCGAGGTCTACGTCAAGCAGCTCACCGACGATCTCCCGTTGCCCCAACGACTTCACGCGCCCGTAGGCTCTTTCGGCTACTTCCTTAGTCCGCGTCCTCTGGTCCGGGATGCCTAACGCCATTCTGTCCAGCCTGATCGTCTGCACGCTCACGCCGAAGTGCCTGGCAAGCCTGCCGTCAGAAAGAAAAGGGTTTTGCGAGAGCACCGACTTCAGCCGCTGGCGTCTCTCTTTCGGGCCAGTTGACACCGCTCTCACCTCGGGATTATCGCCTGGTACTAATACCTTGATATTAGTGCCAAGTATACAACGTACTTTCCTGCCTGACAATATCCTGGAAAAGCAAAAACTCCGGTCTCCCGGAGTCTTTCGCTAACAGTAAGTCTATGCAAAAAGCCTATCCAGAAAGCCTACTTACGCTTCCTTAACTTTCACGACTTCCTTACCGTCATAGTACCCGCACTGGGGACAAACGCGGTGGGGCAACACCGGCCCATGGCAATGGGGGCAGGAGACGATATTGGGTGACTCCAGCTTCCAGTGGGCCTTTCGCATGTCCCTTCTGGAAGAGGACTTTCGTTTCTTAGGGACGGCCATTTTTCTTGCTCCTTTCTTCCATCGCTTCTATGAGCTTTCTCCCGAAAGGCGAAACCGTACCTTCTTCCTTTTGGCACGAGCAGTCGCCTTCGTTCAGGTTGGCACCGCACACCGCGCAAAGCCCTCGGCAATCTTGCGAGCAGAGAGGCTTCATAGGAAGGCTCAGTATGATCTCGTGCCCAATCATGTCATCAAGCACACAGTGAGCCCCGTCTAGGGGAAATACCTCAACCACATCGTCTTCCTTCTCCTCTTCCTCCGTCCCAAGCTCGGTGAATCTACCTTCGCAATCTACGTCAAAGCGCTTGGTAAAGGTCGCAAGACAGCGGGAGCAAGTCAGTTCGGTGCTGCCGGTTATGTGGGCTTGAACGTACACTTCCTTGCCCAAAGAGGTCGCCACGCCTTTGGCGAGAACGGGACCAACGATGGTTAAACCATCGTCTGGCGCCTTTACCTCTTCCAGCAAGTCAAAAGGCAGGCTAGACCCAGGTTGGTTCAAAATCGACGTAACGTCTATTCTCAAAGAGGGTCCCCCGCAATCATCAATAGAGCGACATCACCATGGGATTATACTCATGCCAAGAAAGAGGTGTCAAGGAAACGGTAGTCGCTTACGGCAACGCTCTGAGGATCTCGACGGCTTCTTTGAAGGTAGACACGCCCATGACCCTCATCTGTCCAGAGCGTTCCAAGGCCTCGGCGAGGTTTGCCCGGGGAACGATGAACAGACCGGCTCCCTGTTCCACGCAGGCCACAGTTTTCTGAGAGACGCCCCCTATCGGCAGCACCCGGCCGCTTCTGTCCAGCGCCCCCGTGGCCACTACCGGCCCCTGATCTAGTGATATTTCCCCCGAAAAGCGGGCGTATATCTCGAGAGCAAAAGCCAACCCGGCAGACGGGCCGATGACGCCTCCAGGAGCGATGGATACGTCGTGAGGAAGGATTCCTGCCTCAGAGTCAAAGATACCCGCGGTGAATGCCACCGAAATCGCCGTCTCTATGCTTTCGGCCATGAGCGCTTCGTTGTCTTGCTGATACCGGTCGAAACTGCGGCTGCCCAAAACGTCTTCCTTAGCCCATAGTTCGGTACGAGGGTCAAAGGCCGCAAGGAGCAGGCCGTATACCGGGGCATCCGACGCGGCTACCGTAACTAAGTGGATGGACTCTTTCGGCATCCCTTGACCCTCTATAGTCACGATTGGGCCTAGTGATTCCACGGGACCAGGGCCTACCGCAAGGTAACCGGTGGGACAGAGGCCGATGACCAAGGCGAGGCCTAGGGCGCAGGCCCACGCCGCGTACTTCCGTCTGACGCTTCTACGCGACCCACCCGTAACCAAGCCTGAATACCCCCTCCCTCTCACCCATATACATTTATGGCTGGCAAAGGAGGCCTCTTCCTATGAAACTGGCGCCGTTCTTGGCTCTCTTGGCCGTCCTAGTCTTCGCCTACTTGTTGAAGACCCGAAGAGCAGCGGTCACTTCGGTAGGTTCCGCCGCACTCGTCGTCCTGATCGCGCTCTCCATGATACTATTGCCCGAACCGTCCTTCAAAGCAGCCGAGAGAGGCCTCACGGTCTGGTGGGAAATCGTTCTGCCCGCGCTCCTTCCGTTCTTCATCGCAGCCGAGCTTTTGATGGGCATGGGGATAGTGCACTTCATGGGAGTGTTTATGGAGCCGTTCATGCGGCCGCTCTTTAACCTCCCGGGGGCGGGAGCCATTTACTTCGCCAAGGGATTGGCCACAGGATATCCCCTGGGGGCGTCTCTGTCTGCCAGACTCAAGGAAGACGGGCTGGCTACCAAGACCGAAGCGGAGAGGTTGATGTGCTTCTGCAACACCTCCGACCCCTTGTTCATGACCGGCGCTGTTGCGGTGGGCATGTTCAAACGCGTGGACGTAGGGCTCATCATTATCATGGGGCACTATGTTTCCGCAGTGATAGTCGGCGTCCTCTTGAGGTTCTGGCGCAGGAAGTCCCAGCCTAGACCCCCCATCGATGGAGGCGACAGAGGCTTCGTCGTCGCCAGGGCTTATCGAGCTATGCGAAGCGCACAGCGCAAAAACCCGAAACCCTTTGGGGAGATCCTAGGGTCTGCGGTAAACAAATCCATCGCTTCTCTATTGATGATCCTAGGCTTCATAGTGCTTTCGTCAGTCGTGTTCGAAATACTGAAGAACTTTGGGGTAGCAGGGTTGTTGTCCAGAGTCATTTCCAAGGTCGTCCCCGAGAGGATTATCCCCGGGTCGCTCCACGAGTCTTTGGTAAGCGGGCTCTTCGAGATAACCATAGGGTGTTCTTTGGCAAGCGCTTCGGCAGCACCCCTCATGACAAGAGTGGCGGTGGCGGGTGGGCTCATAGCTTGGAGCGGCCTTTCGGTCCACGCGCAAGTTGCGGCGGTCATCCACAGCGCGCGCCTCTCTGTCTGGCCGTACGTGGCTAGCAGGGGCATGCAGGGAATCCTTGCCGGGGTCCTAACCTACTTGCTGATGGCAAGAGACCCTGTCAGGTGGGCGTTGCCGGCATTTGAGCCTCACACCATTACAGGGTCTCTCGCGTGGTTCGACAACTTGGGTTCGGCCACCGGCGTGTGCCTGGGAATGCTTGGCGTCTTGGCGGCCGTCCCTATAGTTCTTACGGCGGTAAACAGTCTTAGGATCGCCCTAAGGAGGACCTAGTCTTTACCCAGGCCTCTCCGTCTCTTGCCGCGGGAAGGCGGTTCGTCGGAAATCCAATCCTCTTCGTCGTCCGGACCTTCATCAGGAGATATGGGACCTTTCCCAAACAGGTCGTCCTCCAGTGCCCCATCCTCACGAGACGAAGTCGCGGCGACTTCTCTTTCCGGGAGAAGCTCTTTTCGGCCGTGCCTGACCCTTTCCAGGACCTCCTCCATGACGTCCTCGACTCTTTTCATGAGGTCGTCTGCGTACTCGCGGGCGCCTAGATTGATCTCCCGGGCAACCCCGCGGGCCTTCTCCATGAGCTCTTCAGCCTGGTTTCTGGCTTCTTTGGAGATGGAGGATTCCGATGCCAACGAAGCGATTTGTCCCTGAGCGTCTTTCAGGATCTCCTCCGCTTCTTTGCGAGCCTCAGCTATGATCCGCTCCCGTTCCTTAAGTAGCCACTTGGCCTGTTCAAGCTCCTGAGGAAGCGCTGCGCGAAGGTCGTCGATGATGGCGAAAACTTCGTCTTCCTCCACCATGAGCCTCCCGGCCAAGGGAACCCTTGCACACTCTGAGAGATAAGCATCAAGTTTGTCCAGGAGCGCCATTACGTCCATTTTGTACACCTCGTCTCACTTCGTCGTCTTGATTCTATCCCAAACCATCTTCTCGATGGCAGGGGGCACCAAATCGGTGATCCTCCCGCCGTAAGAAGCTACTTCCTTCACCAAACTGGAACTCAGATAGAGGTACTGAAGAGAGGTAATCATAAAGACCGTTTCAGTGGCCGGGGATAGCTGCTTGTTCATTAACGCCATTTTGAACTCGTAGTCGAAGTCGGACACAGCCCGGAGCCCCTTGACGATCACTCTAATGTCATGTTTCTTGGCGTAGTCCACCAAGAGGCCTTTGGAAGACGTAATCACCACGTTGGGAATGTGCTCGCGGGTGACTTTGAGCATATCTACCCTTTCTTCCACCGAGAACATCGGGTTCTTCTCAGGTGGAGAACACCGCCACGTGCAACTGGTCGTAGCAGCTTGCGGCACGCGTGATAATGTCAAGATGACCGTATGTAATCGGATCAAAACTACCTGGATACACAGCTTTTAGCAAATGATGGGCCCCCGTTCACGCTTCCTGCACAAACCATTCTCTCATTTTCCCCGTCTATAGTGTATAAACCCCCGACGATTTGTCCATAGTATCTAGCGAGAGTCAGGGCGCAATCGCAAGGTTGCCCCTAACAGGCTCTTCCTCCGGTTTCTCCTCTCCCAATGCCGCTTTCGATAGGAAGCGGCATTTTTTTCGCACCTCTCCACTAGCTTCTATACGAAGGATTCAATACCTTCCACAAAAAGACGTGAAACGTCGAATCAAGAGGTTTCTCTCAGAAGCAGGTAGGCGCCTAGTATGAAGGCCAGGGCGCCGACGCATTTGGTCCAGTCCAAGACCATCTTGTGCCCTGAGAGGCCCAACACGTCCAGTGCCAGCGCGGTCGCGATCTGGGCTGCGACTATGGCTGTTGTGGCAGGTCCCACGCCGACGCTACCCACGCTTGCGATCACTCCCCAGATTATGACGACGCTTAGGGGACCGCCAAAGAACGACCACCACGGGGCTCCAGCCGCCTTCCTGACGTCCCCGTCCGACACTCAAGGAGAAGCACGCATCAGGATGAGCGCACCCAGGACGTGCACGATGAAGGAAGCCTCAAAAGCGCCGGTGCGTTTGCCCAAAACAGCGTTGAGAGTGCCCTGAATAGCCATGGAAGCGCCCGCTATGGCGGCTATCAAAAGCGGCGTTATGTGCAAAAAGATCCCTCCAAAAAGAGGTTAAGACATAGGCTGGAATGCCTCTTGGGTAGTATAGCACTGGGACTCCGGATGAAATCTACGCAACAGAAACTCTTGGGGGGTCGATTCATGTACTATCAAGGACACGCGAGAACTGACCTGGCCCTGGAACGCGCCGAAATCGCAAGCCGGCGCCAACCGGCAAGGATGCCCGGTCTAGACATTCGAGAACAGGCACTAGACGGCATGAAAATAACGAGAGTTCAGGTAAGTACTCCCGAGGCGGCCAACCAGGTGGGAAAACCGCCCGGAAGGTACTTCACCCTGGAGTGCCCCGACCTTCGCTACCGGAACAGAGAAACCCTAAAAGAAGTCGCCGGACTCATCGCAAAAGAGATCTCGGAGTTGGCGGGACTTCCCCGTAAAGGCGATGTGCTCATAGTCGGGCTCGGCAACTGGCAGGCAACGCCTGACGCCCTAGGTCCCAGAGTGATCTCTCAACTCATGGTAACGCGCCACATACGCGAGTATATCCCTCAAGAGCTGGGCGGAAGGCTAAATCCCGTGGCGGCCATATCTCCGGGAGTCCTAGGCATCACCGGAATGGAGACCATCGATATTGTGCGCGGCATATGCCAACAGGTAAAACCCGAGCTTGTCATCACTGTTGACGCTTTGGCGGCCCGTTCTTCCCAGAGGCTTTTGACGACCATCCAAATAGCGGATACGGGCATACAACCGGGATCCGGTGTCGGCAACAAGCGACCCGGGATTAACTACGAATCTTTGGGCGTGCCTGTCCTCGCCATCGGAGTGCCGACGGTGGTCTCGGGCGCCGCGATCGCCGGTGACGTGCTTGAGAACTACTTTGCCAAGTTCAACCCTCACGCCAAAACGACTTTGGATTCGGTTAGGGATTTCCTCTCCAAAGACCTGGCGGAGTTGATGGTCACAACCAAAGACATCGACATGGAAATCATGGAAATGTCCAAGCTTCTGGCCGCTGCCCTAAACCGGGCCACTCAGCCTGCCATCAGCGAAGAGGAGATGCTGGACTACCTACAGTAATGAACGCCTATAATGGGCAAAGAAGCCGGTCGTTGGGCAGACCGGAGAAGAATAAGGGGAGCAGCCATAAGGCTGCTCCCTACTTCAATGACGTTCTCCTAGAAGCTTCTTCCCAATGCCTTACCTTGAGCCAAGCTCTGCTCGGCGACCTCTATCATCCGCCTTACCATCTGCCCACCAACAGCGCCACAGGTCCGAGAGGGGATGTCGCCCCAATAACCTGCCGGGGGGTGAACTCCTAGCTCGTTGGCTACCTCGTTACGGAAGCTGTCCAGGGCTGCGCGGGCCGCCGGAACAACTACTGTGTTGCTCTTCTGACCGGAGCCCATTTGCTCACCTCCTTCTTATGCGAAACTTATTATGTTCACTAGCACGCCGTTCGATGCTGGCATTTTGTGGCGTTTTTTGGTTACCTGGACAACCCTGCCCGGGCGAGGTTACCGAAGCGTTTTTTAACTTTGAGGAGCAGTTCTTGTTCCATCTCGTTGGCGGGTGAACTTACGATACGTTTGGCTTCTTCTCTGGCCCGCTGGATCTCTTCCACTGACAGGGACAGCTCTGAGAGCTTCGTCTCTCCCATTCCATGCTGCCGTACGCCGAAGAACTGTCCCGGCCCGCGGTTTTCCAGGTCCATCTCGGCGACCTTAAAGCCGTCGTGGTTCTTCTCCAAGAGCTTCAGACGCAGCCTGGCGTCACCCGACGCTTTTGATACGAGGAAGCAGTAAGATTCGGAACCACCCCGTCCGACGCGCCCCCTTAGCTGGTGCAAGGTGGCTAGACCGAATGACTCGGCATCCTCCACTACCATGCAGGTAGCGTTGGGGACGTCGATACCGACTTCTATGACCGTCGTGGAGATTAGGACGTCGGTCTCTTTGGCGATGAACTTTTTCATAGCTTCGTCGACTTCGCTTTTTGACATGGAACCGTGAAGAAGGCCCAATCTAAGGCCCCGAAGATGTCCTTGAGACAGCTCGTGAAACACGTCTACGGCGGCTTTTCTGTCCGTCTTCCCCTCGCTAATGACAGGGCAGACTACGTAGGCCTGGTGCCCTTGGGACACTTCCTGCACGACCCTATCGTAAGCTAGGTGGCGCTGCCGCTCCGAGATCACCTCTGTACGTATTGGCCTGCGGCCTTTCGGAAGGGCGTCGATCACGGTTATGTCCAGGTCCCCAAAAAGGGTAAGTGCCAGAGAACGCGGGATGGGAGTGGCGCTCATGACCAGTATGTGAGGAGCGTACTCCGAGTTGCCTTGAGGCAGACTCAGCCTTTGCCTTACTCCGAATCTGTGCTGTTCGTCGGTTACAACCAACCCCAGTCTCTTCCACCGGACTCCAGGTTCCAGCATCGCGTGTGTGCCTATGAGGAGCTGAATGTCGCCTGATTGAAGCCTTGTCATTGTGTCTTGCTTTTCTTTTCCAGAGACTCCTCCGGTGAGGAAACCGACAGAGCACCGGTCGCTTAGAAGCGATTCCACGGTCCGTTTGTGCTGCCTTGCCAAGACTTCAGTGGGAGACAGCAGCGCGCCTGATATCCGTTCCCTACGGCAGCCAATAGCCCGTAAATGGCCACCACTGTCTTGCCGCTCCCTACGTCTCCTTGGAGCAGGCGGTTCATGACCAGACCGCCGGTCACATCGTTTCTGATGTCTGAGATTGCCCTTTCCTGAGCGCCGGTCAGAGTAAACGGAAGGTCCCTGACGAATCTGTCCGCAAGGCTTAGGTCCAAGAAAGGCTTCGGTCCAGTGGCTCGCCTAGATTCTTCTCTCATTGACAATAGGCCGAGTTGAAGATACAAGACCTCGCGAAACGCGAGCGTCCGTCGGGCCTTCTCCCAGGATGCAGCGCTTTGGGGCAAATGGATAGCCCGGTATGCCTCTCGTTCTTGTAGGTATCCATACCGCTTCAATATCTCTGGGGGAATGTCGCCGTGGATCTGGTCTATGCACTGGGTTAGGGCTTGTCCCGTAATTTTGTGAATCGCTTGCGAGGTGATAGACAGGGACGCGTGGTATACGGGAATAACCGGGCCGCTCTTCACAGTTTCCGTGGCGGCGAACCATATCGGGTGGGCGATTTCCAGTCCTCCTCGTCGCCATTCGGCTTTTCCGCAAGCCACGATCATCCTGCCCGGGGGAAAGTGCTGGTACATGTAGGTCATGTTGTACCATACCAGATGCATCGCCCCGGTGCCGTCTGAAACATCCACCCTTAGCGCCCGCCCGCGCAAGCTTCCTACGAACCTCGTGGACGTTACGAGACCCTGAACCGTTACGTCGTCGCCCGGCCGAACATTCCCCATAGCCGTAACATTGGAGAAATCGTCGACCCGAAACGGGAAATGATCCAAAAGGTCTCTCACCGTTTCGATCCCAAGTCCGGACAGGAGGAGAGCCTTCTTTGGCCCGACTCCCTTCACGAACCGGACAGGATCATCCAGCGAGAGACCTTTGGACGTACTCATTCCACGGATATGATGTAGTAGTACAGAGGCTGCCCTCCGGCTTGGAGTTCCACCTCGACATTTTCGCCCAAGAATCCCCTAAGCGATTGGACTGCAGCTTCCGCCGCCTCCAACGAAACGTCTTTGCCATAGTAAAGGGTGACTATCTCGTCTTTCTCTCTCACCATGGACTTCACGATGGACAAAAGCACTTGCTCCGGGTTTGAGCCTACCAGTTCCACCTTGCCGTCAATTAGCCCCAAAATGTCGCCCTTTTTCATGGCGTGACGCCCAAACTTGCCGTCTCGCGCCGCGTAGGTTATTTCCCCCGTCTTCACTCGCTTTATGGCCTTTGAAGCCCTCTTCAAGTTGTGTTCCATATCCTCTCCCAGGTTCAAAGACAAAAGCGCGGATATTCCCTGGGGGATGGTCTTGGAGGGCACGATGTACATGTTGCGACCGGTAAGTTTCTTGGCTTGCTTGGCGGCCAGGAATATGTTCCCGTTATTGGGCAGAAAGATGATCCTTTTGGCGTTTACCGTCTTTACGGCGGCCGCCAGCTCCGCTGTTGACGGGTTCATGGTCATCCCGCCTTCGATGACCAGGTCGCAACCGAGGCTCTTCATAATGTCCCTAAGACCTTCTCCGGTAGCCACCGAGACTATTCCGGTCTCCTTAGGCTCGGGCGAGGCGCTTTCCTTTCTAGGAAGCAGAAAGGGCGCTCCCCCATCCAGACTTGTGGGAGTCCCTCCGGATACGGCCGTCTTCAGGAACTTCACTTCCGCTGCTTCCCTAGCCTGCTCGATCATATTATCTATCACGACCTGCGAGAGGGCACCGTACTCCTGGCAGAGATTCAGCACGTCTCCGGGCCTCTTTGTGTGGATGTGAATCCTGGCCAGCTCGCCCGACCCCACAACCAAGAGTGAGTCGCCCATCCTCTCTAGATTGGAGCGTATCTCGGAAAGCGGCATGTCTTTCCCGGAAATCAAGAATTGGGTGTCATAGGGGTTCTCGATATTGAAGGTTTCGAGTCCCTCGCCTCGCGCGGCACTCTGGACGGAGCTCTCCTCGGCGTAGACGGCGGGAGAACCGGAAAATGCGGTCAGGGCTCCCTCAATGACGTAGACCAGCCCCTTGCCCCCCGCGTCCACCACGCCGGCTTGTTTTAGGACAGGCAACAATTCCGGAGTACTTGCCAACACCTCTTTAGCTTTGCCTAAGCCGGATTGCAGCACGTCGGACACACCGGCGCCTGCGTGAGTCACTTCTTTGGCTCCGTCCCGAAGGCCCCGGAGCACAGTCAATATGGTGCCTTCGACCGGGCGCATGACCGCTTTGTACGCGGTGGATACGGCCTCGTCAAGAGCGTTTGATATGTCCAATGCCCCAACGCTTTCCTTGCCGGCGAAATACCTGGAAATGCCCCGAAATATCTGGGATAAGATGACTCCCGAGTTCCCTCTGGCTCCCATCAGGGCTCCGTGGCTTGCCTGCTCCGCCGCTTCTGATAGGCTGGAACCTCCGAGTTGGCGACACGGTCCGCCGCCGACGAAAGGGTCAAATACATGTTAGTGCCCGTGTCCCCATCAGGGACCGGGAAAACGTTCAGTGAGTCAACTTCTTTCTTGCGTGAAGCCAAGTACCCTTTAGCGGCTACTATCATGTTGCGAAACAAAATGCCGTCTCAGCACCCGTTCAGTCATTGTCAGCTCCCCGAGTCTCCCTTGCGGCCTTATACCTTGCACGTTCACTGTCACCTTAATGACCTTAAGGCCGGTAGCGTTTTCTACCGTGTAGCGCACCTCATCTGCGATCATCCTTGCAACTTCGTTTATGCGAATACCATACCCCAGTATCACCGAAAGGTCTATGCAGACAGAATCTCCGTCCACCGAGACGGACACTCCCCGGAGAGGTTCTCCTTGCCCAAAATCTCGGAAATCCCATCGGTCATCTTTCTCCCGGCCATGCCCACCACGCCGTAACACTCTATGGCGGCCGCCCCGGCGATAGTGGCTATGGCCTCTTCGGAGAGGACCAGTCTCCCCAACCCCGTATCTATTTCTTTAAGCCGCTTAACGGTGACACTGGACGAACCTTCTTTCGTGCTTGGAAGCATTCTTTCTTCTTCTATGGAATTCCCTTCTTTTCCTCCCTAAAGGTATGTGCTAGAATGAACGGGTTATTAGGAGTCATTTTGGGAGGTTTTCCACTTGGCCAAGTGCGAGTTCTGCGGCAAATCCAAGTCTGTCGGCAACAGTGTCAGTCACTCTAACATAAAGACCAAGAGAACGTGGTCCGCTAACATCCAGAGAGTCCGCGCGGTCGTGGAAGGCCATGTCCAACGCGTGTACGCTTGCACCGAGTGCCTGCGCTCCGGAAGAGTTAAGCGCGCCGTCAGATAAAGAGACCGAGTTTAACGAAAAGAACACCTCACTATAGGCCTTGCCTAAAGGAGGTGTTCTCCATTTCCCCGGCTTTACGGCCGGTGTCCAAAGAGGCCTAAGATAGCCTTGACTATTCCCGAAAACGCCTTTGGGACTCTCATCACTCTGACTTTCATCTTGTTCCAAGGCCCCGCCTGGGGGCCAAGGGCACCCTCCTTAAGCACTCGTAACAGACCGGGAAACCTCACGCCCCGCCTCTGTATAGAAAGTACGCTCCGCCATGAGCCCGAGACCGAACAATCCCAGGAGAAACGACGGGGGCATGGCGACCACGAAAACGACCAATCCCAGTACCCTAGGGCGCAAGCGGTACCAGCGTCTTGTGGGAGAGCCTTCTGGAACGCATCCTCATGAGAATCCCCGCTTCGATGTCGTGGAACGCCTACTCCCCCTAGCGTATGTTTATGGGGCTTAGGTGGTGTCTCCCCTAAGAACCTTTACGGCTTCCTTACGGTCCGGCGCCCGGAATATGTAGCTGCCCGACACAAGGATGTCGGCGCCGGCTTCCCTAAGAAGATGAGCGTTATCTCCCGTCACTCCTCCGTCAACCTCAAGCGAAATGTCCTTACCGGACAAGCGGATCATCTCCTTCACCCGGCGGACCTTCGAGAGCATCTCGGGGATGAACGATTGGCCGCCGAATCCGGGGTTCACGGTCATCACCAGCACCAAATCGGTTATGGGTAACACGTAGGGCAGGAATTCCGGCGATGTGGCGGGATTCAGGGCGACTCCCGCCTTCCTGCCCGAATCCCTTACCTGTTGAAGTACTCTGTGGAGGTGGTCCGTAGCTTCGACGTGAACCGTCAGGTAGTCCGATGCGGGCAAGAATGCCGGCACTGCCCAATCCAGGCAGTCGACCATGAGGTGCACGTCCATGGGCAAGATGCCTTCCTTGGAAAATCGGACGCGGTGTCGGGACCGAACGTAGTTCGGGACAAACGACCCATCCATTATGTCTAGATGCAGCATGTCCGCTCCGGCTTCCTTCATCCTCAAGGCTCCGGCCAAGAGATTAAGCGGATCCGCGGACAAGAGCGAAGGAGACACTCTAACCTCACTCATACTTCCGTCTCATCCTCTCAAGGGATTCCTCTAAGAGTTCCAGGTAGTTGGCGTATCTTTGCGGGCTTATCCTACCGTCTCTGACGGCTTCTCTTACCGCGCACTGGTCTTCGGTCTTGTGAAGGCATTTGGGGTAGTGGCACAGAGGCGCCAACTCGATCATCTCCGGGTAATAGTAGGAGAGGTCCTGGGGCTCACAATCTATACCCTCAAGTTTGCTGAAACCGGGAGTATCCGCGAGGAAGCCTGCCTCGCCCACCCGGTACAGAGTGACGCCTTTGGTAGTATGCCGCCCTCGCCCTGTTCGCCCAAGCTCCTGTGTGGCCAAACCGATCCCAACTAGCGCGGTCAAGAGTCTGGATTTCCCAACGCCGCTCGCTCCGGCTAATATCGACATGCCTCCCTGCATCCTTTGACCGAGGGACTCCAGCCCTTCTCCCGTGACGGCGGAAGTCACATCAACAGGATAGCCGGCTTTCAGGTAGGTCTCGCGCAGAGAGTCGATCTCCTCCGCGTTCTCCAGGTCCTTCTTGTTGATGCACAAAGACGCCTCAATGTTCTGGGATTCCAAATGCACGAAAAGCCGGTCGAGTCCTACGGGATCGACTACGGGCTGGGTCACCGCGGTCACGATCACCGCCCGGTCGACGTTAGCCACAGGTGGCCGCACAAGAAGGTTCTTCCTGGGAAGAATCTTCTTAACCGCCATGACCTTCCCGGATTCCTCGATCTCTACGAAGTCTCCCGGATAGACCAAGGGCGGTTTCGCCTCTTAAGCCGCCCCAAAAACAGGCATCTATAAGTGCTACTCCCTGACGCCACCTCGCACCAAGCCGAGTATACCGCCAGTATCCTGCCTACCAAGTCGGACGCAACACCTCGCCTTACCGAGGATATAAAGTCTTGACGTTAAGCTGGCCGCCGATCCACCATCGCACTACGGCTCTGTCGCCTTGCCAGGTGAAGGAAATGTCGTACGTTCCCTTTGTGACGTTTCGGTCATATATCTGCCTTTCGCCGGCACCGTCGGTCACCGTTACCCTCAGGTTCACCGGTCGCTGGGAAGTCCCTTCGCTCACGACGATCCGGAAAGTTTCAGTATAGGAAGATGCGGGCTGTCCCGCCACAACCAAGTTGATCTTGGTCCTCAATGGCTGCTCAGTTCCGGCGGGAGGATCCTGTTCCACAACAGTGCCCTCGGCGACTCCCGGAGTCGGCCTCGAGACTACAGTGCCCACTTCGAGGGTGCTCTCCAAGATGAGCGCTTGCGCCTGAGACAGCTGAAGCCCTACTGTCTGCGGCACAACCGCCGTCTGCTCTTCGGGCCCCTTGGAAACCTTTACGTGTACCAAGGAACCCCTGGGAACGTCCAGGCCTGCCCTGGGGTTCTGGTCTACAATCAGCCCCTCGGCCACCGTTGGATGGAACACTTCCTCCTGGTTCCCCATCCCGACGCCTGCGTTCTGAAACAACACCCCGGCCTCGCGAACGGTCTTCCCTATCGTGTCAGGCACGGTCGCAAAATCCCGGCCCATGGAAATCAAAACGTAGACCTCTCGGCCGCGCTTCACGGTTTCGCCGGCCAGAGGACTCTGAGAAATGATTACTCCCGCCGGAACCGTGTCGTCAGGCCGTTTGGCCGAAATCTGCTGGATGAGCCCGACCTCCTTGAGTATAGCCTGCCCTTCAATCTCCAGCCGGCCCGTAACTTCGGGCACCGTGACGAGAGGAACGGCAAGCCACTGGGTAAAACGGTAAAAAGCATAGCCGCCAAGGGCCAACACCAAAACGCCTAAGGCCAAGAGTACTTTGGCGGTGGTCGAAATCCCCCGCTTCTTCTTTGCTGGCCGAGCCAATCCTTCATCTCCTCCACGTGGAGGGAGCGGTGCATCCGGCTCTCTCTTTGTCTTCTCTGTACGCGAAGCCGAACCCGTTCGGAGGGCCAAAATGGCGTTCAGCATATCGCCCGCCGAAGCGAACCTGTCATCCGGGTTCTTGGCCAAAGCCTTCTTAACGAGGCGATCCACTGCCTCCGGAATCTCGGGAAACTCTTTGCGCAGAGAGGGCACTTCGCCCTGAACGTGCTGAAGGGCAACGGCAACGGGGCTGTCTCCCGCGAAGGGGGGCTTCCCGGTCAGCATTTCGTACAAGACTACTCCCAAGGAGTAGAGGTCGGACCGATTTGAGACCGTCCCGTTCTTGGCTTGTTCCGGGGATATATAAGGAGCGGACCCGACCACAACGTCCCTTGACGTGGTTGAAACGCCGCCTAACGCCCGGGCGATCCCGAAGTCGGCTACCTTCACGTCTCCTTGCTTTGTGAAAAGGATGTTCTGGGGCTTGATGTCCCTGTGGATGATCCGTCTCGCGTGAGCGTGAGATAGGGCCTCGCAGATCTGTTGCGCGACTCCCAGGGCTTCGTCCACCCCTAGGCGCCCTTCAGTCCGGAGCTTGTCTCTGAGCGTCTCTCCGTCCACAAGTTCCATGATGATGAAGTATAGACCCCCGTCCTCTCCGACATCGTGGATGTTTACGATGTTGGGATGGGACAGAGACGCGACGGACTGGGCTTCCCTTCTAAACCGGCCTATGAACTCCTCGTCGTCGCTCATTTCCGGCCTTAAGACCTTCAAAGCGACGCTGCGGTCCAAGACCAAGTCATAAGCCTTCCAGACCACGCTCATTCCGCCGCCGCCAAGTTTCTCCTGTATCTTATACCGGTTAAGGACTTTCCTTCCGGCGATATCGCTGGACGCCAAGACCCCTCACCTCTCCCCCGACATGAGTCAGGACAAGTCCGGCCACAGAAGCACAACGGTGGTGTTGTCGAAACCCCCGCGGCTATTGGCCAGGTTCACCAAAGCCTCCGCTACTTCTTTCCGAGGCCTGTCATTCAATAACGACACTATCTCTCTTGAACTCACCAGACTGGTGAGCCCATCAGTACACAATAACACAACATCGCCCTCTTGAAGGTCCTCCTGGTAGGTAGACACCCTTACCTCGTCTTGTGTTCCCATCGCCATGGTGAGCATGTTGCGCCCCGGATGCGTCATGGCGTCCTCTTCGGACAGAGTGCCTTCTCGTACCATCTGACCGCTGACAGAGTGATCGTCGGTTATCTGTTTGATCTCGCTTCCAGAGACAAGGTACGCCCGGCTGTCCCCGACGTGTCCCACATATACTTTTCGCCGGTCCTCCGCTATTATGGCTCCGGTGAAAGTGGTCCCCATGCCGTTGCACCCTTCCCGGTCTAGCCCGGCGCGAAGGATAAGGGTGTTGCCTTCTTGAATCGCCTCTTTGAGGAGCCTCGGGGGTTCCGCCTGCCCGATGTGAGCCTGAATGTGCAGAAGACAGGTTCTCACGGCCATGGACGACGCTACCTGCCCGCCCTCGTTGCCGCCGATTCCGTCTGCCACCACGGCCAACCAAGTACGAGAAGCAGGCAGAGGTTGTACCACCCACGAGTCCTCATTGTCGGGACGCACCAGACCTCTGGATGATTGCGCGCTCCACTCCAACTACGGTCCCTCCCCGCTCACTCCGTCCGTCAAATCTCTGTCTTTGTCTCCTGGCGTCGAAGCTGCCCGCAGGCGGCCTCAATATCCCCCCCAAGACTACGACGGACGGTGACCTTCACACGGTTCCCCAAAAGGACTTCTTGAAACTTTTCCACCCGAAACCTCTCCGGCCGTTGAAACAGAAGGCCAGGTACAGGATTCCAGGGTATCAGATTGACCAGACAGTCTATATCAGATAATAGCCCGGCAAGCTTGGATGCGTCTTCCGAGGAATCGTTGATCCCCCGTAAGAGCATGTACTCCACCGTAACGCGCTGTCCTGTGTCTTTCGCGTACGCCCGGAGAGCGGCCATTACTTCCCCAATGGGATGGCGTTTGTTCCAAGGCACTATCCGGTCGCGGACTTCGTCTGTCGCGGCGTGCAACGACAATGCGAGTCGCGCTCCGCCCGAATCCTTGGCAAACCGCCGCATAGCCTGGGGAACGCCAACAGTCGAGACCGTGACTTTCCTCCGGGATAGCCCGTAGCCATCCTCCATGGCGAGGGTGTCTATGGCACCTATCACAGCGTCATAGTTCAGAAATGGTTCTCCTGTTCCCATGAACACAAGGTGGCCTATCCGCTCGTTACCGTCACGGCACATGCCCAGGAACTGCTCGAGGATCTCGCCTTTCGAGAGGTTTCTCTCGAAACCGATTATCCGGGAAGCGCAAAACGCGCAACCGGCGGGACACCCCGCTTGTGTCGAAAGACATGCCGAGGATCCGTACGAGTATTTCATGACGACGGACTCGGCCAACGGGGTTCCCCGGAAACCCCACAGGTACTTCTTCGCCCAACTATCGGTTCCTTCCTGCACTAGCAGGGGTTCGAGGCGTCTCATTACGATCGCGTCCGCCAGCTTCTGCCTAAGCGCCAACGGGAGGTCCGTCATTTCGTCAAATGACGAAGCGAATCTCTTGTACGCCCACGACCAAATTTGTTTAGCCCGATACGGCTTCTCGCCCATATCGGAAAGCACAGATGAGAGCTCATCGAGACCTAACTCGAAGAAGTGAGGTAGCGGACTATCTTTCACGGCGTCTAGCTCCTATCCGGGTAAGGTTACCTTAGACGTGCCTTGGCTACAAAGAAGCCGTCGGTACCAGATTTGTCCGGCAACAGGTACCGGTAACCGGGTCCTAGAAAACGTCGGTCAGAAACCATAAGGTGTCCCCCAAGACAAGAGGACGGGTCTTCCGGGGAAAACCCGGGGTGGTCTGAAAGGAACCGGCCCCACACGGACTCATTTTCTTCGGCTGTAACCGTACAGGTACTGTACACCAAGACCCCTCCCTGTTTCACCTTGGACGAGGCCTTGTCTAAGAGAAGTTGCTGCCTAAATGCCATGCTCTCGATGTCCGATCGCCGGCGGTTCCATCGAAGGTCAGCGTTTCGGTTTAGAACCCCCAACCCGGAACACGGGGCGTCCACGAGAACCCGGTCAAAGATCCCCTCCGGATTTTCCACCGTCGCGTCCATGACACGCACGTCCACATTGGACAGTCCCATCCTTTGGACGTTTTCGGCGATCATGGACGCCCTCTCCCCGTCTATGTCGGTGGCAAGCACCCTTCCCTCTTGGCCAACCAGTTGGGATAGGTGTGTCGTTTTCCCTCCGGGGGCCGCGCAAACATCCCACACCGTGTGACCTTTCTCCGGCTCCAAAGATAAAGAGATCACCATGGCGCCCTCATCCTGAACAGCGAACAACCCCTCCTCGTAACCGGGAAAGTCTTTGACAGACCTGCCCCTTTGCACCCGCAGGGAGATAGGCAACTGACCCTTCTCCGCATCATAACCCGCGTCAAGGAAGCGCTTCAGGAGGTCTTCCTGACTAATCTTGGTTAAGTTCACCCGCAGAGTTACTGACGGGGGCACGTTCCCGCTACGACACATAGCCAATGCCCAAGGGACTCCGGCACGCTTGACGAAGTAGGCGGGGATCCAGTCAGGGTAGGAGTATCTCTCTGCCATATACCGGACCGGGTCCGACCGGAGGTCCGGAAGCGCCACGTGTCCCAGATTCCTGGACATGGACCTAAGGCAGGCGTTGCAGTAGGACCTCTCGCCTTTACCCCTAAGGTGCCTTACGACAGAATCCACGGCAGCGTGGGGGGCAGTACCCAGCAACAGAAGCTGGAAGGCGCCTAATAGCAGTGCGTTCCTTAGGACGGGAGAAAGGTCTTTCAGGGGACGGTCCGAAAAAGCGGAAGCGTAGGACCGGAGAAGCCTCTGCCAGCGTATTGTCCCGTTAACCAGTTCCAAGGCAAGAGCCCTGTCCCTTGGACTCTGGAGAAGGTCGTAAGATAGGGCCCGGGAAGGATACTCGCGGGCTACAAGCATCCCAAGAGCCACTTCCCGGGCATCCGGTCTCACGTTAGCGCCGCCTGTTCCTATACAGCATCAACCTCAACACTTGCGCGATGGCCACCGCCGTGGCGGCGACGTAAGTCAGTGCCGCCGCGTTCAGCATGTTCCCGATAGGTTGAATGTCACCTGAGTTAACGAGCCCGGAGACTTGCAGCATGTCAAGGGCTCTCTTGGAGGCGTTGTACTCCACGGGGAGCGTTATCAGCTGAAAAACCACCGCGCCCATGAAGAACACGATGCCAAGGTCCATCAAGAGCCCGCTGTTGGTGAAAAGCCCGATCAAGAACAAAGGGATCGCCGCGTTGGACGAAAACTGCACTATGGGTACCAACCCGTTCCTTATTCCAAGAGGAGCGTATCCTACAGAATGCTGGACAGCGTGGCCGACTTCGTGGGCGGCTATAGCGACAGCCGCTATGGAAGGACTGTCGTGAATGCCCCGAGAAAGCCGCAAGACTCGCTTCCTGGGATCGTAGTGGTCAGACAGACGTCCTTCCGTCCTCTCAACGTGGACATCTCCGAGCCCCGCGTTTCTCAGCAATGACAAAGCCACCTCGTAGCCGGTCCTCCCGCTGTTGGAGTACATCCGGGAGTAGGTTTCATAGGCAGAATTCACACGTCCCTGAGCCCAAAGCGCGAACACCATCGCCGGCAGAACAAACAGAATGTACCCTTGGTCGAAGAAGAACACGCCTAAAATCCCCCCTCCTCATTTGATACGGCCGTATCTCCGAAGAACCCGTCCGAAGACGGGCGCCCGATCAGAAACG
Organism: Bacillota bacterium; assembly: GCA_040766225.1. Taxonomy (GTDB): domain Bacteria; phylum Bacillota; class Sulfobacillia; order Fermentithermobacillales; family Fermentithermobacillaceae; genus DULO01. The sequence continues at coordinate 4,065 of JAXGQX010000026.1, read as the reverse complement.
CCTTGGCCGCCATTTGCTTCTTTCCTTCAGGTTGGACTTTCAGGACTAGGACCATTTGGTCGCTTGAATTCACCAAGACGCCATCGCCTTCTGTGCCTGCGACCGTCCCGGGAGCGCCGGTGGCTCTCCTTCCCGAAAGCCTTGTGCCCAATACTTTAATACGTTGTCCTGCAAAGGCCGTAACGGCTCCCGGTTCGGGGGCAAGACCCCGGACCAAATTGTGGATGGCTTGAGACGGCCTGTTCCAATCTATCTTGTCCTCTCCCGGCCTCAAATGCCTCGCCCTGTTAGCCACCGAGTCATTTTGAGGAGTCCTTTCCGCCGTACCGCCATAGACGGCGGCAATGGCCTCAAGAAGCGTTCCGGCGCCTATCTTGGCCAACCTTTCCTCTAATTCGCCAAATGTTTCGTCAGGGCCGATTTCGGTCTGCCTCTGAAGACATATGTCGCCGGCGTCAAGTTTCTCGCTAAGGTATATGACAGAAACGCCCGTAACTTTTTCCCCGCTAAGGATCGCGCGAGAAATCGGGTTTCCTCCCCTGTACTTGGGGAGGAGAGACGGGTGCACATTAAGGCAAGCGTAACGCGGAAGGTCGATGACTGCCTGAGGGACCTTCTGGCCAAATGCTACGACGGTTATGAAATCCGGAGATATGGCCCCGATCTGCTCTTGGACGTTTTCGTCTTTCAGGGTTTCGCAACACAAGACGGGAATGCCCAGTTTCTCGGCGGCTGACTTCACCGGCGTGGCCCGAGGGGTCCTTTTGCGTCCGTAGGGACGGTCGGGTTGAGTAATGACAAGGCGCACCTTTACGCCGGCTTTGACCAGGGCTTCCAAAGACGGCACCGCAAACTCGGGCTGCCCATGAACACCGCGGTAAGAGGGTGTTGCCTTCTGCCGGGACCTGTATCTGGCCGGCCTCCTTCTCCATAACTTGGCTCACCGGCGTTTCCGCGGTCAAATCCGCGCTCGCTGCCTGCTCTGGCTCTTCTCCGGATGCTTGGGTTGCCTCATCCGAAGGCTCCTCCTCCGACTCAGGTGGCACCTCGCTTATGGTAGTAGCCCTATCGATGAACAATATGCCGTCCAAGTGATCAATCTCGTGTTGAAGGCATCTTGCCAGGAGGCCTTCCCCTTCGATCCAAATCTCGCGGCCGGCTTCGTCCAGAGCCTTGACCGTAACGCCGGTGGGACGCTCGACCTCTCCTATATATCCCGGCCAGCTGAGGCATCCTTCCCACTGGGATTCGGTCTCGGTCGAATAGGAGGTGATCTCCGGGTTTATCAGAAACCTCGGTCCCTCGCCTACATCTATCACGACCAAACGCTTGGATATCCCTATCTGAGGGGCGGCCAGCCCTACGCCGTTGGCCTCCACCATAGTGTCCAACATGGTCTGAAGGGTCTCCTTCACTGCCTTGTTGACCCTCGCGATCTTCTTTGCTTTTTTTCTTAATACTGGAGCGTCGAAATACTGAATGTCAGCGTGAGACAACGCACATCACCTTTCGGCGTAAACATAGGGTCTATCCCCATAAGTCTAGTTTATCAGTTTCAGAGCCCCAAACGTAAGGAGGGACTTTCCTTACCACATGTCTTGGGGCTCGACATCGATAGAGATCTTGACCTGGGAACTTTGGTGAAGCTCCTTAAGGGCCAAATCGCACACTTGCGCCAAGAGAGCGTGCTCTTCGTGCCTCAGCGCGACTTGCCAGCGAAACTGGTTTCTCACCTTGGGTTTCGGGGATGGTATTGGCCCCAAAACGCGGATACCGGGGTCCTTCCCGCCGCACGCTTTCGCGAACTCGTATGCCGTAGACCTCACCCTGTCATGATTCTTCCCGCTGAATCTCACCTTGAACAACGCGGCGAAAGGAGGGTAACCTACAGAGCGGCGCACCGACAGCTCCTCTTCGTAGAAGGCTTCCGGGTCAAGGAGTCCTCTGACTGCGTGATGCTCTGGATTGTAGGCTTGAACGACTATCTCCTGCTCCAAGAGGTCTCTCGAACGTGGCCATAGGTCCAAAACGCGCCTTAAGGTGTGAAACACTCTCTCCGAAGCCCTGAAATCAGGAAGGTTCAAAACCGTATCGCCGGACAGGACCCCCACAAGCCCCACAGCAGGAAAACCCGGTTGCCCCAACGCCAACTGAGTTCCCAGAAGACATGAAGGAGCCGACGAACCGAATCGCCTGAGCGTATCCTCTACGGTTCCGGAAGACAGGCTATCCTTGTCCAGTCTGAACAACGGCACGTCAGGGAACTGACGCAAGACCTCGGATGCCGCCTTCTCGATCCCGAAGCCCAGAAACCGCCACCTAGTGCCCCCGCAACCTGGGCACCGGTCTGGAGAGACCATGTGATAGTCGCACGTATGGCATATGAGAGAACTGTCTTTGGAGTGGTAAACCATGGGTGAGCCGCAGGAAGGGCACGTAATCGTGTTGCCGCAGTCCTGACACAGGACCTGCGATGCATCCCCGCGCTTGTTAAGGAACAAGAAAACCCTTTTGCCTTCATCAAAAGATATGCGCATGCGTTCTCTTAGAGCGGGAGACACCGCCTGTCTCCGAGGTCCGCCTTCCTTTAGGTCTACGATTTGGGCTGACCTTGGGATGCAGGCCTCCCTTCTCACCTCAACGAGCCCTTCCCGAGCCCGGTTAAGCGCCCAAAGCGATGGGTGGGAGCTCCCGAAGAGCACTCTAATGCCTTGCTTTCCTCCGCGAAGGCGCGCAACGGTACGGGCATCGTAGGACGGGGTCTCCGGCGACTTATAGGAATCGGACCAGTCCTCGTCCAACACGATCAGCCCCAGTTTCCGGACGTCCGCGAATACCGCCGACCTGGTCCCCACTACCACCGGAGTCTCGGAAGTCTTAGCGAGAAGCCACCCTTCGCGTCGGGAGAGCCCGGTCATCTCCGAGGAAACCTGAAAAACGAGATCCCCCGCGACTTCCTTTAGTCTGGATACGGCATACGCCATCTCCTTAGCCTCGGGGACAAGCACCAGCGAGCCCTTGCCATGGAGGAGTCCGAGCTTAACCATCTCGGCATACCGGTCCCAGCGGTATGCCCGGCTTCCCCACACCAGTTCGTCTGCGCACTCTTCTCCGCCGCCTCCCTCACCGGGTGTCGCCGGTATGGTGTCTCCGGCTGCAGGACGCTCTTGGACGGGCGCTTTCATCCTCGGCACAATGGGAGGCCAAAGGCATGACCACATAGACGCTACAGTGACGCAGTAGTAGGCGGCAAGTTCCTGACAGAAGTCTAGCATTTCGCGGCCCGGCAGAAACCGGAGATCGTAAGCGAACAGAACGTCCTTCACTTGTATGCCCTCGGGTCTCTCAACGCGGGATACGACGAAACCGTCCACAGGAGACCGGCCAAAAGGAACGCGGACTTTCGCTCCATATGGAAGGTCCAATCCCTCGGAGGCGCGATAAGTAAACCGTCTATCGCTTAGGGAGGGCACATCGACAATGATGTCAAGAAAAACATCGCGGTCAAAGACGCCTTCTGACGGCGTTTCTCCTGACAACATGGGTTTCTTCCTCCGGTTCTATGTAAAGGCCTCTCCAATCAAGAAGGGCACCTGGGAGGTGCCCCGCGAACCCTATTCCTGTGAATCCCCCGGCTCTAGCGAATCCCTGTCGATTATCCTGACTTTGCCTTGGATTATCTCTTCCAGGGCGGCCGAAACAGGCTTTTGTCCCTGGGGCAGCGGTTCCCTTCTAGCTACTATCTGCCTCGCCCTTTTTGATACCGCAATCACGAGACTGTACTTTGACTTCACCAATGTTGTGTCCCTGGGCGGTGGGTTTATCATCAGATGCCCTCCTTTGGCCGTCAGGCGGAAGGAGTCTTGCGTTAGCGCAAAAGCGGGCCCGTTCCCCCGCCAAAATCGCCCTAAGCCTATCCTTTGCCTTGTCAAGGTCAGCATTGATAATAACATAATCGTATGCGGAAAGATCGGCCATTTCCTGACGGGCGCTCTCTAGCCTTAGTCTCTTCTGCTCTTCTCCTTCGGTTCCCCTGTGTTCTATCCTACGCTGAAGCTCGTCAAG
>JAXGQX010000025.1:0-27862 GCA_040766225.1 Bacillota bacterium | reverse complement strand
CCATTATGGGGCCGTCAGGTTCGGGCAAGTCCACATTGATGAACATATTGGGCTGCCTGGACAGGCCAACCGAGGGCCAGTACTTCCTCGATGGGTCGGACGTCAGCAGGAAGACCGACAATGAGCTTGCTGACATCCGGAACCGGTTCATCGGGTTCATTTTCCAGACGTATAACCTTCTGTCTAGGACAGACGCAATGGCCAATGTGGAATTGCCTCTCATCTACCGGGGGATGCACGCCAGGGAGAGACGCGAGAGGGCAGCCGCGGCGCTGGAGTCCGTAGGATTGAAGGACAGAATGCGCCACAGGCCTAACGAGATGTCTGGCGGAGAACAGCAAAGGGTCGCAATCGCCAGGGCGATCGCCGGAGATCCAAAAATCATCTTGGCCGACGAGCCTACCGGAAACCTGGATTCCCGGTCAGGCGAAGAGGTTATGGTGATTTTCCAAGACCTGCATCTGAAGGGGATTACCCTGGTGCTTGTGACTCACGATCCCGATATCGCCAGGCACGCAGAAAGAATCGTCTCTTTGAGAGACGGAAAGCTTCTCTCTGACGTTGTGGTGGACGACCGCCTCAACGCCAGAGAGCTTTTATCCCAAATGCCGGTGAACGGCGACAAAACCGCCTAATCGCGCAGTTCACGGGTTCATCACTTCTTGAGCTACCTTCCTCACCAGGGCTTTCCCCTCAGTGCTCTGGAGGAAAGTGCCCAAGGCGTCGCTTAGGGCCAAGCGGAAGTCCGGGTTCTTCATGGCTTCGGAGAAGAAGGTCTCAAAAGTGCTCTGTGACTGGCTCTTCACAAGGTCCGACACGATGGCTTTTCCTTGCTCTGAAGTGAGGATGTCTTGGACTATGCCCTTTACAAATCCCGCGTCCATTCCGCCAATGGTGTTGTCGTCCCCACCGTCGGGGGTACTATCTTTCGCGGCCAGATACAGCATGGCTTGAGTCCACAGGCGAGGCGAGAACTGCCTTACGGCGTAGACCGTCCCGATGGATAAGCAGATGCCCAAGAGAATGCCCAAAAACAATGTGAGGCCTGGGTGCTTCCTCAATTGGTAAATACCTCCTTTTGTTCCTTTAGCATGCATATACTGGAATGGGATTATTCAGGCATGTTATGATTGGCTAGGTGATGACCATGTATCCAGTGCTATTCGAGCTAGGTCCGCTCAGCTTTTTCTCATACGGCCTCATGATAGGTTTGGGGTTCATCGCCGGTGTTTGGGTCGCGTCCAAACGCGCTCAAATGAAGGGCATCGACCCCGATTCTCTCTTCTGGTTTTTCATGGTGCTTCTGGCGGGAGGAGTGGTCGGAGGCCGGCTGTTCCACATCGCTTTGAATTCGTGGTACTACACGGATTGGAGATCTGTTCTGGATACCCGAAACGGTGGCCTTTCCATTCACGGGGTGCTGCTTGGGGGGACAATCGCGGCTGCGGCCTATTCACGGTTCCGTTCGGTAAGGTTCGTGGACTTGGTCGATTTGGTTGCGCCTTCGGTCGCGTTGGGGCAAGCCATCGGAAGAATCGGCTGTTTTCTGTCAGGGTGCTGCTACGGCATCGAAACATCCGGGACGTGGGGATTCAACACCAGGTTCGCTCCCGGGCTTAGGCATCCTTACCAGTTGTACGAGAGCGTAGCCGACTTAGCGTTGTTTGTGGTCCTTCTTTCGTTGGGGAAGAAAGTGAAGTTCTCGGGCGGCTTGTTCCTCGTCTACGCCTTCGGCTACTCGATGATAAGGTTTTTCCTTGAGTTCTTCCGGGACAACGATTCCTACGCCTTGGGATTGAGCTATGGCCAGTGGGGTTCTTTGGCGGCGGCTTTGGTTGCCGCAGGCGTGTATGTCTACCTGAGCGCGAAAGAGGGTGCCGTTCTAGCAGCGAAGGAGCAGTAGATGGGACTCTCTTGCAGCGAACATTTCAACTTCCTGTTAACCAGATGCCCGCGGATTCCGACAGTTCTATAGATAGCGTAGTAGAAGCAAGACCTGGTCGGGAGACCGGGCGGGAGGAGAAGTTATGGAGTTCTCGAACCTTATGAGCCCATCTCTCTGGCAAACCTTAGGGACCGCACTCCAGTTGGAGGCGGTCCTTAATGCATTGGATTGCGGGATGGTCTTGGTTGATAAGGATGACGTTATTCAGGTCGCCAATGATCGGGCGTGTCGCTATCTTGGAGAGGCGAACGAGAGGGTAAGAGGTTCGGAATTCGGCGCGCTCTTTTGCGATCGGCTGCTCCCGAGGACGAAGAACCCCCAAGTTCTCCTGGACTGGTTGGAACTGGTTCGGGCCATGCGCGGGTTCTCCATCGCTACCAAGGCGGCGAGCAATCGCTGCGAGATCCTCTACGAGGACCACGAGCTGGGTGAGATTACTCTATCTCTGTATGCTTCATCAGTCTTGGGCCGTTCCGGGGAGAGGCTGGCCGAAATCATTGTCATGGACGACATCACCGAGTCTTTGCGAGGCGAGAGGACTCTCGAACTGGTTACCGAGGCGTTGCGGGCGATAAACACCGATACGGAACTCCAGGTGATCCTTCCCCGGCTCATGGAAGTGGTCAAGAGGTACATCCCGGTGGACGCGATGGCCGTCCTTACAGCCCAAGATGACGGGAGAGGAGTGGTCCTCGGGTCTGTTCCCGATGGTTTTCTGGGTGGTGAAGGCTCCTCGGGTCCTTTGACGGGGCATCTGCCCGGAGACGAAGTGTTGGTGGATATAGTGGCTGACGTGGGGAAGAGTCTTGGGGAAGGGGGAGCGGAGGGCCGCAGGCCGTCGATGCTTCCTCCCAAGTTCCTGGAGAGTGTGTTGGAGGCGGGATTCAGGTCCATGGTTACACTCCCTCTGAAGTTGTATGGACGGATTGTGGGCATGTGGATTCTGGCTAGTTCCGGACCTTCAACATTCAGCCTTCAGGACATGTCGTTCTTGGTCCCTGTTTCAGAGCACTTGGCATCAGCGGTCAACAACGCGACTCTCCCACATACCTCCCAAGGCACGTGTTCCGCGGCGCTTAGGGCTCTGTCAAAGGACGCCGAGAAGGTTTCGGAAGAGACCGGCTCAGACGGCCTAACGAGTTACGATTCGACCGATGGCGTCATAAACTCAAAGGAGCTTGAGGTCCTATTCCGCATCGCCCAGGAGATGAAGAAACTCCTGGATTTGAGAGAGCTCCTTGACCACCTGGCAAACCTGATCGCGGAAAAAATGGGGTATTCGGATTGTCTGATCTTGCTTCCCGATGATGAAGGAGACGACTTGGTTATCGCGGCGGGTGTAGGCATGTCCCAGGGCATGGTCGGCATGACGATACCCTACGGGAAGGGCATTTCCTGGTGGGTGATGACCAACGGCAAACCACAGAATATCCCGGACGTTACTTTGGACTCGCGCTACTATGAGAGCGTGGTTGGGGTAGGTTCGGAGGTGTATGTCCCGCTGGAAGTTAGGGGCAAGACCTTGGGAGTCTTGGTGGTTCAAAAGACCGAGAAGAACGGTTTCAAGCCCGGCGACGTTCGCCTGATGATGGCTGTAGCGGGGCACATCGCTTCAGCTCTGGAAGTAGCTCAGCTACACGAAAAGGTGAAGAAATCCGCTGACGGAGACGCATTGACCGGCCTCGCCAACCGCCGGGTATTCCTGTCCAGTCTGGAGACGGCAATAAGGAGAGCCTCGAACGATGACTACGGCGGAGTGGTCTCCGTGGGAATACTAGATGTTAACCAGCTGAAGGCGGTCAATGACCGTTACGGACACCTGGCGGGCGATGCGGTGCTGTCTAGCATCGGTTCTCGCCTTGGTTCAGGATTCAGGGTGTGCGACGTGGTGGCACGATACGGTGGAGACGAGTTTGTGGTGTTGCTTCCCGGCGCGTCCAAGGAGTCGGCTTCCAGGCGCATCGAGGAAGACATCTCCCAGTGGGTCAAAGATACGGTAGAGTCCCCCGGTGGGGAAAAGGTGGGAGTCCCCGGCGCCTGTTTCGGCGTAGCGTCTTACCCGGAGGATGGATATGAAGCCCGGGTGGTTCTTTCCGTTGCCGATGACAGGCTCCTTCGAGCCAAGAGGCGTACCGGTTCTCGTTAATGGTTCCCCTTTTCGACGTGCCAAGAACTCGACCAGATGCGAACGGCAGGGCTTGCATGATATACTTTTTACATGTCTTTTGAATCGGCGAGGTCGTCGGATTTGACGCGGTCACAACACTTGGCTAGGACCGCGCTTCTTGTGGCGTTGGCCAGCGTGCTGCATGCGGCGGAAGCGCTCATACCAATTCCATACGTGGTTCCGGGAGCCAAACTGGGATTGGCAAATGTCGTCGCCTTGTTCGCGGTTGTCACCTTGGATTTCAGATCCGCCATGGGCATAAGCTTTCTTCGGACTCTAATTGGCAGTCTTCTTTCTGGGACATTCCTCAACACAGGCTACTACTTGAGCGTATCCGGAGCGTTGTTCTCGACCCTCGTCATGTTCCTCCTGTGGAGGGCTGCAAAGGGGAGGGTGAGTGTCTTGGGTGTAAGCGTGGCAGGCTCCTTCTCTCATAACCTCGCCCAGTTGGTAACGGCGGCTCTTCTGCTAAAAAGCGCAGGCGTTCTGTTCTACCTTCCCTACCTCTTGGCATTCGCCATTCCGACCGGCATTTTCGTCGGTCTCTTGGCAGGGAGAGTCATCGGGTATCAACAGTTCAAGAAAGACTAACCTTAATAGGACGGAGGTGTTCTTTGTGGCATCTGCCAAGATCCCAGACGTGGTAATTAGGCGAATGGTTACCTATCTGCGAATACTGAGAGAGATACCTCCTGGGGCCAGAGAGTACATATCCAGCTCCGAGATGGGTGAGTGGGCGGGTGTCAACAGCGCTCAGGTTCGAAAAGACTTGGCTTTGTTCGGCGAGTTCGGCAAGCAAGGAGTAGGCTACCCGGTAGACGGCTTGACCGAAGAACTGGTCAAGATTCTAGGCGCTGATCGCGACATGGCCGTGGCCGTCTTTGGCATCGGTGAGCTCGGCACCGCTTTGGTCAGATACCTGACTGCCCGGAGGCGAGCCGACCCCAAGTACCGATTCGTCGTTACCGCGCTATTTGACTCCGATCCTCGCAAGATCGGCACAGAAGTGGAAGGCCTAACTATCCATTCTCTTGAGACATGGGATGACCGGACTAACCGCCATGAGATCGGCATCGCTCTCATCACCGTGCCGGCGCCGGTCGCTCAACAGGTGGCCGACAGCGCTTATAAGATTGGCATCAAAGGCTTTCTCAACTTCGCTCCCACTAAACTGAGAATGCCGTCGGAGGTTCGGGTGCTGAACGCCGACGTCACTCTTCAACTGCAAGAACTGGCTTACTACTTATAACTTGGCTTGCCGTTGAATGGGGCAGAACCAACCGAGGCCCTCTTGTATTGGACTGCTTGGCTGAGCCAATCTCCAGACAAAGGGGCCCGGCTCTGCCAAACGCAGGGTTTTGGGTTCCGTATGGCGAAAGATTCGTGATATGATACGCTCTGGTTGGTAAGTGTTGCATCAAATGGTTGGTCCAAAGACTATGAAGAACCAGCGATAATCCTGCCGGAGGTGGAGTGAGTTTGGCAGAGTCTGTGTCGTTGTTTGAGCAGAAGTTGCGTGAAATGGCGAAACGCAGGGAAGCCGTTACGCAAGGCGGGGGCAGCGCCAGAATTGAGCGCCAGCACAAGGCCGGGAAGTGGACCGCCCGCGAGAGGATCGACGCTCTGTTCGATCCCGGCACCTTTGTTGAGACCGATGCTTTCGTTACCCATCGTGCCAAAGAGTTTGGCATGGACAAGGTCCAGGCACCCGGTGAAGGAGTTGTCACGGGTTACGGTCTGGTTAACGGCCGCGCGGTATGTGTAGCTTCCCAGGACTTCACCGTGATCGGCGGGTCCTTAGGAGAAATGCATGCGGCGAAAATAGTCAAGTGTATGGAATTGGCAGCCAAAGTGGGCATCCCCTTTGTGTCACTTAACGATTCCGGCGGGGCTAGGATCCAGGAAGGTGTGGACGCCCTTAGGGGATACGGCGACATTTTCTACCGCAATGTACAGTGTTCAGGCGTTATTCCTCAGATTTCGGTCATACTCGGGCCATGCGCGGGCGGAGCGGTCTACTCGCCTGCTTTGACCGATTTCATCTTCATGGTTCAGGGAACCGCCAATATGTTCATCACAGGTCCTCAGGTCATAAAAGCGGTGACAGGCGAAGAAGTCAGCGTCGACCAGTTGGGCGGCGCAGGCGTTCACGCCCAAATCAGCGGCAACGCCCATTTCGTCGCTCCCGACGAGGAGACTTGCTTCCAGCTCCTAAAGGGGCTTTTGGGCTACCTCCCGTCTAACAATCAGGAAGATCCGCCCCAGTACGACATGACCGACGACCCGGCCAGAGTGGAACCATCACTTCGAGATGTGGTTCCGGCCGAACCTAACAAGAGCTACGACATGCATCGAGTGATTGAAGCCGTCGTGGACAACGGGGTATTCTTTGAGGTCGCCAGGGATTACGCGGCCAACATACTCACCGGTTTTGCCCGCATGAACGGAAGATCTGTCGGCATCATAGCCTCCCAGCCCAACGTGAAGGCCGGATGCTTGGATATCAACGCCTCGGACAAAGCAGCTCGGTTTGTGAGGTTTTGCGACGCCTTCAACATCCCGCTCTTGACCCTAACCGACGTCCCCGGGTATCTCCCGGGCGTGGACCAAGAGTACGGCGGCATCATTCGCCACGGCGCCAAGCTCCTGTACGCTTACTCTGAAGCTTCAGTCCCCAAGGTAACCGTGATCACCAGGAAGGCATACGGCGGTGCCTATATAGCCATGTGTTCTCGCCACTTGGGCGCGGACATGGTATTCGCTTTGCCCACGGCCGAAATTGCGGTAATGGGGCCCGAGGGAGCCGCCAATGTTGTATTCAGGGACGAAATAGCGTCCGCGGAAAACCCTGAAGAGAGGCGCAAGGAGAAGATTAAGGAGTTCCGCGACGTGTTCGCGAACCCCTATGTGGCGGCTAGCCGGGGTTATATAGACGACGTTATCGACCCGGCCGAGATAAGGCCCAAGGTTATCGGGGCTTTCGAGCTCTTGGCCACCAAGAAGGGCGAGAGCCTGCCCAAGAAACACGGGAACATACCCGTATAGACAACTTCGGTGTTCCTGGGTATTTGCCTGACCGCGAGGGAGAGCGAGGAGGGCCCGGCATGCGAGACACATACAGTGAAGCTCTGGTCTTGATAGGCGTGAGTTTGGCTGTTGTGTTCGCTGTGCTTTGGGTGCTGTTCTTCTTGATCAGGTTCATGCGGACCGCTTTTCTGCGACTGGAACCGCGTGAGGCTAAAGAAGGTTCCATAGAACGGGACAAGCACGTGATGATATTGACCGGCGCTCAATCGGAAGACTCTGCTCAAGAGGACGATTTTGAGGGAGAGCCGGTTTATCCTCAGGAGGAGATGCGTTCCATGTCCGACGGTGTGGATGCTCTGACCCGGGCGGCCATTATGGCGGCTTTGGCGGTCTGCATGTCGTCAGAGGCCGTTTCCAGCAGACCCATGTTCCTAAGAGGGATTTCGGGTTCCGGCGCCTGGGGGCGAATGGCGAGAAAGAACACGTTTCGGGGTTCCGGTTCACATACTAGGCACCTTGGCTCTAAAGGAGGATATGGCAGTTGCGTCGATTCAAAGTAAAGGTGAACGACCAGGTATTCGAAGTCGAGGTCGAGGAACTGGGAGGAAGCGAGCCTCGCATCACCCGGGTTCCTCAGAATGTGCCGGTTACTCCGGCCTCAAGCGCTCCTGTAACCGTTCCGTCAGCCAGGGTCCCGGCAAGCCCAGTCCCGCAGGCAGCTCCCGCGGCACCGCGCCCCGCACCTTCACAGGGCGGAGCGAAGACAGCGGGCGGGTCCGGTGACGAGGTTCGTGCCCCCATCCCCGGGGTCGTAAGCGAACTTAGGGTCACCGCGGGCAAGAGCGTCAAGCGTGGGGAAGTGCTGTTGATGCTGGAAGCCATGAAGATGCAGAACGAGATTCCCGCCCCGTTTGACGGAGTGGTCCAAGAAGTGGCCGTCTCGCAAGGAGCCTCGGTTCAGACCGGTGACGTGTTGGTAAGGCTGCAACGTTAGGACTTCATTGGCGTAGGAGTCCGCGTACTAGTAGGAGGGGCATCGCGATGGCTAGAAAGATCAGGGTTCTCGTTGGCAAACCTGGCCTGGACGGGCACGATCGCGGAGCGAAGGTGATCGCCCGCGCGTACCGTGACGCCGGCATGGAGGTCATATACAGCGGTCTTCACCGTACACCCGAAGAGCTTGCCCGCATGGCCGTGGATGAGGATGTGGACGTAGTGGCTCTGTCTATTCTGTCAGGCGCCCACTCGACCCTTCTTCCCAAGGTGGTTCAGTGCCTCTCTAGAGAGAAGGGTCATTCTTCCCTCGATGTGCTGGTCTTAGCGGGAGGTATCATCCCCAAGGAAGACGTAGCCGAGCTTAAGAAGAACGGAGTGGACGAGGTCTTCGGGCCGGGCACCAGCACCCAAGACATCGTGGAATACACCAAAAGCCACTTGAAGAGAGAAGTGGCTTAAAGGGTGCCATCGTGAGAGAAACGATCCCGAACCGGGGAACCGATCTGTCAGACGAACTGTTGGAGGGCATTTTGCGGGGAAGCCGCCCTCACCTCGCCAGAGGGATCTCAGTGGTCGAAGACGGAGCCGGCGAAGCTTTCCGGCTCCTTTCTCATGCCTACAAGCGACGCAGGATGGCTTCCGTGGTGGGCATCACCGGTTCTCCAGGCGTCGGTAAGTCCACTATCGTAAGCGGGCTGGTCAGCCGGCTCCGGTCCCAAGACCGCTCAGTAGGGGTCATTGCGGTCGATCCCACATCTCCCTTTACAGGCGGCGCCATCTTGGGCGACCGCGTGAGGCTCCGAACTAACACAACCGATGACAAGGTGTACTGGAGGAGCTTGGCGACTAGAGGGCATCTGGGAGGCGTTTCCCGACACACGGGAGACGTCATCACGCTCATGGACGCTTACGGGTTTGACGACATAGTGGTGGAGACGGTCGGAGCCGGTCAATCAGAGGTCGACATCATGAAGTACGCTGAGACAGTGGTGGTCGTCCTGGCGCCTAACCTCGGAGATGACGTCCAAGCGATCAAGGCGGGCATTCTCGAGATCGGCGACGTCTTTTGCCTGAACAAAGCGGATCTGCCCGGAGCCGAGAGGACTAGGCGGGACATCGAGATGATGCTCAACCTCAAAGAAGAGTCCGGATGGCGCCCTCCCATAGTAATGACCCAGGCTGATGCAGGCCAAGGCCTCTTCGAACTTGGGCAAGCGGTGAAGTCTCACAGGGAGTACCTGGTATCAACAGGTCTCCTGGAAAGCAAAGCCCGGCAGGGGCACCTAGCCGTACTGAAGGAATACCTCAGCCTTCTGACCGTAGAGAACGTGCTACGGAGCGCCGAGAACGACGGGTCGCTCGACAGGGCGCTACAAGACCTGTCCCAAGGCAACTCGGATCCCCTTACGTGCGCCCTTGAACTGATGAAACGCCACCTTAGAGAGAAGCCAACCGCCTAGGAACTTACTGCCTCTTCCTAAAGATCGGGATGGGGCGGTTGTGGAGGAGTTCCATAACCGTTCCTTGCCTTGCCATGGCCCGAGGCACATAAGTCGCCGCGAACAGGATGAGGGCTCCGACTCCGGTGCCCGTAAGGACCGCGGCAAAGGGAACCGTGAGAGCGTTCCCTGAGATCCCCTTTAGGTACCGGTCGGTGATGACTAGAGACGACACGACTCCGATGAGAGTACCTAAGGCCGCCGTGAAGACAACCTCAAGAGACACGGTGGCCGAAGTGTGCGCGTCATCCATGCCTACCGTCTTCATGATGCCGAGTTCCCTTCTCCTATCCAGGAACGAAGTGAACATGCTCGCGAAAATGCCGATGGCTCCCAGAGCGAAGGCGTTCATGGTGTTGGCGAAGAGGGGTGTCGCCACTTGGCCCGCCGCCTCCGCCATCTTGAACTCAGGCAAGTCGGGAGTCCAGAAGACTTTGGCGGGGCAAATGACCGGTATGTCGGTCCCGGGCATGTCGGGGTACAGGGCGTCCCAATAGACGATGACGTCCCTGGCTTTCGCCGGGTTTGAAAGCTCCAGAAAGATGGTGTTGGGCACAGGCCAGTCCATCACGACAGACTTGGGATCCTTTTCGGGGTATGAGTCGACCCTGTTAACAGGCAAATAGCCGACAAGACCGGAGAGCATGGGTGATTGGGGCTCATAGACTCCGGTTACGAGCTTCGAAGATACCGGCTCGGGATCGCCCTTTGGGGCCAGGCGCCTGTCCCAGGGGTAGTCGGGTGGAATCGTCATCGCGACCTTCTTAACCACCAAGTTTGTGCCGACCTCAACACCGGCATCGTAGAGCGCCTTTGGGACTAGAATTTCCTCCGGGTTTTGGGGCATCCTGCCCCCGATGATCTTGATGTCCCCGAGGAGTTCCGAGCCCGGCTCGACGGAAAGGAACTCTAAATTACCGAACTTGGTGAAGCAATCTTGGGACAAAGCCACCGACAATGACTTGACGTTGGTCAGCTCCTTTATGCGGGCCAACTCCGCGTCGTTATAGACAGGGGTGTACTCGGCAGGCGGCGGTACATCTCCCTCGGCCTGAGGCGGGTTGTTCCAGTACGCGTGCAGCACCGTGGCCTTGAGGTAGGGGAAATTCAGGGGTTCTACGATTCCCGCGGCGATGGACGACGTGTCTTTCCAGTATGCGTTGACCGTAAGGTACCCGGCCACCGTGAAGGCCACGAGCAGCATCATTACCAGATACGTACCGAGGCGGTTTCGAAAACCTCGCCGCGCTATTTCAACGCCGTCTCCCATGTATGCCACCTCTTTACTCCCCCCTTAAGACCGCGGCCGGGGTAACCCGCAAGGCCTTAGCTAGGGGCAGGAACCCGAACAGCACTGCCGCCGCCACCGAAAACGCTACGCTTGTCTTGGCGTTGGCCAAAGACTTGAGCATGACGGCATCGGCGCCCACTCGGTTGGTTAGGAGATTTAGCAGGACCGCCGGCTGGACTACGAGATTTCCAAGTACAGCGCCCATCAGCGCTATGCATACGGATTCGGTTATGACCATGACCGCTATGTTCCAGCGAGTCGCGCCTATGGACCGTAGGATGCCTATCTCGTGCTTGCGTGTCAGCATCAACACCGAAAGGTTGGTGGCCGACAACAGAGCCGCCGTGAGAAAGGCTAAGATTTCGGTCACTTTCTTCATGTCCATGGGAACGCCTGCAGGAACCGAGCCTCCGGCCGCCGCTAGGGCCATTCGAGGCACAGAGATTACGGTGAAGTCGGGATACTCTCTTTGCATCATAGAGACAACATCCTCGAGAGCGGATATCTCATTCAGTGTGACGCTTACGCCCCACGCGGTATCGCATTGGGTGTAGCCAAGCATGGTGGCTATTTCATTGAAAAAGGACTCTGTGACGAATATGGATGGGTTGGAGTAGGTCTGTCCCATGGGGTTGGCCTCTCCGCCTTCTCTGAAGCCGACGGTCCCAACCACCTGGACCAAGGTAGCCCGGGAGTCTTCGTAGTCATTGTATTTGACTCCGTCTTGCCCTACATGTATCCGGGGTATATCCAGGCGGATAGTGGCTCCGGGAGGAGTGGAAAGCCACTCGGTTACCACGGCAACGGGAGAGTTGCCGTCAGCTACGCTCAAGTATCTCCCGGTTCTCACAGCGCCTTCCATGCGCCACGATTCCTGATCGTTTGTCACGTCACGTGCTTCGATGAAAGCGTATGCAGAGTCCCCGACTAATACCGGCATCGCGTGTCCCACATGAGCGTCCTTGACTTCAGGGCGAGAGCGAAGCTCCACCGCGACGTCCCGCATGCGAGATGAGTTCACCTTGCTGTCTTGGGGTATCACCCCTTCAAGACTTCCGTATGAAAACCGGTCCCTATCGAGGCCCAAGAGCGGATGAGGGCGGTCAAAGCCGGCTTTCTGGAAACGCCACTTCACGTTGGGGAAGGCGAGGTCTTCTTGGGACAGCCGGATCTTCCCGGGCAGGAGGACTATGTCGCTGCCGGTGAGCTGCCTGGCCTCGAAGTACGCCATGGCCGGATAGCCGAGGCTTAGAGTGGTGCTTGAGGTGAACACGATGGCGGCGATCGCCATGCTTACTATGCCGAGAACCGTGCGGCCCTTGTTGAGCCAGGCGTTTTGGAGCCCTAGTGATAGGAACACGCTAGATACCACTCCTGCGCTATGAAGGTTCTTCAAGCACTTCTCTAAGACTTGCTCCTACACCTGCTTTTTGTGACCGATGAGGGTCCTAGAACAGGAAGCAGGAGACCCAGTGGCCCGAATCAACTTCCTTTAGTTCGGGGTCTTCGTGCCTGCACCGCTCAATTGCCTGCGGGCATCGTCCGGCGAAACGGCAGCCGGGGAGCGGGTTAATTGGACTCGGGACTTCTCCGGGCAGATTTAGCCTTGTACGCCCGTTTTCTATATCCGGATCGGGGATGGGGTTGGCCGACATCAACGCTTTGGTGTACGGGTTCAGAGGATGCCTGTAAATCTCCTCGGAACCGGCTATCTCTACCATCTTGCCGACGTACATTACCCCCACCCTGTGGGATATATGCCTTACCATGGAAAGGTCGTGAGCTATGAAAATGAAGCTCAGGTCCCTTTCCTCCTGGAGGCTAGTCAGGAGGTTGACTATCTGTGCCTGGATGGATACGTCCAGGGACGAAATGGGCTCGTCGGCGATAATGAACTCCGGGTCTACCGCCAATGCCCGTGCGATCCCAATACGTTGTCTTTGTCCGCCCGAAAACTCGTGAGGGAATCTGTTGGCGTGTTCCGGGCTAAGTCCCACGATGCGAAGGAGGTGGTTGATCCTGTCGGTTCGCTCCTTGCCTGTAGCCAAGCGGTGGACGTCCATGGGCTCTCCAATGATCTCGCTAACGGTCATTCTGGGGTCCAAAGAGGCGTATGGGTCCTGGAACACCATCTGAAGCTTTCGCCGAAACCACAAAAGGTCCGATTCCTTGGCATTAGTGATGTCCCGGCCTCCGAAGGAAATGGAGCCGGAAGTGGGAGCGTAGAGCCTCGCGATAGTCCTGCCCACCGTCGTCTTGCCGCATCCGCTCTCGCCGACTATCCCCAAGACTTCGCCCTTTCCCACAGTGAACGAGACATCGTCCACGGCTTTCAGCGTCTTCTGCCTGCCTAACCTGAAGTACTTCCTGAGGTTCGTAACCTCTAAAGCCAGTTCGGCGCTCAATCGCCACGCCCCCCGTTCTCTAGTTCGACTAATGCCCTCGGGTTCGCCTCATGATACAACCAGCACGAAACGAAGTGGCCTTCTTCCAGCTCCATCGGGTACGCGTCCGCTTCCACGCACACCTTCATGGCCCTGGAGCATCTAGCCGCGAACGCGCAGCCTCGTGGCGGCACGAATAGATCGGGAGGAGTGCCGGGTATGGACGCCAGGGTGGTACGGCTTTTCCTGTCGAGCCTCGGCACGGACTTTAGGAGGGCGTGGGTGTACGGGTGCTTGGGCCTATAGAAGACCTGGGACGACGTCCCCTGTTCTACCACTTTGCCCGCGTACATAACGACGATCTCCTTCGCCAGTCTAGCCACAACTCCGAGGTTATGAGTGATGATGACGATGGTCATGCCGAGGTCCTTCTGAAGACCCAACAAGAGGTCCAGTATCTGAGATTGGATAGTCACATCCAAGGAAGTTGTGGGTTCGTCGGCGATGAGGAGGTCAGGTTCGCACGCCAACGCTATGGCGATCATGGCCCGTTGCCTCATGCCGCCCGAGTACTGGTGAGGGTATTGTAGCGCCCTCACGCCGGGATTCGGGATTTCCACCATCTCCAGCATCTTGACGGCTTTACCCCAGGCCGTCCCTTTGTCTACTCGCTGATGCTTCACGATGGCCTCGGCTATCTGGCTTCCCACGTTCATAGTGGGGTTTAGCCCGGTCATCGGGTCCTGGAATATCATGCCGATTTCCTTGCCTCTGACAGACTGCATCTCTCTTTCCGACAAGGACAGAACATCCTTACCCTTGAAGATGATTCTGCCGCCCTTGATCTTGCCCGGAGGCATGGGGGTAAGGCCCATGACCGCCTGCACTGTAACGGTCTTGCCGCAACCGGACTCACCGACGACGGCCAGTGAGCTTCCCTTTTTCACGGAATAGGACACGCCTCGAACCGCGTGGACTTCTCCGGCATAGGTCTGAAACGACACCTGGAGGTCCTCTATGGAGAGAAGCGGTGATTCTCCTATATCGGGAGCGTTCGTACGGCTCCGTTTTTCGTCGCTGTATCCACCAGACGTCCCTCCTCACTGCCTCAGGCGAGGGTCAAGGGCATCCCTCAGTCCGTCGCCAACGAAGTTGAACGACAGGATGAGCAAGCTAATGGCCACCGCCGGGATCAAGATGTTATGCGGGTAGATCAGGAGGACTTGGTAGCCCTCGTTGGCCAGGGTCCCGAGGCTGGCGAGGGGCATCGGAACGCCCAGGCCTATGAAACTTAGGAAAGCTTCTCCGAAAATGGCGCTGGGAATAGACATGGTGAGGCTGACCAGCACTACGCCCATGGTGTTCGGGATCAAGTGCCTGAGGATGATCCTTCCGGGTGACGAGCCCACCGATTTGGCCGCCAGCACGTACTCCATCTCCTTAAGCTGCAGGACCTGCCCTCTTACCAGCCTGGCCATGCCCACCCAACCGGTAATGCTCATGGCTATGATGATGGTCCCCAACCCCGGTTCCATTACCACCAGGAGCAGGATGACCACTAGGAGATAGGGGATACCCATCAGGATGTCTGCGATACGCATCATGACATCGTCCACGATGCCGCCGAAGTAGCCTGAGATGCCTCCCCAGATGACTCCGATGATAAGGTCCAAAGCCGCGGCGGTGATGCCGATAAATACGGATATCCTGGTGCCTATCCAGAGCCTCTCGAACATGTCCCTGCCCATGTAGTCGGTGCCCAGCCAATGACGGCTGCTGGGTAACTCGTTGGAATGCCCGTAATCGATTTCGCGGTAGTCCCACTTGCAGATGAACGGTCCGACAATCGAGGCTAGGGCCAAGACGGTCAAGAGGGTGAGCCCGATTAGGGCGAGCCTGTTTTTTCGGAACCGTGTCCACACATCTTTCCAGTACCCTATAGGCGGACGCGTGATGGCGTCGCTTGAAGAGTTTTCAGCGTTAAGGGGAAGGAACCCTTCGGGCTTTGGGATGTATCTAGTCATCATTTAGTCCGCCCTCCCTTTGGCTATCCGGATTCTGGGGTCAATGAATCCGTAAAGGACGTCCACCAGGAACGTCATGAACAAGAGAAGTGCGGAGTAAAACAACGTTGTGCCCATGATGAGCGGATAGTCTCTATTGTAGATGCTGTCGACAAAGTAGCGGCCCAGCCCCGGTATGCCAAACATTCTCTCCACGACGAGCGTTCCCGTAGTAATGGCGGCGATGAGCGGACCTAAGACCGTGACCACCGGCAAGATGGCGTTCCTCAGGCAGTGGCGCCATGTTATCTGGGTAGGAGTCAACCCCTTTGCCTTGGCGGTCCTTATATAGTCTTGGTTTATCACTTCCAGCATGCTCGATCTCATCATTCTGGCCATGGTCGCCAGGGTGGTGAGTCCTAGAGCAAACGCGGGAAGGATGTGATACGCGGGGCCTTCCCACCGGGCGATGGGCAGTATTTTGAGTTTCGCCCCCAAGAAGTACTGCAGCGTTGACGCCACGACAAAATTGGGGACAGACACTCCTAAGATGGCAATTATGATTGCGACGTAGTCAAGCCCTCTGCCGCGGTACAAAGACGCGATCACGCCGAGCGCGAGGCCGGTGGTCACGGCGAAGGCCAGCGCTTCAGCTCCCAGGATCAAGGAAACCGGAAAGCGGGACGCGATTATTCCGTTGACGCTGCGCCCTCGCTCCCTAATGGAGATCCCTAGGTCGCCTCTCATGAGGTTCCTAAGGAGCGTCACGTATTGGTCCCACTTGGGTTTATCGAGGCCGTACTTCCTCTCCAACTGCTTTTGAACCAGTGGGGTCATCTTGGCTGTCGTGAACGGGCTTCCAGGGACCGCGTTCATCAATATGAAACAGACGGTGACGATGACCCACAGCGATATCAACATGAAGGTGAACCGCTTCACAACATAACGTCCCATCCCAATACACTCCCCCTTCCTACACGAGACGAGGAGCCTGCCGCGGCTCCTCGTCTCCTCGTCTCATGCCATTACGGTACAGACTCATCGACGGGTCAACCGGGTCTATCTCTACTTTGGCAATGCGTACCCGAGTTCCGTAAGAGCCTGCTCTAGAATTTCCTTAGCCTCGGCGGGATCGCCGGTGGGAGGCAGGTAGTCCTTGCCGACATACTTTTCGGCGAAGACCTCGTCCGGTGTGGCACCGCTAATTGACGGAGGCGTGAGGCTGGTCGCGGGAGCCGAAAAGTTCTTCAGGACGTCGTCGCAATAGGCTTTCCGGTCAATGGCCTGGGCCAAAGCTTTGCGGAACGCCTGGTTCTTCATGGCATCGTGCTCAAGGTTGCATTCCAGGTACCAAGCGACGGCGTCGGCCATCTGGTGGAACTCGGTCGGCCGCTCGGCCTGGAACTTAGGTATGAAGTCGCCGGGAACGCCAATAGCGTCGAGTTGGTCGGCTTCATACATGCTGACGGGCGTGTTGATGTCCTTGATCATGTCGAAGCTGATCTCGGTGATCTTCACGTTGCCGGCATCCCAGTAGTTGGGGTTCTTGACCAGGACCATCTTGGAATCATGCGACCACTCTTTGATGGTGAACGGACCGCAGTAAAGCATCTTGTTTGCTTCGGTGGCGTACTCCTCGCCCCATCTCTCGTGGGCGGCCTGGTTTAGAGGCATGTACGTCGCGAATGCGGTCAGGTTGATGAACACGTTGCTGGGAGCTATGAGGTTAACCACCAAGGTCTTATCGTCAGTGGCTTCGACTTCCATTGCGTCCATAGCGGCGTTAAGTTCACTGATGGCCTCAGCGTATCCGTTCGGGTCGGCGTCTTTGTCCGGTATCACGATATTGGCGACATCCTCGGCGCCTACAATGTTGAACAACATATAGTTGTACTGAGAAGCGGTCCGCGGGTCGACGGCTTTCTTCCACGCGTACTCAAAGTCATGAGCGGTAAGCGGGGTGCCATCAGACCACTTCAAGCCGTCCTTCAAAGTGAAGGTGTAGGTCTTGCCGTCCTCGGAAATGGTCCAGCTTTTCGCAAGGCCCGAGCCCATGGCGAAGTTGCCGTCGGGACCCAGTCGGGCCATTCCTTCGAGGGTGGCGTTGACGATATCGAAGGATACCTGGTCGGTTGTGGTTATAGATTGGAGATCAGGCGGCTCTTCCCCAAGGTTCAAAGCCAACTTGTTGTCGCCGCCGGGCCGTCCTTCGGTATACGCGAACTTCCAATCGTTCTGGGGCCCAATGGCGGATCTGACGATGTTTTTCACCCAAGCATGCTCGGCGTAATTTCTCTGCGGCCAGTAGACGGGGATGATCGCGGCGTCATCCAAAAGGATCTTTTCCGCCTGGCCCATGAGCTCCATGCGCTCGACGGGGTCAGCCGAAGCCTTGGCTTGAGCTATGAGGTTGTCGTACTCCTCGTTTGACCAGCCGACGTCATTATAGGGCGAGCCGGTGACCCACATATCTAGGAAACTCATCGGGTCGTTGTAGTCGGCTCCCCATCCGGCCAGAACGAGAGCGAAGTCACCGTTTCTCATCTTGTCCAACCTGGTGGCGAAGTCCACGTTCTCAAGCGTAAGTTCGATACCCAATCCGTTGCGGACGATTTCCTGCAGCCCCATGGAGTATTTCTTGGCTATTTCGCTATCGCCCGAAAGAAACTTGATGGGCGGCAACGGGTCTAGCTCGGAACTGGGTTTGGCGGGTGTGCAGGCAGCGAACAAAGCCGCCAGCAGCAAGATCGCCATCGAGGTCGCGAGGTGCTTCTTCATGCGCATTCTATCCCTCCGTTTTGGTCAATGAAGAATGGCCTCCCCGAGAGGAAGACCAATATTGGATACACTGATTCTAGAAAAACCGCTGTTATCCTGCACGATTCATGTGTGCATGGGGCCATAATGCCGACTTCCAGGAGGCATAAGGCTGTCCAAACACCCATGCCATTGGGCAAAACTGGGTAGGCGGAGATCCCGGCGACGGCGGTCGTGTGACCGAGGCAGCATGCATAATGCCCCTTGTCACACAGGTCCTCTTCCGATGGAGCTAACGCCGGTGGATAAGTCTTCTTGACTGAGACCACCAAGAAGCCTATAGTTTCCTGTGAAGAAACTTATGCGGGTTTTGTAAGGTATTGAATCCGTTGCCGTAATATGCAGGGGGAGGTGATGTGGTGGGCATATTTCACGGGCCGGATGACCCGGTATACACCATCAGCGTCGCCGCGCGGCTCTTACGCGTAAGCGCCCATCTCTTGCGCCAGTTCGAGATGGAAGGACTGATAGCGCCGGCAAGGACGGGCTCCAACATTCGCCTGTACTCGGACAACGACCTTAGGCTCCTTGCCAAGATCATCTACCTGTCACGGGATCGCGGGATCAACACCCAAGGTATCAAGGTGATTCTCGCTATGGAAGGCGATTACAGGGCGCCGCCCAAGGAGTCCCCCCTTGTGGGGGATTGCGAGGACTACAGAGAAGACTACGCAAAGAAGAATCAGTGACTTTCGGAGGTGTGCTCATGTCCAAAGTAGTTGGCATTGACCTCGGGACCACCAACTCGGTTATAGCGGTGATGGAGGGTTCGGAGCCCACAGTGATCATCAACGCCGAAGGGTCCAGGTTGACGCCGTCGGTAGTGGCTTTCACAAAGAACAAGGAGAAACTGGTGGGGCAGCTCGCCAGAAGACAGTCGGTCCTAAACCCCGTCAACACGATCTCGTCCATAAAGCGGTTCATGGGCAGACGGTACGATGAGGTTGAGGGTGAACGCAAACGCATTCCTTACGAAGTCCGCCGCGGGCGACACGATGAGGTAAGGGTATTCCTGCCTTCCACAGATGCCGAGATCACTCCGGAGGAAGTCTCCGGCCACATACTTAGGAAGCTGAAAGAGGACGCCGAGAAGTATCTTGGTGAGCCCGTCACACAGGCGGTCATTACTGTCCCTGCGTACTTTAACGACTCACAGCGTCAAGCGACCAAGGACGCCGGACGAATAGCCGGGCTTGAAGTGCTCAGGATCATAAACGAGCCGACGGCGGCTTCGCTCGCCTACGGCATCGACAAGCGTGAGAACGAGAAGATACTCGTCTGGGACCTCGGTGGAGGCACTTTCGACGTATCCCTTTTGGAAGTGGGAGACGGCATCCTACAAGTGCTTGCCACGTCGGGGGATACTCACTTGGGCGGAGACGACTACGACCAAGAAATCGTCAACTACGTGGCCGAAGAGTTCAGGAAAGAAAACGGTGTGGACTTGAGGAAGGACCGCCAATCCTTGCAGAGGCTCATCGAAGCCGCCGAGAAAGCCAAAATCGAACTCAGTGCCGTGCTCGAAACCACCATCAGTCTGCCCTTCATAACCGCCGACCGCGAGGGACAGCCCTTGCACCTTGAGTCCAAGATTACCAGGGCCAAGTTTGAGGAGATCACCAAATCCCTCACCGACAGGTGCGTGAAGCCTTTCAGGCAGGTGCTTTCCGACGCCAAACTCGATGGGAAGGCCCTGGACGAGGGCATCTTGGTCGGCGGAGCCACCAGGATGCCCAGGATTCAGGAACTGGTGAGGAGCCTTACCGGCAAAGAACCTAACCGGTCAGTGAACCCGGACGAAGTTGTAGCCATAGGCGCCGCCATCCAGGGAGGCATCTTAGCCGGCGATGTGAAGGATATGGTCCTTCTCGACGTCACGCCGCTCACCTTGGGAGTTGAGACGTTAGGGAACGTAATGACCCCTATCATCAAGAGGAACACGACCATTCCGGTGCGCCGCGCCCAGACGTTCACCACCACAGCGGACTTCCAGCCACAGGTGGAGATCCACGTGCTCCAGGGCGAACGGCAGATGGCCAGAGACAACAGGTCCCTGGGACGCTTCACTTTGACAGGAATACCTGCCGCGCCGAGGGGTGTCCCTCAGATAGAAGTGGCTTTCGACATCGATGCGAACGGAATTCTGAAGGTCACCGCCAAGGACCTGGGGACCGGCAAAGAGCAAAACATCACCATCAAGGCTTCGACCCAACTGCCCAGGGACGAGGTCGACAAGCTGGTGGAAGAAGCTGAACGCCATGCCGAGGAAGATAAGAAGGCCCGTGAGGCCGTTGACGCCAAGAACGAGTTGGAACAGCGCATTTACACTGTCGAGAAGAGCCTGAAGGATGCCGGCGACAAACTGTCAGAAGGCGACCGCCAAAACGTGGAAAAGGCCCTGGAGAAGGCAAGAGAGGCTCTAAAGAGCGAAGACGTGGAGACCATGAAGAAGGGCACGCAGGACCTTCTGGACGCAGCCAGCAAACTGGCCGAAGAGCTCTACCGGCAAGCCCAACAAGCACAAGCCGGAGCGACGGAAGGAGGCCCCCAAGGCGGGGCGGGACCCGAAGGGCAAGGCGGACAGGGTGGCCAAGATGCCCCTAAGGGCGACGTGTATGATGCCGAGTTCCACCCCAAGGGCGACAAGAACGACGAAAAGAAGGATGACCGTTGAGGTTAATACGTGGAGGCAAAGAAGCCAAACAAGCGGTGGAGACCGGCGGCGAACCTGTCGTCGAGGAGACGTCCGCGCCCAACGTGACGGAGACCGGCCCCGTCGGAGAGGCTGACGCTGCCGCTTCGGCGAAGGACGCATCCACAGGGCAGGTATCTCCTTCCGACCAGACTGCGTCTGAGACTCAACTCAGAGGCCAGCTTGAGGCCGCCAAGGCCGAGGTGAGCGCGCTCTGGGACCAAGTCCACGAATTGGAGGACCGGATGGCTGCGCTGTCCGCCGACAGGGACGCGTGGGCGGAAAAAGCTCAGGCGGCCCACGACCAATTCCTTAGAGCCCGAAGCGATCTGGACGGGTTCCGGAAGAGGACGGAAAGGGACCTGGAAGACCGGATCACTCGCGGCAAAGCGGACTTCATCTTGTCCCTTCTCGAGGTGTTGGATAACTTCGACCGGGCCATGGATGCAGCGGCTTCGAGTTCCGCGCCAATGGACTCCGCGGTCTTGGCGTTCTCAAAGGGAGTTGACATGATTAGGAGGCAGTTTGTTGACACCCTAGAAAGGGAGGGCGTCGAGTTGATACCGTCGCCGGTAGGCGGCCCCATGGACCCGAACTTGCATGACGCCGTCTCAGCGCAGGAAGGCGGCGGTGAGCACGGTATCGTGACCGACGAGTTGCGAAAGGGATACCTCTACAGGGGCATGGTGCTGAGACCAACCAGGGTGAGAGTGATCCGGTAGTCTTGGATGGGGCTCAACCGGGGGAACTTGTCCTGGGTGGTCACGAGTGCTTCTAGAACGAAACCCTTGCGGTTGACGCAAGGGTTTCATCCTTGTTAGCCACGTAACCGTCCTAGGACAGCTCCGCAAGTGTCTCAATGGCTCTTCTCCCGACCCCACCTTCGTCGACCCCAAGTTTTCCAGGGCCAGCAAGAAGGCTCCACCGGCGGGTTCCATGTCGGGGAACTTGATGTTGGCCAAAGGCGCATGCCTTTGGCAGGCAGAAGTGAAGCTCGATACCAAAAGAGGGCTCTTTCCTTGCGGTATCGTGCTTCCGGCTAGAACGACTTCGGTAGGATCATGGCTCATCCCCATGCTGTTTAGGAGCCGTCCGGACATCTCGCCCATGACCGAACCCATGTGGGCCAAGATGTCCTGGGACACCCGGTCGCCTTGAAAAGCCAGTTCAAACAAGGCGGGGACCAGGTCGTACGCGTGGGGGTTGGCCCGGTTCAGTTTGCCGTCGGCCTGGTACAGAGCTAAGGCCAACTCGTCGTAGGTCTTGTAGCCGAGAATGTTCAAGACTACCGGTTCCAGTGCCGTTTTCGGCCCCGTACCGTCGTGGGACCTGAACGCGAAGTGGAGTACGGAACTGACGAGGCTGCCGGCGCCCCCCGGTGCCCCACCGTAAATCGATCCCTTGCCGGTTACCTTCTTCCTTGGCGGTCCAAGGCCGTGAAATTGGCGCCGGTTCCCCCGAAATGAACACAAGGCCGTGTCCTTTTCGGCTCCGACCCGAGGGCCGCCCAAGTAATGTTTACGACTTCCAGCGCCAAAGAAGGCTACATTCCCCGAGTCCCTTAGTGAGGCAAGCCAAAGTCTACGGGGTAGTCAGCGCTGCCGGCCAAAGGAAGAAAGCCCGAACGATACTTGCTTCATGGTAACCGACGCTTTCTTGAGAGCTCTTTCGACGCTCTCGCGGACGTTGCTCATGGCTCCTTCGATGCCGATTACCTGCAGTTAAGCCAGCCACCGGCCCCTGTGCTAAGACACGTCCGGTCTCTTGGCCCAGAGCGGTCATGAAGCTGTGGCTCCGCCGTCCACACCAGGACCAATCGCATACCGCTTCCCCTTCCGCCCCTACGCATTACGCACTTGCGCTTGCGCATTCGTCTATTTGTCCATCCAACAATTCTATCATCGACGGTTGATATCGCCCGTAGTATATCCACCCGGCCTATTGCCACACTGGAACGCCCGTCGTCGGCTTGACATAACATGTTGACGACAATGCCCTAGATTGGGGGGAAACGTTAATGCCACCCGTAGATTTCGAAGCGACCATCAACCATGTGCCACTTACCATCTTCGAAGCTCTGAACACGTCTTTGGGAGAACCCGTCACCGTGTACTTGAACTCGGTGACCGCTCCCATCGAGGTCTGTCCCGAACTCCCGCCTCCTGGTCCGCCGTGTCCGCCTATGCCGCCTATGCCACCCATGCCGCCCATGCCACCGATGCCGCCTATGCCGCCTTGTCCGCCCGTGGAACCGGCGCCTCCGGGCCCTTGCCCGCCATGGCCGCCGTGCCCTTGGTCTCCCACGGCCAAGGGGGTAGGTCCATGCCCGCCGGAAGGGCATCACATGATGTGCTGTCTGACCAGCGTGATTAGCGGCATAGTGACCCAAGTGGGAGCAGACTTCCTGTCTCTTGCGGTGCCCATCGGTTCTCCCGAGCCCGCGGAAGTCCTTATTCCTTATCCTTCCGTAGGCGCCATAGTCCGTGGGACCGCCGTTTGTCCCGAGCCGTATCCGGGTCCTATGAAGAAGGGCGGCCGGATGTCCGTAGGCTAGTACCGGACTACCATCCAACCGGTCGGGGCCCTCGCCTTTAGGGCGGGGGCTTACCCTTTTCGGGCAGGATCCCCAAACCCCGGATGTTGGGATACTATGTAGGTGGCGCCGGACGAATTGCTCTACCCGGTAACAGGACAAGAGGGAAGGGGGCGCCGTTGTGGCCAAGATACGAGTGGCGGTGGCCATGTCAGGCGGAGTTGATAGTTCGGTGGCCTGCTTGCTCCTTTCTCGCGCGGGATATGACGTGGTCGGCCTGACCATGAAGCTGCTACCTAACGATGCTATAGGGCCGACTGAGGACGGGGCCGGCGACTTTGGAGCGGTGCCTTGCTGCAGTGTCGACACCGCGCGAGACGCCGCGGCCGTATGCCACCGGTTAGGAGTTCCTCATTACACCATAAACCTTGTGGACGAGTTTGAGGAAGGCGTGATTGGCCCGTTCGTCAAGGATTACGCCGAAGCCCGTACTCCCAACCCGTGCCTTCTATGCAACAGCGTCATGAAGTTCGGCCACCTTCTTATGAAGGCTCAGGAGATCGGAGCCGAGTACGTCGCCACAGGCCACTATGTCCGTGCGGCGCGGAAAAGGGAAGACAACTCGCGGAGCAGCGAAAACGGGTCCTGGGTCGAGAACCACGTTTATGCCATGCAGGTGGAGCCCGGGTCTGACGTGGGTGGTGAGGCGCTCGCGTATCTCCTTCGGGGGGTCGACAAAAGTAAGGATCAGAGCTACGCGCTTTATGGCCTAACCCAGGAAATGTTGAGACGCGCGATGTTTCCCCTCGGGGGGCTCCACAAGCGCGAGGTTAGGGCTATAGCCCGGGAAGCGGGCCTCGCTACGGCCGAGCGTCCGGAGAGCCAGGAGATCTGTTTCGTCACAGGCGACAGCTATCGCGGGTTTCTCGAGCGGAGAGGCGTCGCCGCCAGACCGGGTAACATTGAAGACACCTCGGGACGGGTCGTCGGAAGACACGCAGGCTTGCCGTTCTATACCGTCGGGCAGCGTCGCGGAGTCGGGGCACAGGCAGGCAGGGCCGTTTACGTGGTTTCCTTGGATTCTGAGCGCAACGTGGTGGTTGTCGGGAGCCGCGACGAGGCCTATTCCGACGGGTGCTTCGTGGAGCTGCTGAACTTGCCCTCTGCCGGGAGTCTGGACGGGCCTGTCAGCGGAACGTGCATGGTCAGATACCGGGGAACGGAAGTAGGGGCAGCGATGCGACCGGTCTTGGACGGTGAGAAGGCCCAGGTTCGGGGTCGCGCTGAAGTCTTGTTCGAGCATCCCCTCTTTGCGGTTACCCCGGGTCAGGCACTTGTCCTCTACCAGGGAGAGATCCTCTACGGAGGAGGCATCATTTCGAAGCCCTTTCGACCTTTTTTGAAGGAGTTGCTCCCTCGATCTTGAAGTTAATCAAATCTGGAGGGAGAACGCGATGTTTGTACGTGACATAATGACCCGCAACCCGGTTTCTATAAGATCCGACGCGACTTTGAGAGAGCTCCTAAGCGTGATGACCGACAAGACCTTCGAGGCCATTCCCGTACGCGATAACGGCGGAGTCACGGGAATAGTCACCGACTGGGATATCGTCACTAACACGCCCGCGGCCGTATCAGACTATCTGGATACGACGAGAGTGAGAGATGTGATGACTTCCAGCGTCGTAACGGTTACCGCCGACGAGATTGTTGAGATGGCGGCCTTCCACATGTACTTCCACGACCTAGACGCTTTGCCCGTGGTGGACAACCAAGATAACCTCATAGGCATTGTTACGCAAAACGACGTTTTTCGGGCATTGGTGACGCTTATGGGACTAAGGGCCATGGGGACGAGGATCACCATTGACGTTCCCGACGAAGCGGGAGTTCTGGCGGAGATCGCGGGGATTGTGAGAGACGCGGGAATGAACATATCCAGTCTATCTACGTACGGGAACCCCGGATCCGACCGAGCCTCTATCATTTTGAGAGTCAAGACCGAGAAGGTTCAAGAATTGGTCAAAGCACTAAGCGGGGAACGGTTTAAGGTGGTTCACGTATCCGAGGTCTGGAAGTAGGGGTTGGCGGAGCAGGCCCGCAAACTCTGCCTATCCCTTGAATGACGGACCCCCACGTGCTTGGGCCTGCTCCAGTAAAAGGGCTATGAGCATATGCTTGACCCATATTCACTCTGGTGCAAAATGGAACGGGCAAGCCCCACCGTCTAGGCGGAGACTAGTCTTGGGAGTACTGCCGAGTGACTCGCGCCTGATTCCTTGGAGGATGAACCTGTGTAGCGGGCGAATCTTCACCGGATTTGCGCACCTGCGCTGCTATGTTCACGAGGGGGAGGGGGACTCCCGCCAGGATAACCGTCTCCTCTCTTCCTTCTGCGAAGCCCATTTTTCTGTAGAACGCACGCGCTTTCTGATTGTCTCTTTCGACGGTGGCGATAAGCGGGTAGGCGAGGCCGGGGATGTGGACGGGAATCGCAGAACAGGTACGCATGGCGACTATCCCGTAGGTCGGACCTAGCACTCGGCTTATCGTGCTTGTGAGCAGTGTTGCCCCAACTCCCACACGTTGCGCTTGTGGAAGCACGTACAATCGGTGCAGCACGAGCGTTCCATCGGCCCTCATGCCCAAGTCAGCGAAGCCCGAGGGTTTGCCATCCAGTTCCGCTATCAGGAAAGCATCCAGTCGGATGGAACGCAGGAGCGGTGACATAGAATACGCCACTTTAAGGACAGCATCCTGAGACTCCTCCGGTATGACGCCGCGATAGGTATCGCGCCAGGTTCGTACCGCCATGTCCCGTATGAGGGGTATGTCTCTGTTGGTGGCCCGGCGGATTGCCGGCGCTCCGGTTCCGGTTGACACTAGTTGGCCCTCCTTACATGATGTAATTGGATTATACCATGATATGGAATTGCCCATCGGAGGGGGAGACGACGTAGTCCCCGAGGTGTTCCAACTTATGCGTTTAGAGATTGGTGGGTAAGTCCCCACAAGTTGTGCATAGGATCCAAGACTGGGAGTTCACTCTTCCAAGGGCCCGAAAGCCTTGGAGCAAACTGGAGGAGATGAAAGTGCGGCAGTTGTGGCGTGACATCGTGTCTCACCGGCGGACTGTTTGGTTCGGGGCCTTTTGGTTTTCTCTCCTGACTGTGACTGCCCTTACATGGGATAGGGGGATACCTCCCTGGCTGTTTTTCATTCACTTGCTCGCCTTGCCTTTTTTGGCCGGAGTTACCACAAGGGATTTTCGCCTCAACAGTGGCATAGCGGGGTTTCTTGTGAGCCTCGTAAACCTGTTCATTGTGACCACTGTGCCCATGAGCAGGCTCAGTCTGGTTGCATCTCCTCCGCCGCCTCCCGTGGAACCGGTTTTTGCCGGGTGGGCGGGAGTGCTGGAGGTATTCGAATTTGTGGTGCTGATGGGTGTGCCCGGCTACCTCTTGGGCTTGCTTGGGGCATGGCTTCCCGGCCGGTTGGCGAAGAAGCCTACCGGTCAGTGAGGGGTCGCCTATGGAACCGAGAGGGTTTTGGCTCGTCTTAACAGTATAGTCCGAATGGACACAATTTGCGCGCGAGGGAGGTCCTCCTCCGGTGTTCAGACGAGACCGAAGGCCCCTTCTGATGAGCGTATCTCCGAGCACACAGTTGAAAGCCCTGGTCCTGTCCGCTGCCTTCGTAATCTCGCTACTTGCGGTGGCGGGATGCAAGCCCGGTCAGGAGCCTGACTCTCCCGATGTAGGGGACAAGCCTTGGGTCGGCGAGACCGAGAGACCCGTCAGTCCAGAAAAACCCGGGAAAACCGCAATTCCCCCAGGAAGCCACACCCTAGAGAGGTTCGACTTAAGAGATTACGCCGACCTTACCCCTGTCAAGGCGCAGGGAGAGACGGGAGGGTGTTGGGCATTCGCTTCCATCGCGGCGCTGGAGTCCCATCTCGCCTATGTGGAGGGCACGGTGACCGACCTGTCCGAAAACAATCTGATGACCCAGGTAAGCCGCGTATACGACGAGTCCTACGACCGGGATCCGGATAGCGGCGGAGACGACGCCATGGCGACAGGCTACTACGTGAGCTGGAGAGGGCCGGTACGGGAGACGGACGATCCCTTCCCCGCGTCCGCCAAAGACGAGGATATGGTGGTGAGACCCAGCAAGAAGCCGGTACGATACGTCCAGGAAGTCCTATTTCTGCCGGAGAGAGAAAGTCCTTTGGACAACGAAGAGATCAAGCGGGCGATAACCGAGTTCGGCGGTATCGCAGCGGCCATGTGGAAGGGTTCCCCGTCGACCTTCGGCCCTTACTACAACGAGGACGCTTTCGCGTGGTATTACGACAAGCCGGCCATGAACGAGGAAGGGAACGGTCACGCCGTCACCATCGTTGGCTGGGATGACGCCTTCCCCAAAGAGAACTTCAAAATCACGCCTCCCGGCGACGGAGCCTTCATCGTGAGGAACACCAAGGGGCCCAACTGGGGGAGCACGCA
>JAXGQX010000024.1:0-27990 GCA_040766225.1 Bacillota bacterium | reverse complement strand
GACGACATCGTTGGCGTCGGCCGTGGCGTTGCCCATACCCGCGTCTTCCAGGCCTTTCATCACGGCCTCGGGGCTTCGGTACTCAAGCTGATAGTAGGCGGGGGCGAAGTACCAGAGATAGGTACCCATAAAGGCCCGGCGGAGGGCGTCCTTGGGCTGTTCCGTATAATATCCGCCACGGTACGCGGGATCGGCCTTGATGGTCTCGGACATGAGTCCCCAGATGCCCACTACCCGGCCGGTGCTGGAAGGTCCTGTGGCGATGGGAATGGCCCAATCCATAAAATCGGGGTAGTCGCAGATCCACTGAAGGGTCTGGTGTCCGCCCATGGAACCTCCGGCGACGCCTTTGAGGCGTCCTACTCCCAGGTGGCGGGTCAGCAGAAGGTATTGGGCCCGGACCATGTCGGCAATCGTATAACGCGGGAAATCAGGGCCTAGGCCCGAGCTAAAAGGGCTGGAGGACCCGGGAGAACCCAGGGCCGAAGGGCAGATTATGTAATAACGTTCGGGGTCGAGGGGACGGCCGGGGCCGAAGGCCTTGCCGTAGAGGGTGGGGCCTTGGATACAGGAACCGCTCCATCCGTGGCACCAGAGCACGGCGTTCTCGATTCCGCCCCGGGCGTTCCGCTTCGGGTTGCCCAGGGTAATGTACTCGACTACCATTTCGGGGAGGATTCCGCCCGACGCGAGGCGAAAATCCTTCACCTTGAAATATTCCGGCTTGAGATTTGCCGCGATGCCGCTCATGAAGCATCCTCCCCGAAACGGTGGGCTATTTAACCGAGGGCCTTGAGATCCTGGACGGCCTGCTTGCAGACCTGCTGGATGAACTTGATATCGGTCCCGTAACCGAGCATGCGCATGCCCCGGTCTTTCCATTTCCTGACCTGATCGATATTGGAAAGATGGATACCCGGAACGATGTTGTATTTGCCGGATACATCGATGACCTTCTGGATGGCCGCTTCGACCACCGGATCGGTGGCCTTGCCGGGTTTGCCCAGGGAGGCGGAGAGGTCGGAGGGGCCTACGAAGGCCACGTCGATGCCGGGCACCGAGAGGATTTCGTCCAGATTTTCGATGGCGTCCCTGGATTCGATCTGGACGGCTATGAGGACTTCCTCGTTGAGCTTGGCCATGGTCTCGGAGGCGACGCCGGGATCGAAGTGGGTGTGCTGGCGCTCCAGGGCCATGCCGCGGTCGCCCAGGGGCATGTAGCGGGTCCAGGCTACGATGTTCTCCACGTCCTTCTTGCACTGGACCTGGGGAATGAGGCCGGAGGCGCCGATGTCCAGGGGGGCGGGAGAGGGCTTCGTGGGATTCCCGGGTGGGGGGGCGCACGATGATGGGGATGTTGGAGGCCCTGGCGGCCATGACATAGTCGCTCACGGTCTGGAGATCGAAGCAGGAGTGCTCGGTGTCGAGAAAGAAAAGTCGAAGCCGGCGTTGGCGAAGAAGGTGGCCATGCCGGGGCTCCTGCATTCTCGGAGATCATGGGGCCGTAGACTGTCTTTCCCTCCTTGAGGGCGCGCTTCATGCTGTTCTGAAAAACCATATGTGCTCCTTATGTGGTTTCCGGCCTGGTTTCTGGCCCCAGGGACCTTTGCCGGGACCGTTGAGTTGACGGGACGAAGGGCGACCTATGTGCGGGCCGCCCTCGGATTAGTCGTAATCCTTGACCAAGGGCTTCGAACTTTTCTTTTTCGCCTTCGATCATGTGATAGCAATGTTCGTCGGCAAGGGAAGGTGCCGGCCTGAACGTCGGCCACGTAGGCTTTCATGGCGTCGGTGACCACCGTGGCCACGTCGGCGTATTTCTTGACGAACTTGGGCGAGAAGGCCTGGAACTGGCCGATGAGGTCGGCGATGATCGGGGTAAGCTGACCGTCGCATTCGGGGCCGGCGCCGATGCTGTACACGGGGATGCTGAGCTTTTTGGCGACGAATCCCGCCACTTCGGGGGGAATGGCTTCCAGAGGATGAGCTGGGCCCCGGCTCCCGGACGGCCAAGGCGTCTTCGGGATAACCAGGGCGGGCCGATTCGACGGTGCGCCCCTGGGCTTTATGTCCGCCCAGCTGGCCGGAGCTCTGGGGGGTGAGGCCGATGTGACCGCAGACCAGGATGCCGGCGTCCACCAGGGCGCGGATGCGGCCGGCGACGCGCTTGCCGCCTTCTTCGAGCTTTACCGCGTCCACCCCCGCTTCCTTCGGCGAAGCGGCCGGCGTTGATCACCGCGTCGGCGTCGGAGGTCTTTGGTAACTTAAGAAGGCATGTCGCCGATGACGGCAGGTTGGGCACCCCGGCGCACCGCCCGGAGCGGACTATGCACTGGTCCATGGTGACTGACGGTGCCGGGATAGCCGTAGACGCACATGCCCAGGAGTCGCCCACCAGGAGCATGTCCAGGCCGGCGGCTCTCGGCGAAGGTGGCGGTGTGGATAATCATAGGCGGTGAGCCAGGTTACCTTTTCCTTCCTTCTTCATCTTGCAGAAGTCGTGATGAGTTTTTTTCACAGCCGTTCCTCCTTTTGCTCGCGCCGAGGCCGCCGGCCCCTCGCTATGGCGCCGGTAGCCGGGGATTTTTCAGGCCGCCTGCCGGACGCTCGAAATCTATCTTCGACCGCCCGGCTCGC
Source organism: Bacillota bacterium (assembly GCA_040766225.1). Classification (GTDB taxonomy): domain Bacteria; phylum Bacillota; class Sulfobacillia; order Fermentithermobacillales; family Fermentithermobacillaceae; genus DULO01. Next base: position 25,353 of record JAXGQX010000024.1, on the reverse strand, counting down.
GATCTTGATTTCGATCTTATCGCAGGTACCGGCCGCCCACAACGTCGAGGGTAATGCCGGTGATATAGCTGGCTTCGTCGGAGGCCAGACGGCGCGGCCACCACTTCCCTGGGGCTCGGAAAGACGTCTCAAGGGATGCCGGGCCACGGTCTTGGCCCGTTCTTCCGCGGTTTTGTCTTCCAGAGCCCCTTGGTGCGGTCGCCGGTGAGGGTGACGGTGGGGCGGCGTTGATCCTGATGTCGGGCCGAAGTCGTAGGCCAGCTGGCGGTCAAGCTCCTCGACGCCGGCCTTGGCGGCGGTGTACTGGACGCCGGCCATAGTGGCTCTGTAATGGGCGGCCAGGCCGAGATGTTGACGATGGCCCCCTTTTTCGGCCGGCGACGGGAATGACCGCCTGGCAGCAGAAGAAGGTGCCCAAGGCTGACGTACACCACCAGGTCCCAGTGTTTTTCTTCGAATCGCGCCCTAGGCTAGGGAGGCCCAGGCCGCCGGCGCAGTTCACCAAGATATCGATACCGCCCCAGGAATCCTTGACCGTTTTCGCCAAGGCTTGCACCTGGGATTTTATTGGTCGTCGACCTTGAGGGCCCATGGCCTGGTGACCTTGCCCTTGAGGGTTTTCACCGCCTCGTCCAGGCCTTCCTGGAATACGCTGTCGGTGAGCACAACCTGGCTCCTTCCTCGCTTTTCGTCCTTCGGCGATGCGCCGAAGTTCCGGGCGGAACTCGGTGATTATCGCCACTCTGTCTTCAAGCCTTTTCATCGTATTTCTCTTATTTTATACCCTTCCTTCCATGAAGGAAAGCGAATTTCTCCACCACCGGATCTATGAATTCCGGGTCGTTGATGCGGGCGTCGATTTCGGTAACCGGGATTCGGGAGTCCAGGTTGTCCTTGATAACTTGTAGGCGCCTTGTCGGATTCGGGATCCGGCCGTCCCAGGCCTTCGCCGTCGGGATATGCCATGCCCCTCTTCAGGGAGTGAAGAGGTGCAATATGGGCCCCTTGGCGGCGTTGAGCTTACGGGCGGTGAGCCTTTCCGGTTTCGGCCAGTTCCTGGTCGTTGAGCCGCACCGAACAGGGCGTGGTTGTGGACGATGAGCTTCCTTCCCCGCATGTCGGGCGGCAGCTCGTCCATTATGGGCCCTGGACGGTAGTAAGCGCTTCCCGGGGCTACGACCAGGGCAGGCTCATGCCCCGCCGATTCCAGGCGGTAGTCGGCTATGGCGCCGTGGAGGCCCTGGACCACCCTGTCGCCGATTTCGTGGGTATTGAGATCGAGCACGCCCTTGAAAGCGCCTTCCCGGATCATGTCTTCCATGGCTATGCCGCCGGTACTGTTCTGATGGAAGGCGACGACTTCGTAGCCTTCGGATTCCAGGGCGATGGCGCGCATGGCGCCCTGCAGCGGTGCCGAGCATGGACATGGCCACGGGGATTTCGCCCCGGAGGTTGACCACCGAGGCTTCGTCGCTCTTGACCATGGCGGCGATGGAGACGGCGGCCTTCCACATGACGCTCCGGGTTACCCTGTTGAGGCCGGCGATGTCCGCCACGGAGTGCGCGATGATGATGTCCTTGCAGTCTTGGTGTACTGCCGAACTTGCCCTGCCGGCCACGGTGGAAACCATGAACTTGGGCACACCGAAGGGCCGGCGCGCATGGCCGTGGTGCTGATGTTGGTACTCCTGATCGCCGCCGATGCTGACCACGCCCTGGATTTTCCTTCGTCGTAGAGCTTGCGGGTGAGGAATCGCGCAACTGGCCATCATGGCGGCGATGCAGCGCCCCTTGTCTTTGAGGCCAGGAGTACGTCCTTGAGGTTCTTCGCCGGCCGCGGCGGCCAGCTCCACATTATCAACGTCAGGCTTGTAGGGCGGAGCCGCGAGAATGCCGGGGTTCATCACCATGACGGCGCAGCCCTGGGATTCGACGCTTTCCTTCAGAAAGCGGGCCTCCGCCGCCTTGGTGTCCAAGGTGGCGATGAGGAGGATGGTCTTTTTTGAAGTGTCGGCCATCGTCTTGCCTATTCCTGCTGGGGGTTTGATTATGACCCCGCGGCGCCGTCGATGCGTTGTTGGTTCTGTAAGCTTCTCGAACTTAGTGATGGGGAAGTCAGGTTACCAGGGGAGCGAGGTTTAGCCTTGCCGTTGGCCAGGAGGGAACGGCTCGCGCCACATTGGCTCTGCTCTCGCCGCGGATCGCGAATATATCCTTGTCGTTCAGGGATGTCTTCAAGATCGATGGGAACCGGCTCGTGGCGCCCAAAAGGAGCATCTTGCTGTTGCGCTTGGCGGCCTTGAGCGGCCAGGCCGCGGTCGAGGCCGGCCTTGAGCCCGAGACTTCGATCACATAATCCAGGCCGATGCCGTTGGTTTCCCTCATGACAACCTCGTAAGGGTCCTCCTCGGCGGTGGCGATGAGCCTGTCGGCGCCCAGCGCCTTGCCCACCGCCAGACGAGAAGCCCTGGTGCCGGAGAGGAAGATGCGGTTGGCGCCCAGGGCCTTGGCGGCCGCCACCGATGCCATGCCCAGGGGGCCGGGGCCGATGACCAGGACGTTTTGACCTGCGATGTAGCCGCCCATGGTTTCGTAGCCATAGAGGGCGCAGCTCCAGGTTGGTCACCAGGAAGCGACGTCGAAGGATATATGATCGGGAATTTTATGGACGGTATTTATGTGATTGACCACATACTGGGCGTTGCCGCCGGGGGTTGTGAATCCGTTGGCCCTGTGGCCTTTCTTGGTGTTGCCATAGTTGAGGCAGGAGGTGTAATCGCCCAGGCGGTATTCCCGCGTCGGCCAGCAGCCACGTTGGGCTTACCGGTTACCCTGTCGCCGATGGCGAAGGCCTGTCCACCGTATCGCCCACCAGGCGACGACAATGCCGGAGTATTCGTGACCGGTGATGTGGACAACGCGTAGAGGCTGTCCGGGAAGGTTTTGTGGATAAGAGCGACATCGGTGCTGCAAACGGCGCAGGATTCAACCTGGATAAGCACTTCCTGGGGGCCGGGCTTGGGAACTGAAACCATCTTCAATTCTTGATGGTCCGGACCCATCAAAACCAGGCCTTCATTTTTTCAGGCAAATTCATCATATCCTCCCAATTGTTTACTCGGAAAAGACAAAACCTTGATTGCTCTACAATTATACAAGACATATGATGTTTACACAAGCAAAGATATCAGTCGGCAAATGAATATAATTGTAGGACTGTTCAACAACAAAAGACCGTGATACCATTCCAAAGTATGAAAGCACTGGTATTGAAGGCCTATAACGAAGACCTTGTGATGGAAGACTCGCCGGTTCTCTCCGGGCTCCCCTGGAGGTGCTGGTGAAGGTACATTACTGCGGTATCTGCGGGACCGATTTGAAGATCAGTCGAGGCAAGCTCCCGGTATCATCCACGCTCCGCCCACATACCCCGGCCACGAGATCGCCGGGGAAATCGTCGCGCTCGGCGAAGAGGTGAAAGGGCTTTCGGTGGGCGACAGGGGTATAGTCTATCTCTACACCACCTGCCACGACGAACTCTGCCGTACCGGCAGGGAGAATATTTTACATAATCTTCGGCGCCTCGATTCGAGCTGCCGGGAGGCTTCGCGGAATACGTGAAGCTGCCCGCGTATAATTTCTGCAAAGTATCGCCCGAATCCAAGCTCGAGGAGATGGCGGTGCTCACCGATGCGGTGGCGACGCCGTATCACGCCTTGAAAAGCATAGCGCCTTTGAAAGAGGGCCAATCGGTCCTCATCGTGGGAGCGGGAGGCTTGGGTTTGCATGCGGGTGCAGCTGGCCGTTGGCCGGAGTCCGGGTGGCGGTGACCGATGTCGTAAAAAAGGACGCGCTGGAAGCTGCGGGCCGTTTCGGCGCCGACCTCCCAGGTGAACAGCGCCGAGGTGATCCCAAAAGGCTGTTCTGGACTGGACCGGAAGGCAGGGGCGTGGATGTGGTTCTCGAAGGAGTGGGACGTCAGAGTACCGTATCCTGGTCCCTCTATTGCCTTAAGCCGGGCGGTACCCTGGTGATCATGGGCTACGATCCGCCCAATCCCATTACGGTGAACACCAAGGACATGCATTACAACGAATGGAAGATTTGCGGTACCAGGGCGGCCACGAAGCAGGATCTGGTGGAACTGATCGCCCTCACCGAGGCCGGCAAGCTCAAACCGGTGGTCTCCACCGTATTGCCCTTCGGTAAGACCAACGAAGGTTTGGCCGCCGTGGCCCAGGGAAAAACCCTGGGCAGGATTGTGATCAAGGTGATGTGAACAGCCCTTCGGATTGAAGCTCCCCACAGGATCAGCCTTTTGGTGGGTCCAGCCTCCCGGAAGCTTCGAGGAGCTGATTAACCCTTGTGGCGCTCAGCGGCGGCGAAGGTTTTCCGGGTCGCCAGGAAATAAAGCAGGGCGGCCAGGGAGAGGGCGATCAATGCGAGAAAAGCTTTCTCCAGGCCGATCGTGCCGGCCAGCCGGGTGACTAGTTTCGTAATCCCCATTCCGCCCAGGGCTCCCAGCATGGAAAGTATGCCCAAGGCCAGGCCGGTCACCTCCTTAGGTAACAGATGGCTGGCTAAAGCGATGAGGCTGGGCATGAGACCGGAACAGGCGAGGCCCGTGAGGGCGAGAAGGATCACCGAAAGCAAGCCCCGGGTAATCCATCCGCCGGCCAGGGCGACGAAAAGAAAGGCCAGCAGGAACGAAACGATGGCCGTAATACGTATCTTGGAAATCAGGGAGCTGACGATGATACGCCCCGTCCCCTGGAGCACGAAGAAAATCGCCAGCACCAGACTGGCTGAGGGTACGGGCAGGCCGCGCACGGTGCTCAAAAAAAGCACCAGCAGGTAGATGGTACCGAACTGGGCTCCTATGGCCAAGGTATTGGAAATAAGAACGGACAGAAACAGCTTGTTGCCGAACATCTGCTTGTATTTGGCCAAAAGCCCCTTGAACAGACCGGGGCCGGGAGTGGAGGAGGGGGAGCCGGCCTTGGTGAAGATAAAGAGAATTCCGACCGTGAGGGCCAGGGAGCCCAAAATCTGAAATACCCGGTTCCACTTGAATCCCGCGGAGACAAAGCCGCTCACCATGAGGGAGGCGATCACCGAGCCTACGGCGAAACACAGGTGGAGGAGGTTGAGATATTTGCCCCGCTGGTCGGGGAAAAGCTGGACGATCATGGTGTTGGCGCCGATGAAAAAAAGGCCGCCCCCTATGCCGATGACGGTGAAGAGGACAAGGGTGGAGGAAAAGTCGCCGAACATGCCCAGGGCAAGGGTGCAGATGCCGTAGAGGAATCCCCCTAGGGCGAGAACCCGGTTTTTACCGAAGAAGTCGGTGAGCAATCCGCCGAAAAAGCAAAAAAACGCGTAGCTTAGCTGATAATAGGTGGTTACCGAACCAACCTCGCTGATGTCCACGCCGAAGAATTTCTGAATCGGCGGCAGACTGGCGCCGATGGCCGATATGAGGGCCCCGAGCAGCCCCAGGGACATGAAGGTCATGCCGAGCACCATGTACTTGTTGCGGATCATAGGACCTCCTGGCACTATTGTTTATATCGAGCCGATCTCAAAAGCCTGTCAGCCTTTTTGAAAATCGGCTTCGTAGTAATTGCCTGTTTTCATGCTATCGGCATGAAAACAGGCGAAACATACGGTTCGATAGGTGGATTTTAAAAATCCGTCCGTTTTTAAAATCCACGCCATATTGAGGCAAAACGGCCAGAAGAATGAATTTCCTCGCCGATCGTAACCCTAGGGACGCGTTAGCTTAGTCCATGGTCCTTGTATAGTCGCAGCCGGAACGATATCGATCTTCTGAATTTCCTTGGCGAAGTCGGCCAGGTGTTGGGAGGCGACTCCCCGAAGTACTTCTCGCCCTTTTCCTTGGAACCGAGGAAGGGATCGCCGATGGTAGCTCGACGTACTCGTGGTGCTCCATGGAACCCAGGCGCTTTCGGCGCCCTGGAAGATGACGGTGGGAACGCCGTCGTACTTATCGAAGGCGGGGCCCATCCACTTGGGCGCGTGGGCCTTGTGGGCGTGGGCGTGTTCCATGTGGACGCATTTCTCGTTGTGGGCCAGGCGCTGGTGGAGGTTTCATCTCGCCGGAGTGCCAGGCGGGTGCTCGACCATGAAATCCCTCACGAGTTCGTCTTTGCGCTCGGTGGGGGTGAGGAACCAGCAGCAGAAGCAGCCGGTTTCATAGGCCAGCCTACGCAGCGGCTCGTCGATGACCTTCTGCTGGAGGCGTGATGGCTGACGAAGATGAGCTTGCTGAAACCATGGTAGATGAGCGAGCGGCCGATCTCGTAGACAACGCGCTGAGGGTGTTGCCGGTGAGGGTGATGGTGCTCCACGCCGTCGTTGCACTTGCCCATGTGGTGGGGGGAATACCCGGGCCGGCATCAGGGGGGTGAAGCGCATCTTAGCCTTCTTGGCGGCCCTTGAGCAGACCTCGATCGTCACCCAGGCGTCGGTGGCCAGGGGATGTGCGGTCCGTGTTTTTCTTGGGAACCGGATGGGGACGATTACGGTGTCCACGCTCTTGGCATCACCTCGACGTCCGGATAGGACATCTCTTCATCGCGTAGGTCCACATTTCTTGTGCCATACTGCTTCTCCTTCTAAAAAAATCTCTTTGAAAGACTATTTAATACGACCTAACGGCCGATCCTACCCTTTAACTCGTCCCAGTTTCCGCTGAAACTGGGAGCCTTGCTTTCCAGCACCGCCAGGGCGTTTTCCGCCGCGCCCTTGGCCAGGAGAGCCACTCCCTCCCGGGTGAGCCCCGCGGTGTGTGGGCTCAGAATAACCGATTGCATGCCCATCAAGGGCGAGTTCGGGTCGGGGGGCTCCTGGGCGAGCACATCGAGTCCGGCGCCGGCGAGCCGCCCGGATTTAAGTGCTTCGACCAGGGCGCCCTCGTCCACGATTTCGCCCCGGGCGGTATTAATAAGGAAGGCGCCGGGCTTCATCAGGGCCAGACGCTTCGCGTTGATGAACTTTTCGGTTTCCGGAGTGGAGGGCACATGGAGGGAGACGAAATCGGCGACTTTGAGAAGGGCTTCGGGGGTCTCCACCAGCCGTATCCCGCTGCCCTGAAGTTGTTCGGCCGATAGACCGGGAAGGACTTCCATGCCCAGGACTTGGGCGACGGTGGCTACGATTTTTCCGATTCGCGGCCGAAGCCCACGAGGTGCCGAGGGTCTTGCCTCGACCCCCATGGGTTTATACTCAAACGGGGACTTGTACCTCTTCGTCTGGGCGTCCAGATAAGGAAGTTGCTTGGAGAGTGGCCATGATCGCGGCGATCGCGTGCTCGGCCACGAAAGGTGGTCCTGCGGGCTTCCATGCCCGCGACCACGACGCTCTATCTGGTGGCGGCATCGATATCCACGTTATTGGCCCACCGCCGGTGCGGGAAATAACCTTGAGCCGGGGAGGCGGCGATCATAGCCCGGTGATCAGGGCGGTGCGCAAGATACGGCGTCGGCGTCCCGCAGGAGACGGCCCACGGTTTCGTTTGAAGGATCGGGGCTAATGACTACCTCGGCCTTGCCCTGTAGGGCGGCCATCCCGGCGGCCTCGATGGGTTCCGAAAGCAGTATCCTGAACAAGAGGGATCTCCTTTTTATAGTCGTTATTGTAGAACCGTCATATTGTCCTACCGTAATCAGGATAAGCCCCATTCCCGCAATTTGTCAAGTCAAGAAATTACGATTCCTTCGTTATATAGTAGAACCTGCATGCCTGGTGCTCAGGAAATATTTTAAGTCATTTGAAAGCGCCGGTTCGGGAAATTACGTAAAAGCCGTTAAAAAAAAAGTTGACAAATTTGAATATGTATAGGACAGAGATAAATGTAGGACAAATCTGTCCCAGGAGGCTTGTTGATGAAAAGAAGTGTATTCTTTGTAGCAACATTGGCCCCGTTCTGGCCGCGTATTCCAGGCCGGAGCGGCACCCAATCCAAAAGAGTTCAAGCCACGATCCGCGAGCGGGCGCGTTCGCGCCTCTGGCCGAGACCCAGCGCAAGGGAACCTTGCTCGCGGTCGAGATCAATGAGCGCGGCGGTCTTAACATGCCGGGGAGTCCCTGCTCAAGCTTCATCAGCAGATGACGAAGCAAGTCGATGTAGGCATCCGCGCCGCTATCGCGAGTTGGTGGAAGCGGGTATCAACGGATTTTACCGGAAGTTGCTGGAATCCTTCATGGCCGCGGTCTTGAACGAGGAATCCAAGCTCAAGCCGATGCCCATGATCTCCGCCTGCGTGCCCGCCATCGATTCCTTCAAGAATGGGCAACCCGGCCCCCGGATCTCTTCTCGGTCGCCTTCACCCCCTGGAGTATCGGCTACATCGCCGGTCAGTCCGTCGTCGAGGGGCTGGGCAAGAAGAAGATTTTCTTCCTCTCCCGCTCCGATTCCTGGGGCAATACGATCTATGACGGCCTGAAAGCTGCCCTGACCGCGTCGGCGGCGAGGTGGTCGGTTTTGCCGAGTATCCCTGGGCAACGTCGATTTCTCGCCATCAACAAGGCTATCCAGCTCAAGCCGGACGTCGTCGTGACTGTCCAGACCGCGGCGACGCCGACGCCCCTGTACAAGCAGGCCTACGACATGGGGCTCATGAACGACTCACGGTCTTCACTCCCGACCATGAACTATGTCGCGGTGACGATCCCCAGAGCCACCCTGGCCCAGATCTCATCCCGTGACCTTCCACTACTATGATGTGGAAGGCGGCGTGAAAGATCAGGCGTTGGTGGAGAAGACGAGAAAGTATGCCGAATGCGCTGGCAAAATGTCTGGCGGCGAGCCGCCTGGCGCCTATACCACCCTGGCGCCATGGCCGCCACGATCATGTTCGAGGCGGTGGAGAAAGCCGGTTCCTTCGATGTGGATAAGGCTCTGGCTGTTCTCGCGACCGGAAAATTCCAGACTCTCAAGGGAGAATCCTATTTCCGGGAAGAGGATCACCAGCTTGTGAATCAGTATCTCGCCTACCTGGTGTCCGGCAAGGCCAGCGGTACCAACATGTGGGATCTGTACAAGGTCGAGAAGGCCTTCGGCGGCGAGGAAGCTCTCCTGTCGCTCAAGTCGCTTGGGTACTAAGGTTTTTTAACCCCTAAGATCCAAACGGTGCCTTGAAGATGCCCAGGGCGAGTCCGGGGCTTGCCCTGACTCGCCGTGTAAAAGGGATACAAGATCATGGAACAATCATTAGCACCAAGGGTGTGGTGAAGCAATTCGCGGCTCAAAGCCACGTCGTTGGGGTCGATCTCGATGTCGAGGAAAACGAAACCGTGGCGATAATCGTTCCAACAGGTGGCAAAACAACTTTTCTCAATATCCTTACCGGACTCTACATCCCCGAAGAAGGTCGCGTGTTTTTTCGAGGCAAGGATGTCACCAATCAGAAGCCCGGGCCAGGGTCGCCTCGGGGGTCTTAAGGACGTTTCAGATAGTCCAGGTATTCGACAACCTGACGGTGTTCGAGAACATGCGCTTTCCTATTATCGAAAGAGGAGCAGGCGCCATGCGTTTACAACATGTTTTTCGCTTCACCCCAAATCGAAAGAAATCGCCAAGGTCGTAGATGAAACGCTTGCGCTTTTCGGATACCGTTTCGATATGGAAACCGTGGGCAACCTTTCCCTTGGATTGAAGAAAAAGCTGAAATAGCCATGTCCTGGATCGCCGATCCGGATGTGCTCATATTGGACGAGCCCTTCGCGGGTATCGGGGATCAGAACACGAGATCCTCGGCATTGGCGCAGGAATTCAGCACAAAAAGACTATCATCCTGGTCGAGCACAAGGTTTCGAAGTTGGGCGGCATCGTCGACAAATTGGCTGTCATGCACGACGGGAAGTTGATCGTGGTCGGGTTTTTCAGCGACGAGTTGTTCCATTTCCCGCGTGAGAGCTATCGGAAAATCAGCTGCGAGGAAAACGAGGAAGCCCAGGCGAATATTCAAACATCCTCAGCGGCAACATATCGGTGGAGGGCGGTGCCTCGGAGAAAGCCGATGCGCCTAAAAGGAACTTTTGAAAGTCGAGCATCTGGACGTCGGTTACGCACGAAGTGGTATTTGATGTGTCGCTCAACGTTAATCAGGAGAGATCGTGATGCTCGCCGAAGAAATGGCGCCGGAAAGACCACGCTCTTCAGGACGACATCGGGATTTTTGCCCAAGATGGCCGGGAAGGTGAGCTTCAACGGCGAAGACATAAGCGCTGGAAGCTTTCGAGGTGGCCCAGAAAGGCATTGCTAAGCATTCACCAGACAAGACGGCCTCAGGTCTCTCACGGTTCGGCAGAATTTCGAACTTTCCTCCTACGCGACTCAAGGACTACGATCTGGAGGAAGTACTGCCTTTCTTCCCCAAATTGAGAATTCTCATGGACAGGAAGGCGCGCTCTCCGGCGGAGAGCGGCAAATGCTCCTCATGGCCATGGCGCTGTTGGGGAATCCCCTGTTGGTGCTCATGGATGAGCTGACCGAAGGCTTGGGCTCCCCATGTGATCAAAGATTTGGCCTCGATATTCCAGCAGCTCAAGAAGACGACCCTATTCGGTGGTCGACAGCAAATCTGCCTCTCGTGGCCAGGTGGCCGATAGGGTGTATTCCATGAAAGAGGCAAAATCGTGGCCGAGACAACCCGACAGGAACGAGATTTAAACCCGGCGTTCGAGAGGTACCTATGAGCAGCGAAAAATCTTCAGATAAGAGCCGATACGATGGCTCCGCACAGAAGGGGTTTGTCTGTTCTCTTTCTTTTCGTGGCCTTCTCATCGTTGCGCGATTTTTATTTCCTGCACAAGATGACTCTTCTGGTGGAAGTGGCCACCTTTTCCATCTTCGCTGCGGCAATAACATTCTCATGGATACATGGGGTTCATTTCCTTCGGACAACCTCTACCTCTCCAGCGGCGCCTACACCGCCGCCTTGTATCTGGCTTACGTGGGGCGAAATCCCCTGGTGGTCATCGCCCTCGCCATCCTTACCGGCCTCATCATAGGCGGGGTCTTCGGCGCTATCTTCATGAGGTTGAAAAGCTCTTATTTCACCCTTATCAACGCGGCGCTCTGCGCCATGGGGCTCTTCATGTTCCAGCGACTCCTGATCGGGGTGACCAGGGGCGACGATGGCCTGTGGTATCGTTCCAGAATGCTGGCGACGCCACTGTTGGACATACGTTTTCCCAAGAACTTTTTCTTCTTCATCATGGCCATACTTCTGATCGTATTGCTTTTATACAGGCAATTGCACCGGTCGGCCCTGGGCAACGCGTTCAGGACTATTCAGTCCAACGAGGAAAAACTCCAGTTCCTGGGTTATAATCCCTTCAGGATAAAGGTGGTTGGGTTCATGCTCGCCACGGTGATGGCTTCCTTCGCGGGTTCGCTGTTCGCCATCAACTTTGGATTCGTCAATCCAAACATGGGCGAGAACTCCAGGGCCATCGAAGTAGTGGTGGCCACCCTCTTAGGCGGCGTTGGCTCGCTCTACGGACCACTCTTCGGAACCCTGGGCTTCCTGGGCATCAAGGACATCGTCAGTAATTTCGTGTCCCGATGGGAATTCGTCGTGGGCATAATCACCATGCTGATTCTGTTCAGGTTCAACGAAGGCATCTGGGGCTTCTTCCTCAACACGGGAGCCTGGATCAAGGGTCGATTCAAAAGCGGCGCGCAGGCCACAAAGGCGAGGTGAGATATCTGGACAAGTGGATTACCGCGGTATTATACGGCTTCAGCTCCGGGGCGATACTCTTTTTGGTTTCCCTCGCCCTCTCCATAGGCTACGGGCTCATGCGCGTGGTCAACATGGAAGCCATGCTTTATTATTCGTTCGGCGCCTATGCCACCTATGTGGTGGTATCCCAGACAGGGAGTTTTATTCTGGGCGCCGTGGTGGCCATGCTTATCGGCGCCGCCCTGGGCCTTCTGGTGGAGACCCAGCTGCTCAGAAGGCTCTATCACAGGAAGATGATGTTCACCATGGTGGCGACCTACTCTTCCTTCCTGGTGGGTATCGGCGTTATCCAGATGGTGTGGGGCCTGCAGCCCAAACCCGTGTCCTCGCCCACCACGGTGATCGTCAAGCTTCTGGGGGCCAATATTCCCCTTTATAGGCTCTTGGTGATCGCCACGGCGATCGTGGCCTACATTCTCATCCAGACCATGCTCAATAAAACGATCGTGGGAAGGGCCATACAGGCCGGCGTGGAAAACAGGGACAACGTCCAGGCTCTGGGTATCAACATCAACAAGATTTTCACCGGTACCTTCGTGGTGGCCTCGGCCTTCGCCGGCCTGGGCGGGGCGCTCAACGCGCCGCTTATCATGGTCGGCCCTTACATGGGCTTCGATATGCTGCTCTTGGCCTTTATCACCGTCATAGTGGGAGGTCTGGGCTCGATCAAAGGCACCGCCCTTTCGGCGATCCTTATCGGTCAGGTGATACAAGGGGCGGCACGATCTGGGGTCCCCTGGCCTACGTGGCGCCCTTCATTGCGATGTTTATTGTCATTCTGGTGAAGCCCACAGGCTTATGGGCGTAAAGAGCGCGGCGTACTAAAGGGGTTAAACGAACGCAAACCGCCTTCGGGCCGCCTTAAGCCTGGGTCCACGACCCAGGCTTAAGGCGGCCCTTGGCGGCACCGTTAATTAAGGAGTTTTTTCATATGGCCAAGGATAGGACGAAATCAAGGCGAAAGCGAGCCGTTTAGTTTTCGAGTACGAGCGGGATAACAGGGCTGCGCCCAGTGTTGCTTCGCCGCTCTCCAGGAAGCTCTGAACCTGCGCAATCCCGGACCGACGCGACCTCAGGGCCGCTTCCACCATGGCGGGAGGTGCCGGGGAGGCGGACGGACATTGTGGGGCTTGTTTCCGGGCGGGGTGCTCATGCGGCCACCTTTTCGGCAGGGAAAAGGGAAGCTTTTTTCGATCTCCGGATAAAAAGCGTTACAAGGCTCGAAATTACGCCGCCGAATTTCACAAGAAATTCATCGACGAGTACGGCTCGGTCACCTGGTTAATGGTCTCGGCAGGAAGCTTTTCGGGCGCACCTACTACCTGAGGGACGAGGATGACAAGGCCAAGTACATGGCCGAGGGTGCCTACGTGGACAAGTGCACCAACGTGGTAGGCAAGGCCGCGGGCTGGGTGGTCGATATCCTGGCCGATGCGGGAGAGTTGTAATCGATTGGGTATCGTATCTGGACGAAAAGCCCGGCCTCTCTGGCCGGGCTTGCTTATAAGGATTTTCCGGAGCGCCTTTATTCCTGGGGATGGAGTACGTCCCTGACGGCCCCTCCCTTTCGCTCCCTGAAGACCGCCAGGGCGGTTTCGTACTCGTCCAGGGGGAAGCCGTGGGTAACCAGGGGTTTTAGATCCACCCTGTCCTTAGCCAGAGGCTCACCGCCCGGGCGACATTGGTCCTGCTTTCTCCCGATTGGTGATTATATCCTTATCGTCGAGGGAGAGATTTTCGAGATCCACCTTTAGCTTGTGGGCTATGGAGAGCATCAATACCCCCGTTCCGGCACGTGGCCTTGACGGCCAGATCCAATCCCGCCTGGGTGCCCGAGGATTCGATCGCGTAGTTGACGCCCAGACCCTTGGTATCGTCCAGGATCACCTCCAGGGGGTCTTCCGCCGAAGCGTCTATCGTCCGCTGTACGCCGATTTTTTCCCTACCCCGAGCCTGTCGGCCAGCACGTCGCTCAAATACACCTTGTCGGCGCTTAGCGCATTGGCGGCCGCGGCGGCCGCCAGACCCAGGGCCCGCGCCGATCACCAGCACCTGCTCGCCGGCGATATAACCGCCCAAGCTTATGCCGTAGAGCATACAGCCCAGGTTGGTGACCAGACTGGCTTCGTCGAAGGACAGGAACCGGGAATTTTATGGACCGTATTGATATGATTGACCACATATTGGGCATAGGCCCTGGGGGTAACATGGCCGTTGCAACGATGGCCTTTAGCCCCGTTGCCGTAGTTGAGGCAGGATGTGTAGTCGCCGAATCGGCAATTCCGGCAGCGGCCGCAGCCCAGGTGGGCTTCCACGGTCACCCTGTCCCCTATTTCGAATTCGTCCACCGTGTCGCCCAGGGCGACCACGGTGCCCGAGTATTCGTGGCCCAGGATGGTCTCGCCGTATGGACTTTGGCCGGGGAAGGGTTTTTCCATCATGCCCAGGTCGGAGCGGCAGATGGCGCAGGATTCGACCCTGATAAGGACGTCGTCCGGACCGGGCTGGGTACGGGGATGCGTCTCGATTTCCAAGCGATTGGGGCCGAGGAGGACCACCGCCTTCATTGTCGAGGGGAGAGATGGGGGAGAAAGATTGTTCATTCTTGTTCTCTCGACCTTTAGCTCGGCCCCGCTTTTGATAATTTGTTTCATCTCGTTTTCGATGTTATCGATATGATCCCGCATTATCTTGCGAACTTCGTCGGCCTTGCCTTCCTTGATTCCCTTGAAAACCTTGGTGGTGATAATCCAGGGAGTGGGGAATGATTCCCGGCCTGAGCTTGACCACTAATTCCTGGTTTTTTTGGTGCATGTGGTGCTGAATAGAGGAATTGATCTCCAGGAGGATGTGGCTTCGGCAGGCGCTGAAAATCGCCCGGTGATAATCCTGGTCGTGCACGATGAATTCTTTATAGTTGTCGGCGGCTTCTTCCATTTTTGCCAGATGCCACGGATTTTTCCAACTCCTCGGCTGTCGCGTTCTCCGCCGCCAGGGCGGCCGCCTCGTCTGATGATCCTGCGTACTTCGATGATCTTCTCCACGTCTCTATGCTTGTGGATCCGTCGAGAAATCCCTCCATGAGATTGTTGGAACTGGCGATGGAGGTAACGTAGGTGCTTTTGTTCCGTCGTTCGATGATACCGAGATAGACGAGCACCCGCAGGCTTCGCGTACGGTACCGCGACCGACCCCCAGCTGCAGAGCAAGATTTTCCTCCGAAGGAAGTTGCTGCCCGGGCTTGAGCTTCTGTTTGAAGATCTGGTCTTTCGCAGGTATTCTATGATTTGCTCGGTAACGGAACTTCTATCGATCTTCGCGAACTTCATAACGAACACCTCTATTTCTTTAGTGATCACTGAGGCGCCTTTGTTTAAGGTCTCGGTATGCTATTATTGAATGATACAACTCGATGCGACCACTATTATATCATACAATACGATAAGGGGCAATGGATTTTATATCCCACCATATGGGAACAAAAATAATTCTAAAATCCCTGTCGGATGGATACTTTTTTCTATTTAGTGTTTTTATATATGCCAGAACCATTATTAATGATTGACAGGAGGCGGTTGTAGTACAGTATAATAAGCCTATCTTGGAACCGACCGCTGTCAGGCTGAAGACAGTACCACCAGAAACGGTTCCCGCTGTTTAACCACAGATATAATCATTTACTTGGAGGTCCTATGAGCCACCCTACCATGATGCGCGCGGCTGTTCTCCACGATTGGAACGACATACGCATCGAGCAGCGACCTGTCCCCGCGCCGGGACCGGGCGAAGTCCTCATCAAGATCGAGTCTTGCTCAATCTGCGGCGGTGACGTGAAGATCGTCACCAGGGGCATGATCAAGCAGCCCCCTATGGGTACTTTTATCATCGGCCACGAGTACGCGGGTACTATCGTCGAACTGGGCGAGGCGGTGGACGAGTTCGTCTTGGGAGACAGGGTGACCGTCGAGGTGCACAAGGGCTGCGGGCGTTGTCGCAATTGCATCGACGGCAAGTATACCGCCTGCCTCAATTACGGCAATCTGGCCAAGGGACATAGGGCTAACGGCTTCACTACCAATGGCGGTTTCGCCGAGTACGCGGTGAATCACGTGAATACCATCAGCAAGATTCCCGACAATATTTCCTTCGACGAGGCAACGATCATCACCACCGCGGGCACCGCTCTCTTCGGTATCGAGCATACCGGCGGTTTCGTGGCCGGCGACTCGGTGGCCGTAGTAGGCCCCGGAGCCATCGGGCTCATGGCCGTTCAGTGCGCCAAGGCCCTGGGGGCGGGCAAGGTTATTCTCACCGGCACCAGGGACGAGCGGTTGAACCTCGGGAAAAAACTGGGCGCCGATGTGGTGATCAATCTGAACAAGGAAGATCCCATCGCGGCGGTAAAGCGGGAGACCGGAGGCTACGGCGCCGATCTTGTGCTGCTCACCGCGGGCAACAGCGCCAGCCTCCAGCAGGCTATCCGTGTTGTGCGCAAGGGCGGGGACATCGTCCTGGTGGCCCATTTCGAGGACACAGTCTCCGCTGACCTCGGCATCTGCGTGCAGAATTCCAACAACCTCTATACGGTCCGGGGCGAGGGCAAGCGCTGTGTACACAGGGCTCTTGAGCTGATGCGGATGGGCAAGATCCAGGCTAAGGATCTGCTCACCCATTCCTATCCCCTGGATCAGATTCAGGAGGCGTTCAGGGTGTTTATGGCCAGGGAGGGCGGGGCGATCCGCATCGTCCTTCATCCCTGAGGTAATAAAAATTTTTAAAGGAGAAAAGCGTGGATAACATGTCTATCTACCGGTACATGGATGTCGGCATCGTGCATTTCAAGGCCTTCCCCGAGATCGTGAACGGGGAGGGGCCTATCGTCGAGAGCCTGGAGAAGATCATCGAGGACGATTTCTGGACCGCCATCGAGGTGGGGTGGATAAAGGACGACAAAAAGCGCCAGGAAGTGCGCACCCTGCTGGAGGTATCGGGCCTGCGGGTCTGCTACGCCACCCAGCCCAGGGTGTTCGGCCAGAAACTCAACCTCAGCTCCCTGGATCCCAAGGAGCGCAGGGCGGGCATCAATGGGGTAAAGAAGGGTATCGAGGAAGCATACCACCTGGGGGCCACCTCCATTCGCGTGCTTTCGGGCAAAGACCCCGGGGACGAAAAGCGGGAAGAGGCCAAGAAGATTTTCGCCGAAAGCCTCATGGAGCTCTGCGAGTTCACCAAGGAATTCGGGGATGCCAAGCTTTACATGAAAATATTCGACCGGGACCAGGACAAGAAGGCCTTGATCGGCCATTTCAAGGACGCCGCCGACGTGCTGGATATGGTGGCTCCCCACTACGACAATTTCGGCTCCCTGGCCGACCTGTCCCATTTCCCTCTGCTGGGAGAAAAACCCGAGGAAGCGATTCCCCTGGTGGACAAGTATCCCATGCACTTCCACATCGGCAATTGCATCATGAGGGATTGGAGGCATCCGCTCTATGGCGATCTCCAGCCCAGGTTCAATATCGCCGACGGCGAGATCTGGACCAAGGACGTGAGGAATTATTTCCGACTTTTGCTTGACCGCAAGCTTCTCAGGCCGGAAAACAAGCCCGTCATGAGCGTCGAGGTACGGCCCCTGCTCTACCAGGAGTCCTCGGCGGCCATCATCGCCCAGGCCAAAAGGGTCATCAAAACCGCCTGGGCCGAAATTTAATTTGTTTCTGAGCCGGCATTTTTCGCAGCAACTTGCGAAAAATGCCGGTATTGCGCGGGCCGCTTTTGAGCGGCCTTTAAAAATTGCATCGGAGGAAAGAATGAAGTCCAACACCAAAAGGATTATTGCTCTGCTCCTGGTTATCGCGGCGGTCGCCGCTCCCTTGGCGGCTCAGGCCAAGAAGTACCCGACCAAGGCCATTGAAGTTACCTGCCTCTTTGGACCCGGCAGCGCGGCCGACCTTATCGCCCGCAAGTTCTCGGATCTGGCCCAGGGCTACCTCGGGCAGCCCCTTCCCGTGGTCAACCGCACCGGCGGCGGCCAGGCTATCGGGTACAACTATGTGAAGAACCAGAGGCCCGACGGGTATAACGTCATCTGGACCTCCAACGGAATCTTCACCGCCTACTATCAGGGCAACATCGATTTCAAACATGAGGCCTTCACCCATATCGCCCAGGTTTCCTACGAGCCGGTGTCCATCGCCGTCAAGTACGACGCGCCCTGGAAGACCGTCAAGGAATTCATGGATTATATCAAGGCCAATCCCGGCAAGGTGAGGATCGGCAACTCCGGCGCGGGCACCTTTACCCACCTGACCGCCGCTGCGCTGGAGAACGAAGCAGGTTCCAGGGTGGTCCACGTTCCCTTCGGCAAAGGCCTCGCCTTCGCCAGCCTCTTGGGCGGCCAGATCGAAGCCACCATTCAGCTTCCCTCGGAAGTCGAAGGTCAGTACAAGGCTAAGCAGGTGAGAATTCTGGCGGTCACCGGCGCCGACCGCGTGGAAAGCATGCCCGATGTTCCCACCCTCAAGGAGTCCGGCTATCCTCTGGAACTGATTCTCTGGAGAGGTCTCGCTGTTCCCAAGGGCACCCCGGCCGATGTGGTCCAGACCTTGGTAGAGGCCACCAGGAAGGTGGTGGAGAGCCAGGAGTTCAAGGCTTTCGCCAAGACCGTGGCCATCATTCCCTCGTTCAAGACCGGGTCTGAGTTCCAGGCCTTCCTGGATCAGGACGACAAAACCAACGCCGTGCTCATGAAGCAGACCGGCACCAGCAACCGCTAGTGTTTTCCAGGGCGTGATTTTGTTTATTCGCGGGGCCCGGGCGGGCGTTCCGGGCCCCGTTTTTTATGGAGTTATAAATGAAGAATTCCGACAGGTATGTGTCGATCGTCCTGCTTGGACTGGCGGGACTTTGGGCATATCTCACCTTCCAAATCAAGGCCAACTCTCTTCCGGGGGCGCCGGGACCTCGATTTTTTCCCCTGGTCATTATCGCTGTCCTGGCGCTCCTGGCGCTTGCGCTTTTGATCGGTTCCTTCAAGAAGGGCGCGGTATCAAAACCGGTGGCCGCTAAGAAACAAGACACGAAGATGGCTGATATCGTGGCCTCCCAGGCCGCCGCCGCGGCGCCCGGCAAAGGAGTCTGCGAGGAGTTCGAGGAGCCCAAGCCTGTTCCCTCAAGATGCTGTATTCTTTTATCGGCTATTTTCCTCTACGCGGTGTTGACAGGCCTTATCGGCTTCTATGGCCACGGTCCCCTTCGTGTTCGTGATCATCAAACTCATTATGAACACAAAAAGCTGGCCTGTCGATCATCGCGACCGTGGTGATAACCGGTGCCGTGTACTTGGTTTTCACGGTCTTTTTCAAGTTTTCGCTTCCCAGCGGCTCGCTGCTGTGGTACTGAGGTAAAACTATGGAAGCAATACTCAAGCATTCGGCGCGGCGCTGCAGTTAAAGGTCATCCTCATGATGATCCTCGGCGCGGTGGTGGGTATCGTGTTCGGGGCTATCCCCGGCCTCACCTACTCCATGGGGATCATTCTCGTTCTCCCTCTCACCTTCAATCTGATCCTCTGGCGGCCATCACCCTGCTGCTGGGCGTCTATGTGGGCGGAATGACCGGTGGATCGGTTTCGGCTATTGCCTCTGGTATCCGGGACTCCTTCGGCGGCGGCCACCTGCCTGGACGGGCACAGGCTGGCCAAGGAAGGCAAGGCCGGCAAGGCCTTGGGCACTGCGCGGTATTCTCCGCCACCATCGGCGGTCTTATCTCGGTGTTGATTCTGGTGGTCGTAGCCCCCCATCATCGCCAAATCTGCCCTCAAGTTCGGCCTGCGGAGATTTTCGCCCTGGTGTTCTTCGGTTTCTCCGCCACTGCAGGAATATCTTCGGCAAGGTGATTAAGGCCGATTTCCGGCATGATCGGTCTTCTGGTCATGACCATGGGCATGGATCCGGTGATGGGCGTGAAACGCTACACCTCGGCTCCATCAACCTCCTGGGCGGCGTGGACGTGCTGTCTTTCATGATCGGCATGTTCGCCATTCCCCAGATCGTCGAAGCCTTCGCCACCGATGAGTCGGCGATAAAGCGCAAGCTGGATACCAATGTCTCCATGTCCTTCCCGACGTTCAAGGAAATAAAGGGTCTAGCCAGTACTATCCTGAAGTCTGCGCTCATAGGCGTGGGCATCGGCGCCATCCCGGGCACGGGCGGACCGATCGCGGCCTTCCTGGGCTACGACCAGGCCAAGCGCAAGGCCTGCTCCGATGAGCCCACTCTGGACTGCGTGGCCGGCCCCGAGGCGGCCCATAACGGCGTTACTGGCGGCGCCCTGATTCCCATGCTTACCCTGGGTATTCCCGGCGACCCCGCCACGGCCATTCTTCAAGCTCTTCATCCACGGTTTAAAATCCGGGCCCCCTGCTCTTCCAGGAGAACTCGGGCTTCGTCTATGGAATCTATGCGACGCTCTTTATCATCAATATCCTTGGCATTTTCCATCCGAGCTTCGGCATCCGTTTCTTCGTAAAGGTGCGACCGGGCAAGTCCTATCTCTACACCACCATCGTCCTCTGCGTGATCGGCTCCTACTCGTCCCACAACAACATGTTCGATGTCTTCACCATGTTCGCCGCGGGGCTTATCGGATTCTTCATGCAGAAATTCGGATTTCCCGTGGCGCCGACGATTCTGGCGTGCTGGTATCGGACCGACGATGGAGGATTCCCGCAGGGCGCTCATTCTTTCCTTAGGCAATTTCGTCACCTTCGTGGCTAAAGCCCGATCAGTATCGTATTTTATGCCTTCACGGCTTTCGTGCTTGTAAGCCAGGTAACGGCGCAAGAAAAAGACGAAGAAGGCCTGATACCAGGACGGCCCAAAAAGGCTCGACGACTTTTTGGGCCGCGGCGGAACAAAAACCCAGGAGTAACACTATGGGTCAGAAATTAAGATTTCACCATGGACGACGCCATCAAGGGAGTCGCCCACCACGGCAAGGTGGAAGTCAATATCCCTCATCAACGGAGGATACCTGCGGCGCCAAGAGCTTTTCGCTTCGGTGAACAAGATCAAGCCTGCCGATACCCGCCAGCAGGAGGGCACCAAGGGCCACTCCCCGAGATCGAGCATGGCGTGTACTGTCTTTCCGGCGTCGGCTCCATCACCATCGGCGAGGATACTCATCCCCGCTGCCCGGCACCGCCGTGTTCGTGCCTTCCCAGAAGCTGCACTATCTGACCAACCTCGATCCCAAGGAGGATCTGGTCTATATCATCGGGCAAAGCGTCCCGCGGGAGAGGAAAAGCTTCTTGGCCAAGGGTTGATGCGCATTGGCGCTGCGCGGCGCGGAGGGGGTCGGGAGACCCGGACCGCGGCGCTGTCGCGGTATACGAAGAGGCCGTCCTGGAAGCTTCCAGGACGACCTCTTTTTGTTATCCGCCTTAGGTTTGGTCGGCGCCGGATGGCGGCCGGTGCAAGGACTAGAACTTTTTCTTTAAGAACTCAATGGAGCTGGCGGCATCCGCCCGGCCAAAAAGGCCGTGTTGGCCCAAGAGGCCCTCGTAGGGGCCGTTGGAGGCGAAGCGGTCGATGCCCAGCATTTTTACGGGCGTTGGCCTTGTCTGGGAGAGAACTGGGCGATCGCGTTGCCCAGGCCACCGTTGAGGAAGTGCTCCTCCACGGTGACGATCCGGCCGGTTTCGCCCGCCGCCTTGAGGATCATGTCCTCGTCCAGGGGCTTGATGCTGTGGATATCGATCACCCGGGCGCCGATGCCTTTGCGGTCCAGCAGCTGGGCGGCCTTTACCGCCTGGCAGAGAACGGTCCCGGTGCCGATGAGGGTGACGTCGTGGCCTTCCCTGACCAGGATGCCTTTGCCGATTTCGAAGGGCAGATCCTCATCGTATAGAACAGGCATGTTGGGGCTGCCGATGCGCATGTAGGAGGGGCCCGAGTGCTTGGCCAGCGCCAGGGTAGCCTTGCGGATCGAGACAGGGTTCTGGGATTGAGCACCAGGAGGCCGGGAATGGTGCGCATGAGGGCGAAATCGTCGATGGAGTGGTGGGTGGGTCAGCTGGGAATAGGTAGAGGCCGCCGCAGCGCCCTATCACCTTGACGTTCTGTCGCATGTAGCCCAGATCGTCCTTGACCATTTCGAAGGGTCTGGCGGAGACGAAGGGGCGATGGCCGCATAGAAGGGGTCTTGCCCACCGCGGCCATGCCGGCGCAATAGCCGACGGCGCCCTGTTCCATGATGCCGAACTCTATATGGACGTTCGGGAAAGGCCGCCTTGAAGGGCGAGAGCCCCGAACCCGAGGAGGAGTCGGTGGATACGACGACGATGTCGGATTGGCCTTTCCCGCTTCAAGAAGGGCTTCGCCGAAGGCTTTTATCGGGGCCTCGCCGGCTTCGAAGGCCTTGGCGGAAAGCATCGCTGGTTGTTTCATCATAATCCTCCCTTTACCTGCGCCTCGGCCAGCGCTTTTTCCAGCCCGGCCCTGGCCGCGGCCAGAGCCCTCGTCGGCGAGCTGTAGTTCTTCCTTGGTGGCCTTCCAGTAGTGGTAAGCGGCCCTGCCTTCGGCAGCGGGAAACCCTTGGATTTGACCGTATCACAATGATGAGGGAAGGTTTGCCTTTTCGAAGGGAAGGCTCTCCAGGTTTGACCATGGTGGGGTAGTCGTGGTTGCCCATGTGGCGGACCGACCAGCCGAAGGATGCCCAGCGGTCCTGGAGGGTTCGTAGTTCATGATCGAATCCGAGGGGCCGCCGATCTGGAGGCCGTTTTTGTCGACGATGGCGGGTAGATTGTCCAGCTTGCGGTGACTGGCGGCCGCGGCGGCTTCCCAGTTGGAGCCCCGGCCAGCTCGCTGCCGCCTGCCCATCAGGGGTGTAGACCCGGGCCGGGGAGGCGGAGAGCTTGAGCCCCATGGCCATGCCCGCGGCGATGGAGAGCCCGTGTCCCAGCGATCCGGTATTGGCCTCCACCCCCGGCAATTTGTCCATGCTGGGATGCCCGGGTATGTGCGAATCGAGTTCGCCATAGCTGTCCATTATTTCCTTGGGGAAGTATCCTTCGGCCAGGGCCGTAGAGGATCAGGCACTTGTGCCCGGCGGAGGGGTGCTGGCCAGAAGCGGTCCCCGTCGGCCAGGCCGGGGTTTTGCGGGTCCAGCTTCATGAATTTGTAGTAAAGCACCGCGACGATGTCCTCGCGGCCGAAAGGGCTCCTCCATGTGCCGGCGTGCCCAGCGGCCTTCACCATGCGAAGGACGTTTTCCTCAGCGCGAGGGCCTTGAACTTCAGCTTTAGTTCTTCTTCGCCCAGGCATGCTTGCTTCCTTAACTGTGCCGCGCGAAGCGGCTTAATTCGGCGTTTCGCGTGGGCGGCGCGCCCCGTGGTTTCGCCTGGCGGCGAAACCGGGGCGCGTAACCTGCCGCGACCGACGGCGGAACTTGATTTCCTATTTGCCCTGCTTGGCGGCGTAATCGACGATAGCCCGCACCTTGGGTTCGCTTCTGGTGCCCGGTTCCCATTCGGCGTCCAGCCAGATCTTTACCAGCGCCTTGGCCACATAGGGCCCCATGGTCTGCTGTCCCAAGGTGGCGACGTTGGCAGTGTTGCTCTTGATAGCCCTTTCGGCGGAATAGGGGTCCGCCAGGAGGGCGGCGTAGACGCCCGGCACCTTGTTGGCCGCTATGGACATGCCGATGCCCGTGCCGCAGACCAGAATGCCCCGATCGAATTTTCCCGAGGCCACCGCCTCGCCCACCTTGAAGGCCACATTGGGATAGATGGGATCATCGCTTCCGAAGTCCTCGAAACTATGGCCCTCGGCCTTGAGAAGTTCCTTGATAGTCTCTTTGAGTTCGGCGGCGTTGGGATCGCATCCGACGGCTACCTTCCATTTCTTTGTCGCCATGGTCTTTACTCCTTTACGAGCGCTGATATGGGAAGCCGCCGTCCATCGATCACCCGGCCAGTCTCCCTGTGGAGTCTCAGGCTAAGGCGGAGCCGATTTTCGCCGCCGCCCCCTTTTCAACCCCATACAAACATGTATATACATAATATAAAGAATAGGCGTACTATGCAAGGAACCCCCGGCCATCCTCGGCGCTTTAGCGCGGGATTAGGCCGGTTTTCGCCCCGAATTGTCCCTAGGAGAGGAGGATGAGCAATGGCCGAGGTCCCGCAGGAGAAAGAGATCTCCAACGAAATTCACATCCTCAACAGGTCAGGTCCCAAACCGCTTTACGTGCAGCTGGAAGAAATACTCCGCGCCGATATCCGGGAAGGCAGGCTGGCCCATCACGAGGCTATTCCTTCCGAAAACGAACTCAGCCGCCTCTACGAACTGAGCCGGATGACTGTACGGGGTGTGATCACGCGTCTGGTCAACGAGGGCCTTCTGTACAGGGTTCCCGGCAAGGGAACCTTCGTGGCGGAACCAAAGATAATGACCGGCCCTCTTTCCCAGAAGGGTATCCGGGAGCAGCTGGAAGCCCAGGGTTACGAAACGGGCACGACCATGCTGGACAAGCGGGTGGAGCGGGCGGATCAGAGCATTTCCGAGGGCTTGAGCCTTCCGCCGGGAAGCCCGGTGTACAGGCTGGAGCGCCTCCGCTACGCCAACGGCGAGCCTTTGGCCCTGGAACGCTCCTATATCCCCGAAGAACTGTGCGAAGACTTTTTCCAGCAGAACCTGGAAAAGGAACCGCTCTGCAACATCCTGGAGAAACGCTACTCCATCGTGGCCACCCACGGCGTGGAAACCCTGGAAAGCTGCCAGGCCTCGGCCGAGGAAGCCAGGCTCTTGAAGGTGCCCAGAGGCTCGGCCCTCCTGTTGCTTCACTATACGTTGTTTTCCCAGACCGGGGCTCCCTTCGAATTTACCAAGGTGGTATTCCGCGGAGACCGCTTCAAGCTGCGATTCGCCTTCAGCCGCTGACCGGGCCAGGTCCTGGGCCCGGGGCGCATCGGCATGCCGAGCCGGTACCTCCTCGAGGCGACGATGTACCGGTGACGGCGCCGCGGTGGCACCGCCGCGATACCTCGCCCTGGCAGGGGAAAATGAAAGAAGCGTATTGACTACTTGTCTTTTCCGTGTTATATCTGTATATACATGTTGAAATGGGTGAGGCGTTAAAAAGCCGAGCCCGACACGTCGAAACCAAGGGCGCGTCGAAATCGCCGCTGAAAGTGGCTTTCGGAGCGTAAAGGAGAGGATTATGGCGGAAATCAAGACCACGGTCAGGGCCATGCTCGCGGGCGGCGCAGTTTCGGTGGTAAAGGCCGACGAAGCCTATGTCCGCAGAGTGCTGGACAAACCCTTCGACATCGAAACCCTGCTCGGGCTCGAAGGTTTGGTGCGGCACCTGGGCGTGACGGCGGAGTTCAAGGAAGTCATCGACTACTTCAAGGTACCCGAGGGCAAAACTCCCGCCGGATTCCGAATCGAATACGCATACCAGGGCGACGGGCTTCTCTGCGCCGACTTGGTGCGGGATATCTCCTACGGCGAAAACGGGGAGCTGAGGCCCACCAACGTCCTCTTCTCCGCCGATTCCGCCAATCCCTACGAGG
>JAXGQX010000023.1:0-28065 GCA_040766225.1 Bacillota bacterium | reverse complement strand
ACCGGGGTGAACCCTGGTACCCCTCTGGCGGACGATGATGCTGCCTGAGGTCACCCACTGTCCATCGTGACTCTTGACGCCAAGCATCTTGGGTTTGGAGTCGCGGCCGTTTCTGGAGCTCCCCATACCTTTCTTGTGCGCAAACAGTTGGAGATCGATATTGAACATACCGTTCCCCTCCTTCCATAAGTGCTCATAAGACTTATCTATCTTGATACTCCACCGACACGAACTTTGGGTACTGCTTGGAGATGGACTCAAGGCCCAACTCGAGGCACCTCATGACAGCCTGCGTACCTTCTTTGCCCGCGTCGTCTTTGTCGATGTCAACTGAAAGGAACCCTTCCAGTCTCGTAGCTTTCACCCTGTCTCCCAAGATCTCCTGGAGACCCAACAGCACCGCTTGTGATATGGCAGAGATTCCGGCGCACACCACGTCTTTCCCGTGGTCTTGGAAGCCGGCATGCCCCGAAATCACATATCCGACAAGCACTGTCCTGGAAGCGGTTCCGGACGGATCAACCACAAAATCTCGCCGGAGCTTGATCTTAACCATCTTAACCTATCGAGTCGATCCTGACCTCGGTGTAAGGTTGCCTATGCCCAATGCGACGCCTGTAGTTGGTCTTAGCCCGATACTTGAACACCAGTATCTTTCTGGCCTTGCCCTGGCGCACGATGGTCCCGTTGATCTTCGCGCCCTCGACATAAGGGTTTCCCACTTTGGTCGCGTCGTCGGTGGACACTGCCAGCACTTTGTCGAATACGTAAGTGTCGCCGCGAGCTCCTTCGAGCTTTTCCACCTTCACGATTGTCCCCGGGGCGACTTTATATTGCTTACCGCCTGTTTCTAAGATTGCGAACAACTTGGAAACCCCCTACTCTCATGACCGCTGCCGAAGATACCGTTACAGTCTAGCACGCGCGCGGAAATGGTGTCAAGAAACCAGCTGCCTGGGATAACTTCTAGGATTCCCGCCCTGCCTTTTCCGCGATTTCCTCTCTCGTTCCCAGCGCCTTTACGTTCATCTCTTCCAGATGGACTTCGCCCGAACTGCGCAAAACGATGGTCTTCCCGGTCTCTTTCTCCAGTTCCCTTAGACCGGATTCCGACGGGCCCAAGATGTGGGACGCAACGGCCGGGTTGACCTCCAAGTACACGGCTTCGCTTTGGGAGTTGGCAAGGACTTTGCGGATCTCCCGTCGGACCTTACCCGCCGCCGTCTCCTCGCTCATGACAGTCCCTTTGCCGCCACAGTACGGGCAGGTCCTGAGCATCGCCGCGTCAATGCTTTGCCGTACCTTCTTCCGCGTCATCTCCAAGAGCCCGAGTCCGGTTATGCCAACCACCACCGTCTTGGTGTGGTCGTATCGCAGCGCTTTCTCAAGTTCCTGTATGAGCGCGGTCCGCTGCTCCTGTGTCTCCATGTCGATGAAGTCCACAACTATGATTCCGCCTAAGTCCCTCAGTCGGAGCTGCCTCGCGATTTCGCCGCAGGCTTCCATATTGATCTTGAAGACCGTGTCCGCCAGGTTCTTAGAACCCACAAAGCGGCCCGTGTTGACGTCTATCACCGTAAGCGCTTCAGTCTTGTCAATGACAATGTCCCCGCCGGACTTGAGCCAAACTTGTCTTTGAAGGGCGCGGTCGATGGCCACTTCCACTCCGTAAAGGTCAAATAGAGGCGTCTCCTTGTCCCGGTAGTAGACGATTTTGTCCTTCATCTCGGGAAGACAGCGTCTAGGAGGTCTAAGATCTTGCCGTACACAGTGACATCGTCAACCAGAAGTCTAGTGGTTTCCTGATTGGCTCGTCTCTTACTATCCGAAAGACCAGCCCCATATCCCGTGGATGAGGAAGGGGCTTTCACCCCGGTGGCCTGGGATTTGACCTTGTCCCAAAGACGCACAAGAAACTCTATGTCCTTCTTCAGTTCGTCGTCCGTCTTGCTCTCGGCCACAGTCCTCACTATCACGCCCATGTCTTTAGGCTTCATAGACTTGGCTATCTTTCGCAATCGCTGTCTTTCGTCTTCATCCGTGATCCTTCTGGATACGCCGACGTAGCTCACAGTCGGCATCAATACGCAGTAACGCCCGGGGAAAGTGACGTGCCTCGTCACCCGCGCGCCTTTGGTTCCTATGGCTTCTTTGACTACCTGGACAATGACCTCCTGGCCTTGCTTCACCAGCTCGGTTATGGTCTTTTTCCTTCTGGTATGTCCGGTCGGCAGATCGGAATCAGTGTCTTCCAAGTTTGGCGGCAACAGCGCATCATCGACGTACAAAAACGCGTTCTTCTCTTCCCCTATGTCGATGAACGCGGCCTGCATACCTGGCAGGACGTTAGTGACCTTGCCTAGGAAAATGCTCCCCGCAGTCTTCTGATGGCTGGGTTTCTCGGCGTAAAACTCAACCACCGCGCCGTCTTCTACCAAGGCGACCCTTGTCTCGTCGTATCTCGCGTTGACTAAGATCTCTCTTCCGGCTCGCTCTCTCTTCCGGCGAAACGACAGGTTCAGCCGCTTTCTGTCTCGCCTTTGCCGGCCTTCGCCGACCTCTCCTCTTGGAGGGTCTGGGCGGGCCCGGCGTCTCTTCGATGTTGTTCAAATAGTATCTTCCTTCTGTCGATAATTGCCTCCCTGGCGTCCAAGACCAGCCCATACCGGTCCAAAGAGGACAGGACCCATTGGGGCCGGATCGTCCGGCCTTTGTCGTGCCTCAGTGTCATGACCGCAAGGACCCTCGACGTGCCCTCTGCGACGGCGGTCACAGAACGTGCCGCCGGCTCGATTGGTTCACCTAGAGAGGATAAAACTTCCACTTCCAAAACAAACGGCCTGAGGTCAACTTGCCTTCTATCTTTGGGGCGCGTGATCTCAAGCAAAACTGATTCGTCCGCCATAAACGCGTCAAATGCCCCGGACAAAGCGCTTCTGTCCACCCCCTTTAGGTCCAGGTCATAGACTGACGCGACAATGCTATCTGAAAGAGACGCCCGCTCGGATAGAACCGGCAGGATCTCCCGAATCCTAAAACCGCGTGGAATGGACGCCGACAAGGTTCGCGCAAGCCACTCCAGGGGCCTGTCTTCCGTAAGGACCGCCTCGAAGACTTCATTATAACCCGCGACGCCCACCGGCAGAGGGGACCCGAAATCCATCTTCGGTTTCGGAGAAAACCCTTCCGACATCTTCACCGGCCACCCGGCGCATCTTACACTCATTTGGACGATCCTGGCGACATCTAGGTGCCCGAGAAATCGGACTTGGTCGCCTTTTTCGTAGATGACTCGCACTATCAAGGGTTATCCTCCCGGACGGCGGCCAAGTGGACTTTGACACCCAAGTCGGGGCACACCCCGCATCCCGTGCAGTCCGCCCCCCGGCAATCGGGAGTGGCGGACCCTTTCATGGCCAAGCGCCTCTCGGAGAGAAGGAAGCTCTTCCGTACGCCCGACTGTAAGTGGTCCCACGGAAAAACCTCATCTGAACTGCGCTCCCGATGGGCGTAGAACTCCACGTCCACTCCGGACTCCTGGAAGATGTGGTCCCACTGCTCTTGGTTCTGGTCGTCGGTCCAAGCGTCGAACCTGCGCCCACTCCGGTAGGCTAACTCCAAAGCCCGCGACAACCTCCTGTCGCCCCTCGCGAACACCGCTTCCAACCTGGTGAGATACGCGTCATGGTAACGGTATTCCAGTCCCGGACCCCTGAGGACGCTCCTAAGGAGCCTCTGCCGCCTCATTAACTCGTCCGGCGTAAGGCAGGCCTCCCATTGGAAAGGCGTGTGGGCCTTTGGGACAAATCCGGAAACCGACACCACGATGGTTGGGCGCTTTCCCATATCGCGACCCAACTTCCGAATAGACTGGGCCAGTTTCCCGATGGCCAAGACGTCCTCGTCGGTTTCCCCCGGAAGTCCCACCATAAAGTACAGCTTGATATGGGAATAGCCGGCCGAAAAGGCGTGTTCGGCGGCCTCATAAATCTCCCCTTCGGTTACCCTCTTGTTGATGATATCCCTCATCCGCTGCGAACCTGCCTCCGGCGCCAGGGTGAGACCACTTTTGGTCGCGCCTCCCAGCATCTCGGCCAGACCCACGGAAAAGGAGTCAACTCTAAGCGACGGAAGCGACACCTTGGCCCCTGAAGAGTCCTTCAAGAGGTCAGATACCAAGTCTCTGATGCAAGTGTAATCCGCCGACGAGAGGGACACCAGGGATACTTCGTTGAACCCGGAACACGCCAGGATGTCCCGGGCCATTTTCTTCACGGTATCCGGCTCCCTTTCTCTAACCGGCCGGTAAATCATGCCCGCTTGGCAAAAGCGACAACCTTGGGAGCATCCCCGAAAGATCTCCACGACAGCCCGGTCGTGAATGGGGGGTATCAGGGGTATCAGAGGTTTGATCGGATAGGGGGCTTCCTCCAACGACCTAAGTACCCTCTTCTGAACCTTGGCGGGAGCCGAAAAACCATCGATTACCTTCGGTGTGACCTCTAATACTGTCTTGTCGTCTTTGTATTGAACCTCGTAGAGGGAAGGCACGTAGACGCCCTCAACTTCGCTGAGTCTTTGTAGCAGGTTCAAACGCGGCTTCCCGGTCGACCGCCAGTCTTTGTAGGCGTGTATGAGGTCCTGTACGGCTTCCTCGCCGTCGCCGAGGACGAAAGCGTCGACGAAATCCGCCATGGGTTCGGCGGATAGAGCGACCGGGCCGCCGGCTACAACCAATGGATGGTTTTCATTTCTGTCTTTTGCCCGAAGGGGTATCCCTCCGAGGTCCAACATGGCAAGCACGTTTGTGTAGGTCAATTCGTATTGGAGGGAAAAACCCACGATGTCGAAGGCATAGAGAGGGATACGGCTCTCCAAGGTGTAAAGCGGCCAGCCCTTTAGGCGCAATAGCTCCTCCATGTCCTTCCAAGGGGCATAAGCTCGCTCACAGGACACGCGATGCATCGAGTTTATGACGTGGTAGAGGATTTGGGAACCTAGGTGGCTTGCGCCGACTTCATAGGCGTCGGGGAAAGCCAAGGCAAAGTGCACATCCACTTCTGCCGGGTCCTTTCGAACCGAGTTCATCTCTCCGCCCGTATATCTCGCGGGTTTTTCAACCTTGCCCAGTTCCCTGCGCAGATCTTCCCACGCGATTTCTTTGTAGTCCACTT
Source organism: Bacillota bacterium (assembly GCA_040766225.1). Classification (GTDB taxonomy): domain Bacteria; phylum Bacillota; class Sulfobacillia; order Fermentithermobacillales; family Fermentithermobacillaceae; genus DULO01. The sequence continues at coordinate 22,891 of JAXGQX010000023.1, read as the reverse complement.
TTAGCAACGGTTAGGCCATTCCTCTGAAGAACGCTCGATGGGCTTCCTTGGCGGTGTTCCTCACGCACATTATAACCCAGCCGATACAGTTCGAGGATGACAGCCGTTATCACCGGAGGAGTTCTTTCATGGTCCGGTCAACTTCTCCCCTGTAGAAAGCCTCAAGCACTTGCGCCTCGGAGATTCGGCCCATGACCTTCATCCCCCGCCCCGCAACCAAAATGACGTTGTACTTGGACGGTCTGAGCTTAGAGACGACGTCTTTCACGCGCGCATCAGCTAATACCATGATCTCTTCCACGGGTATGGCCTTCCTTTGCTTGAGATGTTCGCTTCTCGTAAGAAGGTCCAAGATGCTTCTAGACGTTCTGTCGTCTCGTTCTTCCATTGCCCCCCACCAGATAATGGCCCCGGCTATGCATAGCGGCATGTTGGGATGGCCGGTTAGCGTCAACGCCAATCCCGCGAGTATGAACGTCGCTCCACAGTAGAGACCGAGGCGAGTCACCTTGACCGAGGCGTCAACGTAGCCCATTTTGGTGGCCAGACGGGCTCTAAGAAGCCTTCCGCCGTCCAAAGGAAGACAAGGGATGAGGTTCACGGCGAAAAGATACAAGTTCACGCTCTGAAGGAACCCCAAGAGGGGGTAATCCAGGATAAGGTCGATTCCACGAGTCTTCATGACCCACTGCTGAAGAACGGTTGTGGCCGTAAGGAGAAGGCCGCTGTTGAGAGGCCCCATAAAAGCCACCATACTCTCGGCGGGCGGAGAGAGTTGCCAAGTCCGTTCCAGTTTGGCCATAGCGCCGAAGGGCCACACCACAACTTTGGCCACCTCCGCGCCCATCCAAGAAGCCGCCATAATATGGCCCATCTCGTGAAACAAGAGACTTCCAAGGAACACCATCAAGTGGAGGGCATACCCCGACATCGCCAAGACCAAGGCCGCCAATATGAAGGAGACGTGGATACATACCTGGGTTCCGCCCAGCTTAGCCACGGGGACTGTCACTGCGCCCATACCTTTCGCTTAGGGTCCCTTGACCAAAGGCGGCAAGTGAAGCATCGGGTCTACCTCAAGGCCATCCTTCCGAAGCTCAAAATGAAGGTGAGGGCCGGTGGCGTTGCCGCTCTCTCCAACCGTCGCTATGGCCTCCCCCCGCTTAACGCTCTGATCGGTTTTCACAAGCGCGGTATCCAAATGGCCGTACACGGTGGAAAACCCTCCGCCGTGAAGGACTTCGACCACAAGCCCGTATGTAGGCGACTGTCTCACGCTCGCCACAACGCCATCCAACACCGAGGAGACTTCGGTCCCTACCGGCGCTTCAATATCTATCCCCTGGTGCAGCGACAACCCGCTGGAATCCTGGTTCGGCCTCCACCCGAAGACGGACGTCACCTGACCTGAAACGGGCCACGCCAACTCGGTGGGCTTGCCCGAAGCGGCTCTGCTCCAGAAATTCCTGATATCCAAAGTCGCCAGGCTTTTGATTCTGTCGGGCAACTTGGCGACCCACGCCTTGACTTCCTCAAAAGCGAGATCGTCCTCTACCGCGCCCTTGGCAAACGAGACGATGTTCCCCGCCGATCCGCCCGGGGCATGGGAGGCGCCGAAGAGGACCGAAAATATGAAGAGGCAGACGATAGTTTGCTTAACCCACCCGGGCAAGCTCTTAAGCGCATGCTCGCCAACGACGCGCCGGTCCCTGTCCCGGTATCTGCTTCTCTCCTGATAGATGCTCTTCCAGGCCATAATCATCACCTCGCTAGTGAAGGTATTATGGGGTGAGACAAGATATGATAGTATCTAGGGTGTCGCTCTGGAGAGGGGTCTGACTTTGACTGTGAAGGATCTTGAACACTTAGGACAGGAAATGGTCCTTTGCGTGCCAACTAGCGATTTGTACGCCGCCATCGGCACATGGAGAGGCCTAAGAAAAGAAGCCTCCCTGCTGTGGCGCCCGATAGCCAGAAAGAGTACTTTTCGGCCCAGGTCTGAGGTCGAAGATGACCCTTCCTACAAACAACTCATTTCGTACACCTTGTTCGTCGCCGAGAAGCGGATCTTTGTGATGAAACGGCTCAGTACACAGGGTGAAGGGCGGCTCCACGGGCTATTGTCCATCGGAGTGGGCGGGCACATGAACCCGGTGCCGGATATACCTTGGCCCGACCGCAGAAGGATATCCGACTTAAAACACATCTTGCTTGCCAACACTTTCAGAGAGATTCGCGAGGAAGTGGCGATCGCCGGAAATCCCCCGGTAGGCATCCTCGGACTCCTGAACGACGACCTCGATGACGTGGGAAAAGTTCACCTCGGAGTGGTTTCGGTTGTGCGGTTGCCTTCCCCCCTCTTGGCCGTGAAAGAGAAGGACAAGATGCTCGGCGCCTGGGTAGAACTCTCCAAGCTGCACCTTCTAGGTAAGTTCGAGTCCTGGTCTTCCCTGCTCCTTAACACGCTGGGATAACCCTAAAGCCACCCTCTGCCATCGGCGCCCCAGCTCACTCCCTGCTATAATGGGTAAGGTGAAGGGGGGATTCTCGTGACTAAAGGCGACGTGAAAGTCATAATCGCTGCGTTGTCTCTGGTGGTCATCATCTGGAATTTACCTGATCCCTGGAAAATCGATCAGTTGAGAGCTGGGCTCGTTCAAAGGAGGGCGAGGAAGTCCTTACCCGTCCCGGTGATGGAGTCGAGATGGGGCAGAGCCGTCTCCGTAGTAGTTATCGTCGTCACAGAGCGGCTGCGGCGGCAGCCGTGCGTTTCCCGAGAATTCGATGGAGTGGCGTGCTCCGGGATGATGATATGCCGGAGAACGTTGATCCTTCCGTTCGGGCTCGGTGACCGTGGCGTGTACCCAACCATAAGACTGTAACTTAGTCGGGCGGTCGGGGGATAGGATGTGGTCAGGTAGACCGGGTTCGAACGCTCTCTTCGCTACTCGCCTCTTATGAGGTCTAGCAACTTGGAGTTTCGCCTAAGATACGAGAGCAAGGGATATCCCAACCCGTAACAGGCAACGGCCTCTCCAAGCCCGAGATAGAGGGCGACCGAAAAGTACGACAGCCCCAAGAGGCGGGAAACGTAGCCCGAGACTATCAGGGCGTTCAGGATAACGGGAGGAAGTGGGGCCAAAGACGCGCTCGGCATGCGCCTGGTTAGTAGGCCGGCCAGAAGCGTCGTCGCGGCCCCCACCGTGACGTCCCATACAAGGAAAGGGCTTCCAAGGTTGGCCGCGATGCATCCCAAGTAGAGACCCCATGGCGCCCACGGGGCGATGAAAGGGAGGACAGTCATAGCCTCAGACACCCGTATCTGCACGGACCCGTAGCTTAGGGTGTTTAGAGGAGGCACAACTGTCAGGACAACGTAGACGGCAGCCAATACCGCGATCCGCGCAAGCAAGGAAGTCGAGAAGCGCCCTCTGGTACCCTGTCTATGCTGCGTCAATTACGGACAGGGCCTCCATCCGGAACCCTCACGTCGGACCGGTAGAAGACTCCGTCAAAGTGAATGCGCCGGACTTCGCGGTAGACAGCTTCTTCGGCAAGACGCGAGTTGGGCCCGAGACAGGTCACCGCCAAAACCCTTCCTCCCGCTGTCACAAGTTTGCCGTCCACTTCCGCCGTCCCGGCGTGGAAGACCAATGTGCCACTATCAAGTGTGTCCAATCCGGAGATGGTAAAGCCCTTTCGGTAACTTCCGGGGTATCCGCCTGACGCCAACACCACGGTTACGCAAGCATTAGGATTCACCGACACGGGGTCGTGACTCCCCAGACGTCCTTCGGCGCAAGATAACAGCGTCTCGGCCAAGTCGCCCTCCAGCCGCGGTAACAAGCATTGGGTTTCGGGATCGCCGAACCTTACGTTGTACTCCAGGACCTTCGGCCCGGACCTAGTCACCATAAGCCCCGCGTAGATGACTCCGCGGTAGTCTATTCCCTCGGCTTGAAGCCCCGCCAGTGTCCGCTCCAAGATTTGCTCTCTTATAGCCCTGGCTGTCCCGTCGTCCACAAACGGGACCGGCGAGTATGCTCCCATCCCGCCCGTCATGGGTCCAAGATCTCCGTCGAACAGGCGCTTGTGGTCCTTAGCGAGCGGGAGCGCCAGAACCCTTCGGCCGTCACACAAAGCCATGGCGGAGACCTCGTATCCCTCCAGGTACTCCTCTATGACCAGGCGACTTCCGGCCTGGCCGAGGGTTTTTGAAACCATATAATCATGGATTGTCCGGATGGCGGCGTCCTCTTCAGTGAGGATGCTTACTCCCTTACCGAGAGCCAGGCCGTCTGCTTTCAGCACCCATGGGCCGGGATGGGACCTCACATAATCGGCGGCGTCTCTTGGATCGTCGAAGGAAGCAAACGCGGGATGAGGGATCTTGTGCCGGGCCATAAACTCCTTTGCCGCACTCTTGCTGGATTCGAGCTTGGCTCCGTCTTTTCCGGGCCCGAAAACACTTACGCCACATCCTCTGAGGAAGTCGGCTATCCCTGCCGCCAAAGGGTTCTCCGGGCCAACTACTACGAGATCGACGCGGCGCTCTCTAGCGAAATCCGCTATAGAGGCGAAATCCATTGGATCGAGGTGGACGTTCTCTAAGTCCGCTAAGCAGGCGGCCATCGCGTCGCCTTCACCGTGGGACGCGCCTTCGCTATGGCCCCCGCCGCAAGTGCCGGGGTTGCCGGGAGATACGTATACCTTCTCCGTGGAAGGACTCCTGCCCAGAGCCCATGATAGAGCGTGCTCCCTGCCGCCCGAACCAATCACCAGGATGTTCACGTCATAATGCCCCCTTAGTGACGGAAGTGCCTCGCGCCTGTTATCACCAACGCCATCCCGTTAGCGTCAGCCACCGCCAAAGTCTCCGCATCTTTCTTGGAGCCGCCGGGGTGAGCGACTGCGGATACGCCGGCTTTGGCCGCCTCTTCTATGGAGTCGGGAAATGGGAAGAACGCGTCTGACGCCATAGAACTGCCCCGGACGTTATCCTTGCCCCGTTCCACCGCGATCCTGACACAGTCGACTCTATTGGGCTGTCCGCCGCCGATTCCTACAGTCGCCCCATCTTTGGCCAGCACGATAGCGTTTGACCTCACGTGCTTCGCCACGACCATGGCCAGCCGCAAATCGCGGATTTCCTGATCGGTCGGAGCCCGCTTGGATACTACTCGCCACTCCTCATCCTTGGGAAGCAAGGTGTCAACTTCCTGGACCAAGAGACCGCCCAAAGCCTGCTTCACTGAGTACCGGGGGAAAGCCTTCCCGGTCTTGTTTGTCGCGGAATCCATGGAGGCCGCCATGATCCGGAGGTCTTTCTTGGCTCCCAGGACGCTCAAGGCCTCGACCGAGTAAGACGGGGCTATCAGCACTTCCATGAACAGCTTCTTCATCGCCAACGCGCAATCTTCGTCTACGTCGCAGTTGAATGCCACCACCCCGCCGAAGGCCGAAACGGGATCTGCGGCGAGCGCGTTTTCGAACGCTTCTTGGGCGGTCGCCCCCAGAGCGACTCCGCACGGCCCTGCATGCTTGACTATAACGCATGCGGGAGCAGGAAGGTCCCAGACTGCGGAAAAAGCCGCGTCGGCATCATTTATGTTGTTGTAGGAAACCCCTTTGCCAGGGCGGGAGCTTATAGGAGACCCTTGGGCGCTCATTATCGGCTCGTAGAAAGCGGCTTTTTGGTGGGGGTTCTCGCCATAGCGCAAGGAAAGGACCTTCTTGTAGCCGAAAGATAGTTCGTCGGGAAAGTCCAACGGCCAGTCCTTCCAGAGGCCGCCTAAGTAAGCGGCGATGGCGGAGTCGTAAGACGCGGTATGGTTGAACACCTCCAACGCCAGTTCTCTGCGGGTGTCCCGGTCCACGTCGCCCTTGGTCTTGAGTTGCTCGATGACCTCTTTGTACCGCCTTGGGCTGGCGATAACCACGACCGATTCCCAGTTCTTCGCGGATGCCCGCAACAGAGTGACGCCGCCTATATCGATCTCTTCGATGACGTCCTCGATAGTGGCCGACGGTCTCCTGGCGGTCTCCACGAAGGGGTAAAGGTTGCAGACAACCATATCGACCGGGGCTATGCCCATCTCCTTGATCTGGGCCATATCCTCGGGGTTGTTCCGCCTCGCGAGGATCCCTCCGTGTACTACCGGGTGGAGGGTCTTAACGCGCCCTCCAAGGATTTCGGGGGAGTTGGTAACATCCTCGACCTCTCTTACCTGAAGACCCGCACCCCTTAGGAGCCTGGCGGTCCCGCCTGTGGAGATGATCTCCCAACCTAAGCCGGAGAGTTCCCGGGCGAAGTCTTGGAGGCCCTCTTTGTTCGCGACGCTAATGATCACTCTTCGCTGCACAGATCGCACCCCTTTTCCAAGGCAGTAGACCGCAGAATCCTCACGCGCCTGCCTTCGATCCTCGTTCGTCCGCCGGCTATGAGGGCTATCGCGCGGGTGAGAATGCGGTGTTCGACCTCAAGAATCTTCGCGGAAAGCGAGTCCACCGTGTCATCCTCGTCGATCTCTATCGCTTCCTGCGCGATGATCGGTCCGCCGTCCATAGTCGGGTCCACAAAAAACACTGTCGCGCCGGCGACTTTCACTCCGTAGGCCAAAGCGTCTTTCTGGGCGGAGAGTCCTGAAACGAAGGCAATAGAGCCGGATGGATGTTTATTATCTTGGAGGGGAAGGCCTCAAGGATGTCGTCGCCCACGAGCCTGTCGTATCCCGCTTAGAACGAGGAGTTCCACCCCGTGTTCCTTCAGGACTTGGACGACTCTTTCTCGTAGGCGGGTCTACATGCGGGCCACTTCCCGAAACTTTTGTGAGGGACGGCGTAGGCCGGGACACCCTTGGCGGCCGCTCTATCCAAAGCCAAGGCGCCTCCTCCCTGTTGGAGATCACGACCGTCACTTTCCCCGCGATGGAACCGTTCTCACAGCCGTCTAGGACCGCCTGGAGGTTAGTCCCTCGTCCTGAGACCATTACGCCTATGGATAAGGGCAACTCGCTAGTCATCGCGCCGCATCTCTCCCATCAAATGGGCTCCGATCCCCAGGGCCCTCATTGAGGAAAAAACGCGCTCTGTCTCTTCGGGGTCTACTATGATTACCATCCCTATGCCCATGTTGAACACGGTACGCATCTCTTCGTCGAGACGCCGCCAAGCCTCTGAATCATGTGGAAGACCGGCGGAACGGGCCAGTCCCATGAAAGGCTCATCTTCACGCCTCTGGGAAACACACGTGGCACGTTCCCGAGAATGCCGCCTCCCGTAACGTGAGTCAGGCCTTTTACGGGGACTTCCTTAATCAGTTCCACAATGGCGGAGGCGTAAATTCTGGTGGGCTCCAGAAGCTCCTCGCCCAGCGTCCTTCCGAACTCGGGTATTTGCCGCCCCAAGTCCATTTTGCCGTCTTCCAGTAGCACCTTTCGCGCCAAAGAGTAACCGTTAGAATGGAGCCCGGAAGACTCGAGGCCTATCAGGACATCGCCGGGAACGATCTTGCTGCCGTCAATGATTTGGCCTCTCTCGACTCCGCCCACACAAAAGCCGGCCAAGTCGTACTCATCGGGGCCGTATATGTCCGGCATCTGCGCGGTCTCTCCGCCCAACAGCACGCAGCCTGCCTGCTTGCAGCCCGCGGTCACACCGGCTATCAAGTCGCGTACTACTCCCGGGTTCAGTCGTCCCACCGCCAGGTAATCCAAGAAGAACAAGGGGCGAGCGCCGCAGGTCACCACATCATCCACGTTCATGGCAACAAGGTCGATTCCCACGGTGTCGTGCTTATCCATAGCCTGGGAAACCAGCACCTTGGTGCCTACGCCGTCGGCTCCGGAAGCGAGGACCAGGTCTTTGAAAGCGAGCCCTCCAGCGTGAAACAGCCCGGAGAACCCGCCTATTTCCGAGAGAACCGAATCGTTGTACGTGCTTTTGGCCAGACCGGTTATGGTCTTAACCGAATCCGACGCCCCCTTTATGTCCACGCCCGCTTTCCGGTACATGCTCAAGGGAGATCATCACCTTTCGGGGAAGGACCGGGAGACACCACGGGGTACTTGCCGTCGAAGCATGAATAGCAGAATCCGGAGATCCTCTTCCCCAAAACGTCCTTTAGGTCCGACATCTCGAGAAATACCAGGCTGTCTGCGTCAATTTCCTTCCTGATAGCTTCGACTTCCAGTGACGAGGCGGCCAGTTCGCTCTTTGAGGCAGTGTCGATTCCGTAGTAACAAGGGAACCGGTACGGAGGCGAACTGATCTTGACATGCACTTCCTCTGCCCCCGCCGACCTGAGAAGGCCGATGATGTACCGGCAAGTGGTCCCCCCATGATGGAGTCGTCGACCAGGACGACCCGTTTGCCGTCGACAAGGCTCTTTAGGGGGTTCAGCTTGAGTTTCACGCCCAGCTCCCTGAGACTGCTCCGGCGCTATGAAGGTGCGTCCCACGTAACGGTTCTTAACCAGTCCCATCTCGTAGGGATCCCGGCTTCTTCCGCGAACCCGCTGGCGGCTGACAGAGAGGAATCGGGCACTCCGGTGACCAAGTCGGCATCCACGGGCCCTTCTGAGCAAGTCTTCTGCCCAGAGCTCTTTGCCGCGTGTACGTTTTGCCCGAAGATATCCGAATCGGGCCTTGCGAAGTAGATAAACTCGAAAACGCAGAGGGACTGCTGCTTCGGCTCCAGCGCCGAGGAGTACTTCATCGCGCACGACAGGCGATTTCCGTCTCCGTCCCTTTGATCTTGGCGAAAAGCTTCATTTCGCTGCCCAGTTCCCTGAGGAACTTGGCGCCGACAGCATCCAGACCGCAGGTCTCTGAAGAAAAACACATAAGCGCCGTCGATCTCTCCCACACATAACGGCCGGAACCTGGCGGCGTCCTTGGCTGCGAGAACTCCTTCAGGCGATACCAAGGCCAAGGCGTAAGCTCCTTCTACGCGTTGTAGGGCCTCTTTGAAAGCCAGGTCAATGCGTGGTTCCTGGGACTTGGCGATGAGGTGGGCCACTACCTCGCTGTCGGAAGTGGCGTGAAAGATGGAGCCTTCTCTTTCCAGATCGGCCCGAAGCTCCTGGGCGTTCACAAGATTGCCGTTATGGGCGAGAGAACACTGCCCGCGCCACATTTTTACGGTGATGGGCTGCGCGTTTTCGATGCGGCTTTCGCCCGAGGTAGAGTAGCGGACGTGGCCGATAGCCACATCCCCCTCCATGGCTTTGAAGTCGTCCCCGTTGAAGACATCCGAAACCAGACCCATGCCCTTATTGGTTTTGAGTACGCCGCCGCTCCCGTAAGCGATTCCCGCCGACTCCTGACCCCTATGCTGAAGCGCGTACAGCCCGTAGTAACATAGCTCGGCCGCACGCGGATGGCCGGCCACGGCGAAAATGCCGCATTCGTCTCGAATTTCGTCGATCATAGGATTCACTCCCCGGCGGTTATGTGGCCTTCAACGTGTGCTTTTGGGTGATCTTAAACTCTCTGCCACTGGGGCAGGCCCTTGGCGCCCACCAAGTCGCCTTTCCGAAGGGTCTCTTCGGCTTGAGACTCGCGGTAACGCGTCAGTTTTTCGGATAGAGATTGGTCGTATACCCCCAGAATCCGTACGGCGAGAAGCGATGCGTTCTTGGCGGCGTCAATTCCGACGGTCGCAACCGGCACCCCGGGAGGCATCTGAGCCATGGACAAAAGGGCGTCAACCCCCTTTAAGGCCCCGGCGCCCACGGGGAGCCCGATGACAGGGAGATCTACCAGGGCCGCCACTGCCCCCGGGAGGGCGGCCGACAGTCCGGCGGCGGCGATTATGACTTTGATACCCCGCCCCCTGGCGGATGACGCGTACCGCGACACGAGCTCAGGAGTCCTATGTGCGGAAATAACGGCAACCTCATAAGGGATGCCAAATTCTTGAAGGGTTTCTAAGGCAGGTGAAACACGGTCCAGGTCAGAAGCGCTTCCCAGGAGCACCCCAACCTCCGCAGGGCCTTTCATGGCGTCCTCAGCCATGCCTAATACCTCGCCTTCTGTCTTAGTCCTTTTCCTCGTGAAACTCCTCGAGCACCCCAACGAAAGGAAGACCCCGGTATTTCTCCGCGTAATCCAGGCCGTAGCCGACAACGAAAGCGTTGGGGATGATGAATCCGTAGTAGTCGATAGCCACCCTGACTTGGCGCCGGGCGGGCTTATCCAGAAGAGTGCATACCCTGACGCTGGCCGGCTGCCTGGTGCGCAGGGCGTCAACTAAGTAACGTAGCGTAAGGCCTGTGTCAACGATGTCTTCGACCAACAAAACGTGGCGCCCGGCTAAGTTTTGCTCTAGGTCTTTGGTAATCCTCACTTCTCCGGACGACTTGGTCGAAGCGCCGTAGCTGGAAATACCCATGAAGTCCACACAGACGTGGTAGTCCAGTTGGCGGACTAAGTCTGCGAGAAAAATGAAACTGCCCTTTAGCACACCGATGATGATAAGGTCCAAGCCTGCGTAATCCCGAGATATCTCCACCGCAAGTTCCTTTATCCTCTTATCCAGCTCTTCCTTACTGATAAGAGTGCTGATCTTCTCCTTCGGCCGGTCCATTCATCTCACCCCACAGTCTTTAATGAAAACTTAACACTCAAATCCGGATTTAGCAAGAAGTATTGTGACAGATGTGAAGTTGTAAAACAATTTAGAAGCAGGACCGATGTTGTCTCCTTTGGGGCAAAATACCTGTGACTGATACTTGTTACCCTAACCGGGATAAAACGTACTATAGGATCGCTTGAGGAAAACCGAGATTACCCGAAAGAGCAGGTGCCACAATGGAAAAGAAACTATTCCGGTCAAGGACCAGGCGCATGGTGGCAGGAGTCTGCGGAGGACTGGCTGAGTACTTCAACATAGACGAAACCATCGTTCGCTTGGGAACGGCGTTGATGACTGTCGTAACGGGGTTTGTCCCGGGTTTGATACTCTACTTCATAGCCGCCGTCATAATGCCCGAAAACCCGGTCTAGATCAGAAAGAAGGAAGGCGACAGGAGCCGTAATTGCCTCCGTCGCTTTCCTTTTCACGTTATTCTGGGATCACCTCGAGGTTCGCCTCAGCTATAGTCACGGTTTTCCCGGTATCATCCAGTCGCACGACCGCCACTTCCATTAGGCTTTCCGATTCCACGGGCCGTAGTTCCGCCGGGAGCTCCTCCACTATGCCCCATTGCCCGAAATAGGGCTCACGGACCGCACGGACCCTGTCTCCCACCTTAAGGGCGTGAGTTTGCCTGAGCGACACTTCACGTGTCTCGCCAAAAGGACCGGCCAAGGACTCTCCCTCGCAGTCTGGCGGCATCTTGCCCTCGCTTAATAGGACCTGGGGGCGGATGGCGCCTGCCCGGATATGTGTCGTGCCGTCCAACGAGGCCACGCGGCCTGCGGACGAAACCAGGAGTTCCCAGGCCCCCTGGCTAACGGGCATATTTCCGAAGCCCTCGGTTACTACGACCGTGAAGCCGGGCTGCTCTTGCCCGGTCAATCCGACGTTTATCTCGTATCCCAGGAACTGCACCAAGTCCAGGTTGTTAATGCCGCCTACGATAAGTCCCGCCGCCCCAACGTCTTTCATTTTGCGGAGCGCTTCCAAGCTGGCCGAGCTTCCGGCCAAAAGGACACGGCCTTTGTGGTTCTCGCCAATGCCCGCTTCCTCCAGTGTTCCCCGAGGTCCGTCTGAAGCTACGACCAGTTCCCCGTGCTTCTCGCCCCCGATGCCGAACACGCCTTCCAAGTAGGCACCTGTTGATTCCACAACCGCGCCGTAATCTGGCAGGATTTCCGCAACAACCCCTGCGATGTGGGCTTGGACCCGGGAAGGTTTGATGGGCCGTACAACCGTGATACAGCCGGTCTTTGTGCATATCTTCTCGACAACGCCGCTCATGGGCGTGTAGACATAGTCCACTCCCGCCTCCCCGATAAGCGGGTTTATGACCGCGGAAGCCAGTACTTGCCCCTCATACACCATGTCACCTTCCTGGACATCGGTGTACATGCGGATCATGGACGGCCATACCTTGAGTTTTTCCGAGACGTTCATCACGACCAACGGCTTGGAGGACCTAGGGTCTTCCCGCACCACTACCCTGCCCTTGACCCTTGAGACCATCTCCACAACCCCGTCACACGGGGCTCTGACCTCGGATATCTCGGACCACAACTTCTTCTGGTACCTGGCGATAACCTGGCCTCTCGTCACCTTGTCTCCGGCTCTGACCAGAAGAACTTCGTCCACTAACTGGGGCGTGAGTCGGACACTGAGTTCTGAGTTCAAGTCCACCACTCTGGGACTCCCGCGCACAAACTCGGTCTTGGCGATCACAGTTTCGGGCGTCACAAGGTCTCCCAACTCCACCAACACGTCCCCCGGCATGTTTAACCTGCGTAGTTTCCGAAGGTGCGCGCGCGGCACTATTCTCGTGTTACAGGCGATCGCCATGTCACAAAGCCTCCTCTCTTCCCGGGCTCTCCGAAAGCAGATCACCGTGGTAGGCGTCCATCGCCTTTGCCCATCTCCTAAGGAGGGCGATCCTTTTTCTACCGTCCTCGGGCAACGAAATGGGCCTTCCCCTGCCGTCGAGAATGAGCCCTACGGCCCCTCCAGAAACGCTTCGGGTAACGGGCTTACCCGGCCCGTTTCCAACGTCGAAACCCCTCTTCGGGACGACCGTAACCAAAGCGCTGGACTTGGGAGGAAGCGGAATGACCCGGACTTCACCGGACTCGATGTGGCTTACCTGGCCTTCCAATTCGACCCGGGCAATCGAATGCCCGGCTGATAAGGCCTGACCGCGCGGAGCGATAACGGTTCCCAGAGGTACTAAGGCTTCAGTTGATAGGAGTTCCTTGGCCATCTGCGGGTCCAAGTCCATGAGAACCCCGAGATGCGGGAGAAGGAACTGGCTGTCCACAGCCAGTTCTGTCACGCCCAAAGGTTCCAAAGCGTCCATCATCATGAGTGCCGCTTGCGCTCGTCTTGGAGCGTAAGACAGCACGCCGCCCGAACCGATAATGAGCCCCGTTTTCATGAGATCTACCAAAGTCGCCCCGGTGCCATGCTGCTCGAATATGTCGCCTGCTCCTCTTCTCTGCTGTATGCCCTTAAGCCCTCTAACCAACGAGCGGTGGTGGTCCAAAGACAATCGCAAGGCCTCTCTGGCCACAGCCTGCTCCAAGACCAAATCCCTCAAGGTCTCCGGCAAGGTGGTGGGCCTGATCATCTTGTTGAAGTCCCAGTTGCGGACCTGGTTTTCGTCGGACTCCCACGGAAGCCACCTTTGCACCGACTCCACTTTGGCTTCTGCCAAGACGTTGGCGGTGCTATAAGACATGCCCAAGTTCGCGGAAACCGTCCTGTAAAACTGGCCGGATATCACTGAAAACACATCGGTTGTGGCTCCGCCTATATCCACGCCCAAAACGTCGGACATACGCATATCGGCCAAGCGAGTCAACGCGTTCCCCACAGCGATGGGTGTCGGCATAACCTTGCCGTCGGCCCAAGAGGCCAGCGTCTTGTACCCCGGGGCGCGCATCATTACATGCTCCAAAAACAACCGGTGTATCTCTTCTCTGGCGGGTCTTAGCACCTCGGTCTCCAGCTTCGGACGAATATTCTCGGTGATGCTCAGGTCGAGTACATCGCCAATGGCTTCCTCCACGAATCCCCTGGCGTCCGTATTTCCCGCGTAGATGACCGGGATCTTGAAGTCCGTGCCGAACCTGGCTTCAGGGTTTGCCATGGCGATGTACTCGGCAATGGCGGCCACTTCCGAGATGTTGCCGCCGTCGGTGCCCCCGGTAATGAGGATCATATCGGGACGCACCTTACGGATGGCCTCTATCCGCTCCATCAGCACCCTATCGTCATCTACGGACAAGATGTCCGAAACGACCGCTCCCGCGCCCAAAGCGGCACGGTGGGCGGACTCGGCGGTCATTGTCTTAACTAGCCCGGTGACCAGCATTTGAAGCCCTCCGCCCGCCGAAGACGTCGCCACAAAAGCATCTGTCCCGTCGCTGGCGTTAGAGGGCATCATCAGCCTATTTCCGTCCATGAGCTTCCTGCCTGTCCTTCTCTCCAGCTTAGCCAAGGCGTTCCGTAGGCCGATCATGACATCTAGGTCCGGAGATTCAACAGTGGTGGGAGCGACGGTCTTCCCAAGGACGCGCCACCCTTTTTCCCCTCTTTCAAACAGGACCGTCTTGGTCGTGGTACTGCCGACGTCCACGGCGATTATGCGGTCTCTCATCTCTCACCCCTCCGTCGTCAAAAACCTCCGCAAAGCCCGCATTGGGCACATGACGGGTTGGACAACGCGTAGACAGCCTTGTTGTTCAGCAGCTGATCGCAAGTTGCGTTCCTTACAAGCCTAAGCGGTAGAAAAGCGCCACCGGCCAGCGCTAACGCTCCCATGGACAAGGACACGGGGATGGAAACTGCCGGAACCGGTACCCCGAGCGCGAACCGGCATAGAGCGGCCCCGATCACAAGTCCCGCGGGAACTCCCAAAAGGCCCAAGTACCAACATTCGGAGAGAGTGAGCCTTTTCAAGTCCGACCGGGTGGCGCCTATGACCTTCAAGATGCCCAACGCCCGCTTCTTGCCGAGAAAGGAGACGGCGAGCACACAGGATACCGCCGCCGCGGACGTAATGGCCACCATAGCCGACACCGCCTGCCACGGCAGATGAGCCTTTAGCACGGCCTTTCTCACGGTTTGGCGCGCGAAGTCGTCCATAAGAACTCGCGAGTCGGGATACTGCTCCGACAACTTGGCCATTAGGGTCAGAGCCTTAGCGGTTTCGCCTGTGATGTCAACGGCGACAGCCCTGAGTCTCTCAGGAGCCATCAGCGAATCGGGATGCACCCATACCCAGTCCTTCGGATACTGGCCTTCCGGCAAGTATCCCTCGGTGGGCCGGACCGTCCAGGTACCTGCCGGCTGACCTGTCTCCTCCTCCCAAACCTCCAAACGAGAACCCGAACCGACGTCTTTGGCTAACGCCGGTTCGCACAACATGACCCCCCGCTCTATTGAATCTAGAACTCCGAGAATGAGCAGGGGCCCCAATTCGCTGTCCGTCCTTAGGCAGGGGAACCGTGTCATGGTCCCGATACCTTCCCAAGAGCGGGAATCCAGAAGGGCTTCTGATGCGTCTGAAACGGAGTTGAAAAGCACAATGGCGTCCACAGGCAAGGACATGGTGCCGATTTGTTTGGCCCGAAGGGAACCACTCTGGGAGACCATACAGGTGACGACCAAGGAAGTCGCCACCGTGAGCGCCAACGACAAGACGACAATGGCGGCGGCGCCTCGCTCCCGCGCAAGCCTTCTCCTGGACATGAGATGCGCCATAGACCAGGACAAGGCGGGCGGTACCCGGGTGTCAGGCGGCTGGGGGACTCTACACTTCCGCATCTCGGGCCTTCCTCTCCAAGACTTCGCCGTCAGCTAGGCGGATCACCGTGTCCGCGTAATCCAGAAACTCGTCTTGGTGGGTAACCACCACGAAGGTTTGGTCTTCCTCTTGGTTGAAGCGCTTGAACAACCTCATGATCTCCCGGGACATCTTGGAATCCAGGTTGCCGGTAGGTTCGTCTGCCAACACAATGGAAGGTTTGGGTGCGAGAGCCCTGGCTATCGCGACTCTCTGCTGCTCCCCGCCGCTAAGTTCCACCGGGTAGTGGTTCGCCCTTCCCATAAGTCCCGTGGCCTCAAGTAAGTACATAACCCTAGACATGATTTCCCTCTCGTTCATTCCCGCAAGCCTCATCGGCATTCCTATGTTTTCCGACGCGGTCAGTTCGGGCAAGAGGTTGAAGAACTGGAACACGATACCCAGTTCTCTGCGCCTCATCACCGCCAGGTCATCCTCGCCCATACGTGAGTACTTGCGGCCGTTTAGGAGGACCTCGCCGTGACTTGGCCTATCGATTCCGCCGAGGATATTGAGGAGAGTGCTCTTCCCGGAACCCGACGGACCCATGATGACGACGAACTGCCCTTTCTCCACCTCCAGTTCCACGTTGGACAGCGCGAACAAACCGTCTCCAACAGGGTAGAACTTGGAGAGTTCATAGCACGCGAGGATGGGTCCCTGCCATTCATTCACGCTTAAGCACCTCCGCGCTGGGAATTCGCGCCGCCCAAAGGCCTACGGCGATGCCCAGAATCAACGACACTCCCAAGGACATTCCAAACGCCGAGACAAAGTCCAGAGCCGTTTGCTTCAGGTACTCGCCGGCAGTGATTTCCGAGGCAAAAAGGGACCATATGGAGAGGACCTTTGCGGCGATAAATCCTATGGCGGCTCCGGCAACCGCTACATATCCGACGATGGTCAAGACGTAGACCACAACGTTCTTGCTTGTAGCCCCGATGACCCTTAGGAGCCCGATCTTCCTCTTCTGCTGGACCAGCATGATGTAGGAACTCCCCGCCACGATCACGCCGGAAAGGACAAAACTCTGGAATTGGATGAGCCCAGCCGCTTGGAGGCTTTCGAACCCTAGCGCCGACCCCGTTGCCTGGACCCTTTTGAGTTCGGGCACCGGGTAGACCCCGAAGCCGTCGCCCAACTTCGCTTGTATCTCTAAGGCTATGGTTTTTGCCTCAGACATGCGGTCCACTGACACTAAGAGTTCATAAGTGGGGAGCTCATCCAAGCTCGTGGCCGAACCGGTCATAGAAAGAATCTCCTGGAACGTCTCTTTCGTGACGATGACTTCGGGCCTATCCCAGAAGCGGGGCTCCGAGATGACCGGGTCTAGGGAAGGTTCTGTGGCTCCCATCTCCAATACCTCGTTGGCGTTCACCCGGTACTTACCGCTGACCTCAAGTTGAACCGTATCGCCGTTGTCCCAATCAAGACCAAGTCGTAAGTCCGTCGCGCCGGGACTTACCGTAACCTTGGGCACGCGAACCGGCAGCGATGTCCCCACGAGGTTATAGGAAAGTTCCCCAGAACCGGGGAACAGGGCCTGCATTGGGGGTCCGGAGGGCTCATCGGATGAGCCTGGGGAACTGCGTGGGAACTGGCCTTCCACGACGAAACGTTCCATGGAGAGGGGATAACTCTCATTTTCGCGAGCGTCTCTTACCCGCAAGATAGCCGGATTTGCCCCGACAAAGCACGGGATGGCCACGTATGGCCGTATCCCGGTTATCCCGGATACGTCTTCTATCAAGTCTCTAACTTGGTTCGGACTGAAAGAGCGCCAAACGTAACGGGGACCGGATATGTACCCTTCCTGGGGGAGGCGGTGGAAGTAATAGAGCGCGTGGGACTGCCAGTCTCGTCCTTCCCATGGTCTTAAAGTGAGCTCTGAGCCGGTTCCGGTCGCTGCCCGGCCTGATAACGGCAATACCACCAAGTCGCCGCCCATAAACGCCCTCTCCGCTTGACCCACTCCCCACGGATAGCCCCTTGGGATCATGTGGGAGACAACCAGCATCCACGCGGCAAGCGCGGTTGCCGCCAAAGCGATGCCGGTCCTCGTCCAGTTGCGCTTGATCTCGTTTCTCCCTAGTCGGATCAAGTCCAAGGGCTCTCCCTCCAATTACACCAGTTCAATGTCCTCGCGGGATATCCTTCCGGTAAGTTGCTGTCATTGACATCTTACTTAGATAGATGGGATGTGATACTCTCGCGCCATCACTCACAGCAACGGCTGAGGATCCAAATGGCGTCAAAACAGGAGTGCCGTTTATCTCAGCAACTCCAGAGGAAGGTATCGCCAGAGGTCTGGTCGGAGATGTCGAGGTACCGAACGTACGGGTAACGGGAGGCCACGAGGAGAATTGTCAGATAAATTGCGGAAATAGTTCGACGGAGCTAGACGATCTTGGAGCGGGCCCACCTGCCCCTCTCAAGCATCACTCCCGCAAGATCGTCTCCTTGAGAGGACAAGTACTGTCCGTAAGCCTCGCAGGCGGCACCCTCCAAGAACGGATCCGACAGCACGCGAGAATCCCTGATAGCCTGAGTGAAATTGCGGTTAGCCGCAACTACGTTCCCGAAGTAAGCCTCTGCCTCCGCCAAAGCCAGTGAGGAAAGTATTTTGCCCTCCTCGTCTCCGACGGTGTGAAGCAACGCCTCGGCCGCGCGTGCCCTATCTAGAAGAGATGGGTCCTTGTCCCCAAGTCGAAGAGAGCTTCTCACGGACCAAGCTTCGGCTAGGCACTCCCGCTCTTTGTCTCCAGGTCCGCGAGAAGCCGCCTTCACTAGTCCCAACTGGCGAAGAGACTCAACGTAAGCTCCTTCCCGGAACCTGATCTTAGCTATCTGCAATCTCGTCCAGCTTTCTGTGGAAGCTTCCTTCCCTTCTGAGAGGGCCAAGGCCCTGTTCAGGTAAGTCAGACTCCGGCTGATATCGCCTCGCCGGTATAGAGCCCGCCCCAATCCCAAGAGCGCGTGGGCCATGAGCGACTGGTCTCTCACCTTAGTGGATGCGTCCAGCGCCCTCTCAAACTCCTCTTTTGCGCTTGTGACCTGTCCTTTCTTGAGGAACAAATGAGCGAGATCTATCCGCGAGCGGATCGTTAGGCCGGCGTCTCCCTCCGACGCCTTCAAGGCCCTCTCCAAAGCCTCTTGGGCTTTATCATGCATACCAAGCCTCGCGAAGAGCCCTCCGGCCACTGACAGTCCCAGGACCAGGTCTCTTCGCTTGGACATCCTCTCCCAACACGCGAGGTTCCTTTCCTGGTAAGCCAAAGCTTCTTCCAGGTCGCCCAGGCTTGAGCAAACCGTAACCATCATCTGATAGGCTTTACATCTTTCGTCAGGATCCGTTTTCAATACGGCATCCAGAGACAGGACTACCTTCAGCCTCTCTTTTGCCACCCTCCACCACCCGTTGCCCATGGACTTTTCCGCCGACGTCAAATACCAGACTCGCGCCTTGGGTAGGTTCTGGGCGTCCAGGTACAGCTGGCCGAGGATGTCGGGGTCTGTGTCAGGGCAAGTCTCCTCAAGGTGTAAGGATAGCGAGTTGATGGCTTCCCGCCGCGATTCCTGGGGAATCCAGGTCCGAATGACCGAAGAAGGCACTCGCCCCGAGAGCCGGACGGAGCCATCCCCTTCTGAAGATGGGACCAGGGAAGCTATTCCGGCTATGGACAACGACTCCAGCGCTACTAACACGCACGTGACAGGCAAGGACGCGGCCACCTGCAGATAGGAGAGGGGCACGTCCGAGACTATGCCGTCCAGGCTGGCCAGGACCGCTCCTACGCGCCTTTCGGCGAAACCCAGCTGGGACTCGGGAACTTGAGGCAATCCTTCCTCCACGTTTCCCCGGGACACCTGTCTCTCTCGCCCTTCCTCCACCATCTTAGAATCCTGCCACTGGGCGATGGTGTTCCTCAAGACGCTTCCCAACCGGCGCGCTTCAGGGTCGGTAAGGGTGTTGATCTCACGGTAAAAAGCAGCGACAAGACGCGGATCGGTGAGGTTTAAGGCGTTCAGGAAATCCTGAAACGCCCTGGAATCCCGTTGGTCAACCGGCTGACTGGGCCCAGACGGCTCCGGATACTTGCGCGTCACGGTCTCCTGGGTCAAAGGCAGAGCGGGGACATGAGTCAGCTGATCGTCCCCCGGCATATAGAGACTGTAAACCGAAACGTCAAGCGCCAAAGCCAGAGCGTCCTTGTGGGAGTCGCTCAGGTTTTCCCTTTCGCCTGAAAGGATCAACGAGAAATACGAGGGGCTGAGCCCGGCCATTTCGGCCAGTTCTTTGACTTTCAACCCCCGCTCCCTCATGAGCCTTTTCACATTTGCTCGAAACAGCTCGCTTGACTTCATCGGCATTCTAAAGGTCTCCCGTTCTACCCTCTCAAGAGGATATTTGACAAGGGAACAAGGACGGTCTCTCCGCCTTCCGCGTCAACTCTCGCGCCGGGCACCACCAGATCGTCCTCCAAACGCAACTCGCTGACCAGTTCGGTCACCGTACCCTCCCTATCTGGGGACTTGAGGCCAAAAACGATGACCTTATCGCCGGCTCTAACTTGGGCCAGATACTTTACGGGATTTGGGACCCATCCCTTGGGGACCGCCCCACCGTTAAGAGGAAGGACAACCGCCGGCTCCTCTGACCCGTTGCCGCCGCCGTCTATGTAGACTGAACTGCCTTCTCGAGCCGCAAGAAAGGCGAACGACTCGGCGCCCATGGGCATGTCCCCGTATCCTTCCGTGACCACCAAGGCCGGAACTATCTCGCTTGGCGGAGGCGCTTCGTCAAGCTTCTTGGCGTCTCTGGCCCAATACCTGGCTAGGAACTCGTCCCAATCCAGTGACCGCGCCAGATCGTTGTACCATTCGAAGGTCTTTTGACTCACGCTGCCCACGATGATGCCCGCGACCCTATACTTAAGACACGCTTCCAGGACTTCTTGGGACGCCCTGCGGCCTGCCAAGATGACTTTCCCGTTGTCTTCGGGAGTTAAGTCTCGGGCAGCGATCTGGGCCTCTGGTGAAGTCGCTTTGACCGAGAGGACTCCGGAACGCCCGTACCCTGCCCCGATAGGAGCCGTCACCAAGTCGCCGTATGTCCTCACCCACACGCCCATGGCGTCGTCGGTCTTCTCTACGATCCCGGGGAGATGGCAATAAAGGTCCACCGGGGCCTCTTTGATGGAAATCGCGCCTGCGGCAGGACTAATCGCCGCAATCTCCCCATCGCAGGGCGCGGTGTACTCGGTATAGCCCAGGCCAAAGAGGTAGGAGTAGTACGCCAGCACCTCGCCGCGTTTCACTTTCTGGCCTTCCTGGACTAGGACGGTCGCTGAAAAACTGCCGGAAGAAGCCTCAACCCTAACGTGTCTCATCCTCCTTCTGGATGCGTACCTTCCCGCCAACGTGTCCCAAGTGACTTCGGACCCTGCTTCCAAGGCCGCTTCGCCGATGGAACCAAACGCCCGCAGCCTCACTATCTGCGTCTCCTTATGGAGACGCGGTTCGTTCCGCGCGTAGAAATCCATCATTCTCTACCCCTCCCCCAGCCGGACAAGACTTGGTCGGGGAAGACCCCCAGATTCTTGTACCACCGGACGATGTCCCGGGCCGAAACCTTGTCGAGGGATCGGAGTTGGGTACGTGGGCGCCCGTCAATGTATAGTTGGGTGAAGCCGGGAGGCAACGCACTCACGGCCTTTCGCCCCGCGCCTTCGCCTAAGTCCTCGTTACGGGACGGCGCCAACGTTACTTCGGTCCCGAAAGCGCTTTCCACGGAAACGGCGACTACCCCGCCGGGTTCCACCGGAAGCGTTTGGTCGCTTCCGTTCTTCAGGGCGGCCCAGCCGGTCCCGACTCGGTCCCTATCCTCGCCGGGGGCCACGATGGCGGCCAAAGGCACTAGGTTTTTGTCCAAATTCACCGTTCCGGGGGATTGGAGTCCGGCGACCTGCAGCAAGTTCGAGGGGTCACGGTACACGGCAGTGACTCCCACGGTCTGCAAGCCGTCCATGACCAAAGAGGCTAGAGCTCCCTTCGGCAAGACGTGAGACAACGTCCCCGTGACTATCACTCGTTTTAGGGAAGGCATCTTCAGGAGAGGATCGCCTCCCGCGACTTCAACTTGGAATGTCTCCCCGACCTGCCTTTGGCGATGGACGCCCCTAAGCTCGATAGCGCTACCCCTATGCTCGGCAATACCCTCTCTCACGACCTCTTTCCAGAACGCCAGGAAGACCGCCAGTTCGTCCCAAGACGACGGCAGTACCCACGGTCGCAAAGAGAGATTGCCTATGATGTCGCCCAAGTTGTCCGCCATGTCGGGGCGCGGAAGCCACCGGGCCACTTTCTTGGGGTTCACCCTAGCGATGGGAGTCACCGTTCTGGTGAACACGCCCTTAATTACCGAGAAAACCTGTACCACGTCGCAGTCAAGGGAAAGCCCCAGCAAGTTCTCGTCCGTCTCCGCGTACAACCGCTCTAAAGCCAGCCCTGCCGCATACCCCGAAGGAAAGGCTTCGGGAAGCCCAAATCTCCCTAGTCCGCCAAACCTGGGATCTGAACGCACGCTCTTGGCGAATACGCCTGCCACCGCTTCGCGTGCCGAGTCCAGGTGTTCTTCCTCGAGTCTTGCCCTCACGTTGTCGGCCCATATGATCTCTGCATCTCCCAGGATCTTGACCACTTCCTCACGGGCTTCCTGGGAAGCGGCGTAGACCAGGGGTATCCTTTCATCGCTCCACCGCTTCTTAGGCAGTCCCGCTGCCAGGACTTTTGCCATGTTCAGAATCTGGTGGGTTCCGGAGCTCATGATTTCCTCGTCCACTCCCCCGGCCATCAGGGCGACGGAGAGGTCTTGGCGGCGCAGGTCGGAAATCCTTTCAAAGTCCTGCCGTCCGTCGTCGACGCAGACTAGATCGCTCACCGTAGCTCCGGCCGCCAAGGCGGCCCTCTTAGCCGATTCCCCGGAGATACCCTTGACCACGCCCGCGCATACCGCCTTCGGCTCGCCCCCGGCACTGACGGTCACCACAACGCGATCTATCTCACGAGACGACCCATTCTTCGATACCTGGGATTCTATGACATCCAGAAGGGGACCGAGCCCCGCGGCCCGGTCGCTGTTCCGGGAAAACGCCGGGGTAGGGCAAGAAGCGGTCTCCAACAGGGAAAACCTGCCGTCCTCCAGAGTCAGGACATGAGCGTCGGTGACAGTGCTTGCCACGTCTATGTGAAGGATACTATTCTTCATCTCAGTCCTCCCGTGGGATTCCCCCGTCTGATATCTGGGCTATCTGCCCGTCGAGCATCTCCACGACCCGGTGCGCCCACCTAGTAAGCGAGCGGTCGTGGGACACTACGACGAAGGTTTGCCCTGTCTCTTGGTTAAGCTTATGG
>JAXGQX010000022.1:0-29853 GCA_040766225.1 Bacillota bacterium | reverse complement strand
AAGCGAGAGCTTTCCAAACTACGCGTCGCCATAGACGGCCCGGCCGGAGCAGGCAAGAGCACAGTTGCCCGCATGCTTGCGAAAAGACTTTCGTATCTGTACCTGGACACAGGAGCTATGTACAGAGCCTTAGCCGTGACGGCGCTGGATCGTGGGATCGACCTCGGTGATCCCGAGCGTCTCGGCGAGATGGCGCGTGGAGTGGACATTGAGGCCAAGGAGGACGGCGGAGTCTTCCGGGTGTGGGTAGACGGGCGCGAGTTGACGGACAGGCTCCGTGAGGTTGGGACGGACAATGCTGTCAAGGTGCTGGCCATGGCCAGACCCGTACGTCAAGTGCTGGTGTCGATCCAGCGGAAGATGGCCCAAGACGGAGGCGTGGTGATGGAGGGGCGGGATATCACCAGCGTCGTCATGCCGGATGCTGAGGTGAAGGTGTTCCTCACCGCGTCCTTGGAGGAACGGGTGAGGCGCCGTTGGCAAGAACTCAAGGACAAGGGAATTGATCTTTCGCGGGAAGAAGTTAAGGAAGACATGGTATCGAGAGATCAGAAGGACCAGGAAAGGGATTGGGGTCGTCTGGTGAAGACAGAGGATTCGGTCACCATAGACTCCACTGATATGACCAAGGACGAGGTATGCGCGGCCATAGTCGCGCTGTGTGAGGCGAGGATCAGGTGCTGTACCGGTTCATAAGAGGGCTTTTCAACCTGTGGATTCGGCTGTTTATGCGCCTTAAGGTGTATGGGCAAGACAGAATGCCCAAGGAAGGTGCCTGTATCGTATGCGCCAACCACATGTCTTGGTGGGACCCCATCGTTGTTGCCCAGTTGACGCCCCGGATAATCCACTACATGGCCAAGAAGGAGCTTTTTGAGATCCCCATAATCGGGCCCGCCTTCGGGTGGATTTACGCTTTCCCGGTGGACCGCGGAAGAGCTGACATCAAGGCCATCAGAGATTCCTTAGCCATACTGAAAAAGGGGGAAATCTTGGGCATTTTCCCCGAGGGGACGAGAAAGCATGATCCCGACAAGCTGGCGGAGGTCCACGGCGGAGCCGCTCTGGCAGCGCTTCGCGGGCAAGCGCCGATTGTCCCCATCGCCCTTCGCGGCAGGTACGGCGTTGGCCGTACCGTAAGGGTATCCATTGGAAATCCGTTTACCTTGACTCCAAGTCAAGGGAGGTTTTCTTTAGACGTGGAGGAAGGTTCAAAGAGGATCGCTCGTGAGATCACCGCTCTGTGGCGAGGGATGGACGGGGCGGGAGCCTAATGGAGATAAGGCTCGCCCGACATTACGGGTATTGCTTTGGGGTTCAAAGAGCGCTGAACATGGTGCAGACTGCCCTAAAAGACGGTCCTCTTCCCGTTTGGACGCTCGGCCCCATTATCCATAACCCTACGGCAGTCGCCGAGCTTGCGAGTTTGGGCGCCGCGCCGGTATATACGCCCGAAGAAGCGATGTCGGGAACTCTTGTTATGCGAAGCCACGGGACGACAAAAGAGGAAGCCTCCCTCATACCCCCCACGGTACGGATTTTGGACGCCACTTGCCCCTTTGTGCAACGCGCCCAGAAAAAAGCTCAAGAGTGCGGCGATATGGGGATGGTTGTGCTATTGGTAGGGGACAAAGACCATCCCGAATCCCGGGCTATCATGTCCCATGCCGGCAAAGACGCCATATGTATCAGGGACGTCGGCGAGCTCCTAGGAACGCTGGAAGATTTGCGCGGACGTGAAGTGGCGTTACTGGCTCAGACTACGTCCAGGCAGGACGAAGTGGAAAAAATTATGGTCGAATTGAAAAAAGCAGGTATTTCGGTTCACTGCACGAATACTATCTGCACCGCTACCCACGAACGACAAGAAGCCACCATGGAACTGGCTAAAGAGTGCCAAATGGTCTTGGTGGTCGGAGGGAGGACAAGCGCCAACACTAGGCAACTCTTGGAGATCGCCCAGAAGTGCGGCGCCGAGGCGCATTTGGTTGAATCGGCCGAGGAAGTCCAAGCCGAGTGGTTCGTGGGTAAGGCAAGGTCGGGATCGCGGCAGGCGCTTCAACACCCGACCGGGTCATAAAGGAGGTTGTAGGCAAAGTGGAGGAACTAGAAAAGCCCAATTGCGAATTGGAGCCGGAAGAAGAGAAGGGTCCAAAGACACCGCCTGACCAAGACCTGGCGGAGACCAAAGCCCAAGAGACTGCCCCTGCGGATCAGGAAGCGACAGAGACTGTGACCGAACCCGATGAGGTCTCGGAAGAAACCCCGCAGGAAGAACTCCAGGAGCCGGAAGCCGAAGATAAGAGCGCGGCGGACTTGTACGATGAGTCGTTCAAGTCTTTGGAGGAGGGGCAAATAGTAAAGGGCAGGGTCGTGTCGGTGGACGAAAACGGAGCTTTGGTCGACGTAGGGGCCAAGTCCGAGGGATTAATCCCGGCGTCCGAACTTCAAAGAAAAGGCGCGTTCGCCACTCCACCTCTTTCACCGGGGGACGAGATTATGGTGTACGTCCAGAGTTCTGACCCCGGAGATGGGACCCTACGCCTCTCTAAGCGCCGGGCCGATGAAGAAGCGGCATGGCAGAAAATTGAAGAAGCCTTTAGCCAGGGGACCATCCTAGAAGCTCCAGTAGTGCAGGAAGTAAAGGGTGGACTGGTCGTGGACATCGGGTTAAGGGGTTTTGTCCCCGCCTCTCAGGTAGAGCGCGGATACGTTAATGACTTGTCCAAGTACGTCCAGAAGAACCTGCGCATGAAGGTCCTGGAACTTGACCGCGCCAAGAACAGAGTCGTCCTGTCACAGAGAGTCGTGCTTGAGGAAGAGCACGAGAAACTTTGCGCGGACACTTGGGCCACCATAGCCGAGGGGCAGGTCCGCCGCGGCGTAGTGAAGGGTATCACCGATTTCGGAGTCTTCGTTGACTTGGGCGGGGTGGACGGACTGCTCCACATCTCGGAGTTGTCCTGGGGCAGAGTGAAGCATCCCTCCGAGGTAGTCCACGAGGGAGAAGAGATCGAAGTGAAGGTCCTAAGGGTCGACAAGGAGAAGGGCAAGATCTCCTTGGGCAGGAAGCAAGTTCTGCCGGACCCATGGGAGACAGCGGAAGCCAAATACCCCGTAGGGTCGGTACTTGAGGGCCAGGTGACTCGCACAGCTCCGTTTGGCGCTTTTGTTCAGCTGGAGCCCGGAGTTGAGGGCCTTGTGCATATATCGGAGGTCTCGGACCGCCACATCTCGAAGCCTGAGGAAGCGGTCAATTCCGGGGACAGGGTGAACGTGAGGGTGCTTAGGGTACGCCAAGATGAGCGGCGCATTAGCCTCTCCATTCGGCAGGCCGAACCGCTCGTGGAAGAGGATGCCCCAGGTGAGGTAGCAGAATCACCCGCCGAGAGCCCGTTTGAGCCGGCAGATCCGGTGGACCCGGTCGAGCCAGTCGAGCCGGTCGAGCCCGTCGATCCAGTTGAGCCGCCGGACCCGGGCGAGCCGGTCGAGCCGGTTGAGCCGCCGGACCCGGGCGAGCCGGTCGAGTCCGTTGAGCCAGACGAGCCGGTCGGTGAGACTGACCCAACGCCTCAAGACAAGCCCGAATAGGCCTACAAGCGCCTTAGACCCCAGAAGTAACGGTAGCGAGCCCGGTTAACAGCCGGGCTCTTTGTTCGCTTGGAATAGACCCTTTACTCCCCTGGAGAACCTACAGATTGACACATGAGGGGGGAGTTCTCTTGGGTTTACCAGTAGGCACCATAATCCTGATACTAGTCGCAGTCCTGGTTTTCTTCGGAGTCTTGCACCGCGTTCTCGATAGGATGCGTTTGTCCGACCGGGCAGCCCTTGTCATCGTCATAGCGATGGCTGCCGGGACCTTTCTGGACATTAGCATACCGGGAGGAGCCATCCCGATCCGCTTGAATGTCGGCGGCGCCCTAGTGCCTTTGGCCGTGATAATCTGGCTCATCGCCACCGCGGATGAAGCGTCTGACAAGACGCGCGCCATCTTCTCGGCCATCATTACGGGCGCGGTGGTCTGGGGACTCACAAAGGTGATGAACCCGGAAGAGCAGTTCATGCGCATTAGCCCGATGCTTCTCTTCGGCATAGCCGCCGGTATCATCGCCGCCCTTTCCGGCCGCTCCCGCCGGGCGGCGTTTGTCGGAGGCGTCGGCGGAGTCCTCTTGTCTGATGTCTTTCACTGGATAGAGCTGGCCGTGACGGACACCCCGGGTTCGGTTTCCTTTGGAGGTGCGGGCGCCTTCGACGCGACAGTCATTGCGGGCGTCCTTGCGGTCGGACTCATGGAGTTCGTAGGCGAAGCGAGAGAACACATGGTGAAAACGCCGAAAGGGGAGAGAGAACAAGATGACCGGAGAAAGGAATAGACGTCTAGCTGGCCTCGCGGTTGTCTTGACAGTCGTCTTGCTGGCGTTTGGTTACTACAATTACGGGATTCCTTGGAGGCGCGTATCTTCGCCGAACACCCAGGGCTTCCTGGAGAGGGATGACGGGTACTTCACAGTCCAGGACGAGAACGCCAGGACTCTCTTCACTACCGGGCACATGGTGGCGGTGGGCGATGAGTTCATCGACGCGGACGACGTCCGGTACATCGTAGAGCGGATCTCAGGCGATGTGGCGACGGCCAGGCAAGCCGGAAAGATGGAGGCCTTGTCACCGCTGCCGCTTGTTCCCAT
Source organism: Bacillota bacterium (assembly GCA_040766225.1). Lineage (GTDB taxonomy): Bacteria > Bacillota > Sulfobacillia > Fermentithermobacillales > Fermentithermobacillaceae > DULO01. Next base: position 25,165 of record JAXGQX010000022.1, on the reverse strand, counting down.
AGAGAGCGGACAAGGAAAGGACACGGGCACCATAGGGATTTACCACACCCACTCTGACGAGTCCTACGAGCCGACGGATGGCACCTCATCCATTGACGGCAGGGGCGGAGTGCTCCGAGTCGGAGAGACCATGGCTAACAAGTTGGACGAAAAGGGTCTGGCGGCCGTCCACGACGATACGTTGCACGGGCCCCATGATGCCGGCGCATACGAAAGGTCTCGCCGCACGGCGGCCCAACTCATGAAGGAGCGTCCTTTGGCCCTGTTTGACGTCCATAGGGACGCGGGTCCCGCGGAACCTTACCTCAAAGACGTCGACGGGAACGATGTGGCAAGGTGCATGATCGTAGTTGGTCGAACCAACCCCAAAATGAGCGCCAATCTGGACTTCGCCAGGCGAATGAGAGATGCGGTCAATGCCCAGAACTCCGGATTGGTGAAGGGGATTTTCCTCGGCAACGCCGACTTCAACCAGGACCTTTACGACAGAGCGCTCCTCCTGGAGGTCGGCACAGAGAAGGTCTCCAGAGAAGCCGCTGAGAGAGGCGTCGCCCTTGTCGCTTCAGCAGTGCCCAGGCTGCTAGGATCCGCTTCTCAGGAACCCGGACGGGGCCTGGGCGGCGGTACGGGCAGGGCCATAGGCTGGATCCTGGGACTTGCGGTCGCGGGCACCTTTGTCTACCTGTGGATAGCAACGGGTAGTTGGGAAGAGATGAAAGCCAAAATCCTCGGGTGGTTTGGAACCGGGGGCGTGAGAATAGGCGGTCGCAGAGGCAACGGCGGTTCCGGGGAGGCCTAGAGACCGTGCCCCACGGTAACGCAATAGGGCTGGGGCTCCTGCTTGGAGCCCTGGCTAGGATATCAATGTTGCGGTCGGACTACCGGCAGTACCCGACCTATCCCCATTCTTACGTCAGCCATCTCTTTCTCGGCTTCATGGCTGCGTTGGCGGGTGCCATAACCGTGCCCGCCTTGTTGGAGAAGGAATGGACCGCGGTCACTTTCTTCCTCTTGGTATCCCAGCAATTCCGCGAGATCCGCAGCATGGAGCGAGACTCGCTAAAGGCCATGGAGGATGACGAGCTGGTGACCAGGGGTTCGGATTACATCGAGGATATCGCCAAGGTTTTCGAGGCCAGGTACTACATAGTCATTCTGGTTTCGGCGACCTCGGCGTTCGGGTTTGAGGTGGGCTCCATATGGCTGGGCATACTACTGGGCGCGCTTTCGTTCGCTTTGGGGGCATTGCTCATGGGCCGCCAGCGCCTCGGCGATGTAGTCACGATAGAGGCAGCTCCGGTCGTTGTTCAGGGGCGAGACATCTACGTGGGGGACATATTCATAATGAACCTCGGTTTGGTCGAGTCTAGGGAGATAATCCAAGACCATGCCTTAGGAGCTGTCTTGGTTCCCAAAGATGATGACGCGCGGGGCACTATCGCCAGTCCCGGCCAGCGTCAAGCCATAGTCCACGACGCCGCCACCGTCTTGGGCGCCCGCAAGGACTCTGATACGCCGGAGTTCACTCCTATGGCCAAGCGCGATTTAAAGACCGGAAGGGTCGGCGTCTACATAGTACCTATGGAAAAGGACCAAGAAGCCCTCCTTGAGGCGCTTCGCAGGGTGCCGGTGTTGGAGAGCGCGAGAGGTGCCGCTCTGAAAACGAGGGCGGGCGTAAAGGCCCGAAAGGGCCGTTAACCGGGGAGGGTACGGCGTGGAAGTCACTATCCAGAAAGCCGTGTTGTGCGCGGTATCCGACGATCTGGGGAAGGTCGCGGGGGTACCTGTATTTTTGGCGAGAGACGACGCGTCAAGACAGCAGAAAGCCCGATACCTTGCCCGCATTCTGCAAGCCGCCGTGCATGACTTGGGAGACGGCGTCCTTATCGTGGTGAAGCATTGACCGGCTTACCCAGGTTGATCCTGGCCCGGAGGAAAGATAGAGCCCTATCTGAGCTTGCGAAACACTTGGGCGGCCGCGCTTACGTCTTGCGGGAGGGGTCGAGGGACAGAGCTGCCAAAGCCACCTGCCCGGGGGCAGGTGAAGGGAGATTGCCCGAGACAGTCTATTTAGCCTGGGGGTTCTGCCCTTCGCCCTTGGCGCTAAGGGTCCTTGACAGCTTTCTCGACCTATACGACGGTCCGAAAAGTAAACCCTCGCCTCCTCCGACAAGGGTCTTTTACGTCTGTTACGCGGGGACGCACAGTTCAATCCTGGCTTCATGTCTGCATTTAGGGAGAATGAAGGGCGGAAAAGTGGTCTGCGACCTGCCGCTTTTCGACCGTCGGACTCACAAGGAAATCGGCGTTCCGGTGAAAATGGGTTCCGACCGGTTCGGAGCCCAAGTGTACGCAGTGGGAACCGGATGGCTATCGAAGGAAGTGGAGACAGCGGTCTGCGATCTCATCGAAGTGGCCGCCCCCAACGCTAGGGCTTGTATTTGCAGCGTGCGGGGCTATCTGGACTTCCGGGCCCGGGTCGGCGGTTTCACCTCAAGGCGGTTTGGGATCGTAGGGCTCGGACGGAGGCTTATCAACGATTCTCTCACCAAGAAGCTGCCTCAGATATCCAAGGCAACGGAATTCTGTCTTGACCTCACCTCCAGGTGGAAGGATAATGTAGGGCAGCCAAAAGGGGAGGTCATCTGGGTAAATGGGCCAAAGGCAGGGCGGAGTCATCAGGGAGGTGGAACGCGGCGGGCTGGGGGAATACCTCGGGCTTAAGCCGGGAGACCGCATAATCTCCGTGAACGGCAAGATCCTTAGGGATGAGTTGGACTTCCGCTTCTACGTTTCCGACGAGAGCGTTGCCTTGCGGGTGAAGACCCGCGATGGCGAAAACCGTGAGTTCCAAGTAGACAAGGACGAAGACGATCTCTTGGGAATCACTTTCGAGGAGCCCATTTTCGACGAGATGAAGACCTGCAAGAACAACTGCGTCTTCTGCTTCATCCGCCAGATCCCCAAAGAGATGCGCCGGAGCCTTCACGTGCGTGACGATGACTACCGGATGTCTTTCCTCTACGGAAACTTCATAAGCCTCACCAACCTGACGGAAGAGGACTGGGAAAGGCTCGAAGAACAAAGACTTTCCCCCATAAGAATCTCAGTGCACTCCACCCAGAGCTCTCTTCGGCAAAGCCTCATGGGAAATCCCGAGGCGGGCAAAATCATGGAACACCTGCGTCGCTTGAGTGACATCGGCATTTGGATGCACGCCCAGATCGTCCTCTTGAGAGGACGGAACGACGGGGAAACCCTTCTTAAAACGCTTAGAGACCTGGATTCCTTAGGCCCTCAGATGGTTTCGGTCGGAGTGGTCCCGGCCATATACACCAGATACAGGCGGAAATGGCCATCGGAGAAGACAGACCCGGTTTGGGCGCGCGAAACGCTTCACCTGATCGAGGACTACGCTTCGGAGGCATTCCACAGGCGAGACGATCACTGGGTGTACGGAGCGGACGAACTATACTACTTGGCGGATAGAGATTTCCCCCCATACGACTACTACGGCGAGTTTCACCAATACGACAACGGGATCGGAGTTGTGACGGACTGGAGACACAGTCTATCGGAAATGGTGAACTCCCCGCGCCCCGTTGGGACCAGGCGGAAGCGCCGGGCTATCGCTGTTACCGGCGAAATGGCTCAAGGCGAGATCCGCCGGGCGGTTTCCGAACTCCGGTTGGATTCCGAGGTAACAGTGTGTCCCGTGCACAATGTCTTCTTCGGCGATACCGTCACGTGTTCCGGCCTTTTGACCGGCCAGGACATAGTCTCGTCGGTCCTTTCCTTGACGAGAGGGGAAGGTGGGACGGCTTCCTATGACGAAGTGTTGGTGCCGTCCATCTCGCTGTTTCAAGGGGCGTTTTTGGACAACATGACTCTGGATGACATTGAAGGCTCTACGGGCCTTAAAGCGACCGAGGTTGAGCCTTCGCCGATAGGTCTCTATCGAGCGGTGAGGGGCCGGAGGGATCAGTGATGCCCAATAACTTTACAGTGGCTATAGTTGGCCGTCCAAACGTCGGAAAGTCGGCTTTGTTCAACCGTATGGTTGATAACACTTCGTCTATCGTTCACAAAGAAAGCGGCGTAACCAGGGACCGCTTGTATGGGACTTGCCAGTGGGAAGACCAGGAGTTCACGGTCTTGGACACGGGCGGACTTGACCTAGATTCAACGGACGATATGGTCCAGACCATCAAGGTCCAGGTCGAACACGCCATGAGAAGAATCCGATATGCTGCTCTTTGTAGTTGACGTGAGAGCCGGCCTTACACACGAAGACATTGAAGTCGCGGAGGTCTTACGGCGGACAAAGAAGCCTTTGCTGATCGTAGCCAACAAAGCGGATACGGTAGCTTCCGACCCAAAGGCGATGGAGTTCTACAGCCTTGGGTTTGGCGAGGTCCATCCGGTGTCCGCGGCCCACGGGTTGGGAGTGGGCGACCTCCTGGACAGGATCCTGGAGTTTAGGGGAGAGGTCGAAAAAGCTGACCCTTTGCAGAGTCCCGCCGAGGAGCCGCCTGTCCGCGTGGCCATAGTCGGAAAACCCAACGTGGGGAAGTCGTCGCTGGTCAACGCGCTTTTGGGCGTGGACCGCATGACGGTGTCCGCGCGAGCGGGGACGACAGTCGACGCCGTCGACACCCCGCTTCGATATCAGGACACTGACTACGTCTTGGTGGACACCGCGGGGCTCAGGCGACCCAAGGTGATAGGGGAGAGGTTGGAGGAGCTGTCGGTGGCCCGGGCTCTATCGGCTATCAAGAGAGCCGATGTCGCCGTGGTGGTGTTGGACGGAACGGATTCGCCGTCGTCTCAGGAGCGGAGAATCGCCGGGTACATACTGCGTAACGCTAAGGCATCGGTCATCGTCGTGAACAAGACGGACCTTGGGCTCACAGATGGGGTCTTGGCCGACCAGTACAGGGCGGCGGCCCTCCATGAGTTGAGGCCCATCGGTTACTCTCCGGTCCTGTTCATATCGTGCCGAACCGGCAAAGGAGTCGACAAGGTCCTGCCCGAGGTCAGAAGGGTGTATGAGGAGTACTCAAAGCGAATACCGACTTCCGCCCTAAACGACTTCCTCCTGGAGGCAACCGAGCTGAACCGTCCTCCGAAGGACGGGAAGTTCTACTACGGCACCCAGGTAGGAGAAAGGCCTCCCCGCATGGTATTCTTCGTAAAAGACCCGACCAAGATCACCGGTATGTACGGACGGTACCTTGAAAGCGAGTTTAGGAAGCGTTTCGGGTTTTCGGGATCTCCCATTGTGATGGAGTTCAAGGAAAGGCAGAGACGGAAACTGAGATGAACCCCGACTATTCTGTGACTTGCCTGTTGGGGGCCTTGGCGTATCTCCTGGGCTCTGTGCCGTTCGGTTTTCTTGTCGCCAAAGTGGCGGGTTTGGATATCACCAAGCAGGGGAGCGGAAATACCGGGGCCACCAATGTTCTTAGGACCTTGGGCCCCAAGTACGCGGTCCCGGTACTGGCCCTAGACCTCGCCAAGGGGGCCATCAGCGCCTATGCGGGCCTAAGGTTAACGGGTCTGGGCACAGTCGGAGCGCTCTTAGTGGGAGCCGCCGCTGTCGCGGGGCACAACTGGTCTATCTTCTTGCGGTTTCGGGGAGGAAAGGGCGTCGCCTCGTCCGCGGGCGTCGTGCTGGTCGCCTTTCCGCTCTTGCTTTTGGCGGCTCTTGGGGTGTTCGTCCTCATCGTCCTAGTCACCAGGTACGTCTCATTGGGAAGCCTCATCGCCTCGTGGACCGCCGTAGCCTTGTCGTTTACTCCAGATTACGGTCTTCATGCCCGGATACCGATCCTAATGCTCGCCATCCTCATCACGTATCAACACCGCGCCAACATTGGGCGTCTTCTTGCCGGGACCGAGCTCAGAATTGCGTTAAGAAAGGGCGGAGCTTCGCGGTGAAGAAAGCGTGCGTGTTTGGAGCGGGGGCCTGGGGAACAGCGCTGGCTATGGTCCTTACCGATACGGGTTACCGGGTTTGTTTCTGGGACAGGAGCGTTACCGTCGTCGATCACATAAACCGCACGCATACCGCGCCCAAACTCCAGGGCATTGACCTTCCGGATACCGTTTCCGCCACAACCGATTTTGGACAGGCCCTCAGAGGAGCGTCCATTGCCGTTTCAGCCATTTCTTCCATGGGCATGAGAGAAGTGTCTAGCGCGGTCGCCAAGAGCATCCCCCGAGACTGCATTTTGGTGAGCGCCACTAAGGGATTGGACCCCGAGACGCTTCAGCGCCCGCTTGAGGTGTGGGCCGAGGAGTCCCCCGAGCTGACCGACCGCTTAGTAGCTATGTCAGGCCCCAACTTCGCCATAGAGGTAGCCAAGAAGTTGCCCGCGGCAACAGTGGTGGCCGCCGTGACTATGGATGCCAGGGACCGGGCGCAGTCGGCCTTTATGACATCATACTTGCGGGCGTACACCAATTGGGATGTCATAGGTGTGGAACTCGGGGGCTCGTTCAAGAACATAATTGCCATCGCCTGCGGGATTATCGAAGGCATGGGTCTGGGTTACAACGCCCAAGCCGCCATCATCTCCCGGGGTATCGCCGAGATAACACGGTTGGGAGTCGCTCTCGGAGCCGAGCCCCTGACCTTCGCAGGACTCTCGGGCATAGGCGACCTTGTGCTCACAGCCACCGGACACCTATCCAGGAACCGGCAAGCGGGCATAGCGGTCGGCAGGGGAGAGTCTGTCGACTCCTTTGTCGCACGGACAGGCTATACCGTAGAAGGGGTCACTACCGTAAAGAGCGCTGTACGCTTGGCCGAGGCCAACGGCATTGATATGCCCATAACGAACGTAGTGTACAAGATCCTCTATGAAGGCTTGCCGGTCCGCCACGGCGTCTCTGAGGTTATGCTCAGAGAAAAGCGGGCCGAGTACCGCTAGCCCTAGCGGCAACCGTCTAGGCCGCGCAAGTTAGGTCGCGACCGTCCTCCTCTAGCCGGGCAGTCCCGGCTTGTTCGTCCCGCTTGTTCTAAGCCGGCCTCCTAACCTCATAGTCTTCTCATGTGACAATGAAACTTGTTACGGGAACTTAGACTCCCGTGGGGGCAAGTTAACGGATAGCTTGGCATAAGAATTCGTGAAGTCCGGTAAGGAGGGAGAGTCAGGTGGAGAAATTCGATATCTTCCTGGATATCGCCCAGAGGACGGGAGGCGATATCTACATCGGTGTAGTCGGACCCATGCGAACGGGGAAATCCACCCTCATTCGCCAGTTCATGGAACTCTTCGTGCTCCCGAACATCGAGGATGAATACGACAAGCAACGAGCCATTGATGCCATGCCGCAGGCCGGAGGCGGCAAGACCATCATGACGGTGGAGCCGAAGTTCATTCCCGACGAATCGGTGCGCATCGATGTGAGGGATAACCTTTCTCTCAACGTGAAGCTGGTTGATTGCACAGGCTATCCCGTCGAGGGGGCCCAAGGGTATATGGAGGGCGATGACCCAAGGATGGTCCGGACCCTGTGGTTCGACGAGCCGATACCGTTTGTCGAAGCCGCGGAAGTGGGGACCGAAAAGGTGATCGTGGACCACGCTACCATTGGGGTAATGGTAACCACCGACGGAAGCATAGTGGATATCCCCAGGGAAGCCTACGTGGAAGCCGAGAAGAGAGTGGTCGAGAAGATGACTGCTCTGGGAAAGCCGTTCGTCATCGTCCTGAACTCCGTGGACCCGTACTCGAAAGAGGCATCTGACCTGGCCACCGACATGGAGGGCGAATACGGGGTGCCGGTCATCCCCGCCAATTGCCAGGAACTGAACCATGATGACATCGTCCTCATAATGGAGCAAGTCCTCTACGAGTTCCCGGTCAAGGAGATCACCGTGAGGCTTCCCAAGTGGGTGCAGACTCTAGGGCTGTCCCACTGGCTTAGGAACGACCTTGACCAGAGCATCAAGGACGCGGTTGACGCGGTCAAGCGCGTGAGGGACATCGACGGGTGCGTCATGCGATTGGGAGCGGCCGACCACATCGCCAAGGTGAACGTGGGCAAGGTGGATATGGCAGTGGGCGTGGCGTCCATGGACCTGGAGACCACCGAAGAAGTGTTCCTCGAGGTGTTGGGCGAGAAGACCGGGATGGTCCTTACGGACAAATCCGACATAATGACCCTTATGGGGGATCTGGTCAACGCCAAGAGGACCTACGACAAGTTTCAGTTGGCTCTCAGGGAACTTGACGAGACCGGGTACGGGATCGTCGAACCGACCCTCGACGACATGTCTTTTGAGGAGCCCGAGATGGTGAAGCAGGGAAGAAGCTATGGGGTTCGGCTGCGCGCCACCGGCCCTGCCATACACCTGATAAAGACGGATGTGGAGACTCATGTGAACCCCGTCATCGGGACCGAGGAGCAGGGTGAGGAACTGGTCTCGTACTTAATGGAGAAGTTTGAGGACGACCCCAAGAAGATTTGGGCGACAGACCTCTTCGGTAAGTCTCTGAAAGACATCGTCTTGGAAGGCATAACCGGCAAGATCACGAGGATGCCCGAGAACGCCAGGGCGAAAATGCAGGAGACATTGGGCCGTGTTGTGAACGAGGGCTCGGGGGGCCTTATCTGCATCATCTTGTAGCGAAGCGGAAGTCGCGCGGTCAATAGCGCCTTGGCCGTCGCGAACCGTATACGTCCGCCAGGTTTCTCGGGAACCTGGCGGATTGTCTTTGGGGTCTTACGGGAAAGACCGAAATTCCGATGAAGTGTTTGTGAATAATGCCGAGAGAGCGAGGACAAGCCCTCAGCCTACTAAAGGTCCCCGCCGGAGGAGTGTATCGATTTGAAGACCTTGGTCCTCTTAGGAAGCCCCAGAAGGCACCGGAACAGCGAAACTCTGGCCATGAGACTGGTGAGCGGAGTGAGAGATACCGGCGGGATATCTGACGGCGACTTGTCAGTGTTCCCCCTAAACGAACTCGACATTGTCCCCTGCAAAGGGTGTCTTGTTTGTCAGAAGTCAAGAAAAGCGGTATGTCCGGTTGAGGACGACATGCGGTCCATCTACGAGAAGTTCATCGAGGCGGACTTGGTGGTCTTCGCCACGCCGGTCTACTGGTGGTACTGCACCGCTCAAATGACCACCGTGCTTAACCGGCTACAGGCTCTTCAGTACAGGGATGACCGGACCTTGCTTGGGGGCAAGAAGGTCGTGGCCATCTTGACCTACACGCTGGGATCGCCCTTAGTCAGGTCATTCTTCCAGGAGTTCGCCGAGTGGGCAGGCTGGGACATCCACTTCATCGAGCACAAGGTCGGTTCAAGACCTGTAGGGCCGGGTGAGCACAGCTTCCTGCTGGCGTATGATCTGGGGAGCATTCTCGCGGAGGGTCGGGCCGCCGGCTAGTTCCTTAACCGAATTCCCCTTGGGTGTAGAGGGCAACTTAACGACAAGGGGGTGACACGCTCTGAACGAACCCTTTGTCGTCGCCATACGCAGTCTCATTAGTTTTCTTACACTGGCGATTCTTACCCGCATCCTAGGCAAGAAACAGCTCTCCCAATTGACCTTTTTCGAGTACGTGAACGGCATCACCAGAGGATCGATAGCCGCGACTCTCAGTGTGGACACCAACATCAGACCGTTTGCCCTCTGGGTCGGCCTCGCCGTATGGACGGCCGGTGTCTTCGCCATTGAGAAGCTCAGCCTGGTGTCTTGGAGGATCGGCAAATACCTTGACGGCGAACCAACGGTGCTGGTCATGAACGGTCGCATCATGGAAAAAGCATTGGGCAGGCTGAACCTTAGATTGTCCGATCTTTTGGGCCAACTACGGGCACAGGGTGCTTTCGATATATCGGAAGTCGAGTTTGCCGTCATGGAAACCGGGGGGCAGTTGTCCGTCCTGAAGAAGTCTCAGTACCAACCCCTCACCCCCAACGACATGGGAATCCCCACTGAGTACAAGGGCTTAAGCACCGAACTCATCTATGACGGGGTTGTGGTCGAAGCAAACCTCAAGCAGGTCAACCTAGACCGCAAATGGCTTACGCGGGAACTCGGAAACCATGGAGTAAAGGATCCATCCCAAGTGCTTCTGGCCCTTCTCGATACTTCGGGCAAACTGTACGTGGACTTGTATGATGACCCTGGGAAGGTGGCCACGGATGTGAGCGACGAAGTGGGGAAGAGAGACCCGACATGAGAAAGGTCATCTGGACGCTGGTGCCCATAATGCTATTAGTTATCTCTGGGTTGGCTCTGAGTTCCACCGGCTACATGAAGAAGCCGCGAGGGGCAAGGGACGACTTCGACGCGCACCTTCAAAGCGTACGGTCCGGTATCCTCAATGAGGAATGGGATTTGGCCAAAGCGCAACTGGACGCCACAAGAGAGGCTTGGTGGATAGTTGAGGGCCGCCTTCAGTTGAGCTGCCAGCATGACGAACTCCGCGATGTGGCCGCGGCTCTTGCCCGACTGGAGGGAACCATTCTAGCCCAAGACAGCAAGGCAGCCATCGCGGCGTGGGTGGAAGCTTTGGAGGAGTGGGACAGATCGGAAGGTAAAGACATAACGCTCACAAGTACCGTATCTTCGCTCTGTTTCGTGTCGCGCTAAAGTCCCGTAAGGGGTCGCGAGACGCTGGGAGCAGCTTTAGCCCCTCTCCGGTAAGGCTCAGCGCCAAGCCCCAACCGAAAGGCTCCGTGACCTTCAGCCTCACCGAGAGCGTGTGGGTCCCTGAGGACACGGTCCTGGTCATCTTGCATGTGTCGAACCCGATGTAGCCCCTGCCCTCGACACCGCCGTTGGGCGGTACGGTTTGGTCGAAGTGTAGATGGGCAGCCCGTCCACGGACAAGGTCAGGTCATCGCTAAGCCCGAAACTCATGGCGACCTTGCACTCGGCATCTACGAAAAACCGCCTCGTCAAGGTCACTTCCTTCAGAGGCAGGGGGAAGTAGCGGTTCAGGTTCAGTATGCCGTGACTTTCGCACTCCACCACGCCATAGCCTTCGGCGAGCCAGGCCGTGATGGTGCCGGGCGGGAGACTATGAGAGCACGCTGTGCCTGTGGTCCGAGGATTATCGAGAGGGCAGGACCCCAAGTATACCCTCAGATCGCGGAAGTAGGCCGGAAGGTACGTCCATATGCCAATGGCCCCGGCGGTTTGCGGCATCGCAAGCCCCTCCACCGTTAAGGGTTTCTGCCCAGGCAGATAGACCGAGCCCGTCCTACCGCAAAACTCCACGATCAGCGTGTACCATTCTCCGGTCGGGATTGTGGCCTCTTTTTGAAACCCCGGTCCGTGGTAGATCTGCCACGTGTTTGAGCCGTGGAAGACCGGATCGTATTGGAGAGCGTCCCATTGACCCGATGAGTGCGGCTGGCTGTACATGAGCTCGTAGTTGAAGTTGGTCGGCTATCCTAAAGGCGATGCCGGGATACGCCGGCCGCTACGCTATGTCACCTCGATTCTGGCTGAGCCTAACGCGGCCAACCTCGGCTCGGTGAAGGGCGACTAGTCCGTCTTCCACTCTCAGGCAGTCTCGCCCAAGATAGCGGACCGGCTCCGCCTTTTGTGCGTGAACGGCCAGACCCGATAGGCTCGAATGACCCGACAGACCCGAAGGACCCGATGAGCCTTCAGTGCCGTTAACACCGTTCAAAGGTTCTCGATGCAGGAGCTTAAAACTCGAAGTCTCCATGGGTATGAACCTCACTGTTCTGCCGCGAGATCTTGGTCGTCTCCGATGGACGCCGCACGCTTTTCATCATGGTCCCCTATCCTCGAGATAAGTCACAGTAGTGGCTTGACCATCACCTGAAGAGTCTACTACAGTTTGCCGGCGAGAAGGAGAGCCCGGGTATGTTGGCTAATACTCATGGAGACTCTGTCGCTCGCGTAGAAGGGCGGTCCTGTGCTTTCGTAAATCACGTCTGTGCGATCGACTGCTTATCGATTGCTTACTGAAGAGACGGATTACTTCGGCGAAAGACAACGAGGAAATGCTTGCGGTATGCGGATTGGACTGCGGCAAGTGCGACATCCGAAAGAGCTCGATCGGATCGGAGATAATGAAAAAACTTCTGGACTGGATTTCAACCGCGATGTCCCCGGGAAGGTCAAGCCCGAACGGATCTTGAAGTGCGGTGGTGCTTGGGCGGTAGGTCCATTCACTGGTCGGGCGACTGCGACATTCTGACGTGCGCCGTGGAGGGCAAGTCCATCAGGTCTTGTGCCCGATCGCGGGGAGTTCGCATGCGAAAGGCTGGTCAAGTGGGCCTCGGTGGGGCCGAAATACGGTGAGGCCTTAGCCAGGCTCCGCTCAATGAGCTCCTCGGGAAAGTAGTCGTCCGGCACGCTAGCCCTATCACGTAAGTAGAGGATTTTGCAGGTGGCGAATTATCCTGGCAACGCATCTATATGAATCTGACCGGCAGTGCTTGGAGGTGTCTTCTGTGCTGGACCTAAGGGAATACGCCCCAAACGGCGGGGTTAGTACCGGGCTATTGGCGTACTACGGAGACCTTACAGTCTGGGGCCTAAGCCCTCATAGGTACTGGAATAAAACACAGGACAGCACCTTGATGGGTCTAATCAGCATCGGAGGAGGGCAGGAACCGGGCGAGAACCTTGTTCAGACAGTCAAGCGAGAAGCCCTTGAGGAAGCCGGTGCTGATATAGAGATTCAGGGACGGACCCCGACCGTTTGGGCCTATGAGGACGGACGGTCCGAGACCAGGATTTGACTAGACTCCTGAACGATGGCGAGCCGAGTCAATCCTGGTGTGGCAGATGGATCTTCCGTGGATAGGCGATGATGAAGCGCCGGAACATGCCGTACGTAGCGGCGGTATACCTGGCTAAGTTCCTCTCTGAGCCCGAGCCGATGGCAGAGAGCCCCGGAATGGTGCTTATCGGCGAAGACCAACTCCTGTCTCTTCTGGACGGGCCCAGATCACTATTCGAGTTGGTATCTCAAGGCTCCAGACTGAAAGGCCGCGCGCCGCGAAGGCTTCAATGTTGACGCTGGCGGAGTCGAACACCACCACCGCAGACGACAGGATAGCGATTCCCAATGACACCCGAGTCCAACTGCACGGTTCGGCCCTCTGTTGGCCCGACACTGGAGGCAGTTGGCTTGGCCCGGGACAGGACCATTCAGTCGAGGGGAGTGCTGGATGAGTAACTTGATCCAGCAAGAGAACACGATCATCGCTTCTTTCCAGTCTGTGTTCGGAAACGAAGAACTGCTCTTTCAGGTGGCCGAGTTGTTCCCCATTCCCATCCAGATCTTTGACCCGGATGGTACGACCGTTTTCGCTAGCCGCGCTGTGCTGGAGATGTGGAACATTTCCGATCCCTCTCAAATAGTCGGAGTGTACAACCTAAAGAAAGACCCAGTCGTAAACGAGCGTCTGGGGCTTAAGGACTACGTGCGGCGCGCTTTTGAGGGCGAAATCGTATTGGTGCATGACGTGAGGGTGCCATTGGAAGACTTCTCGGTTTGGTATCAGCCGAGGAACTCTGACTACAGCATCAGGTCTATGTATACTGACATTTTGAACTTCCCGATCCTGGACGTCGACGGGAAGATAATGACGCGTGGTCAGCGTGTTCATCACTACCAGGACATACCTGGAAAGTCCATGATTGCGCTATCTCAAAGAGTACATGAAAACCACTGGCAAGAACCGTTCGACATGGACAAAGTAGCCGGCAGCGTTAGCCTCAGTCGCTACCACTTCGCGGGCTTTTCAAAAGCAAACAGGGGTGACGCCCTACTACAGCTACTATCAGGACGTCAGAATCAGGAAACTCAAAGAAGCGCTCGAGATACGAACCTCACTATCAGCGAGGTGTTCGCAGCCTGCGGGATGGAGTACAACGGAAGCCTTGCTGGAGTCATTTAGGGATAAAGTTGGAATGACCCCCTCGGAATACCGGAAGTCGGGAATGCCCTGACTTACGTCTAAGCAATACTTCTACTGAATTGAAACAGCGATGCTATCCTCTTTTTCTGCTTTTGTAGGATGGAACCTGGGCAGGATGCTTCATTACTTTCTGGGGAAAAAACCGTAGATGCGATACCGATTAACTGTAAAGAAGTTCCTGTGCTTTACGATTGCGGTCGCCTTCCTGTTGGCGGGTTTTCCGTTTACCGCGTTCGCGGAACCCGATTCGACGCCCCGGAGTTTGCCGGTGGGTATCCGCAGGTCCAACCCCTGGACATCGGTACCCGGTCAGTCGAAGTCACCATAGAAGCGCAGGAAGCGGCACACTACGTCCTCGTGTTGCTCCCGAACGACGCCACTCCTCCAACCAAAGAACAAGTCCAGTCAGGAAAAGATGGAGATGGCAACGATGCGCTTCACTCGGCGGCAAGCGGAATGGCGTTCCCCACACATGCCGTTACCGTGACGGCCCCGGAGCATAACACTCCGTACGACATCTACGTTGTGCTTTGCGATGAAGCCGGGAACTTGTCGGAGCCCGCCACGTTGGATGCGACGACGCCTTCGGCGGCGGAGTACTTCGTCTCAGGCTTTCCCAAGACGGGAACCGCCCAGCCAGCGGGCAGCAAGACGGTACAAGTGCAAGCGAAATTGGACATCAACGAAGAGACCGAAGGAACAACGACGGGTTGGGTTCATTACGTCATGGTTCCCGACGGAGCGGACGCACCCTCGGTCTCCCAGGTGTTGGCCCACAAAGACTCTTCAGGAAACGACCCTGTAGATTCAGGGACCGCGGAAACCGTGGACGACACGGTTCAGAGTTTTACTGTCTTCGGATCGGCTGACCTGACGGATTACGACCTTTACATGGTGGCGGAGAGTATCGGGGATGACCACTTGGAACGCTGCACCGAAGTGGTCAAGCCCAGACGTGAAGACCCCCGTGGCGGCTTCGTACGTATGTCAGGTATCCGGCAAGGGAAGCTTCCTCTCTTCAGGACGCCCTTTCGGTGGTGGAGGATGGGCAAACCATCACTTTGCTGACGGACATCACGGTCAACGAGCCCATTTACGTTGACGGGATCAACATCATCTAAACCTCAACGGACGTACGCTTACGGTGGATACGACGGGCCTCGACGGCTCCGACGCGCTGAGGATCGCAAACGGCGGGAGCATCGACCTCTTTGGAGATTCCGGCCAGTTCAACATCTGCGGCAATCAGTACGGTGTGCATACCACCGAGTCATCGACCGCCAAGGTCACCAATGCTAGCGGTGGGAAAGCGGGGGTTTACGCCGGGGAAGGGTGTACGGTCAACGTGTTGGGTGACGCCAAACTTGTCACCGGATCTCCAACCGTCTCAGATTGGGCGGTCTTTGCTGATAAGGCCACCGTCACTGTGCATGGCGATGTGGAAGGCGCTAACGGAGTCACTGCCACAGGTGTCGGGGCTAACGTCACAGTCTTCGGGAATGTGACGGCCAAGGGGAACAGCCCTTCGTACAAAGGAGTCGCCGCGACCGACCACGCCAGCGTTACCGTGAAGGGAAACGTCCACGCGAGCGACTGCATTCCGGTCAGCGCCCGCGGAGCCGCCGAGGTCCAAGTCGAGGGCATGCTGGCGACCTCGCAGGATTGCCTCGTAGAGGCGGGAGAGACAACCAAGGGCGCCGACGACTATGAGAAGGAACCGATTTCGGGTGTGACCAAAGAAGGGTACCGGACTTATTATGACTCGGCAACCGAAAGCAAGGTGTGGGTCAAGTCACCGCTTCTGCCGGGAGTCTGGTATCGAGTGGGCGGGACAGGGGTCCCTACCGACGATTTTCCGTCGTACGTAACGATGGCCGTGGCGGAGAACGGTACACCCTACGTGGCCTATTGCGATGTAAACGACGGGTACAAACCTACCGTGTGGAAATACATCGAGGGTACGGGATGGGAGCTGGTGGGCGGAGGACGGGTTTCCGAGGCACATACACATGCCGCCTTCCTGTCTCTGCAAGTGTACAACGGGGTTCCGTACCTAGCGTACACCTATTCAGTCGAGGGCTCTTACCATGTAGCGGTCATGGAGTACGAATCCGGTGAGTGGACGGCGGTAGGTAGCATCACCGCCAGCAATCCCCAGTATTCTTCTCTGCACATAACCGATGACGGCACCATGTACCTTGCTTTCTTGAATTCCTATTGGTACAGCCCGGAGCTAGGCGGGATAATTACGGTGATCGTTTGGGACCCCGTCGACAATGAGTGGGATGAGTTGGCAGCGCCCAACTCCACTGATCGCCTGCCCCAGGCACCTTTGTCTCTCGACGACTATGATGGAGATCTGTACTTGGCATACAGGGACAAGAACGACGCTAACAAGGCAAAGGCAAAAGTGTATGACAGTGGCGCGGGAACCTGGACGGACCTTGGTTCTGTATCTGGTGATGGCCCTGTGGGACCCAATGTCGGCATTTGTCTCACAGACGACGGAACGCCGTATGTAGCCTATGCCTTTGATGATACCTGGACCAAGGGCTGTACCGTAGTCACTTACGACGGAGCGCAGTGGCAACAGGTGGGTGGACGAGTCTCCAACACAGCGTCTTCCCTCAACCAGATGGGTTACCACGACGGCATTCCCTATGCCGCGTATAGGAACCAGTCAGACGGGGCGGCCGTGGTGCAGAGATTCGTGGGTGGCGAATGGGTTTATGTAGGCACCGGACTTTCCAGGGCCAACTACGACTTGGACTTGGATATGCACGGCGGAATACCTTACGTGGCCTACAAAGAAGGTTTCGGCGAGGAAGATCTTGTCGTCATGACAACGATCCCCCAAGAGCCGGTGACACCTGCCTTAACGAGTGTGACAATCACCGGAAACGCCAAATTCGGAGAGACCTTGACGGCCGATGTGACCTACAGCAGCGCGCCTTCGAACGCTCCGACCCTCGCTTACCAATGGAAGAGGGGCGGAGTCGACATAGCCGGCGCCAACGGGGCGACTTATGTTTTGACCCAGGCGGACATCGGCAAACCTATCTCGGTTACCGTTACGACGGATGGTACCAACGCAACCGGTACCGCCACCAGCGCGGTAACCGCGGCAGTGGCAAAAGCGGACCCACCGCCGGCTCCTACAGCGCCTTCGGTCTCGAGCAAGACTCACAATAGCGTGACTCTGGCGACCAAGCCGGGTTGCGAATACAGCAAGGACGGCGGAACCACTTGGCAGGATAGCCCTATTTTTACGGGGCTGACTCCCTCTACCGAGTATACGTTCCTAGTCAGGGTGAAGGAGACCGCGACAACCTCGGCATCGGCTCCAAGTGCCGAGTTCAGTGTTACGACCAATGCCCAACCCCAGACCGGTGATAGCGGTGGCGCACCTCTAGTCATCACTGTGCCGGCAGCTGTGACCGATGAGGTGACGGACATCACGGCATTTGGCGCGACGCTTTCGGGTAGCGTAGCCTCAGACGGCTGTGGCGTTGTCACCGAGCGTGGCTTCGTGTACGGTGAGGCAGAGAATCCGGCGGTTGACGACGAAGGGGTCACCAAGGCGATCGAAGGAAGAGGTACAGGCAGATACAACGTGGAGGTAACCGACCTTAAGCCGGGTACGACTTACCACGTCCGTGCTTACGCCATCAACAGCGAGGGCGCGGGTTATGGAGCGAACGTGGCCTTTACCACCGAACCATGGTTTGAGGACATCGAAGGCCATTGGGCTGAGGACGACATCAACTTCTGCGCGGCGCGACACCTGTTTACGGGAGTCACAGACACCCTCTTCGCGCCGAACGAGGCGATGACCAGGGGTATGTTTGTGACCGTGCTCGGTCGAATGCAGGGCGTGAATCCGTTCGCCTACGCCGGACAGAGCTTCGACGACGTCCCGGCCGGCGCATATTACGCGCCCTTTGTGGAATGGGCCTTGGAAAACGGCATTGTCCTGGGCGTGTCCGAGGATTCCTTTGAGCCTGACAGGCCGGTCACTCGCCAGGAAATGGCCGCCATGATTTACCGCTTCATGGAGTTCCTTGAACTTCAGGTGCCCCAAGGGGAAGCGGGGTTTGAAGACGTGTCATTGATAGCGTCTTGGGCGTTGGACAGCGTTCTAGGATTGCGTGAAACCGGAATCCTTACCGGCAAGCCGGGCAACGTGTTTGACCCTGATACGTCGTCGACCCGGGGCGAGGTTGCGGCCGTGTTGAGGCGGCTCATCGAGTATGTCGTTAACGGTCGGTGACGGTCGAGGACGGGCAAAGCTCGTCGCGAGCCCCTTGAGGGTGAGGCCTCGGCGGATGCTGTTGCAGCAACTGGCAGTTCGATCCCTATTGCACTAGTGATGCAAGGACTTGTATAATACCCAAAATCGTAGGCTGGCATCTCGAGTTGCGAAAGGACGAGCGTTTGAACCTGAAATCCAACGGGATTTGAAGGATTTGAGGCCTGAACGCCTGCTCTCAGATAGTTGAGGGACCGTCGGAAGCAACACCCGAGCGGAAAGTATTCCTTGCGCTGGCTAGGCATGGATACTTCCGCCGGGTGTAATCTTTTACCCGATTGGTTGCCGGCCGGGCTGCAAAGGAGAGTGTCGGAATTGGGAACCGTTCCAAGGCAAGTCGACCCTAGTGCGGGCGTGAAGGGAAGGGACATGTTTGCGACCAAGATCGGAGTGGTGATTGCCACTCTCGGTTCGGCCGTGGGCTTGGGCAACATCTGGAAACTCCCCTACCTTACCGGAGTTAATGGCGGCGCGGCGTTCGTCATTATCTATATCCTAAGCACATTGGTGGTTGGCTTGCCGGTTATGATCGCGGAACAGGTGATCGGGCGGAAAGCCAAGGCAGATGCCATAGGGACTTTCAACAAGCTAGCTCCAAAGAGCCCGTGGTGGCTGGTAAGCGGTGCCGGTATTCTGAGCGCGTTCCTTATTATGGCCTTCTACACTGAAGTGGCCGGCTGGGTCTTCGCTTACATTTTCAAGGCTGCGAGCGGCTCGATTTTGAGTTCTGAGCCCGCGGTCACTTCCGCTGCGTTTGGCTCGTTGATTACCAGCCCTACTCAGTCTTTGCTTTGGCAGTGGATAGTCCTCGCTGTTGTGGGCGGCATCATCATGATGGGCGTTTCCAAGGGTATTGAGAAGGTAACCAAGACGCTCATGCCGGTGCTCTTCGGCATTTTGATCCTAGTATGCATTCGTAGCGTAACCCTTCCGGGAGCTATGGAAGGGCTGACTTTCTTGTTCAAGCCGGACTTCTCCAAAGTCACTTGGGCAACCGTGCTGACGGCCATGGGACTCTCATTCTTCAAACTGTCTGTCGGCATGGGCACCATGATCACCTACGGCAGCTACTTCCACGATGATCAGAACATCCCGGCGACGGCTACCAGAGTAATGCTGTCTGACCTTCTAGTCTCCATGCTCTGCGGCGTCGCCATTTTCCCGGCGGTTTTCGCGTTTGGTTTTGAGCCGGGAGCTGGCCCTGAACTCCTATTTGTGACAATCCCCGCTGTCTTCAGCGCGATGCCTTTCGGCCGATTCCTTATGCCGTTGTTCTTCGTGCTGGCGGCTATAGCCGCGACCGGAGCCATGTTGTCCCTATATGAAGTCCCGGTAGCCTACCTGGTCGGGACTAAGGGGTGGAGCAGAAAGAAGGCCACGCTGGTCACACTCATCGGTTTGGGGGTGGTCGGATCGACCGCTGCTCTGTCAGCAAGCACCATGGCCGACTTCAAGTTGATGGGAAAAACCATGTTTGACTTGTTTGACTGGTTGACCTCTGCCGTGCTTCTGCCCGTCGGCGGGCTCTTCGTGTGCTTGTTTGTAGGGTGGAGATGGGGCGCTTCCGAGATAAAGGCCGCGCTCTCAAACGGCGGAAAACTGGACAACCATGCGGTGATATCGGCTTTCACAGGAGTAGTCAAAGTGATTTCTCCGGCCCTGGTACTTGTCGTTCTGCTGACAGGGTTGGGGATCATATAGCCTTTGCAGTTTGTCGTTGACCCTATCCTGCTCGTCGTATAACATATTTTGAGTAGGTAAAGGGGAGTAGCTGGAGCTAAAAGCTCCGGGCAGAGATCGTCAGGACGGCCAAAAGCCCGGTTCTGCCCGGCCGCGATGTTGGGCTAAACGAGACCTTTGCCGGTGGGGATGCCCTCGGCAGGTCTCGTTTTATGTTACTCAGAAGGCGAGACCTTCGCGAGCAACCCCAGATATAACGGTCGTCTCGCTTGCCATTGTGGGCGCGGAAGCGCGTAATGGGTGCACGGTATGCGCCAAGGAGCGTGTGCTGCACGTGCGATGCGAGCGCGGATGCGCGTCATGGGTGCACGGTTTGCGCCGAGGACCTTGTGCTGCACGTGCGAGCGAGCGCGAATGCGCGTCATGGGTGCACGGTTGCCTTCGAGCGTCGCGACCGGAATAGGGAGGTCTCTCTAGTTTGTTCGATAAAGGTCTCGCATCGGTTATCTTTCTGTCCGTTTATACCCTGCTCATCGCGAGAAAGTGCCGCCCGGTCATCGCTGTATGGGGCGGTGTCGCCGTGCTTCTCCTCCTCCGGGTGATAACCCCTCTGGAAGCAGTCGTAAGTATCAACCTCAACGTCATAGGTGTTTTTGTAGGAACTATGGTGTTGTCAGCGTACTTTGTGAGGTCAGGGTGCCGGCATGCTTGGCGGGGCCGTCATCAGCCGTTCTCGGTCATCCGTCGGAGCTATGCTGGCTGTTTGCATATTGGCCGGCGCGGTCTCGTCTGTCGTGGATAACGTGGCGACCGTCCTCATGATCGTACCCATCGCCATAGAGATGTCCAAGTGCCTGGAAGTGCCCGCGACCAAGTTCATCGTTGGAATCGCGGTCGCCGCCAATCTACAGGGCGCGGCGACTATGATAGGCGACTCCACCTCCATCTTGCTGGCTTCCGCCGGTAAGATGTCCTTCGCCGACTTCTTCTGGACAAAGGGACGCCCCGGCATATTCTTTGCGGTTCAGCTCGCGGCATTAGCGTCATTTGCGGTGTTAAGGAGGATATTCGGACGGTACAACGGAAGAACCGTATCGATGAAACCGGTCAAGGTGTCTTCCTGGGTGCCGGCGGGGCTGATGGGTGCTATGGTCGTCGTGATGGCGCTGTCGGGTTTCATCCCGGGCAGGCCCGACTGGACGACCGGAGCCATCGCTCTTGGTTTCGCGCTCTTGATGGTTGTTTGGGACATGGTGACAGGGAACAGAGACGGCAATCCGCTGGGAAGTCTCGATTGGCAAACGGCGCTCTTCCTGTGCGGCCTATTTGTCCTGGTAGGCAGCCTGACCGCCACCGGCATTGTCGGGGATATCGCCGGTATCATCTCTGCTTTGACTAGAGGAAACGTGTTCTTGGCTTACACTGCGATCGTATGGATATCAGTGGCGGTGTCCGCCTTCGTAGACAACATCCCTTACACCATGGCGATGCTGCCGGTGGCGCAGATCGTTGCGACCACCTGCAAGGTTTCGCCGTATCTAATGATGTACGGGCTTCTATTGGGGACTACGCTGGGAGGAAACCTGACGCCTATCGGAGCTTCGGCCAACGTCGTAGCGGTGTCTCTTCTGCGCCGGGAGGGTCAGAACGTCTCGTTTCGGGAGTTTCTGCAAGTAGGTCTTCCGTTTACAGTCGCTGCGGTCTTAGTAGGATCCCTCGTTAACTGGGTATTATGGCGATGAGGCGTTGAAAACCTAGTGTCGTCCGCTTCTAGAAGACTCTTCTTTGGAGAGTGGACATCACAAGCGATTAGCCAGAATTCGCTGGAGGGAACGCCATGCTTAGGTCAGTGCTGCTATCCTACCTGATCGGTTCTTGTCCCAACGCGTACTTGTTCGGAAGGTGGTTTGGAGGCCGGGATGTCCGCAGAGTCGGATCCAGGAACGTCGGGGCCACTAACGTGGTAGCCAACGTGGGGTGGCTTGCGGGAGCCTTGACGCTAATCGGCGACTTAGGGAAGGGATACTTGGCAGCGTTGGTCGGCGGTCCGTCTGCAGACTCAGTGGTGTCGTTCTTAGCTCCGGCATTCGCCATAGCGGGCCACAACTGGCCGGTTTGGCTGGGCTTTCACGGCGGCGGCGGGTTGGCCACCTTCGTGGGTGCGTGCCTTAGACTGAACGGGTGGCCAATGGCGGTCGCGGCGCTTGTGCTTTGGGGACTGGTGTACGCGCTCATTCGCGACCATGACAAGAGCGCGGTGGTCGCTTGTGTCGTTCTGCCGTGCGCTGTGTTCGTCGCCCAGCAGTCATTGGAGACCTTCACCTTCATCGCCAGCTCCAGCCTGGCGGTCTTGTTGCGGCGGGTCCAGAGCATCAAGGAGAGGATTGGGCGGATGCGGGAAGGAAGCAGGGCGGAGTAGACAGTTCTTCCGGACAGAGAGGGGTGGCGAAGGGGCGGCGAAGGGGCGGAGCGGGCAATTCTTCCTGGTTGCCGGGAGCGGAAGGATGTCGGGTGGCGACAGGACATAAAGGACGGCCAGTCGGACAATTCTTCCGCGGAAGAAATGTCGACGCGACAGAATGGGGCTCGGGACGATTCTTCCGGTGGTTGCTGATTCGTGACCCGGACAGAATGGGACGACAATTCTTCCGGTGGTTTGTGGAGCAGAATGTCGGCGGAGACCGGACGGGCGAGGGTCGAGCGGACTCCTGGTTTGCGTGGGAGCGGAGAAATGTCTGCGAGGACCGGACGAGATGGACCATCTTCTGGGCGGTCGTTGTGCTGCGGGCTGTGGCGCAGTTTGGTAGCGCGCTTGAATGGGGTTCAAGAGGCCGTAGGTTCAAATCCTATCAGCCCGACCAGTCTATTTCCCCAGCACACCCTCCCGCTTACTCCGTCTGTGGTAGTAGACCGATGCTCCCGTCGCGACCAGGAACGCAAGGAATCCCAGTAGGAAGGGCAGCTTCGGATTTAACGTGTAGAGCACGCCGGAGGACAACGACCCGGCGATCCCACCCAACGACTTGACTCCGTTGTAGTAGCCCATGGTCAGGTTGCTGTCCTTGCCCTCGGCCGTCCGCGCCAGCAGGTTCTGCGTGAGGGGAGCGCTCACGGCGAAGAGCGCGAAGTAGATGATGTTGGCTAGCACAAACGGGACTGTGGAGTTGAGCAGCAATACGGCCAGCATGGAGCAGGCGCAGATGAGGTTAACCAGGACCCACGAGCGACGGATATCGGTGTTGACCACCAACCAAATGCCAAGTGTGCTGTTAGCAGCCAGCGACACCAACCCGATGATGCCCTTGATAGCCCCGTTGTAACCGGACGACAGGCCTAGTTGTGCCCGCAGGTAGTAGTTGAAGCTCCCATCGAATGCGATGCTTCCCAGGTTAGTTAGTGCAGCAACCAGGAACACAGCGATCAGGAGCGGCGTCATCATGTGCTTTCCGGCTATGAAAGCCGCAACGGGGTTTGCTTCTCTGAACAGGGGCCGGAGGGTTATCTGCCGTTGGGTGGTGTTGCGGTCGTCCCTGCAGATGACGTAGAACAGCATTCCAGATGCAGTCAGCACGGCAACTTGCGCCATCATAGTGAACGATACTCCGAGCTCGCCTAGCATACCGCCAACGAAATACCCGAAGGAACTAGCCACCATTTGAATGGTAGCCATGACCGTCAGGTACCTGCCGCGAAGGTCTGCCGGAGTAGTGTTGACCACGTACGTGAGGCAGGCTGTGAAGACGCCGGAGGTGAAGACTCCCGCAAACATGCGAGCCCCGACCATAGCCCGCTCGGTGCCGGCTAGCCAGAAGAAAGCTTGTCCGATGGCGTATCCAAGACTGCAGATGACGATGACCGTGCGGCTGGACACGAAAGTGATGAGTTTTCCCCAGAAGGGGGAGACGAGGAAGTTGACCGTCATCATGGATGCCAGGGCGACGCCGAACATGTAGTCTCCAAAGCCGCGGTCCTTGATGATGGTGGGAGTTACCGCATGGGCGAAGTTGGCGGCTAGGTTGAGAAACACGCACGCCATGAAGAACAGATTGGCCTGCCGTCGACTGTGCAATATGAGTGGCCCCCCGTCTCCCTACGACTCTGCTACCATGGTGACATTCCTGCGGCAGTAGCACTTCTACTACAACCTGATAGACCATCATATCACTAGAAGCGGCGCGTGCATTAGTTTCGTTACATACGCCGCACGTATGGTCCAGGTTGCAGGATGGGGTTGGGACGGGCATCGACTCCGGCCAGTTGGGGACCCATCCAGAAGGTGAAGCCTGGTGAAAAGCCGGTAGCCTGCTTTGCTGCGTTCCGGCGCTGGAATGAGGCCCCATTTCTCATAGAGCCGCACGGTGTTTGGATGCACATCGGCGGCCTTGGCAAGGTCGATGGTCCTGTAATACCTCTGGTTCCTGCGCGCCATCGGTCCCTTGGGCCTCCTTCTAGAAACGGCCCTAGAAGTGAATCAAAAAAGCTTGCAGGGGATGACCAAGTACACATCCGATTCCGGAGGACTTCTGAACCCAAGCTTCTCGTAAAACTCGATGTTCCTTCTATCGCATCCGACCAACCATTCCGAACCGGGATAATGGCTCTTGCACCTGTTCACAAGTTCTTTGCCAATGCCTTGCCCCTGATATTCGGGAGCAACAAGCAAGTCGTAGATGACAGAGCGAAAAATCGTATCGCTGAGAACCCTTACGGCGCCCACCAATCTATCGCCGTCCCATGCGGAAACAACAAGTGTGGAACTAGTCCACGGTTGCAGAAAACCTGCTTTCATCTCATCCGGCAACTCCGCACTGTCTGACCAACCCACCGCTACAAAGAGTCCGTGCAACTGCGTGAGGGGTAAATCCTTCTTTTTGTCGTTGTAGACGATATTCATCGGGTCACTCGCTTTCTACAGCTGCAAGACGGATGGGCATAACCAAAATCACAGCTGATATACAGCATAGGCAAGCCGTTGTCGCTACTCGGTTTGCCCCAAAGTCGGGTCGCTATATGTCTGACTGATTCAAGCGAGTTTGGCGACACGCTTCTTCCTCATTATGCATGCCGAAGGACGTAAAGACTCAAACGCCGTACTCCTTCACTGCCATATGAGTGTACTTCCGGACAAAGTCTGTTTTCATCCTGGTGTACTCATCGCGGTCATGTTCGTACGTTTTCCAGAGGGAAAGCTTGAGGCTCTCGTACTCCTTGGCTACCTCCGGGTGTTCGTCTAGGTAGTCCCTG
>JAXGQX010000021.1:0-33993 GCA_040766225.1 Bacillota bacterium | reverse complement strand
GCTTGGGCTTGAGCCAGGTTCCTGGGGAACCCGTCCAACACAAAGCCACCCGAACACTCAGAAGACGACAGTCTCTTGTCCATGAGCCTTATGGTCACTTTGTCGTCCACTAGCCCACCTGATAGCATGGCGTTCTGCACTAAGCGGCCTAGATCTGTGCCCG
The DNA here is from genome assembly GCA_040766225.1 of Bacillota bacterium. Lineage (GTDB taxonomy): Bacteria > Bacillota > Sulfobacillia > Fermentithermobacillales > Fermentithermobacillaceae > DULO01. The sequence goes on along the minus strand of JAXGQX010000021.1, from coordinate 33,830 downwards.
CCCCAACTTCCCGTCGAAATATGTCTCCGGGAGACACGTGCGGGATACCAAACCTTTCCGCCAGAGCCTTCGCCTGCGTACCCTTGCCCGAGCCGGGTGGGCCCAGCAACACTAGCCTCACTAAAATCGCCTCTTACTTCAGGAAGCCCTGGTAGTTCCTCATGACCAACTGAGCTTCGATCTGCTTCATAATGTCCAAGGCCACGCCCACGACAATGAGCAGAGCGGTCCCGCCTAGAGCGTGAAATCCGGGAAGGCCCGTCAACTGAATCATGAAGTTTGGCAGAATCGCTATGCCTGCCAAAAACAAACCTCCGACGACAGTGATCCTGGTTACAACCCTGGCAAGGGCGTCGCTGGTGGGCCGGCCCGGCCTGATGCCGGGTATGAAACCGCCGTACTTCCTCATGTTGTCAGCGACGTCCAACGGGTTGAAAACCATGCCCGTGTAGAAGAAGGTGAAACCGAATATCAACAGGGCATACATGCCAGTATACCACGGCTGGCTCACGTCGAAAATCTCCCCGAGCTTCTGCGCCCAAGGCTTCTGGACGAAGGACGCTATGGTGGCCGGGAACGTCAAAAGGGACGAAGCGAAGATGACCGGGATGACTCCCGCCTGGTTGATCCGAATGGGAATGTGGGTGGAGTAACCGCCCATCATCTTCCTGCCTACTACCCTCTTGGAGTACTGGACAGGGATTCGCCTTTCTCCCTCTGTGATCCAAATAACCAAGAAAATCGTGGCAACCGATATTGCTAGCATGGCGATGACGTTGTACCAGGCCGCCTGACCGGCTTTAACCAGAGTGTAAATCCGGAACAGCTCCGATGGCATTGCGGTGATAATGCCTCCGAAGATGAACAGGGAGATGCCGTTGCCGATCCCTTTTTCGGTGATGAGCTCACCCAGCCACATGAGGAACGCGGTGCCGGCCACAAGGCTCAACATGGCTTCTACGGCCAGCCAAATGGATTGAGACACGAGAGCGCCTCGCGCCCGGATAGCCCATGTCATTCCGAAGGCCTGGATAGCCGCCAAAACCACGGTCATATACCTCGTATAACCCTGGAGCTTCTTTTGTCCGTCCTCGTCTTTGGACATCTCTTCCCACTTTGGGATGACCATCTGGAGGAGCTGCATGATAATCGAAGCGTTGATATACGGGTAGATGCTCATGGCGAAAACAGAGTAGTTGCTCAAGGCTCCGCCGGAGAAGAGGTCCATGAACGCGAACAAGGTCCCTTCTCCGAAAAGGGTCTGAATGACCTCGGGCACAATTCCCGGAACGGGAATAGCGACTCCTGCCCTGTACACTATAAGCATGCCGACAGTAACCAAGATCCTCTTTCGAAGATCGGGGACGCGCCACGCATTACGCAATGTGGCGAACATCTATATCACCTCGGCCTTACCGCCAGCATTCTCGATTTTCTCCTTTGCTGACTCTGAGAAGGCGTGCGCTTTGACGGTAAGCGCTTTCTCCAGTGAGCCTTCTCCCAGGACTTTGAGGAAGGAAGCGTTGCTCCTCATGAGGCCGCAAGCCTTCAGTTCCTCGGGCCCGACCTCTGTCCCTTCGTCGAACCTGCCAAGAGACTCCACGTTCACAAGATCGTAGACCACGGCGTACTTGTTGTGGAACCCGCGCTTGGGGAGCCTCATGGTGAGCCTCATCTGGCCGCCTTCAAAGCCGGGACCCTTGGTGCCGCCCGAACGGGACTTCTGACCTTTGTGGCCGCGCCCCGCGGTCTTGCCGTTCCCGGAGCCAAGCCCTTGGCCCTTGCGCTTGGCTTTCTTCACCGAACCCGGATTCGGGCTAAGATCATGCAGTTCCATTGGAAGTGACCTCCGCTTCCCCATCCACGTGCGCCTTCACCGGTTTGCCGCGAACTTCAAATACCTTTTGGGCGCTTCTTAGCTCTTTCAAAGCCTGGATGGTTGCATAAACCACGTTGTACGGGTTCTCAGAACCCAGACTCTTGGCCAAGACGTCCTGAATCCCCGCAAGTTCCATGAGGGGACGGACCCCACGTCCGGCAATGATCCCGGTACCGGGTGACGCGGGCTTCAGCATAACCATGCCTGCCCCGAACTGCCCCAACACTTCGTGGGGGATGGTACTCTCATGCCTGGGAACCTCGATCAGGTTCTTCTTGGCGTCTTCAATACCTTTCCTTATCGCGTCGGTAAGGTCAAGAGCCTTCCCCAAACCCGCTCCGACCTTGCCGTTTCCGTTGCCCACGACTACCAGGGCACGGAAACTGCGCCTCCGGCCGCCTTTGACGGTCTTGGAGACGGGGCCTACCGAAACGACCTCATCCTTGAACTCATCGCCCGGACGATCCATGGGACCGTCTTTGGGGGGGTTCTCGTTGCGACCTCTGCCTCTTGGACGTGATGGACTATCCACCAAGTAATCACCCCGCATTTAAAAATCCAGTCCGCCTTCACGCGCGGCATCTGCCAAAGCCTTCACTCTTCCGTGGTACAAATAGCCGCCCTGGTCAAATACAACCTTTTTGACGCCTTTCTCCAGCGCCTCCTAGGGGGCGACCAGCTCCCAACCGCTTGCGCCGCGGCAATGTTGCCGCCGCTCTTCTGGGTTTCTTTCAAAGCCGGCTCGGTTGAAGACGCATGGGCCAAGGTCACCTTAGCGTTGTCGTCCACGACCTGAGCGTATATATGGTTCAGGCTCCGAAACACGCACAGCCTCGGCCTTTCAGGCGTTCCGAGGACTTTCTTACGCACCCTGAGGTGGCGCCTGACCCTCTTTTCTTGCTTTCCTTTCACAGCCATAGAAGGTCTATCCTCCCTGCTCTTTCCCCACTACTTGGTGGTCTTCGCGGCTTTGCGCCGTATCTTCTCTCCGGCGTACTTGACTCCGGAACCCTGATAAGGCTCAGGTGGCCTTAGCTTCCTGATGTTCGCCGCGATTTGCCCCACTACTTCCTTGTCGATACCCCGAATGGTAACGCTCGTCGGAGTCGGCACGTCAATTTCGACGTCCTTGGGCGGGACGATTTCCACAGGCCTGATGAACCCGAGGTTTAGGACCAGCTTGTCGCCGGACTTGGTCGCGCGGTAACCCATACCGGAAATCTCCAAACCCTTGGAGTAACCGTCGGTTACCCCGGTGACCATGTTGGCCAGGAGAGTACGGGTAAGCCCATGCATGGACCTGTGAATCTTGTTGTCGGAGGGCCTTTCGACCGTAGCCGTATCACCCTCGACGGTGATCTTCATGTCCGGATGAAAACTCCTGGTAAGGGTCCCCTTAGGTCCCTTGACCGTGACCTCTCCATCCGCGAGGGTCACGACGACCCCTGATGGGATCGGAATTGGTTTCGTTCCTATTCGAGACACGTCAAAGACCTCCCGCGGATTCTTACCATACGTAGCAGATGACTTCTCCACCAAGCCCCAAGGCCCTGGCCGCCCTATCCGTCATGATCCCTTGGGACGTGGATACCACGGCTATGCCGAGTCCGCCCAATACCCTCGGAACCTCATCCTTGTGGGCGTAGACGCGCAGTCCTGGCTTGGAGATCTGCTTGATACCGGTAATCGCTCTGGTCCTGCCCGCGCCGTACTTCAGGTAAACCTTCAGCTTAGCCACGGGCTTCTCCGGGATTACCTCGAAATCTCTTATATAACCTTCTGCCTTAAGGACGCCCGCGATCTTTTCCTTTGAGTTTGGGAGGTGGGAAACTCCAACTTCTCATGCCTGGCCATGCCAGCGTTTGCGGAGCCTTGTCAGCATATCCCCAACAGGGTCGTGTCACGGTAATCCCCTCCTACCAACTGGCCTTGGTTATGCCAGGAATCTCTCCACGATGAGCCAACTCCCGAAAGCAGTGCCTACAGAGCCCAAACTTCCGTATTACCGAGTGAGGGCGTCCGCAAATCTTGCACCTGTTGACTCTTTGAGTTCGGTATTTTGGCTCCTTATTCGCCTTGTTGATTTTGGCCAAAGACGCCAAGTAATCTCCTCCTTACTGTTTGAACGGCATTCCCATGGCCTTCAAAAGGTACAATCCTTCTTCATCGGTCCGGGCGGTTGTCGTAAGGGTGATGTTCATTCCCCTGATTTTCGTCACTTTGTCGTATTCGATCTCAGGGAAAATGATCTGCTCTTTGAGACCTAGAGAGAAATTCCCTCTGCCGTCAAAACCATCTGCCGAAATCCCCCGGAAGTCCCTGATACGGGGCATCACCACATTGAAGAGCTTCTCGAGGAAGTCGTACATGCGGTCCCCGCGTAATGTTACCTTGCAGCCCACGTTCATCCCCGCTCTGACTTTGAACGCGGAGATTGACCGTTTGGCCTTGGTGATGACCGGCTTCTGACCGGCGATCTTCTGGAGGTCCGAAACCGCGCCCTCAATCGCGTCGGCGTTCTGGGTGGCTTCCCCCACTCCCATGTTGATGACTACCGTGCATACCAAGGGCACCTGGAGCACGTTATGGTACCCAAAGGCCTTCATCATCGCCGGGATGACCTCTTCACGGTACAGTTCCTTTAGGGCCACGTCACTCGACCTCACTTGTCAATGGCTTCTCCGCACTTGTGACAGACGCGGACTTTCTTGTCTCCGCCTATCTTAAACCCGAGCCTTGTTGGCTTGGAGCACCTCGGGCACACCAACATCACGTTTGACTTGTGGATCGGCCCTTCGCTCTCTATGATGCCGCCCTTTTGGACGTCCTTGGTCGGCTTTTGGTGCTTCTTCCTGATGTTAACGCCCTCGACTACCAGGTAACCCTTGGCAGGAACGGCTTTCATGACCTTGCCCTTCTTGCCTTTGTACTTACCCGTGATAACCAGGACCGTATCATCCTTGCGAATATTCATAGAAACAGCGCACCACCCTTCCGTCCTATATGACTTCGGGGGCCAAAGAGATAATCTTCGTGTACCTCTTATCCCGAAGCTCCCTGGCCACGGGGCCAAAAATGCGCGTACCCTGCGGCTCTTTTTCATCACGAAGGATGACGGCGGCGTTGTCGTCAAATTTGATATAGGTGCCGTCGGGACGCCTCACGTTCTTGGTTGTCCTGACCACGACCGCCCTCACTACCTGGCCCTTCTTGACAACGCCTCCAGGAGTGGCCTCTTTAACGGCACAGACGATGATGTCGCCGAGACCGGCGTAGCGGCGACGAGCCCCTCCCAGGACCTTGATGCACATGACCTTCTTGGCTCCTGTATTGTCTGCTACGTTTAACCTGGTCTGAACCTGGATCACGAGGCGTCACCTCCGGTTGAGGTTGCCCCGGTCTTCGTCAGTATCTCGGCGATACGCCATCTTTTCTGCGCCGAGTACGGTCTAGACTCAACCAGACGAACCTTGTCGCCGACCTTCGCGGCGTTCTCCTCGTCGTGAGCCTTTACTCTATGCGTGGAGTGCACTCTCTTGCGGTAGATCGGACTGACCTTCCATGCCTCGATAAGGACCACCCGGGTCTTGTCCATCTTGTCGCTTACTACCACGCCGGTGATTTCCTTGCGCTTTGCGCGTTCCATGATCAACCCTCCTGAGGGAGCTTCGCGAGTTCCCGCTGACGCTGGACGGTCTTCACCTTGGCGATGGACCGCTTTACTTCGCGAATGCGCATCACGTCGTCAAGCTGCCCCGTGGTCATCTGAAAACGCAGGTTGAAAAGCTCCTCCTGAAGGTCAGTAAGCTTCTTTTCCAGATCCACATCGCTCAAACCCCTAATTTCCTGCGCCTTCATTGTCATTCACCGCCTTATCACGCATCTCTCCGGACACTTCACGCCGCATCTGAAACTTTGTGTGGATGGGAAGCTTGGTACCGGCAAGCCTAAGGGCTTCCCGGGCGTCGGCTTCAGACACCCCGGCTATCTCAAACAAAATGCGTCCAGGTTTGACGACGGCGACCCAATACTCCGGGTTGCCCTTTCCGCCTCCCATACGCGTTTCAGCAGGTTTCTTGGTCACAGGTTTGTCGGGGAAAATCCTGATCCAAACCTTGCCGCCCCTCTTGATATAACGTGTAAGGGCTACTCTTGCGGCTTCTATCTGCCTGTCGGTAATCCAGGCCGCGTCCAAAGCCTGTAGTCCATACTCCCCGTAAAAGACCTCGCTTCCGCGAATGGCCTTTCCATTCATGCTGCCTCGGTGATGCTTGCGCCACTTGAACCTCTTGGGCATCAACATGACTTAGTTCCCTCCCTCATTCGCGACGGGTTTGTTCTTGACGGGAAGGATGTCGCCCCTATAAATCCAGACCTTGATTCCGATGCGTCCGTAAGTGGTGTGCGCTTCGGCAAAACCGTAGTCCACGTCCGCGCGCAGGGTATGAAGGGGAACGGTTCCCTCTCCGGCGCGCTCGCTACGAGCGATTTCAGCCCCCTGCAACCTGCCCGAGAGCCTCATCCTAATGCCCTTGGCGCCCGCCCTCATGGCTCTCTGCATCGCTTGCCTCATGGCCCTTCTGTAGGACACTCTTCTCTGGATGGACTCGGCGATATTCTCGGCCACAAGCTGCGCATCCATCTCGGGGTTCTTCACCTCGACTGCATGAAGAATGACCCTCTTCTGGGTGAGTTCCACAGCTCTTTACGAACCGCCTCTATCCCGGTGCCCCCGCGACCGATGACGATTCCGGGTTTGGCGGCATGAATGGTGACCGTCACTTCTGAGGCTTTCCTCTCGATGACGATCCGATTGCCTGCCAACGGCAACCGTTTCTTTATGAAATCCCTAATCTTCTTGTCTTCCAGCAAGAGCTCTGAGAAGTCTTTGCGGGCAAACCACCGGGAGTCCCAGTCGTAGATCACCCCAACCCTGAACCCTTTCGGATGAACCTTCTGTCCTGCCAGGTTAGCCCTCCTCTCTTCTCTGACGACGACAGTAACATGCGACGTCTTCTTCAGAATCGGAAATGCTTGGCCTCTCTGGTGAGGATGGAACCTCTGAGCGTGGGTCCTTGGTCCACGTAGATCTCGACACCACGAGAGAATCCCTATCCATCTCCATGTTGTTCTCGGCGTTTGCCGCGGCCGAGCTGATAACCTTCTCCAACCAATGGCTGGCGCGCTTAGGCGTGTACTTCAATATGGCCAGCGCGTCTTTAACCGGTTTTCCCTGACGAGATCCGCCACTATCCGTACTTCGAAGGGGAAATCCTCACGTGCTTTAAAAGCCCTAGCTTCCATAGTAACCGGATTACCCCCTACTTGAGCGAGGTCGAACGCTCAGTGTGATGACCGTGACCTCTAAATGTACGAGTGGGAGCGAATTCGCCAAGTTTGTGACCGACCGCGTCTTCGGTGATATACACAGGGACGTGCTTCCTGCCGTCATGGACCGCAATGGTATGCCCCAACATCTCAGGGACTATGGCAGTCTCTTGCCCAGGTCCGCACCACTCGCTTCTCGTTCTTCCTGTTCATCTCCCGGACTTTTTCCAACAAGCCCAAGTCGACGTACGGTCCCTTCTTGGTTGATCGGCTCACAATCGCCCCCTCCTTCCTCTTTGGTTAATTCCTGCGCTTAACGATCAACTTGCCAGATGCCTTGTTCTTCTTCCTGGTCTTGTATCCGAGAGCAGGCTTGCCCCACGGAGTGAGAGGCCCGGGATGCCCAATGGGGGACTTGCCCTCGCCTCCGCCGTGCGGGTGGTCTACCGGGTTCATGACCACACCGCGAACGGTGGGCCTCCAACCCTTGTGACGCGTTGTGCCGGCTTTGCCCAAGGAAATGTTCTCGTGCTCCACGTTGCCAACTTGGCCCACTGTAGCCCTGCACATTACGGGCACTTTCCGCTGCTCGCCCGACGACAGCCTCAAGAGAGCAAACCCGCCCTCTTTTGCCATAAGCTGCGCTTGCTGCCCAGCGCTACGGACCATCTGCGCTCCCTTGCCCGGGACCAGTTCGATGTTGTGAACCATTGTACCGGTAGGAATGCTATCCAGAGGCAAGGCGTTGCCGACCTTAATGTCGGCGTCAGGGCCGGAACGGACGACATCGTTGACCGCGATGCCGACCGGCGCCAAGATATAACGCTTCTCGCCGTCAGCGTAGACCAAGAGAGCCAGCCTGGCTGTCCTGCCGGGATCGTATTCGATCGCGGCCACTTTGGCCGGAACGCCGTCCTTGTCCCTCTTGAAATCCACTATCCTAACCAACTTCTTAGAACCGCCGCCTCTGTGACGGACAGTCAACCTGCCCAGGTTGTTTCTTCCCGACCAGTTCTTCTTTGAGAACGTCAAGGCCTTTTCCGGCTTCTTGTCGGTTATCTCCTGGAAACCGCTGACCACTCTGGTCCGCATGCCCGGTGACGTCGGCTTAAAGTCTTTGACCGGCAACTAAATTCCCTCCCTACCTACACGCCCTCAAAGAACGGGATCCTTTGCCCGGGCGCCAGGGTGACTATAGCTTTCTTCCAGTTGCGAGTGCGGCCCAAGCGCATCCCAAGCCTTCTCGGCTTGCCGACGACGTTCATGGTGTTTACCTTGGTCACCCGCACCTTGAATATCTCTTCAATGGCGTTATGCACGTCCGCCTTGGTTGCCGACGGATGGACCCTAAAGCTGTAGGTGCCGCGTCCCATGGCCGCGTTTGTCTTCTCAGTAACCAGAGGCTGAATAATGATGTCTCTAGCTGTAAGGTTCATGACAACGCCTCCTCCAGCTTCTTGACCGCACCTTCGGTCAAGACGATAAACCGTTTCGCCATTGTGTCGTAGGTGCTCAAGTCTTTGGCCTCAACCACCTGGATTCCAGGGATGTTTCTCGCGGATAAGACCACGTTGGGCTCTCTTTCCGCAGTAACAATGAGTGCGCTCTTTGTGGCGCCCAGGCTGACCAAGAGGTTCCACAACTCCTTGGTCTTGGGGGATCCCATGGTCAGTTCCTTGATCACAAGGATCTTTCCGTCTTGAGCCTTTGCCGATAGGGCCGAAAGAAGAGCGGCTCTCTTGACCTTCTTGGGAAGGTCCTGAGTGTAATCCCTAGCTTGGGGTCCAAAAGCCACTCCGCCGTGCCTCCAGATTGGAGACCGGGTCCGCCCCGTGCGGGCTCTTCCCAAACCCTTCTGACGCCACGGCTTACGTCCGCCGCCGGACACTTCCGCGCGAGTCTTAACGCCGACGGTACCCTGCCTGGCCTTAGCCAAGTGAGATAGCACCGCGGCCCTGATTATACCCTTATTGGGTTCCTTCCCGAACACTAGGTCGGAGAGACCCATCTCACCGACTCTTTCGCCTTTTGGACTGAAAACCTGTGCTTGTGGCACGAGGATCCCTCCCTTAACTGGGCAAACCCCAGTCTGCCCCTTTATACCTACCGGGTAGCCTCTCTTACCATAACGAGAGAGCCGCTCGGACCGGGCACAGCGCCGTGAACCAAAAGCAAGTTCTTCTCAGGATCCACGCCCACTACCCGCAAGCCTCTGATTGTGACCTTCTCGTCTCCCATGTGACCCGGCAATCTTCTCCCGGGGAATACCCTGGATGCGTCCCTAGCCTGCAAAGAACCGACACCCCTGTGGTACTTTGAGCCGTGGCCCATGAACGAACGGTGAAAACCGTGGCGCTTGATGACGCCCTGAAATCCCTTGCCCGTGGAACGCCCTATAACGTCAACGCGGTCGCCCGAAGAGAAGGTGTCGACCTTAACCTGGTCGCCTACCTCCAACTTCTCGTCGGGTCCCACAGGGAACTCTCTCAAGTACTTGACAGGCTGAATGCCTCTCTTCTTGAACTGCCCCGCCAAAGGCTTCGTGACTTTGCGCTCCTTCACAAACCCGAAACCGAGCTGGATCGCGAGATAACCGTCCTTCTCCAAAGACCTCTTTTCCGTAACAGTGCACGGGCCGGCTTCGATGACGGTAACGGGTATCAGTTCTCCCTGCTGATCAAACACCTGGCTCATCCCTATCTTTTTTCCGAGGATGGCCTTCATGCCAATACACCTCCTCCATCAAACGAAGCTTCGGCTATACGGTCTTTATCTCGATGTCCACTCCGGCCGGAAGGTCCAGCCGGGTAAGGGCGTCCATGGTCTTGGTGGTCGGTTCCATGATATCGATGAGGCGCTTGTGGACCCTCATCTCGAACTGCTCCCTAATGTCCTTCTCACCGTTGGGCGCGGTCAATATCGTATACACGCTGCGCTCGGTGGGAAGCGGGACCGGTCCGGAGATTAGAGCTCCAGTCCTCTTGGCTGTATCGACGATCCTGGCAGCCGATTGATCCAGGACTTCATGATCGAAGGCCCGAAGCCGGACGCGAATTCTCTGTCTCCGCAAACCCAATCACCCCTCGATCTTGGTTACTACTCCCGAAGCCACGGTGCGACCACCCTCGCGGATAGCGAAGCGCAGTCCTTCCTCCATGGCGATAGGCTGGATCAGTTCGCCCTTGATGAACACGTTGTCCCCGGGCATGACCATCTCTACGCCTTCAGGAAGCGTTACGCTGCCCGTCACGTCGGTCGTCCGGAAATAGAACTGAGGCCTGTATCCGGTGAAGAACGCCGTGTGCCGTCCGCCCTCTTCCCTGGACAATACGTAGATCTGTCCCTGGAACTTCGTGAAAGGCTTTATGCTCCCCGGCTTCGCTAGCACCTGTCCCCGCTCTACTTCGTTCTTGGCTATCCCACGAAGCAGGCACCCTACGTTGTCTCCCGCCTGCCCCTGGTCTAGGATCTTCCTGAACATCTCCACGCCGGTCACTACCGTCGGCCTCGACTTCTCCATCAACCCGACGATCTCCACCGCGTCTCCGACCTTCACTATCCCTCTCTCGATCCTTCCCGTCGCGACCGTGCCGCGCCCGGTGATCGTGAACACGTCTTCCACTGAAAGCAAGAACGGCTTGTCAATCGCCCTCTCCGGTGTCGGAATGTACTCGTCCACCGCCTTCATCAGGTTCAAAATACCCTGGCATGCCGGGCAGTCTTCCTTGCCGCATCCGCACTCCAACGCCTTCAAAGCCGAGCCCCTCACCACAGGTACGTCGTCTCCGGGGAACCCGTGCTTGGTCAAAAGGTCTCTTACCTCAAGCTCGCTGATCTCCAAGAGCTCCTCGTCGTCGACCAAGTCAACCTTGTTAAGGAACACCACCATTGCGGGCACTCCCACCTGACGGGCCAACAACACGTGCTCTCTCGTCTGGGGCATTGTGCCGTCCGCGGCAGACACCACCAGGATCGCTCCGTCCATCTGAGCGGCTCCGGTGATCATGTTCTTAATGTAGTCAGCGTGTCCCGGGCAGTCCACGTGCGCGTAGTGCCTGTTCTCGGTCTCGTACTCCACGTGCGACGCCGAAATGGTGATTCCTCTGGCCTTCTCTTCAGGAGCCTTGTCGATCTGGTCGAACGGTGTGAACTCCGCGCTCCCCTTGGCGGCCATAACTCTGGTAATGGCCGCGGTCAACGTGGTCTTACCGTGGTCGATATGTCCGATGGTACCAACGTTTACGTGGGGCTTCGTCCGTTCGAATTTCTTCTTAGCCATTTAGTGCCAAATCCTCCTTTACTAGTTCACCCGCATACCGTAATTCCCAGCTAAATACCACTATGTCCCAAATACCTGGCCACTATCTTTTCCGCCTCCGCGGGTGGGACTACATCATACCCCGCAAACTGCATGGTGTAAGTGCCGCGTCCCTGGGTCCTAGACCGAAGGTCGGTGGCGTACCCGAACATGGCCGAAAGCGGGACTTCGCCGTCTACGATCTCGTAGGTCTCCCTACTCTCCAAGCCCTGGATTTGGCCTCTCTTGCTGTTTAGGTCAGCCAGCACCTCACCCAGGTAATCAGATGGCGTAGATACTTCCACCTTCATTATGGGCTCCAAGAGCACACACTTTGCCTTATGCAGGGCGTCCTTGATGGCCATAGAACCTGCTACCTTGAAAGCCAACTCAGATGAGTCAACGTCGTGATAGGAACCGTCCACCAACGTTACCTTCAAGTCGACAACCGGATTGCCTGCGATGGAACCACTCTCCAAGGCCTCCCTAACTCCGGCCTGGACCGCGGGGAAATATTCGATGGGAATCGCCCCGCCCTTGATGGCCTCCTCAAAGACAAAGCCGCTTCCTCTGGGCAGAGGCTCGACTCGGATCTTGGCGTGCCCGTACTGTCCGTGTCCTCCGGTCTGCCTCACGTACTTGCCCTCGCCATCGACGGGCTCCAAAATGGTCTCTTTGTACGCGACCTGCGGTCGACCAACGGCGGCCTTCACTCCAAACTCCCGTAAAAGCCTGTCGGTAATGATCTCCAGATGCAACTCTCCCATGCCCTCGATGAGGGTCTGCCCCGTCTCCTCGTCGGACTTGAACGTGAAGGTCGGGTCCTCTTCCGCCAGTTTGACAAGGGATGCGGACAGTTTGTCTTGGTCCGCGCGAGTTTGGGGCTCTATGGCCACAGAGATGACGGGCTCGGGGAAGGCGATGGACTCAAGCACTATGGGGTGCTTCTCATCGCAAAGGGTGTCTCCCGTTGTAGTGAACTTCAACGCTACGGTCGCCACAATGTCTCCGGTGGAGACCACTTCCACGTCTTCCCTGTGGTTGGCGTGCATTAGAAGGATCCTCTGTATCCGCTCATTCCTGCCTTTGCTGGAGTTGTACACGTAGGACCTTGTCGTCAAGGTTCCAGAGTAAACCCGGAAATAGGTGAGCCGCCCCACATAGGGGTCAGTCATCACCTTGAATGCCAAGGCACAGAACGGCTCGTCATCAGAAGGCTTTCTGAACTCGACCTTGGAACCGTCCACGCTAATTCCTTCAATTGCGGGAACATCCAGAGGCGAAGGAAGGTAGTCGACGATGGCGTCCAGGAGTCTCTGCACGCCCTTGTTCCTAAACGAGGAACCGCAGAGGCAGGGAACTATCTTGTTCAGAATGGTGCCTTTTCTCAAGGCTTTCTTGATGGATTCCTGTGAGACCTCATCGCCGCTCACGTACGATTCCAAGATGCTGTCGTCAAAATCAGCCGATGCGGAAATGAGCCTCTCGCGGTACTCCTCGTAGAGCTCCAGCAAATCCGAGGGTATCGAAGCCTCCTCGACTTCCAGCCCAAGTTCGTCTTTCCAATAGTAGGCCTTGCCCGCGACAACGTCTATAACGCCCCTAAACTGGTCCTCTGCACCTATAGGGAGCGCCAATACTACGGGATTAGCGCCTAATTTGGACTCGATCATGCCGTAAGCCCTGTAGAAATCAGCCCCCACGGCATCCATCTTATTGATATAAGCGATCCTGGGGATCTGGTAACGATCGGCTTGCCTCCACACCGTTTCTGATTGGGGTTCGACGCCGCCCTTAGCGCAAAAGATCGCGACTGCACCGTCTAGCACCCTTAAACTGCGCTCTACTTCGGCTGTGAAGTCAACGTGCCCTGGCGTATCTATAATATTGATTCGGATGTCTTTCCAGTGGCATGTAGTTGCGGCCGAAGTAATGGTAATCCCGCGCTCTTGCTCTTGGACCATCCAGTCCATAGTAGCGGAGCCCTGGTCGACTTCGCCCATCCGGTGCACTTTGCCCGTGTAAAACAAAATGCGCTCGGTAGTCGTGGTCTTACCGGCATCGATGTGAGCCATGATCCCGATATTCCTAATTCGCTCTATTGGAAAAGCCTCTTGCGGCATCGATTTCCCCCCTTCCTCTCAGAATCAGCAAAGAAAACCTACCACCTGTAGTTAGCGAAGGCCCTGTTGGCTTCCGCCATACGGTGAATTTCTTCTTTCCGCTTAACGGTGGACCCGGTGTTGTTCGCCGCGTCTAGGATCTCGCCGGCGATCCGGTTCTCCATCCCGCGCTCGCTCCTAGCTCTCGCGAAATCCACCAGCCAGCGGATTGCCAGTGACATCCTGCGCTCGCTGCGCACTTCTACCGGGACCTGATAGGTGGCGCCGCCTACACGACGAGGGCGTACTTCGAGGACCGGCATCGAGTTCTTCAGCGCGGTTTCGAGCACCTCAAGAGGGTCCTTCCCGGTCTTCTCCTGAATGATGTTCATGGCTTCGTACATTAGACTGCGGGCAACAGCTTTCTCGCCGCCTATCATGATCTTGTTGGTCAGCCTAGCTACCAGGACCGAATTGTACTTCGGGTCCGGCGTCCACTTCCTGGCTGGTGCTCCAGCTCTTCTGGGCATTACATCATTCCTCCGAAAGATTTACTTCTTCGGTTTCTTTGCGCCGTAGAGAGACCGCCCTTGCTTCCTGTCGGCAACGCCGGCCGCGTCAAGAGTCCCCCTGACGATGTGGTAACGGACGCCCGGAAGGTCCCGAACACGACCGCCCCTCACCAAGACCACCGAGTGTTCCTGCAAATTGTGCCCAACACCGGGGATGTACGCGGTCACCTCAATACCGTTTGAGAGGCGTACACGCGCGATCTTCCTCAAAGCCGAGTTCGGCTTCTTTGGCTGCGTGGTCCGGACGACGGTGCATACTCCCCGCTTAAAGGGGTTTCCGCGCAGGGCGCGTGACTTGGACTTCTCGGAAATAGCCTGCCTTCCCTGACGGACCAGCTGGTTAATCGTCGGCAATTTCAAACCCCCTTTGACCCATGAAACTCTAGTCTATAGTTCCTTAGCCGTTTTCAAGACGGCGCACGCCGCCGCGCCGACTCGAAGACCGCAAAACTCGCCAAGTTCCTGCATAGTCGCGGCGTACTCTACCTCGATGCCCTTCTTCTTACAGACCTCGAGGAGGTTCCGCACGACGCGCTCTTCCGCGTCCCTCGCCACCAAAACCCTTTGCGCGAGATCATTTTGGAGCGCCTTCTCGACAGCCTTTGCTCCGGCAACGTACTGGTCAGGGCGCCTCTTTCTTACTTCGCTTCCAGTGGCGGGGCTAAAAGACAACACTAATCCCCCCTGCGTTTGCCGAAAAAACACGCCTAATGAGTTTAGCACCGCCTAGATCCGGTGTCAACAACCACTAAAACCGCACTTAATTAGGGAATCTACGCGTCGCCATGACGACCGCGAGACCCCGGTTGAGACATGCCCCCGCGCTGACGAGGGCTCTGACCGGCCACGTGTCCAAGGATCTCGGAATCTCTGTCGTATCTTTCCAGGACTTCAGGCGCTCTGCCAAACACCCAGTGGACGATAGCCGAGTACGCCCTGTCAAAATAGAAGCCCTCATAGGAAGCCCGCACGAATCCGGGCGCGTTCCTATCCAGCCACGAGAAAACGCGAGCACGGTTGGCCACCAACAAAATGCCCACCGATGATACGAACAAGGACAGGTACAACGCGGGGCTGGCCAAGGTCTCTTCGATCAAGTACGACACGCTGATCCGGTGCCCGTGATGGCCTAGCGAAGCTGCCACTCCTCCGCTCTGGATACCTATCAAGAGCCACGATGTGACCGTCCCCAGGGCCAGGGCAGCCATAGGAAGGAGCATGAACGGGTGAGCCTCCTTCGCATTCTCTACGGCCTTGGAAACCTTCCCCCTAAACACAGACAGGTACGCCTTCCAAGAGTAGGTGAACGTCGTCACGGCTCCAAGCACGGCTATTCCCAACGGGATGTAAGCTTTGTGCTCCAGCGCGACGGCGAAAATCATGTCCTTTGAGAAGAACCCGCTAAAGAGCGGCACCCCGGACAGGCCCATTACTCCCATAAGGAATAGAACCCCTGTCAGTGGCATCCTTGTGCCTACACCGCTCATTTCGCTGATTTCCTTGGTACCGCTTTCGTGAATGACCACGCCCGCGGCCATGAACAAGAGTGCCTTGAAAACGGCGTGGGACACCAGGTGGAACTGGCTTGCCAACACTCCGCCGGTCCCGAGGGCAAAGAACATGTATCCGATCTGACTCATTGTCGAGTACGCCAAGAGTTTCTTTAGGTGCCTTGCGGCGAGAGCGTCAAGGGCGGCGAGGATTAGGGTCGTCACACCC
This sequence comes from Bacillota bacterium, assembly GCA_040766225.1. GTDB lineage: Bacteria > Bacillota > Sulfobacillia > Fermentithermobacillales > Fermentithermobacillaceae > DULO01. The sequence goes on along the minus strand of JAXGQX010000021.1, from coordinate 17,933 downwards.
ACCCACATCACCGTCTTGGCCCACCCCGGGACTTCTTTGAAAGCTGGATACATCCTTGCGAGGAGGAATACCCCGCCGTTAACCATAGTCGCCGCGTCGATAAGCGCCGACGAAGACGACGGCGACTCCATCACATCCGGGAGCCATACCTGCATGGGAATCTGGGCTGACTTGCCTATCGCTCCTACCAACATCGAAAACGCCGCTGCTGTGAGGGCCCCTCTAGGGATGGAGCCATCTGCGGCCCTCGCGATGATAGTCCCGATATCGAAGGTGTGCGGGTTTGTGGAAAAGTAAAGGATCAGCACCCCGCTTATCAAGCCGACATCCGCTATCACGCTCATCTGCAAGCCCTTTCGCGCGCCCGCTACCGATCTCGGATCATGTTTGTGGAATCCGATCAGCGAAAGGCCCGCCGCCTCACAGATCTCCCAGAACAGGCAAAGCACGAGCAAGTTGCCTGACAAAGCCTGTCCGCTCATACTACCGATAACCAACAGCACCAACGCGTAGTACTTTGCCTTTCCGTGCTCGTGCTCCATGTAGGCGATAGAGTACATGAGAACCAGGGCGCCAATGACCGTCGCCGTGCCTGCCATGAAGGCGCCGAGACCATCGGCCACAAACGGGATCCCCGTCCCTCCGATGACTTTGAAGACGGAAAGCACATTTCCGGCCGTCATATCTCGTATCATGGCCACGGCGAACGCCGCCCCCAAGAAGCCGAACAGGGTCGCTATGCTCGGAACCGCCTTCTCTCTCCTCCTGCCAATCCAGGCGACGACACATGCTCCTATGAACGGTAGCGCGATCACCCAAAGACTTGGCGATATGCTGCCCAATCTAATCACCTTCGGATGTTGTTAGTAAGTCAAATGGGAAACCACTTTGGCTTGTCCCAACAAAAAAGGCCGCTCGCCACGGGCGACAGAGTACTTGGCGCACTAAACAGCCTGAATAATGATAACACTGCCTACGCAGGAGTTCAATCGACCGTTACATGCGGAAAGCCGGCCCATTTGGGGTCCGGCTTTCCGCTTCAACTCAGATCTGCAAACTGCTTATCGCTGTTGACGGTCGCTACCTGTCGCTATGGTGTGTTGCCGCTCATCGCTATCCGTTACCGCTCATCGACGAGGTCGGCCGAATCACCCATATCCGATGATGCGAGTTGGGCGGCGGCTTCGTGGTCTATCACTTCCTGGTCGGTAGCGATGTCTACCATTCCATACCGGTGCATGCCGGTCCCCGCGGGGATCAGTTTTCCGATGATGACGTTCTCCTTCAGACCAAGGAGGTTGTCGACGCGGCCCTTGACCGCAGCTTCGGTCAAGACCCTTGTGGTCTCCTGGAAGGACGCAGCCGACAGGAACGACTCGGTCGCCAAAGAGGCCTTGGTAATACCCAAAATGACGGGCTTACCGATGGCGGGTTCTCCGCCTTCCTCAAACGCTCTGGCGTTGGCGTCGGCGAACTCGTGGACGTCCACAACTCCCCCCGGCAGGAGGTCAGTGTCTCCCGGCTCGTCAACTCTAATCTTCCTTATCATCTGTCGCACGATAGTCTCAATGTGCTTGTCGGAAATGTCGATGCCCTGCAAACGGTAGACCCTTTGGACTTCTGTGAGCAGGTACTCCTCGACGGCCCTCACGCCCTTCACTCTCAAGAGGTCATGGGGGTTCACGGAGCCTTCGGTCAGGACGTCGCCGGGTTCCACATGCTGTCCGGCGCTTACCTTGATGAGCGCCCCAAACGGGACCACCGTCGTGCTCACGTCGCCGTCAGGCGAGGTGACGCGGATTTCCCGTTTACGGTCTCCTTCAACGATCTCCACCAAGCCGCCGATCTCGGCGATGGCCGCCTGCCCCTTGGGTTTGCGCGCCTCAAAAAGCTCTTCGACACGAGGCAGACCTTGCGTGATGTCTTCGCCCGCGATTCCTCCCAAGTGGAAGGTACGCAGCGTAAGCTGGGTGCCGGGCTCTCCGATGGACTGGGCCGCGATTATTCCAACTGATTCGCCAATCTCCACGGTAGTTCCGGTGGCCAGGTTCCTCCCGTAACACTTCACGCACACGCCGTGCCTGGTTTCGCACGTAAGGACGGACCTCACTTCGAGTTCTTGGATTCCCGAATCGATTATCCGGTCCGCGATCTCGTTGGAGATCTCCTCGTGGTGCGTGCAAAGCACTTCCCCTGTGTCAGGGTGGATGACGTCATCCACCGGATAGCGACCTACGATCCTGTCTCTAAGCCCTTCGATAAGTTCTCCGTCGATCTTGATCTCGCGAGCGACAATACCGGTCTCGGCGCCGCAGTCGTCCTCGCGGACGATTACGTCTTGGGCGACGTCAACCAACCGCCGCGTGAGGTAACCAGAGTCTGCAGTACGAAGCGCCGTGTCAACGAGACCTTTCCTCTGACCGTGAGTGGAGGTGAAGTACTCCAAAACGGTAAGCCCCTCACGGTAGTTGGACAAGACAGGCTGCTCGACCATGCGCCCCGAGGGGTCAACCACGATGCCGCGCATGCCTCCCAGCTGGGAAATCTGCTGCATATTGCCTCTGGCGCCTGACGCCACCATGATCATGACCGGGTTCCGCTCGTCGAACGATTTCTTCATGGCTTCGGTAACTTTGTCGGTGGTATCGCGCCAGATGGATATGATCCTGTCGTACCTCTCATCCGCTGTCAGGAAGCCCATTTGATACTGTGACTCAATATCGTCCACTCGGGTCTGGGCATCCCTTAGAGGGTCGCTTTCTCCTCCGGCACGATGATATCTTCGATGCCGATGGTTGAACCCGCCCTGGTCGAGAACCGGAATCCCATCTCCTTAATGCCATCCAGCATCCTCGCGGCTTCTTCCATGCCGTATTCCTGGATGCACTTGGTGACCAGTCTGCCCAAAGGCTTTCTGTCTACGACATAGTTCGCGAACCTGAGTCTCTCGGGTAAAACGCTGTTTAGGATGCATCGTCCTACCGAAGTCTCCAGGCGGCTCCGTCTTCGAGGCGAATCTTTATGCGCTCGTGAGTTCAGAGCGCCTGCGTCGTAAGCCAGGATGGCCGCGTCTGCTGACTCGGAAGTGCTCTAGCTCCTCGTCTTTGCGGTTGTCGTTGTCAACCAAGGTCAAGTAGTAGACTCCCAACACCACGTCTTTTTGAGGCGTGATCGACGGTGAGCCGTCTTTCGGCAGAAGCAAGTTGTGGTTTGAAGCCATAAGAATTCTGGCTTCAGCTTGCGCTTCGGCTGAAAGCGGCACGTGGACCGGCATCTGGTCTCCGTCGAAGTCCGCGTTGTACGGCGGGCATACCAACGGGTGAATCTGGATGGCGCGGCCCTCGACCAAAACCGGCTCAAACGCTTGGATAGACAAGCCTGTGAAGCGTCGGCGCACGGTTTAGGAGCACCATGTGCTCTTTGATGACTTCCTCGAGAACATCCCAGACTTCGGGCCTTGCCCGTTCCACAAGCCTGCGGGCGCTCTTGATGTTGTGAGCTTCGCCTTGCTCCACCAGCCTTTTCATGACAAAAGGCTTAAAGAGCTCCAAAGCCATTTCTTTGGGCAATCCGCACTGATGGAACTTCAGGTTGGGACCGACCACGATAACCGATCGGCCGGAATAGTCCACCCGTTTGCCCAAGAGGTTCTGCCTGAACCGGCCCTGTTTTCCTTTGAGCATGTCGGAAAGGGATTTGAGAGGCCTTTGGCCCGGACCTGTTACGGGATGGCCGCGACGCCCGTTGTCTATCAGGGCATCCACCGCTTCTTGAAGCATCCTTTTCTCGTTCCTCACGATTATGTCGGGAGCCCCTAGGTCCAGTAGCCTTTTCAACCGGTTGTTCCGGTTGATAACCCTTCTGTACAGGTCGTTAAGGTCGGACGTGGCAAACCGGCCACCGTCAAGTTGCACCATTGGGCGTAGATCAGGCGGGATTACCGGAATTACGTCAAGGATCATCCATTCCGGCTTGTTGCCGGACTTCTTGAAACCTTCTACGACTTCTAGGCGCCTTATCGCTCTCACTTTGCGCTGACCGCTGGCGGACTTCGCTTCGCTCCGGAGCTCATCACCCATCTTATCCAGGTCAATATGTTGAAGCAGCTCCTTTACGGCTTCCGCGCCCATGCCGGCTTTGAAACGATTGCCGTACTTCTCTGGCTTCGCGGTACTCCGTCTCGGAAAGCACCTGCTTATAGGTGAGGCCGTCGCAGTCGCCCGCATCGGTAATGATATAGGCGGCAAAATACAGTATCCGCTCCAGCACCCTTGGAGACATGTCCATAAGGAGCCCCATCCTGGAAGGCACACCCTTGAAATACCAGATGTGCGACACCGGGCTCGCCAGTTCGATATGCCCCATGCGCTCGCGGCGGACCTTAGCCCTGGTCACTTCGACGCCGCACTTGTCGCACACGACGCCTTTGTAACGGATCCTCTTATACTTGCCGCAGTAGCATTCCCAGTCTTTCATGGGCCCGAAAATACGCTCGCAGAACAGACCGTCTCGTTCAGGTTTCAGGGTCCTATAGTTCAACGTCTCAGGCTTCTTGATCTCGCCGTGAGACCACTCGCGTATCTTCTCGGGTGATGCCAAGGAAATGCGTATAGCCGAAAAGTTGTTGACGTCCACCTTTTCACATCCCCCTCGGAAGCTTAGCTTTGGGTTCTTCCTCGTCATCATCTAGATCCCTGGAGCGTCCCAAACCCTCGTCAAGATGCTCCAGGTCTCTAAGGGACCTGACCCGGTCGAAGCGCTCAAAATCGTCAGCGGCGGCACGCGGCCTCTTTCTTGCCCTGGTCTTTGCAGGAGCTGCTGCGCGCCGTTTCTTGGAAGCCGGTTCTTCCTCCTCGACTTCCGGCACTTCCTGCGGGATGTTGATGTTCTTAAACAGATCCTCAAGGCTGATCTTGGTCTCAGCCACATCTTCCTTGTCCTCATCGTCTGTCCTGGAATCGAACTCCTCGCGCTCAAAGTCCCGGGCGAACTCCCTGGTCTCTGCCAGGACTTCCTCGTCCACTTCCACCGCTTCTTCGTCCCCCGAGGTATCCGCATCATCATCGTCTGCCACCATGGCCTCGTCGGTATCTGAGTCGGCGGCGATCTCGCCAAATCCCGAGATCTCCTCTTCTTCTTCCTCTTCGCCCGTCGGGCGCTCCAAGGGGATCTCGCGTTTTCTAGGCTGCCTCGGGAACATTCTCGGCTCGTGGTCCGTGACCAAATCGAAGTCTTGTGATGCCTCCTGGACGTCGTCCTCCAGTTCCTTCATCTCGATCTCGACGCCCTCTTCGTCCAGGACCTTAACGTCCAAGGACAGGCTCTGCAATTCCTTTAAGAGCACCTTGAACGACTCGGGCACTCCTGGTTCGGGCACATTTTGGCCTTTCACGATAGCCTCGTAAGTCCTTACACGACCTGTGATATCGTCTGACTTCACGGTCAACATCTCTTGCAGCGTGTACGCTGCGCCGTAGGCTTCAAGCGCCCATACTTCCATCTCGCCGAAACGCTGCCCGCCCATTTGTGCCTTGCCGCCCAACGGCTGCTGGGTAACAAGGGAGTACGGTCCGGTCGACCTGGCGTGCACCTTGTCGTCCACGAGGTGGAGAAGTTTCATCATGTAGACGTACCCGACAGTAATGGGGCTATCAAAGGGTTCGCCTGTGAGGCCATCCCTTAGCTGCACCTTTCCGTCGGTCATTTTCACTTGGTTCACCTGGTTTGCCTTCTCCAAGAGCTCTTTGACTTCCGCCTCGCTAATCCCGTCGAACACCGGAGTCGCGATGTGGAGGCCCAAAGCCCTAGCAGCCCAGCCTAGGTGACACTCGAATATCTGGCCTAGGTTCAATCTGGAAGGAACGCCCAACGGAGTGAGCACGATCTGCACCGGCGTGCCGTCCGGCAGGAAGGGCATATCTTCCGGAGGCATGATCTTGGCCACAACACCTTTGTTACCGTGCCGTCCCGCCATCTTGTCGCCTTCAGACACCTTGCGTTTCTGAGCGACGTATACCCGTACCAGCTGGTTTACGCCCGGCGGCAGCTCGTCGCCGGCTTCCCGGGTGAACACCTTCACGTCCACCACAATGCCGCTTTCGCCGTGAGGCATCTTCAGCGAGTTGTCCCTAACCTCGCGGGCCTTTTCTCCAAAGATGGCTCGGAGGAGTCGCTCCTCCGCGGTGAGCTCTGTCTCTCCCTTTGGGGTCACTTTGCCAACCAGGATGTCGCCCGACCTGACCTCGGCGCCTATGCGAATTACGCCCCTATCGTCTAGGTCCTTAAGTTGGTCCTCGCTTACGTTGGGAATATCCTTGGTGATCTCTTCCGGGCCAAGCCTGGTATCACGGGCGTCAGCCTCATACTCCTCGATGTGTATGGACGTGTAGACGTCGTCAGACACCAAGTCGCGGGAAATCAGGATCGCGTCCTCGTAGTTGAAGCCCTGCCACGGCATGTAGGCCACGATGATGTTTCTGCCCAAAGCCAGTTCTCCGCCGTCAGACGAAGGGCCGTCGGCGATCACATCGCCCTTCTCCACCAACTGACCCTTGGAAACCACAGGCCTCTGGTTGAAGCAAGTGCCATGGTTGGAACGGGCGAACTTGGTCAACTGGTAGACGTCATCCTTGCCGTCGGCGGTGGCAACGACAATTTCCCTAGCCGATACGCGCTTAATGCGCCCCGGTCTTTGGGCCACGATGACGGCGCCCGAGTCAACAGAGGTCCTGTGTTCCAATCCGGTACCCACCAGAGGAGCCTCTGTCCTTACAAGAGGCACAGCCTGGCGCTGCATGTTCGACCCCATCAGGGCTCGGCTTCCCTCATCGTGCTCAAGGAACGGGATTAGGGACGTGGCCACCGAAAACACTTGCTTCGGGGAAACGTCCATGTAGTCGAGCCTCTCAGGCGGAACTTCAAGCACTTCTTCGCGGTACCTTGCCAACACGCGCGGCTGGACGAACACGCCGTTGTCTCCCAACTCGGCGTTAGCCTGGGCGATAACGGCATCGTCCTCTTCGTCGGCAGTCAAGTAGACAACCTCGTCGGTTACCCGCTTTTGTTCCTTGTCAACTTTCCTATAAGGAGTCTCCACGAATCCCAACCGGTTGACCCTGGCAAAGCAGGTTAACGAGCCGGTCAGGCCGATGTTGGGTCCTTCTGGAGTCTCGATTGGGCACATTCGTCCATAGTGGGAGTGGTGCACGTCGCGGACTTCCATGCCTGCCTATCCCGAGTCAAGCCGCTTGTTCCCAACGCTGATAGCCTTCTTTTGGCGGTCAGCTCTGTCGAAGGAGTTGGTTGCTCCATGAACTGAAACAGCTGGCTGGACGAAGAACTCTTTAATAGCGCCCACAACAGGTCTAACGTTAATGAGAGCCTGCGGTGTAGTGATGTCAATATCCTGGATGGTCATGCGCTCCCTGACTACCCGCTCCATCCTGGTCAGACCGACTCTGAACTGATTTTGGAGCAGCTCGCCTGCGCAGCGGACCCGCCTGTTTCCCAAGTGGTCGATGTCGTCATGGTGCCTACACCTTTGAAGAGCCAGGAAATAGTTCACGGCGGCAAGCATATCTTCCCTGGTCAAGGTCTTTTCCTTTGCCAGGACCTCTTACCAGGCGATATCAAACTTGCCGTTGCCGACCACATGGACCACTTGCCCGTCGTGGGTGGTAACGTCGGCTTGTCAACTCTCGCCTCAGCGTAAAACGAATGGCAGTGTCACGATCGATAAGGGTACCTGCGGCAAGCAAGATATGCCCGGTTATGGGATCACGAAACGTCGAAAGTGGCGGGTAGTGTTGGTTATTCTCCTGCGCAAAACTTCTTGTTCAGGCGATACCGACCGACGGTCGCCGTCAATAGCGCCTCTGCTCAAAGAAAGAGACTCGAATAAGTTGCGGGCGCTCTCCACGGTCGGCGGTTCGCCGGGCCGCGGGCGCTTGTATATCTCAACCAAGGCCTCGTCTCTGGTCTTGGTCGAATCCTTATCTAAACAAGTATTGCGCAAGGGCCGCTATCGCCCATCCTTCTAGAATGGAAGCGTCAGTTTCATGTCGATGGCTCTCAACAGCACAGTCAAAGGTAGCTTTCTCATTACGGTCAACCCTTGCACCGGAGTTATGTCGTTGGAGTCCGACTCCATTTCAAGCCAAGCTCCCTGTTGGGGATAAGGGTAGCGAAGTAAGATTCTTGCCGTTGGGGTCAACCATAAGAATAGTAAGCCCACTGGAGACCTTACAAGTTGGCTCACGATGACGCGCTCGGCGCCATTGATTATGAATGTACGCGTCGGTCATGGGAGAGTCGCCCATGAGACTTCCTGCTCCTTGACCTCACCGGTCTGCTGGTTCACCAAACAGACCTTGACCTTCAGCGGAGCGGAATAAGTAACGTCTCTCTCTCTTTGCACTCTTTTACCGAGTACTTGGGTTCCCCAGGTTGTAGTCTATAAACTCTAGGACCAAGGTTTACTCTGAAGTCACTTAATTAGCGAGATGTCTCGAAAAACCTCATGAAGCCCTTCCTCTAAAAACCAATGACTAAGTCAGATTGCACGGCTACCATGTTCGGAATATCAATAATCTCGGATTCGACCATAGCTGAGCCGCTCGCCTGCCTACCTTGATAGGATGGGCCATGGATTTCACTCCTTAGGGGTAGTTTTCCGCCTGGATGCGCTATGAAGACAACGGGACTCCCACCCTTCCTTATTCTACCCAGAGTTCCGTAAACTAATTCCCTGCGCGGCGGGCAAGGTGAATACAAAATACAATGGTACCACGCCTGTTAACGTGATCCGGCAGGCGTAGCCACAGAAGCCGCGTCTAAGCCGAGCGCTCAAGCGCGGACAAAGATCACCCGCTAATCCAGTTCAACAAGCACCCTCGATATGGCGTTCGCTTTCTTTTCCGGTGGGCGGCCATAAGGGGAGCCGGAACCCACCAACTGGAACTCCGTAATCTCAAGGCTGTCTTGACAGGCACCGGGTTCGAGGTTATGAACAACACCCTAAAGAGGCTGAACAACTTAGGGTGTATCCGGCGGCAGTCGCCGTGTCGCCCTTCTGATAAGAGTCTATCATAAGGCGGAGTCCTTTGCCACCAAATGCGCCGCCACCGAGACCCTCCCCGACCCGCTTTCCCCAAGATAGCATGGGCAAAGTGAGGCTGTCGTCTCCCGATGAACATAGAAATTGTCTGGGCACCGGAATGACGAAATTCGAGAACACGATCGATGCTCCGGGACGCCTCCGCCAACGCGTGCGTTACGTTGAATTATGGGCAAGACACCCCGGCACAATCTCAGGCATCATGTTCACCCCGGTCGAGACGGCGTTGGCTTTGCAACGCGACGGGAAGCCCGGTATGCCCCACCAGGAAGCTTTCATGTGCTGGTACAGCCCCTCCTGGCTCGGTTGTTGTAGTAAGGCGCAACTGCCAATATGCCGTCTGCCCCCGCCTTTTCCGCAAGGCGTGTAAGTGACAGACTTTCCTCCGTGTTGTAACCGCTTGTGCCCGCCCACACCATGACCTCGGGGGGAAGGGCATCGCGGACCGTCGCCACGAGGCGCGTCTTCTCCTCCGTAGAAAGGGTGGGAGACTCGCCGGTTGTCCCCGATACCACGACCCCGTCGACGCCTGAAGCCACCAGGTCATTGGCGAGTTTCGAGGCTGTTTCGTAATTCACCGTGTTGTCAGGGCCAAACGGCGTGACCAAAGCTACAATAAGCCCCCCGAATGGGGATTCTCTCAAGTTAGGCACCCCCTATGTTGTCTTTGACCTGCTACAGCTCGAACGCGCTGTGAATTACGTTTACCGCATCGGCCAAGAATTCTTCATCTATAAGACAAGATAGGGTGATATTCGAGTCAGACGAGGCGTATACGTGAATCCTCCGGCTCCAAAGAGCCGCGATCATCTTCTCCATCACACCCGGCCTGCCGCTCATACCGTAACCGACAGCAGTCACCTTAGCCTTATTGGGGAAGGTTTCCACTCGTACCTGAAGGCCGTCCAGGAGCTTCATGGTTTCCGCGGCTTCCTTCTCTGCTACGGTTACCGAAAAGCGGTCGGGAAAGACGTTGATGAGGTCTAGGGATATGCCTCTTAGAAGCTGGAAAGCCTGGGCTGTTGTCTCCATCTCGTGTCCTTCCGGAAGATGGACTACGATCTGAACCAGTCCCCCCATGAAAGTCACGCCGGTGACAGCACGACCATTTGCCCAGTACAACCACGGGTTGTCGTCCTTCTCCCCGCCGGTCATCAGGGTCTTCTTGCTCTCCTTGGCCATAGAACGAACCCAGATGGGGAGTTTTGCCCTGTGAGCTATCTCAACTGCCCGGGGATGGATGACCTTTGCGCCTTCCCAGGCCATTTGCGTAACTTCGTCGTATGTGGCCAAGGGAATAGTCTTGGCGTCCTTCACAATCCGCGGGTCGGCCGTCATGATGCCTTCCACGTCGGTGTAGATCTCGACATACTTCGCCCCAAGCGCGGCCCCCAGGGCGGTGGCTGTGGTGTCGCTCCCGCCCCTTCCCAAGGTGGTAATGTCCCCTGAGGGAGCTATCCCCTGGAAGCCGGCGACAACCACGACTTTGCCTTCGTTGAGGTTACGCAGGATACTGTCCGGCAAAACTGACGTGATCTTGGCGTCTCCGTAAGTCTCGTCAGTGATTATCCCCGCTTGCCCGCCGGTTAGAGCGATCGCGTCAATGCCGCGCTTTCCCAGTTCTTGAACCATCGTTACCGCGGAGACGATCTCGCCGCACGAAACCAAGAGGTCCATCTCTCTGGCGGAAACCTCATCGCGGATGTCCCTCGCCAAGCTTATCAGAGTGTCCGTGGCGTAAGGCTCGCCTTTGCGTCCCATAGCCGAAACCACCAAGACTACCTGATACCCTTCTTCCAGAGTGTCTCTCACTCGCTGACAAGCCTGATCCCGTCTTTGGGCGCTTTCAACGCACGTGCCTCCAAATTTCAAAACGACGATCATCCGACATCCCCTCCAGGACCCAGGTACCCTTACGAAAGCAAGAGCTTAACGAGATTGCACGCGTTGGTGGCGGCGCCGATAAGGAGATTGTCGGCCACTACCCACATGAGCAGGCCGTTTTGGGACGAAAGGTCCTTCCGGATTCGTCCTACATACACCTCGTCCGTGTTCTCGCAGATTGTGGGCATCGGATATTGGGAATCCTTCGGGTTATCCAACACCACAACTCCCCTAGATTCGCGCAATAGCGCCCTTAGTTCGTCCAAACCGGCCTCTTCTTTGGTCTCAACGAGGCATTCCTCTGAATGCCCGATCAGCACCGGAACCCTCACACAAGTGCAGGACATCCTAAGGTCGGGAATACCGAGGATTTTCCGACTCTCGTTTACCATTTTCATTTCCTCTTTGGAGTAGCCGTCTGGAAGAAAGGAGTCTACCTGAGGAATCACGTTAAAGGCCATTTGATGTGGAAATTGAGAATCAGGGTTGTACCCTATCTTACCTAAGCAAAGCCTTTGTAAGGTTTCCTCCTCCAGTTGGCGTACGGCCCGATAACCCACCCCAGACACGGCCTGATAGGTCGCGACGTGGACTCGTTCCAGGCCGTATCTCTCCATAATGGGCTTTAGGACCATGACCAATTGAATCGTAGAGCAGTTGGGTCCGGCAATTAGGCCTTTGTGGTTCTTAGCGTCATATGGGTTTACGTCCGCTACGACCAGGGGAACGTCCGGGTCCATCCTGTATGCGCTTGAGGTGTCGATCACCACGGGGCCGCCTCGTAGCTCAGAAGCCAGTTCATAAGACACCTCTGTCGGCGTGCACAAGACAACGATGTCAGCTGTTCTTAGCTTTCTTACCGAGTTTTTCTCGACTTTGAGATTCTCTCCTCGAAACGGGAGAGACGTCCCCACCGATTTTCCAAGGCCCGTTAACATCAGATCAATGGAATGCACACCCGACTTTTCCAACCCGGCGACAACCCGGCTGCCGACCAGACCACCCGCTCCGACTACCGCGACTGTTGACACGACGAGAACACCTCCTGGCTATGCCCCTGCCCACCCCATAATACTTTGTGGCCCCTTACTCACTATGCCCGGAAAAAGCGAAAGCGGGCGGTTCTTGCGCCGCCCGCTCCTTGTAACCGTATGGACTCTGGTTACTTGACTTCGACGGTCGCTCCTGCCTTCTCCAAAGTCTCCTTTGCCTTGGCGGCCTCTTCCTTGGAGACTTTCTCCTTGACAGCCTTAGGAGCTCCCTCGACCAGTTCCTTCGCTTCCTTAAGACCAAGTCCGGTGAGCTCACGGACGGTCTTGATCACGGCAACCCTGTTAGCGCCGGCTCCGGTCAGGATAACGTCGAACTCAGTCTTCTCCTCTTCGACTGGAGCAGCCTCAGGAGCTGCTGCGGCGGCAGGCGCGGCCACTACCGCGGCAGCTGCCGACACTCCAAACTCGCTCTCGAACTTCTTAACCAGTTCGGCGAGTTCGATAACGGTCATTCCCTTTACCAGTTCGAGAACTTCGTCAACCTTAGACATTCTTAGTTAACCTCCATTTTGGATCATGTGGGTTACGCTTCGGCCGCCTTCTTCTCGCGAATGGCGTCCAGAGCGCGAACAAAGCCGCTCAAAGTCGCGTTCAAAACATTCACAGTCGCGAACAAGGGGCTCTTGAAGGCTCCCGCAACCTGACTTAGAAGTTCATTCCTGGGCGGAAGTGTGGCCAGGTAAGTTACCTTCTCCACGGACACTAGCTCGCCGTCAAGCACGCCGCCTTTGATCTTAAGGCTGGGCACCTCGCGGGCAAACGTGTTCAGGATCTTGGCAGGCGCTACCGCGTCGGCCTCCGAGACCGCCATCCCTGTAGGTCCGTGGAGTATATCCGCAAGACCTGACCATCCCAACTCGTCCGCTGCTCTCAGTGTGAGTGTGTTCTTCACAATGGTGTAGTCCACCGAAGCTTCCCGGCACAGCCTCCGAAGCCTGGTGTCATCTGCCACGTTGACTCCGCGGTAGTCCACAAACACAACGCTCTTGGCCGAGGCCATCGCTTGCTTCAGTTTCTCTTGGACCTTAGCCTTCTCTATCCTCTGCTTCTTCTCCAAATCTTTCCCCCCTTTTCACGGGTTTCGTTACGCAAAAACGGAAAGGGGCCCCGCAACGAGTGGAGGGCCCCAACGAGACACTGAGTAACTACGTTGACGGCCTCAACCTCGGCGGGCGGTTCCGGCGGCTTCTACGAAACGCCAGGAACCTTACGTCTTCCGACACCTGCTGTCTTCGGTCGAAGGACCTCTGTCCGTTATGCTCTTGTAAAGTAACATCCCATAAACCGCTAGGCCGTGGGCTTAGACACTCTCGCAATGTTCAGGGGTATTCCCGGCCCCATAGTGGAGGACAAGGTGGCTCCCCTTAGGTATTGACCTCTGGCGGCCGACGGCTTAGCCCTTATGATGGCGTCCACAAACGCGTAGAAGTTCTCCACGAGTTTGTCGGCTCCGAAAGAAACTTTCCCTAGCCGGGCGTGAATGAGACCTGTCTTTTCGGTCCGAAACTCGACCTTACCTTGCTTAATCTCCCGGATGGCACCGGCGATATCGTTGGTTACCGTACCGGTACGAGGGTTCGGCATAAGTCCCCGGGGCCCTAGAATCCGTCCAAGCCGTCCAACAACACCCATCATATCGGGAGTGGCTACGGCCTTGTCAAAGTCCAGCCATCCTCCCTGGATCTTCTCGGCGAGGTCTTCGGCTCCAACAAAGTCCGCCCCGGCTTCCTGGGCTTCCCTTGCCTTGTCGCCCTTGGCGAACACCAATACTCTGGCTTCTTGCCCTGTGCCGTTGGGAAGCACTACCGCTCCTCGAACCATTTGGTCGGCGTGACGGGGATCGACTCCCAGTTTGAGAGCAACTTCGATAGTCTCGTTGAACTTCGCGTAGGAGATCTTGCAGAGGATCTCGAGAGCTTCTTTGGGCTCGTAGGCCTTACCCGGCTCAATGGCTTTGATGGCTTCCGAATACTTCTTACCTTTTTTCGGCAACTTCTGTAACCCCCCTGTGGTGCCAGCGGACCCTAAGGTCCTCCCACATTACTGACCTGCTCTATACTACTTCGATACCCATGCTGCGCGCGGTTCCCTCGACCATCTTCATAGCGGTTTCGATGGAACTGGCGTTTAAGTCCTTCAACTTGGTCTGGGCAATCTCCCTGACCTGGTCCCGCGTTACCTTGCCGACCTTCTTCTTGTTGGGCTCCCCTGAGGCCAACTCAATTCCGGCTGCCTTCTTGAGAAGAACAGCGGCGGGAGGCGTCTTTAGGACAAAACTGAAAGTGCGGTCTTCGTAGATTGTGACGACGACCGGAACGATGGTTCCCACTTGGTTGGACGTGCGGTCGTTAAACTGCTTAACGAACATAGGCATATTAACCTGATGCGGAGCCAGCGCGGGTCCAACGGGCGGTGCCGGCGTCGCTTTCCCACCGGTGATTTGAAGTTTGACTACTGCCTTAACCTTTTTTGCCATGGCGTTTCACTCACACTTCCTCTACCTGGTTGAAGTCTAGCTCCACCGGGGTCTCTCGGCCGAATATCGACAGCAGCATGCGGAGCTTGCCCCTGTCGGCCATTACGTCCTGCACAAGTCCCATCATGCCCTGGAATGGGCCGGACTTCACTCTAAGCGTTTGTCCCGGTGCAAAAGTCACGCGGACCCTCGGCTGTCCCTCACCGCTGGCCCTTTTCAAAATGGTCTCAATTTCTGAGTCCTCAAGCGGGATGGGTTTGGACCCCGGACCGACGAAACCCGTTACGCCGGGGGTATTTCTTACCACGTACCAAGAGTCGTCGCTCAAGATCATGTTCACCACGACGTAGCCGGGGAACACCTTTCTCTTAACGATCTTCTTCTTGCCCTCTTTGTACTCCACTTCTTCCTCTTCGGGGACAATGACCTTAAATATCTTGTCCTTCATGTTCATGTTGTCCACGCGCTTCTCGAGGTTGGCCCGTACCTTGTTCTCATACCCCGAATAGGTGTGAACCACGAACCACTGAGGCTTATCTGTTGTGGAGTCTATCTGTGTACTCATAGAAATAAGGACCCCCTAACATCTTTCCGGGTCCCGGTTTTATCTCCCCTTATTGTCTTAAGGCTAGGCCAACCAAGAGGCTAAGCAATCCGTCGGTTCCCCAAAGGATAGCCCCGATCCCGACCATTGTAAGCACAACGATGGTGGTGAGAGTGCGGACCTCTCCCCATCCGGGCCATACGACTTTCTTGAGTTCCGCGCGGGTATCGCGCATGAAACCCACGAAGTTTAGCCACCAGCGCCTTATCTTGCCCATTAATGTCTCACCTAATCGCTCATAAATGATGGCAGGCCCGGAGGGATTTGAACCCCCAACCATCGGATTTGGAGTCCGCCGCTCTACCTGTTGGAGCTACGGGCCTGCGTAGCCATACACAATTTCGCCGCTTGATCAGCCGGCTATGCCGGCTAACCTGTCACGTCTCGCTACCTGGTCTCTCGATGAGTTGTGTGAGTACGGCAAAACTTGCAGTACTTCTTCATCTCAAGCCGTCCGGAATGAGACTTTTTGTTCTTGTTGGTAGTGTAATTGCGCTGCTTGCACTCTTGGCAAGCCAACGTAATTGTCTCGACAGTGCCCTTCGCCACGAAAAACCCCTCCCATCCCGGCAAAACCGCTAAACGAGTGTAACACAGGCATATACGGGTGTCAATGCACCCTATTTTATCCGATAGCGTCAACCTACTGTAGGAACGAGAACGCCACCTCACCATCTGCCATGTCGGTATTACCAAATACTTGCGTGACTGACGGACCTAAGCCATTGTCGCAGCGGTGTGACTTTTCCGGTGATCACCGGCAGGTTGTTGGTCACCTCTCCCGCCACACGTTTTAACACCTCGCGCTCACGGGACACTACTTCGGATAGCACTTTCAACGGGCTTAGCCCCCGGCGATGCTGTTCTATGTACTTAGCCCTAATCTCCACTTGGTTGGCCCTAAGGGCCCGCATCCTCGACATTTGGTCAACGCCCTTTTTGCTCCATCCCATTGGACGGCTTGATAACCGGGCGGAAAGGATGTGGCTCACATGTCCCTCGGCGCTCACGCCTAGATCTGCCTCGGGATAAAGTCGACGAGCCATGATTCCATCCCAATTGGAGCGTATGTATCGCCGGCAATCTTGGGCCATCTTCACCTGGTTTGGGGTCTCGCCGAACACCGTCGCTTCCTTCAAGAGGCGGTCCACTGTAACCTGATCTCCGGCGCTAATCGCTTTCCAGGCGCTTCTGTACTCCTGACTATCTCTCCCAAGTACCCCCAGCAGGCGTTTGTTTAAGTGAAACATGTCTAGAACAAACACGCTCTTGGGAAGAACCTTGAGCCCAGTCTTGATCCACGCGGCGCCATCACCGCACACGAAGATTCTCTTTAGGAAATTCATGTCGTAATGCTCTTCTATGTAGTTAAGCACCCAAAGCCAAAGTTCCTCAGTCTCGTTGTAAAGCCCAGAAAAGTAGCGCGGCATCTTCAGTCTTCGCCGTTGGCTTTCATCTTTGCCTTCGTGCACGTAAACTAGCATCGGCATGTAGGTCCTACCGTTTTGCCCGGCCACATGGTCTTCGTCAGCTTCCACGTACAAGCTCTCACATTGCCTCTTCTCACATCTGCCCCCGGTAGCTTGTTCTTCGAGGTCAAACCCGCGGATAGCCTTCATGACCGTCTGACCGCTTACCCGCGCTTCGGGAGCTGCTCTGCTGGGCTTCTCTCCGCTCTTTCGATAAGGCAACTCGCTCGCGGCTTCCACTATTTCCGCAGCCAACGCCAGGTCTATCCTCGCATGCGGCCCGTACCCTGCTTTTCTATCAACCAGATGCGCGCATTCCTTCGTCTTGGAGTGCTTAAAGTACGTCCGCCTGTACTCGACCCTCCCAAATGGCGTCAAAATGCTCTTCTCGTCGTCCCGCCTCTGGATTCTCCATTCGGGCCTTTCTTCGCGGCACTCAACAAGACGCTGGTCCGCTTCCTCCAGCACCGACTTGCACACTTCCCGCCCGAACTCGTTCAACTGCTCTCTGAGGGTTTCTTGGAAACTTACGTAGTCAAGTCCCGTTTCCATCGTATCCAAAACGCTTTCCACAATACTGTGAAACCTGGTCCACATCTGTTGTACAATTTGCATGAGACCTCACCTTTCGAGTGGCAACACTCGTCCGACCAGGGACGGTGAGGTCTCTTTCGATATCTAGCAGCAATTACCCTCCAAAAACTCCTACAGTAAAGTTACACTAACCGACGTCAGGAAATTCGATGGAGAAGTCAAGGACGCGCCCGTATCAGTCGATCACTACCTCTTGATTCTCGAGTACAGCGACGGCACCGAGGTCAGGACAGTGGAGAAAGTGATCGACATCTAGTGTCCGGTTGTCAGCGTTATCAGGGTGATCTCCGGCGGGCACATGAAACGGACCGGGATATGGCTCATACCTAAGCCCCTGGTGGTGTACACCTGATGGGTCGGCGTCTGATAGAGTCCCATGTCGTACCTCTCTCCCATCGGCGGCAGAAAGACGGGCCCAACACCGGGGATTCGCACCTGGCCGCCGTGGGAGTGTCCCGATATCTGTAGGGAAATACCGTGGTCACGCGTGACGTTGTCCGCCAGATCCGGTTCATGAGATAGGAGCACCTTGACCGCGTTGGCGGGAGCGCCGGCCACTGCTCCGTCTATGTCGGGAGAACCCAGGAGAGCGTCATCCACTCCGCAAAGCCACAAGTTCGGGGCGACTAGGACTCCTCGGTTGATGAGCATGGTTATGTTCTGGAGTCCCGAACCCGACCCGCCGTCAAGCCAGCGGTCCCAGTTCCCCTTTACTCCGTAAGCGCCACTTACCGGCTCA
>JAXGQX010000020.1:0-35894 GCA_040766225.1 Bacillota bacterium | reverse complement strand
ACGAAGCTTTGTTCGCCGATAGGGTGCTTGTGATGGACCGGGGAAGAGTGATAATGGAGGGACCACCCAAAGAAGTTTTCTTGGAGAGAGACAAGCTGCTGTCTTTGGGTCTGGACGTTCCGGCACTGGGGAGACTCTCCGCCATGCTGTCTTCTGCGGGAGTCGATGTCAGACCGGATGCCCTTTCAGTTGAGGAACTGGTGGATGAACTATGCCGATTGAAGTCAGAGACCTAACTCATGTGTACAACAGGGGCAGTACCTCTGAATCCCGCGCCTTGTCAGGCGTTAGTTTTCGCATTGAAGACGGAGAGTTCGTGGGCCTAATCGGTCCGACCGGGTCGGGCAAATCCACACTAATTCAGCACTTTAACGGACTCCTCAAACCTACGGCAGGCCAAGTCCTTGTGGATGATAAGGACATCTGGCAGAAGGGAATGAGCCTGCGGTCCCTTAGGCAGAAGGTCGGGTTGGTGTTCCAGTTTCCCGAACAACAGGTCTTCGAGGAGACTGTCCGCGAGGACATAGCGTTCGGGCCCAAGAACCTTGGGCTAAGCCCTGAGGAAATATCCCACCGTGTAGAAGCTGCCTGCAAGATGGTGGGGTTGCCGGCGGAGCTTCTAGATAGGTCCCCGTTTGAGCTGTCCGGCGGACAACTGCGCAGGGTCGCCATAGCCGGCGTGGTCTCCATGAAACCCAAGGTGCTGGTGCTAGACGAGCCGGCTGCGGGGCTTGACCCCCGGGGGCGGGACGACGTCCTGGAGAACGTATCCAGGATGCATCGTATGGGGATGACAGTGGTTTTGGTTTCTCACAACATGGAGGATGTGGCGAGGCTCTGCCAGAGGCTTCTTGTCCTCGCTAATGGCGAGTTGGTGGCCGATGGTGTTCCCAGGGAAATCTTCAGCAGGTCAGAGTTTGTGAGAGAGATCGGCCTGAGGCCGCCCGAAGTGGTTTCGCTCATGGAGAGTCTTAGGATGCGCGGCTGGAACGTGAGAGCGGACGTTGTGAATGTTCAGGAAGCGTACGCTGAGATAATGAAGGAACTGGGCAGGGGGAGAGATCGGCTATGATTGGCGGCGGAGCTATCATGGGGCAGTACTACCCGGCCGTATCGCCGGTCCACTCCATGGACCCGCGCGCCAAGATAATCATAGCTGCCGTCTTCATGATCGCTCTATTCATCGGCAATAACTTCTGGGCTTTCCTGGTTATGGGCGTTTTCGCGGCATTCGCCATCTACTTGTCCAGGGTTCCTGTAAGGATGCTGCTGAGAGGGCTTAGGCCAATCGTCTTTATCCTGCTTTTCACCATGGTCTTGCACTTGTTCCTTACGCCGGGCCCGGCCATATTCAAGATAGGGCCCGCGACGGCGACGTGGGCGGGGCTTATTCAGGGCCTGTTCATAGGGATTAGGTTGATAATCCTCATCATGTTTACGTCGCTTCTGACTCTGACCACATCGCCTATCGAACTCACCGACGGGATTGAGGATATCTTGAAGCATTTTCCCCGGTTAGGCGTGCCTGCTCATGAACTGGCGATGATGATGACCATCGCTCTCCGGTTCATTCCGACGCTTCTGGAAGAGGCCGAAAGGATTATGAAAGCACAGATGGCCAGAGGGGCCGATTTTGAGTCAGGGAACATGGTCAAGAGGGCAAAGAGCCTGGTTCCGCTCCTTGTGCCCTTGTTTGTAAGCGCTTTTCGCCGGGCCGACGACCTTGCCATGGCTATGGAGGCAAGGGGTTATCGGGGTGGCGAAGGCCGCACAAGAATGCGCGAGCTGCACCTCGCCCTGCGGGACTACCTGGCTTTCGGGTATTTGGGCGTCGTGGTTGCGCTGGTGTTTTACGTGAGGATTAGGTTTGGGCCGGTTATTGCCAGGCCTCTCTAAGGAGGTAGTCATCTGGAAGGCCTTACACGGCGTCTTAAGGCGATCGTCCAGTACGACGGCACCTCTTTCGCGGGTTTTCAACGGCAGGTGTCGGAGAGGACCGTCCAGGGGGTCTTGGAAGAGGGCCTGGGGACCATCTTGGGGCACCGGGTAACGGTAAGGGGAGCAGGGCGCACTGACGCCGGAGTACACGCCAGGGGGCAAGTGGTCTCGTTCCTCACCGCAAACCCTATCCCGGCAGGCAGGCTTCCGGGAGCGCTCATACGTGTGTTGCCCCCGGATTTGGTGGTGGAGTGCTGCGAGGAAGTCCCGGTGTCCTTTGATCCATTGAAGGACGCGGTCAGGAAGACGTATTGTTACCGGATCTGGCGCGGACCTTTCGAGGACGTGTTTTGGTCCAGGTTTGCCTACTCTTACCGCGGTTTCCTGGATTGGGACCTTGTGGTTTCGGAAGCGTCGGATCTCTTGGGAAAACACGATTTCCGGGGTTTAATGGCGGAAGGCTCGTCGGCTCAAACCACGGTAAGGGAAGTTTTCCACGCGAGCTGGGCGAGAGAGGAGAGTCCTCGGGGCGAGATTTGGGAGTTCTCGGTAACCGCGGACGGCTTTTTGTACAAGATGGTGCGCCTCACGGTAGGGACACTGTTGGACGTCGGCAGAGGGCGCTTTTCTCCGGGAAGAGTTAAGAGATTACTTTCGGGAGAGAAAGTGGAGCGGGGCACGTGCGTGCCAGGGAAGGGCTTATGCCTCGAAGAAGTGGCCTTCTCTTGACCCGAAAAGATGCCGAAGTTAGAATGTAAGTTGCTTCACGTAGGCGGCACTAAGGAGGTTTCATTAGATTGGGCGATACGTACATGGCGAAACCGGATCCTGACCAGAGGAAATGGTGGGTTATTGACGCGGAGGGAAAGCCCCTGGGAAGGCTTGCGACCATGGTTTCGGTCATACTCCGGGGCAAACATAAGCCAACCTTTACGCCCTCGGTTGATATGGGGGACAGTGTTATCATATTGAACGCTTCGAAGGTCAAGCTAACGGGAAAGAAACTGGAGCAGAAGATCTTTTTCACTCACTCCGGCTATCCCGGAGGCGCCCGTCTCACGCCTTACGCGGTCATGATTAAGAAGCACCCTGAAAGGATCGTGGAGACCGCCGTCAAGGGCATGCTCCCTCACACGCGCCTTTCACGGAAAATCATGAAGCGGCTGTTTGTCTATAGGGGCGGCACTCATCCCCATGAGTCGCAGAAGCCTTCGGTGTGGCAAGGAGGAGAACAGTAGTGGCAGAAACCATATCCGCGACCGGTCGCCGGAAAAACGCTGTAGCTAGGGTAAGGATAGCCCCGGGTTCGGGGAGTATATCGATTAACGGTAAGGACGTCTCAAGCTACTTCATGAACCCCAGCCTTGAGCAGGAAGTTACCGCGCCTTTCAGAGTGACCGAGACAGAGGGCAAGTTCGACCTGACGGTGAACGTCCTTGGCGGCGGACTAAGCGGTCAGGCGGGGGCCTGCAGGCAGGGAGTAGCCCGCGCTCTTTTGGAAGTGGATGAGAACTTCCGGACCCTGTTGAAGAAAGCCGGTTACTTGACGAGAGACCCGCGCATGAAGGAGCGCCGCAAGTACGGTTTGAGAAAGGCTCGCAAAGCCCCGCAGTTCTCCAAACGTTAACCGCAGTCTTCGGTGCTTGACAGGCTTCGGTCTGTCATTTTTGCCCGCAAAGAGGTATATGTTTTGGGGTAAAACTGAAGTGACGCGGGGGATTTATCATGGCAAAGAGAAGGGGCAGGCGTACGGGCCGGCCCCTTTTTGTTGTTTTGCACAAGAAGACTCTTGTGTCGTTGGCCCTTGCGAGTGTCTTGACGGTCCTTGCCCTTGTGGCCTCAAGACCGTTCCTGATTCAGCGAGGGCTGATCGACTCGGAAGAACCGGCGGGCGCCGTAGGACCGCTATCCGGCCAAGTGGTGTACATAGACCCGGGTCATGGCGGAATTGACCCCGGCGCTTGCGGCCAGCGTTACCTCGAGAAGAACATAGCCTTGAACGTAGCCCTGTATCTAGGAGTCAGGCTGGAAAAGAGCGGAGCCAAGGTCGTCTACTCCCGCACAGGGGACTACGACCTTGAATCCCCGGACGTAGACGATGTGACCGCAAGGCAGCGCCTAATCGACTCCTCGGGGGCGACCATCGTGCTTTCTCTTCACTGCAACGCCTTTACCGACTCGTACGAAAGGGGAGCCCAGACGTTTTACAACGCCAAGAGGCATCCTGACTCCGAGAAGTTGGCCGGTCTGATACAAGAGATCTTGGCGAAAGAGACGGAAACCGATAGAGAGTCTTCCGCTCGCCTTGACCACTTCATGTTGAACTACGGCGAAGTCCCGGCTGCTACCGTCGAGCTCGGGTTTCTCTCCAACCCGGAAGAAGAAGCCCTCTTAGGGACTCCCGCATACCAACAGAAGCTTGCCGAGTGCATAAGGCAGGCCGTCATTTCCTTCGTTCATTCCTCGTCGTAGGTCCGAAGACTACCCCATACGCGCCTTCGAGGTCACGGCACTTCGATTTGGCAGGAATTCACTTGACACAAAAGAATGGATAATATGCACCGCGGTCGCAAAGCCTCTACCCGAAGGCGTGAGAGGCTGCGTGAGACCGCGACTATAACATAGACACGTCTGGGGTTGGTTTCATGAGGTTTCCGGTGTTAACCATGGATACGGGGAAAATAGAGCATAACACCCGCGTGGTGTCATCAATGCTATCCGAGTTGGGCATGAGGTTGGTGGGGGTTTCCAAATCCGTCCTGTCCCATCCGCCCGTGGTGAAGGCCATGGTGCAGGGAGGTGCCGCAGCCATAGGCGACTCTCGGATAGAGAACTTGGCTAGGGCCAGGGAAGGCGGCTATCAAGGAGAGACAGTGCTTCTGAGGGCTCCGTCTCCAAGATGCGCAGAAGAGGCGGTATCCGTCGCGGACGTAAGTTTGAACTCGGAAGTGGAAACCGTCAGGGTGCTGGCTAAGGCCGCCAGGAAGGTTAACAAGACCCACAAGGTGGTGCTCATGGTCGATCTAGGAGACCTCCGCGAGGGAGTTCCCGTTCATAAAGCGGTGGAGACAGCCAAAGGAATGGCCTCTTGGGAAGGCGCCAAACTGGCGGGCGTCGGCGTGAACCTGGCTTGTTACGGCGGGGTTATTCCAACTCGCGAGAAGATGGACTCACTACTCGAGGTAAAGGACACGATTGAGTCCGCGCTGGGGTTACCGCTGGAAATCGTCTCCGGGGGCAATTCGGCCAATATGGGGCTGGTTATGGACAAGGCGATACCTTCGGGGATAACCGAGCTTCGTATCGGCGAGAGCGTCCTTCTCGGGACGGAAGCGGTACGCCGGTCCCCGGTCCCCGGCTGCTACCAAGACGCGTTCACTGTGTCCGCGGAGGTCATAGAAGTCCAGATGAAGCCCTCCAAACCCGAGGGACCGGTAGGTCAGAATGCCTTCGGGGTGGTGGTCAGTTTCGCCGATAGGGGAGTCCGCCTCAGAGCGATCTGTTCCGTCGGACGCCAGGACATAGATCCGGACGGGCTTACCCCTCTCCAGGAAGGTGTCCAAATCCTCGGAGCGTCTTCAGATCACCTGATATTGGACGCCCAGGATATGAAGGACGTCAAAGTTGGTTCGGTCCTGTCGTTTATCCCGACCTACAGCGCCCTGTTGCAGGCCGCTACTTCTCCCTTTGTGGAAAAGGTGGTGCGTTAGGGTGACTTCCGGTGTGGTCTTAGGCGGATTGGCCCCACACCCGGCAATTTTGGTTCCCGAGGTAGGGCGTGGCGAGGAGCGGAAGGTGGAAAAGACCCTTCGGGCGATGGACCGGTTGGCTTCCGCGTTCTTGGAAGCTAGGCTCGACACGTTGCTGGTCATCACCCCACACGGTCCCGTATTCAGAGACGTCGTGACCGTGCGGGATGAGAGCGAGCATTACGGGGACTTGTCGGTGTTCGGTTCGCCTAGCACCTATATCCGCTATCCGGATGATCCCGAGCTCGCTTCGGCGATAGTCCGGGAAGCCTCAGAGGACCCCGACACTCCGGTTGTCCTTCTGGACGAAGGGAAGCGCTTACGCTTCGGTATTTCCGAGGAACTAGACCACGGAGTCGTGGTGCCGGTAAGTTTTCTCTCTCGGAAAGGCTTTGCCGGACGCATGGTCGTGGTGAACATAGGGTTCCTTTCTCTTCTGAACTTGTACAAAGTCGGGATAGCCGTAGAGCGGGCCTGCCGGGGACTAGGACGCCGGGTCGGAGTCTTGTGTTCCGGGGATCTGTCCCACCGGTTGACTTTGGACGCTCCGGCGGGTTACAGCCCTAGGGGCAAGGTTTTCGACGAAGAACTGGTCGGGCTATTGAGGGACTATGAGCCGTCTAGGGTCCTGACCTTGCCCGGTGACCTTAGAGAAGACGCGGGGGAGTGCGGACTTGGGCCTATCGCGCTCATGCTTGGCGTCTTGGACCGCGTGGATGTGAAATCCGAGATTTTGTCCTACGAGGGTCCTTTTGGCGTGGGCTACTCGGTCGCGTTGTTCACCCCGAGAGCGGAGAGGATGTCCCGGCTGGACGAGATCAACGCCCTTCGAAGGGAGCGCATAGCGGCTCTAAGGCGAAATGAGTCGTTTCCCGTGTCTTTGGCACGGACGACCGTGGAAGAATACGTGACACGGGGGAGGACCATCCCCGTGCCCGACGAGATACCGGATGAGTTCAGACGCACGGGCGGAGTCTTTGTCTCGATTCACCGGGAAGGAGCTCTTCGCGGGTGCATCGGGACAACGGAGGGGACTGCCCCTACCCTGGCAGCCGAAATCATATCCAACGCCATAAGCGCCGCTACCAGGGACCCCCGGTTTGAGCCCGTAGATCCGTCGGAGCTGGACACGTTGGACTATTCCGTGGACGTTCTTATGCCTTCCGAACCGGTAGATTCGCTAGCGGACCTTGACCCGAAAGTCTACGGGGTGATCTGCGAAAAAGGCCGGCGGCGGGGCCTCCTCCTGCCGGACCTGCCCGGCGTCGATACGGTGGAGGAGCAGCTTTCCATCGCGAAGCAGAAGGCCGGCATCAAGGATAGAGAAAAGGACGTGCGGATATATCGATTCAAGGTAACCAGATACCACTAAGAGGTGTCGGGTTATGAGGCATTCACCGTTGACCGAAGCCCAGTTTTACCGTCGTGAAGACGGCGGTGCCGTCGTCTGCGAGCTGTGCCCACACGGCTGCGTCATACCTCCGGGGAGCACGGCGTCTGTAGGGTCAGGAGAAACGTAGAAGGAAAGCTCATAAGCCTAAATTACGGCGCCGTCACTTCATTGGCGCTGGACCCGGTTGAGAAGAAGCCGTTATTCCATGTGGAGCCGGGCGGAACCCTTCTGTCAGTGGGGTCCTATGGATGCAATTTTCAGTGCGAGTTCTGTCAGAACTGGCAAATCTCCCAGACTCGTCCCGCCTGCGACGTGTTTGAGCCCGGTAAGGTTGTCCGCGCCGCTATAGACCAGAGGCGGGGGGACAAAAGGGTGGTAGGCATAGCCTACACCTACAACGAACCTACAGTCGGTCTGGAGTTCGTGCTCGATTGTGCCCGGTTGGCCAAAGAAGAAGGATTTCGGAATGTCATGGTGACCAACGGGTACATATCCGAAAGGGCTTTGGAAGAGGCCCTGCCCCTTATGGACGCCTTCAATGTAGACGTTAAGGCCTGGAGTGAGGAGTTCTACCGAAACATGGCGAAAGGGCGCCTTGAGCCCGTCAAGAGGACAGTAGAGCTCCTGCTCAAGAGAGGAACGTGGGTGGAGGTCACGTGTTTGATTATCCCGGGGAAGAACGACCGGGATGAAGACATGGAAGGCCTATCCGGATGGCTTGCCTCCCTAAATCCGGCTGCTCCCTTGCATCTTTCCAGATACTTCCCCGCATATAAGTCAGCGGAGCAAGTGACCCCGATGAGGACCTTGGAGCGATTGCGCGGCATAGCTTCCTCGAATCTTTTCCATGTATATATATGCAACGCATGGAAAAAAGGTTATGCTGACACAAACTGTCCGAAATGCGGGGAGATTCTGCTCGAACGGGGAGGTATGGAGTTGGAGGCATCTCACTTGGTCCGAAAGCGCTGTCCCAAGTGCCAAAGGCCTCTTGAGATGGTGGGGGATGTTTGGTTGTAGCGAGCGATCCTAGAACTGGCTAAGGGAGGAAGACAGGCTGAAGAACTTAAGGGGCAAACACCTTGTTTGGCTTCGAGACTGGGCCAAAGAGGAAATACTCACGGTCATTGAAGAAGCTTGGAATATGAAAGCGGCGTGGTATTCGGGGATATGTCCCACCCTGTTAACCCAAAAAACGCTGGCTATGGTATTCTCCAAGCCGTCCACCCGCACGCGGGTCTCTTTTGAGGTTGCCATGACCCAGTTGGGCGGACACGCTTTGTATTTGGGAACGGACGACTTGCAGATGGGGAGAGGCGAGACCATCGCCGACACAGCAAGGGTTCTGTCGGGTTATTGCGACGGGATAATGATCCGCACCTACGCCCATAAGGACGTAGAAGAGCTGTCCAAGTTCTCAAGAGTCCCCGTCATCAACGGTTTGACCGACTTGGTTCACCCGGTACAGGTATTCGCCGATCTCTTGACAATCAAGGAGAAGTGCGGGCGTCTTGAGGGCATCAAACTGGCCTTCTTTGGTGACGGCAACAACGTCGCCAATTCTCTGATGCTAGGCGGCGCCAAGATGGGCATGGAAGTCCGGATAGTGTGCGCCAAAGGCTATGAGCCGAACCCCGACGTCGTAAAGGCCGCTACGGAGGATGCCGCTTTTTACGGCAGCAGAATTGTGGTGACAGACGATGTGAATGAAGGCGCGTCCGGGGTAGACGTAGTATATACCGATGTATGGACCAGCATGGGGCAAGAAGAGGAGCGGGACCAGAGGCGTGAAGCCTTGAGATCATACCAGGTGAACAGCCGGGTAATGAGTAAGGCGGCTCCTACCGCGATTTTCATGCACTGCTTGCCGGCCCATAGAGGCGAGGAAGTGACGGCCGACGTCGCGGACGGCCCGAGGTCCGTCATTTTTGATGAGGCGGAAAACAGGCTTCACGCGGAAAAGGCGTTACTCGCTTTGGTTTTGTAAAAGACAGAGATCCATAAAACCACGCCGGAGGAGGACCGCTATTATGTGTGCCAAGAGGGTTGTCATCATGGGGGCTGCCGGCCGTGACTTTCACAACTTCAACACGGTCTACAGGAACGATCCCCAAACCGAGGTGGTATGCTTTACCGCGACTCAAATACCCGATATCGAAGGGCGGCGTTACCCTGCCGAACTGGCGGGAGAGCTGTATCCGGACGGTATCCCCATTTTCTCTGAAGACGAGCTTCCGGGCATAATCGTTCACCGCAAAATAGACGAGGTCGTGTTTTCATACAGCGACATAAACCACCTGAACCTGATGCACAAAGCCTCCATGGTTTTGGCGGCCGGGGCCGACTTCAAACTCCTCGGGTACGAAAGCACTGCGCTTAGGTCCAGGAAACCGGTGATCTCCGTTTGCGCTGTGCGCACCGGCGTTGGCAAGAGCCAGACCACCAGAAAAGTAGCCGAACTCCTACGTTCCAGGGGGAAGAGCGTGGCCGCTGTCCGCCACCCCATGCCATACGGCGATTTGGCCAAGCAGGTGTGGCAGCGGTTTGAGACATACGCTGACTTGGATTACCACAAGTGTACCATCGAAGAGCGCGAGGAGTACGAACCCCACTTGGACCGCGGGACCATTGTGTACGCCGGCGTGGATTACGGGGAGATTCTGAAGAGAGCCGAGGAGGAGGTTGACGTCATCCTCTGGGACGGAGGGAATAACGATGTGCCGTTCTACCGGTCAGATTGCCAAATCGTGCTGGTAGACCCGCACAGACCCGGGCATGAGGTCTTGTACCATCCCGGAGAGACCAACCTGCGGATGGCTGATATCGTGGTAATCAACAAGGTCGAAACGGCCGACCCCCGCGACGTGGACAAGGTCCGGGACAACGTCAGGAAACACAATCCCAAAGCCATAGTCGTTGAGGCCGCGTCCCCGGTGCTCCCTGAACGAGGGTCAGAGATAATGGGCAAACGGGTACTGGTGATAGAGGACGGCCCCACGGTCACTCACGGCGAGATGGCCTACGGTGCGGGCGTCATGGCTGCCCGCAAGTGGGGGGCGTTGGAACTGGTCGACCCGAGGCCTTACACAGTCGGAAGCATCACTCGCACTTTCGAGAAGTACCCCCACATCGGCCCTCTGTTGCCCGCGATGGGGTACTCGCCCAAACAGGTCGCGGAGTTGGAGGAAACCGTGGCAAAGACCCCTTGCGATCTGGTGATAGTAGCGACTCCAATAGACTTGCGCCGGGTTATGAAGATTGACAAGCCGTCGATGCGAGTCAGGTACGAGCTTTCGGAGATCGGAACCCCCACACTGGAAGAGGCCATAGGGACTATCGGGGGCATCTTGTAGACGGGGGAGACGTACTTCCACTAGAAGCCCACAGAGGCGGCCCCTTTTGGGGCCGCTTCCCTTTTGAGGTGACGCTAGCGCATAGCCCCTACCGACCAAAGCAACAATACTGGTTGGGCACAGAAAGCGTTAACCGATAAGGGAGTGGAAGCCGACATCATGACGCCCGCCCAAAGCCTATACCTGGTAGCCTTTACGGTCTACATAGTATTCTTTCTACTGTTTGCCAGATTCCTGGTCTGGAAGAACTACAGCGAACGCAAGTACTGGAATAGACGACCCGCCTTAAAGCCCGCCTACATAGAAGAGACCGCCGGTTCCTTGGGGCGGCCGGTACCGTTTGTCAGCATAATGGTCCCTGCCCGAAACGAGTCTTTAGTTATCGAGAACACCATTAATCACCTGCTGTCTCTCAGGTATCCCGCCGGGTCATATGAAGTCGTGGTGGTGACAGACGAAAAAGAGACTCTGGCGGCTCAAGAGAGCCGGGACAGTCTGTCCGCGTACGCGATGGAGGTTTTGGCGGGAGCTAGGGAGAAGGTGCCCTCCAAGCAAGAAGTCGAACTTCGGTCCGTGATAGTCTCCTGTCTTTCCGAATACGCCTTAAGAAAGTACCATCAAAGAGGTTTCCAAAAGGACTATCCCTCGGGAGCATCCGAGTTGTCCGCATTGCCCAATCTTGAACGTCACGCCATAGTCAGAGGTATCAGCATCGCTATCCTTGCGTCTCACGGCGCGCCGTTGGCGGGGAAACTTAAGGCCATTATCAGAAAGACCTGTCCGTGGCTTTCAGAACTGGACGTCGAGCGGATATACCCGGCCTGTCTGGCGGTGGCTGTGCCCGTCATAGCCGCGTACTCGGAGCTTTGTGACGATTCCAACCACAGGATTTTGAAGAGAACCATCCAGCACACAATAAAGGCCAACCACGACCTTACACAGGACATAGTCCGGCGCATGACCGAGTTCATAGCGAAACGCGTGTCTCAGGCGGTACGGAAGGCCTCCAGGACAGGGGAGATCAAGGACAAAGTACGACAAGCTCTCCTCGACTTGTATCCGACCACACAGGAAGTTGTGGACAGGGCATCCGCCGAGGTGGCCCGAAAGACAGGCGTCCCCGCCATCCGGCACATCACCGTTCCCTACGATTTTGACGGGGCCCTAAACGGGAGGAGGACCGGCAGTCCGGTTGCGTCAACCAAGGGGAGAGCTCTGAACTGGGGCATCAACTACCTGGACCCGAGGACAGAGATAGTGGGGTTCTACGATGCCGAGAGCAGACCCCACAAGGACGTCCTGTTATACGTGGGGTATAGGCGTATGATGGACCCCGACAAGTCAAAGGTCC
This sequence comes from Bacillota bacterium, assembly GCA_040766225.1. Taxonomy (GTDB): domain Bacteria; phylum Bacillota; class Sulfobacillia; order Fermentithermobacillales; family Fermentithermobacillaceae; genus DULO01. The sequence goes on along the minus strand of JAXGQX010000020.1, from coordinate 24,110 downwards.
TGCAAGGTCCGGTATTTCAGGTAAGAAACTTCTACCAAATGACTCCGTTCTGCCGCATCGCCGCCCTGTACCAGGCCGTCGCTCACGATTGGTACTTGCCGTGGCTGTTTCGAACCTTGCCGTTTGTGGGAGGGACCAACGTCTTCATCGCCCACGACCTGCTGCGAGAGGTAGGTGGGTGGGATTGTCACGTCCTGACAGAGGACCTTGAGTTTGGGACAAGGGCCTACTTGATGAAGGGTGCTTGGCCTGAATATCTGCCGTATTCCTCGTCGGAGCAGACTCCACCCACATTTAGAGCCTTTTTCCGCCAGCGGTTACGCTGGGGCACAGGGCACCTTCAGGTAGTGGATAAAGTCCTAACGTACAAGGATGTGGAAGTTTCCGCGAAACGAAAGCTGCGCCAAAACCTCATGATCAAGGGTCAGCTGGAATGGGTCTTGTACCAGTTTGCCACCTTTGTCCCACCGGTCGCCATGGTGTTGCACTACCAGGATCTCATGGACGCGACACTTGTGCCGGCGACAGGGCAATGGATGTTGAGCGGGTTTTCCGTCCTCTATCTCGGCTTTACGTTCTATGCGTTCCGGCGGTACAGCCCTCACCTGGACAACAGCTCCTGTCCAGATTCTTTCCTCGGTAGAGCCTTTGTCTATCTGGGGCTGTTCCTCTTGCCCTTGGCGGCTTTCATGTTTCCGGTTCCGTATACCAGCGCGCTGCTGTTGAAGTCCATGGGAAGAGAACCTAAGGCGTGGGTCAAGACGCCTAGGACCGAAGAGACGAGGGCAGTGAGCTAGAGGCAAATCGTTAAGGAGGAATGTGAGATGGGGAACCCCAAGAAAGTCGCTATTATGGGGGCGGCGGGCAGGGACTTTCACAACTTCAACGTGTATTTTCGCGGGAAGCCCGAATACAAAGTGCTGTTTTTCACCGCAGCCCAGATACCGGACATAGCGGGACGCAAGTATCCATCCGAGCTTGCCGGCCCCGGCTACGAGGACGGCATTCCGATCTACCAGGAAGCCGACCTGCCTGGTCTCATCGCTTCCCACGACATTGACGAGGTGGTCTTCGCGTACAGCGATGTCCCCCACGAGTACGTGATGCACAAAGCTTCTATGTGCTCCGCGGCTGGCGCCGACTTCCGCATAATGGGACCGAAGACCACCATGCTGAAGTCAAGTAAGCCGGTTATCGCTGTGACGGCGGTCAGGACAGGCGGCGGCAAGAGCCAGACTACCCGTCGTGTGGCCGACATTATATCGTCGAGAGGGCGCAAGGTAAGCGTTGTCCGGCATCCCATGCCCTATGGAGACCTCTTAGCTCAAGCCGCCGAGAGGTTTGCCACCTACGAGGACATGGAGATCCATAAGTGCACCATTGAGGAGCGGGAGGAGTACGAACCCATAGTCGACCGCGGACTTGTGGTCTGGGCTGGAGTGGACTACGAGCGTATACTCCGCGGCGTTGAGGCCGAGTCCGATATCGTTTTGTGGGACGGCGGAAACAACGACATACCTTTCTATCGCCCCGATGTCCACATTGTGTTGGTCGATCCCCACCGGCCGGGACACGAGGAGCACTACCATCCCGGAGAGACCAACCTGCGCATGGCAGACATCATAGTGATAAACAAGATCGATACGGCACCGCCTGACGGAGTGGAGCGAGTGAGAGAAAGCATCGACTCGCTGAACCCCGACGCGGTGGTCGTTGAGGCCGCTTCGCCGATTTTCGTGGATAAGCCCGATGTCATCCGGGGGAAGAACGTGCTGGTTATTGAGGACGGCCCGACACTTACTCACGGCGAAATGACCTACGGGGCAGGAGTGGTCGCCGCCAAACGGTACAGAGCAAAGACGTTGGTTGACCCCAGGGAGTTTGCGGTCAAGAGTATCCTAGAAACATACCGCCGGTACCCGACTATAGGCACCCTGCTGCCGGCCATGGGATACGGCGAAGGACAGGTCAGGGACCTGGAAGAGACGATCCGGCGTACACCTTGCGATGGCGTCGTAGTGGCGACGCCCATTGACCTGGCAAAGATCGCCCAGATCGATAAACCGTGGACCAGAGTCCGATATGAACTGCAGGAAATCGGCAGGCCCACTTTACAGGATGCTCTCGACGAGAAAGCCAAGGCCCGAGGATGGTGGTAGAGGGGTTATGGACAGCCCTAACTCGTTAGGGTAGTATTTTGGCTGCGTGCTCTCTTAGTGCGAGAGAGGAGGGGCGAGCCGGAGGCTCGTACATATTGAACTGGCAGATAGTTTTTTCAACCTTCATAGCAGTCTTTTTCGCTGAGTTGGGAGACAAGACCCAGCTTTCGACAATGATGTTGGCTTCGTCAAAGAAGGCTCCTCTTAGCGTGTTCCTAGGCTCGGCCGTGGCTTTGGTTTTATCGTCTCTGATCGGAGTTTTGGTTGGAGACACCCTCTATCGTTTCGTTCCCGCCAACGTTATTAAGATGGTCGCGGGAGGGGGATTCCTGGTAATAGGAGCCTTGATATTGTTAGGACGCATCTAGGAAGGTATAATGGATCAAGTGGTGCGCGCCCGTAGCTCAATTGGATAGAGTGTTGGCCTCGGAGCCAGAAGGTTGCCGAGTCCGAATCGCGCCAGGCGCGCAATTCCCGCCATTCGCGCAGTTCAAATAAAGGGATCTGCGCCCATCCTGAAGGATGCATATGAAGAGCGATTACCACTCCCGCTTCACGACTGGCCTTTTTCGTTGACGGATGGAACTTCAAGTACGCTACCTACGACTCCTTCGGCATTCATGTTGACTTCATAAAACTCCTTGAAACCCTGAAGAAGAACAGCATTTTAATCAGAGCCTACTATTACCTGGGCGAATGGACCACCGATAGCATCGAACAATATGTCAAACTGACATCTCCGCAGGATCCGCAGGCCGTGAGGAAGACCTGGATGCCCAAAGGCGACATGCGCAATCATTCCACCGCTTCTTGAACAGAAATGGGTATATGGTTGTGCGAAAGCCCGCAGAAGGTGTTCGCCGGAGGCGCCGCAAAACGGACTGGATCTTGAGTTGGCCATTGACATGCTGTCTTTGGTTGACCGGTGCGACAAGTACGTGCTTGTATCCGGAGACGGGGACTTCGTCCGCTCTTGAAGGCTGTCGCCCAGAAGGGGCGTCAGGATACAGGTGCTGTCCACACAGCATCCCGACGCCTATGCCCGATGCAACTTCAAGGCTGCCGACGAGCTCGTTGACGCGGCTGATGAATTCATCGAGCTCTACGACCTCTTGCCGCACATATCTAGGGTGCCTCAACAACGGTAGGGGCGACCTCATAGAAGGTCATGCCCCGGATCTGGTCCCCTAGGATGTCAGGCAGATGGACGGGGAATGGGCTTTGGGCTTGGGCGATGAGCTCGAACAGCTTGCGGCTGGTTTCCGTGGACAGGTTCATTATGTGAACCGAGCGCTGACTTTGTTCCGGTGCTCGCCTTGGACTTTTCCACCGACAAAGCCGTGATCGAGTGTTTCTCATACCGGCCGTCGCCGGTTCTCTGGGAAGTGAGCCGGTAATTTAGGACAAACTCCCGCTCCCCTTCCGCAGGACCTGGATAAACCATAACGGTGACTGCTAATGGACACACTGACCGCCTCCCTGTGAAGTAACGCTATGTTTTGACCATGTAGGGTGCATAGACTTCGGAGGAGTCTTTGTGGATACCCTTGTGGACAAGAGTGAATCGTTCGACGTAGCCCGACAGATGGCGCGTACTTTCTTCGCTTGACGCGCCGTGTTCCATAGAGCCACACTGGAACGTGGAGGCTTTCAGGCAGAGGACAAGAATCGTCATCTGTCTCTGAATAAGCCACTCTTCTACAGAAACACTGAGAAAAGTTCTTTCGGTACAGGGGGTTTCGGGGGATGAATAGGGTGCGTTACTCTTTGGAGACGGTGGCGTTTCTCTACTTTTTGCTTATCTTCACACTGCTTTCTGGCCGCTTGCGGGCCCAAAGTGTATAACGATGGGACTTACCGGGCGTACTCTTCGGCTGATCCCAATGGGTACATTGGCGGAGGTTGTCGTGCAGAAGGACAAGATCGTATCGGTGGAAGCGGGAGATAGACCAATACGGGGCGGAGAAGAACCTCGACGGCGATTATCAGCCATCTAGGGAAAGCTGCAACGCGGAAATGGCCAGAGGTTTCAAGGCAGGCAGGACGCAAACGTCGATGTATGCCGGCGCGACCAAATCTCCCGCAAACGCAAACAGGCCGTAGCTAACGCTGCTCGAGAAAGCGAGACAGACCCCGGCAGCATCGACATACTTCGACGGGGTATTCCATGGCAATTCGCCCATCTGAGAAGGCTATCAGGTGGCACCCGGGTGACATCGAAGGAGATAAAAATAACCCAGGTAACCCTCGGGTCACCTCTGAGGGACAGTTTCGGGACACAGATCACGTATACCTACACGACGGCTCTGGAGGCCAAGGATGCCATGGAGAAGGCTTTCGCTGCTAAAGGCGACGCGCAAGTAGATGTCTTCGCCGGGGCGACAAAGCTCAACCGGATGGATTGAGGCCGTAAACGACGCTATGACCAAAGCCAGATCAGATAGGAAGGCCTAAGGCCCAGAGCCGCCAACGCTGACCAGCGCCAAGCGTGGGTTTGACGCCATCGACATCCGCGAAGTAAAACTTTGGGGGGATCGCCTTGAGCCAAAGGTTTTGGTTGTGGACTGACGAACCCGGGATCGTCGAGATGATTCGGAGATTCCTAGTGAAGGACGGCTTTTCCGTTTCCGTGGCGTACGATGGAGTCTCGGCGCTGGAGGCGTTTGACCGTGAAGAGCCGGATATAGTCGTATTGGATGTCATGCTCCCAAAGATGAACGGCATGGAGGGTCCTCAAGCGTCTTAGAGAGACAAGCCAAGTCCCGTGTTGCTCCCTTTTGCCAGATCTCTGGAGGAAGACAAGATTTCCGGCCTAATCCTCGGGGCCGACGATTATCTCACCAAACCTTTCAGTCTGCGGGAGCTAACCTTGAGGCTGCGTGCGATCATGAGGCGGACCAGTGCCGCGCTCCCCCCAAAACCCATAGTTTTCGGCGATCTGACGTTGGACCCCGAGAAGATGGAAGTCCACGTAGGGGCGCGCCAAATTACCCTCACCGAGCCGAGTTTCAGGTGCTCTCAGCGCTGTACTCTCGTCCCGGCAAAGTCTTCACCCGCGAGGAGCTCCTAAACGTCGTCGCGGGTAATGACATCTGGCTGAGCGGACCATCGATACCCACGTTTGGAGTCTCCGAAAGAAAATCGAGCCGGACCCGTCCAAGCCCAAGTACGTGTTGACCGTATTTGGCGTCGGCTACAAGAGCGGGAATGCTCCATGACTAGCGTTCGAGGACGCCTTATCGTCCAGTTCATCCTGGTGTGCGCCATCGGCGTGATCTTGTGGCTGGGCGCCATGTGGGCTTGCAAGGGGCCGCCACGGCTATGTGCAGAACCAGTACGCTCTTCGCACCGCATCGCTTGTCCCCGTGCTTTCCCAGTTCTATGAACTGACCGGTGGGTGGGATGGCGTAGGTCTCATCCTGCGCTTGCCGTCCTTGTCTTCGTATCCGGGCTGGATGAGGCGTTGGGGCGTGGAGAGAGAGGGCAGGATTACGAAAGGGTCATCCTGCTGGACGCCCGTGGCTACCTGGTGCACGATACTGCCGCGGGCATCTTGCCCTTGAACGCCGAAGCTCTAGACCACGCCGCATCGATCACCGTGAGAGGCACTCGGGTCGGATACGTCCTGGTTACCGCGCTGTCGGCCTCAGGAGACTTAGGCTTCCTAGAAGGCGCTTTGTCAAAAGTACAGGCGTCTTGTTTGCGGCCGGCGGCGCGTCCATGGTCGTCGCCCTCTTTTTCGCGATCCGCCTTTCCAAGGGCATTTCAAGCCCAATCGAGGCCCTGCGGGACGCTTCGTCCAAAGTGGCTCAAGGGGATTTTGGGCACCAGGTGGCCGACGTTCCCGGCGCGCCTATGGATGTGAGGGAACTCCTAAGGTCCTTCAACTATATGTCAGAGGAGCTCAAATCCCAGGAGCAAAACAAGAGAGAGTTTCTATCGGATGTGGCCCATGAGGTGCGCACCCCGCTCACAATCATCAAAGGGAACCTCGAGGCCATTTCCCTTGGGGTTTCGGAACCTGATGCGGAGACCCTGGACTCTATGTCCAACGAAGTCACCCGCCTTGAGGGGCTCTTGTCTAACTTGGACCAGCTAGACACGATCGGAGTCTTGCCGGACCTGACGACCGCCGCAGTTCCCCCGGCTGAATTGGTTCGGAAGGCTATCTCGTCGGCGCAGGGCGCAGCTTCCGGCAAGGGGATCAGCCTGGAACAGTCGGTTCAGGAAGGCCTTCCGGAGGTGCAGGCTGACCAGGACTCGGTGAGCCAAGTGTTCTCGAACCTGCTTTCCAACGCGTTCCGGTACACCCCACCCGGAGGGGAAGTGACCATTAAGGCTTTTAAGGACTCGGACCGGTTCGTGACCTTCCAAGTGACGGATACGGGGACCGGGATATCCCCTCAGGACTTGCCCAGGGTCTTCGAAAGGTTCTACCGGGGCGACAAATCCAGGACGAGGGCCACAGGCGGTTCTGGACTGGGCCTGGCTATAGCCAAAAGGGCGGTTGAACGGCAAGGGGGCACCATATGGGCAGAGAGCGTCTTGGGGAACGGGTCGACTTTCTCCTTTACCCTTCCAGTAAGTTCCCCAAGTAGCACGTTCGCCTAACGTTGCCTGTGTTATAATCCAGTCATGAAGTTAGGAGAAAGGGTGGGTCAGTTACCAATGGCAAAAGTGTCAGTCGATAAGGATCTCTGCATCGGATGCGGCCTCTGTGCCGACCTGTGCTCCAACGTATTCCAGCTCGAAGACGACGGCAAGGCCGGAGTGAAGAGCCAGGAAGCCGCCCAGGCTGAGTTGGCGTGCGCCAAGGATGCCGCGTCAACCTGCCCGACCGAGGCCATCAAAGTCGAAGAGTAGGCATCTGGGCTTAAGAGGCCAGAAGTCAAATCAGTCCGAATGAATGCCAGGCCGGAGCACCGGACCTGGCATTCAAGTACAGGAGGGGTTCCAAGTGGAAGACGCCGAGAGGATCCACAAAGAAGCGATCATCATTGACGGCCACTGCGATACCATTCTGACGGTCATGGGACGAGGCTTCATGGGGCAAAAGCCCCGAGATTTCTTCAGCCGTGGAGAGACCGGCATGATCGACCTCCCCAAGCTAAAGGAAGGCGGCGTGACCTGCCAGGTCATGGCGGCGTACATAGAAGACCAGTACAAACCGACTCGCTCCGCCCGACGGGCTCTTGAACTTCTAGACGGACTGCACGCTCTTGTTGCCGGATCTGACGAACTCCGTCTTGCCACCAAAGCATCTGACATTGAGGCGGCCAAATCTGCCGGCCAGGTGTCGTTCCTTCTGAGCATCGAGGGCGGGGAAGCGGTGGAAGGCAGCCTCGCGCTCTTGCGCGGCTTCTACAAGCTGGGAGTTAGGGCGGTAGGGCTCACCTGGAATCAGCGAAACGACATAGCCGACGGAGTGGGTGAGACCTCAGGTGGTTCAGGATTGACCGACTTCGGCGTGTCGTTGGTGAAAGAGATGGAGCGCCTCGGGATGATGGTAGACGTTTCCCATCTTTCGGATACGAGCTTCTGGTCCGTGGACAAGGTGGCTGAAAGGCCGTACATAGCCTCGCACTCCAACGCCCGTGCCCTGGCTTCCCACAGGAGGAACCTAACGGACAAACAGATAGAAGCTCTGGCAAAGAAGGGTGGAGTCATCGGGGTCGTCTTCGCGTCCTATTTCGTCGACGACAACCTAGACAACGTCTCGGTGGCGAGGCTCTGCGATCATATCGACCACATCAAAGGGATCGGCGGCATCGACTGCGTGGGATTAGGTTCGGACTTTGACGGTTTCAGCCCCGCGCCCGGAAAGCCCGTGGTTATGAAGGACGCCAGCGAGTTGGGTACATTGACGGCCGAGCTTGTCTCCAGGGGATACACCGAGGAAGAAGTGAGGAAGGTGTTGGGAGGCAACTGGCTTAGGGTGTACAGGCAGGTAATCGGCTAGGATCGTTCCTGCCGTTAGAAGTGACCGGACGTTTCTTCCGCCCGTTGCCTTTGGCATTGGAAGAAGCGTCCGGTCTTAACACGTAAGGTCTTTACGCCCGGGAACGGAGACTCCTACGCCCTTCCGTACTCCGTGCACTCGGCCATGAGATTTAGGTAGCGGTACGCCGTTCGGACCAAATCCGCGACGGTTTCGGTAGGCTTTTCCTCCACGAAATTGGCCATGACCCCCAATGCCACGGTCCGGTCCTTCAAGTAGATCAGGCCGGCGTCCACCGCCACGTGGTCCAGTCCTCCCGGTTTGTTGGCCCTCTTGACGTGGGGAGGCAGCCCTTGGGTGAAGGCGCCGCCTTTGTCCAGACTCAAGATAGTCAAGACGTCTTTGCTCACAGCGTCTGAGACGCCGTCGCGTCTTTCTATCCTAGAGACCAGCTTCATAAGCTCATCGGGGGTGGATACGTTTTCGTCGCCCCTTTGGACAGCCTTGCCGTCCATCATCTTCCGGCGCAACAGGGTCTTGGTGAGTCCCATTGAAGACAGGAGGGAGTTGACGTAATCCATTCCTGTAAAGTCGATGCAGGCGTTGGTCGCATCGTTATCCGAGAGAGCGATCATTAACGATGATAGATCCCAGAGGGATAGTTCGACGGGGTCCCGAAGGAGCGTCAAAATCCCGGATCCTCCGACCTTGGGGAGGTCCGACGTATTATAGCGCTTGTGCCAGTCCAGTTCGCCGGCATGCACCTTTGTGGCCAGCGCTAGAAGGACGGCGATTTTGATGGTGCTTGCTGTCGGAAAGACTACCTGTTCTTGGAACTTGGCCGTCTTTTCTGTCGTCAGATCACAAAGCGAGTAGCCCATAACCCCAAGGCCAACTGAAGAGCAGCGTTTGTTCAAGTCCTGTTCCATGGTGTTCCATAGAATGTCTAGGGCAGTGTCGGTTTTAGGCACAAAAAACACGTCCCTTCCGGTGAGTTAACATAGAGGTTTTCTTTGTCGGGCTGACCAATCCTTCACCCTTCCACAAAAAGGGCTTTGCCAGGCATGTTAGCCAAGGCGATTATGTAAAAGTAGCCCGTAACGATCGGAGGTATCATTATGTCTATCCCCCCGAGAGCTGTGAGGCGCCGGGCACCTTCCGGAGTGTGGTGGTGGGTGCCGGCATTGTTCTTATTGGGTGCCGTCGTGACATCACTCGCGCCTTCGTTCACTTACATGGACAAGAAGCCCGTGTCGAGGCCGGACCTTGTATATCAGGGCGTAATCCAGCGGTTCCCCGTAGTCATTCAAAGCGACGAGCCCTATATACCCTTCGCCTTCGTGAGAGACGTGGTTGACCCGGACGCTTTTTGGGATGGCGGCGAGGTAGTGGTGACTACTGAAAACAAAGTGGTCAAAATGAAGACCGATTCCTCTACGGCCCATGTTAACCAGAATCCGGTGGAACTCCGGTTCCCGGTCATTTTGGAGGGAGACGAACCGTATATCCCCGCATCGGTACTGGAGACTCTCTACTCGTTGAACCTCTACTACCATCCGGAAGCAGGGACTGTGCATCTCAAGAGGAATGACACTTGGGTAATGAGCGGGACTATCAAGCAGCTGACCATACTGAGAGAGAAACCTTCGTCCTTTTCAAGGAGGCGCGGCAACTTGGACGTAGGCGACGAGGTGGATGTGTTCCACACCGACGGCGACTGGCTCAGGGTTGAGTGTTCCAACGGCCTGTTCGGATACTTAAAGGCGAGGGATGTGACGGGAATAGAGCCCAGGCCTCCCAAGGACAGGCCCGAGGAGCCCTATACGCCATCCCCGATTTCAGGCAGAAAGATCGCGCTTGTCTGGGAGCAGGTAATAACCAGGAACCCGGAGCCTTCCACTCTTTCAGACATGAAAGGGCTTAACGTCGTGTCTCCGACGTGGTTTCACCTGGGGCCGACCCCCGGCGAGATCGAAAACCGCGCCGACATGCGATATGTCGATTGGGCTCACGACAACGGGTACCAGGTTTGGGCCCTGTTTTCTAACTCCTTCGACTTGAACCGGACCCGCGCCGTTTTGAGAGATTCGGCCCTTCGAGACAAGGTCGCGTCTCAGATACTGCTTCTTTCCCAGATCTACTCGCTTGACGGCATCAACTTGGACTTCGAGAACGTCTACATGGAGGACGCCCCCTACCTCACCCAGTTTGTGCGGGAACTCACTCCGCTACTGCATGAACAAGGCCTTACGGTGTCAATGGACGTTACCGTCAGGTCCCAAAGCGAGAACTGGTCCCTATGCTACGAGCGCGAGCGGCTCGCCGAAGTCTTGGACTATGTGATGGTCATGTCTTACGACCAATATTGGGCGAGTTCCCCCGTAGCGGGGCCGGTATCGGCCATCCCCTGGGCAGAGTGGACCATTCAAGCCACCCTAGAGGAAGTGCCCGCCCAGAAGTTGGTGTTGGGAGTCCCGTTCTACACCAGGCTGTGGAAGGAGACCACTTCCGGCGGCGTGACGAAAGTGTCTCAAGAGGCTTACAGCATGAAGGGAATCAACGCTTGGCTTCAGAACCACGGCGTCACCCCCGCCTTCGATCCTGAAACCGGCGTCTTGTACGGGGAGAAGAAAATCGGGCAGGAGAACTACAAGGTTTGGATAGAAGATAAGGATTCGATAAGAACCAGACTGGAGCTTGCCGACAAGTACGGATTAGGCCGGTGTGGCTTGGAGCAAAAGCTTTTGCAAGCCCGGATATCTGGGACGTCATTTCGGACTACACCAAGTAGCGTCAACAAGAGGGGGTTACGCATGTACGGTTTACTGACCGAGTAGTCGACGATATCGCGAAAGACCTCGCATCCCTATCTTCTCTTGTCTGGAAGTTCGCCGAAGTCGGCCTTCAAGAAGAGAAATCTGCCGAAGTCCAAAGAGACTATTTGGCGCGAGAAGGTTTTACGGTCCAATCTGGCATCGCGGGAATGCCCACATCTTTTGTCGCCGAGTGGGGCAAAGGTAGTCCTATCTTGGGATTTCTCGGCGAGTACGACGCTTTGGCCGGGGTCTCGCAAGAGGTAAGTCCCGAAAAGAAGCCCGTCCTTGAAGGCGGGGCCGGACACGGTTGCGGACACAACTTACTCGGAGTTGGCGCTTTGGGATCGGCAGTTGCCTTGAAGCGCTATCTTGAGAAGATGGGGCTTCCGGGCACAGTCCGGTACTACGGATGTCCTGCCGAAGAGACCCTGGTAGGCAAGGTCTTTATGGCCAAGGCAGGAGTCTACGACGATCTTGATTCGGCCATTACCTGGCATCCGGGCGCGCTAAACACCGTTAGCGCAGGCAGCTCCAACGGCATGAACTCGGCCAGGTTCACTTTCTACGGAAAGACCGCCCACGCCGCCGGCGATCCTCATAACGGCCGTTCCGCCCTAGATGCCGTCGAGCTCATGAACATCGGCGCCAACTATCTCAGGGAACACGTGGTTCCCGATGCCCGCATTCACTATGTCATCACCGAGGGCGGCGGTCAGCCCAACGTCGTCCCGGCCCGCGCTCAAGTGTGGTACTACGTCAGAGCTCCGCACCGGCCCATTGTCGTCGAGATCTACGACCGCCTCATGGACGTGGCCAGGGGCGCAGCGCTAATGACCGGTACGACCTTTGACGTCGAACTCTTGGCCGGGTGTTACGATGTGTTGCCTAACCAAACGCTGGCCGAGTTGGCCCTATCGCACATGAAAAAAGTCGGGCCTCCCGTATGGACCGAAGAAGAGAAGCAGTTTGCGGCCGAGATCGCAAAGAGCCTGGACAAGAAGCAGAGAGACGCCGGACTGCGCGCCATGGGCGCTCCCGCCGAATTATTTTCCCAGGTTATGAACGAGACTGTCATTGACCCGCTAGACAAGGGGAAAGCCATGGCGGGATCGACGGATGTGGGTGACGTCAGCTGGATCGTCCCCACCCTGCAGGTATCGGCGGCGTGCTGGCCCATCGGCACCCCGGGGCACTCATGGCAGATAACTGCCTGCTCAGGGCATTCCCTGGGGATGAAAGGCACGATTTTGGCAGCCAAAGTAATGGCCCGGGCAGCCGTCGATCTGTGCCATGATCCGGAGCTTCGGAGAAAGGCTTGGCAGGAGTTTTCGGAGAAGACATCTCTGGACAAGTACGTATCGCCCCTACCCGACGGCGCCTCGCCTCCAATAATGCGGTTCAAGTAAGGTTCTTTCGGTTAACTCCCCCTTCAAGGTTTCGATAGACCCTTGGAGGGGGTTTTTGTTTTGGCTACACAACTGTCCCAACAAGCAGTCAGGATAGGTGCCGAAAGGCAAATTGTAGCTTTTTCTTTGGGCACCGAGGTCTACGGCGTAGACATCGCGTCAGTTCGAGAAATCATACCCATTCAGAAGATCGTCCCGGTGCCAAGAGCGCCGGACTTTATCGAAGGCATAATCAACCTGCGCGGGCGCGTTATTCCCGTGTTGGATTTGCGAAAGCACTTTGGCTTCTCACAGCCGGTCACCGGCTCGGAGCAGCGCATTATCCTTGTCGAAGATGATCAAGAGAGCATTGGGGTTGTGGTTGACTCGGTTTCCTCTGTCATGCAGATCCCCCTAGACGCAATCGAACCTCCCGCCCAGGTGATCGTGGGTCCTGACATCGAGTACATAGAAGGTATCGCTAAGATCGGAAGCGACCTAGTGGTGCTTGTGGACTTGACCAAGATCATTTCGGATGCCGAGAAAAGATCCATAAAAGAGGCGGAAAAATCCCTAGTGGTTCAGTGAGGTACATATGAAGAGAGAAGCGGACGAAAAAGAGTACAGACAGGACCTGGAAGCCCTGCTGCAGGAGGCCGGGGAAATCCTGGCCAATACAGAGCAGAACTTGGTGTTGCTTGAGAAGACTCCTTCGGATACCGCCCTCATCCAAGAAGTGTTTCGAGCGATGCACACCCTCAAAGGCGGAGCGGCCACGCTGGGGTTGGAAGATGCCGTAGCGGTCTGCCACGGGATGGAGACCGTCCTGGACGAAGTGAGGTCTTGCCAGCGTTCCATCACGTCGGAGATGATGGACGGCCTATTCCAGGTGCTGGATTGGCTCAGGGATTGGCGCAGCGCCCTCGGCGAAGGCACTAAGGCTCCTGATTCGGCTAGGATCCTTTCAGTTGTCCGAACCGTTCAAGGGACCGCCGACTATAGCGCCGATCCGGACTCTCCCAAACCTCCCGAGGCACCTCCGGGCAAGGCTAAGACTCAGGACTTGACCGCGATCTTGGAGGCTACCGCCTCTCAAGGCGGCTCCATCCACGTCCTCACTGTCCGGTTCAGGACAGACGCGCCTCTACTCTCAGTCCGGTGCTTTCAAGTGCGGACCCTAGTTGAGGAAGTCGCCGAGGTGGCCGGCTCCATGCCTTCTTTGGACGAAATCGAAAACGACGAGGCATCGGATACTCTCACACTGTTCGTTGTCGGAGACAAAGAGGCTGACGAAGCCCGGAGGGTAGCGGCTACGGTTCAGGACGTTGTCGAAGTATCAATGCGAAAGTACGTGATGAACGCAACCGTAGATGGTCCTTCTTCTCCGAGTGACATGTCCCACGTCAGGGTGGAGAAGACCGCGCTTGGCAAGACGGTGCGAGTAGATGTAGCTCTCCTGGACTTCCTCATGAATATGGTAGGAGAACTGGTCATAGACCGGACCAGGCTTAGCCAGATAGCCACAAAGCTTACATCATGCGGCGAAACGGCGGCGGTGGGCAGCGAGATTAACTCGCTGGCGTCCCATCTTCAGCGGACCAGTTCGGAGCTCCAGGAAGGACTAATGCGGGCGAGACTCCTTCCTTTGAAAAGCATCGTCGGCAAATTCCCCCGTATGCTAAGGGATCTTTCCCAGCGTTGCGGCAAGGAGACGGTCTTCACCATGGCAGGTGAGTCCACCGAGATGGATAGAACGGTGCTTGAAGCTATCGACGACCCCTTGATCCATCTTCTGAGGAACGCGGTGGATCACGGCATCGAGATGCCTGGCGAGCGAGAAAGACTGGGGAAACCCAGGGCCGGGACCATTAGGCTATCCGCTTGGCACGAGGACAACCAGATTCTCGTGAGGGTTGAGGATGACGGCGCCGGCATAGACACGGAGAAGATCAGGCGCTCGGCCGTCAATAAGGGGCTCATCACGGAAGAGGCGAGTCTGAAGCTCACTGAACACGAGGTGACCGAGCTCATTTTCCTTCCCGGATTCTCCACCGCCGCAGTGACCACGGAAGTTTCCGGCAGGGGAGTAGGCATGGACGTAGCCCGCCAAAACCTTGAGAGGGTCAACGGACGAATCGAGATGAAGACACGTCTGGGGGAAGGCACGCAAGTAACCCTCAGGCTGCCCCTTACCCTCTCAATAATGAGGGCCCTTTTGGTCAAGTGCGGAGAGGAGACCTATGCCATATCAACTTCCTCGGTGGAGGAGGTCTTTTCCCTTAAGGACCAGGCAGTGGGCAGTGTACAGGGTAAGACTGCGATGAATGTCAGAGGACGGGTGGTTCCGTTGGTATCCCTGAAGGGTGTATTGAGGGATTCACCATGGCAACGAAACGGAGCCCGCTATGCGCTCTTGACCAGGACGCAAGACCAACCCATGGCCATCGGCGTAGACGACTTGCTGGGCGAGGAAGAAATTGTTGTGAAAGAGCTCAGAGCTCCTCTGTCGCGGTTAAGAGGAGTAGCGGGGGCTACGATCCTGGCAGAGGGCGATCCGGCGGTGATCTTGGACATCAATCGGATAATGTGAGGAGTCCAATCATGGTCCGAAACAGGGTGGGAGAATACGCTCGGGTGGGCCTTGAAAGCGCCCTTTCCGCTGTGAACAAGCTGTCCGGCGGATGCGCGTCGGTGGCCTACTCAAGACACGGGCTTTGGCCGTTGACTGACGTTAGGATACTGAGCGGCAGTCCCGAGGGCCCTGTCTTTGGGCGCTTACATCCCGTATCGGGGCGACGCCAGAGGCCATGTGGTGATCTTCTTTAGGCCGGACCGGGCATCGGAACTGGTTTCCGCCTTTGGCCCCTGAAACAACAGACGGCCTTACACCCGAGGATATTGACCAGATGCGCGACTCTATAGTCTCCGAGGTGGCCAACATCATCGGGACTCATCTCTTGAACGCCATGGCAGACGAGGCCGGAATCGCTCGTGCCGAACCCGCCTTTCATCGTTTCGGACATGTCGGGAGCGATACTTGGGTCAACCTTAGCCTTGGCGGGAATAGCCGACGACTCGGTGTTCGTAGCCGACCTCAAGGTGGCCGTCGAAGGTCGCGAAGTATCTTACGAGGTCATCTTGTTACCTGAATTTGAGGTCCTCGAAGAGGTACTCCCGGGCGGCGCCAAATGACCGAAAACGTCGTGAAACTTGCCGATGTCAAATGGGCTAACCCGGGCGATCTCATGGTGACCTATTCCTTGGGCTCGTGTGTGGGAGTGGCCATCTGGGACCGGGAGACCAAGCGTGGAGGCATGGCACACTGCCTTCTGAGTTCCCCTCCGGCTTTTTCGCGGAGTGGGTGTGCAGCCGGAACGCCGTCCCAGGGGGCTTACGGCAAGTACGTGGAGGTCGCGGTCCCGACACTCATAAAAGGCCTCTTGGATCGGGGATCGGTTCGCGAAAACCTGGTGGCGTGCCTTGCAGGAGGAGCGTGTCTTCTTGAGGGTCTAGGGGATATCGGGTCTCAGAACGTTAAGGTGGCGAGGAGTGTTTTGGCCGAAGAGGGTCTGGCCGTAGCGGGTGAGGATGTCGGAGGTTCTCACGGGCGAACCATGAGGTTCTATACAGATATGGGCCGGGTTACTGTGGTTTCGATTGGCCACGCAGACTTTGAGATGTGGATGACTGAATGCAGTTAGCACAGCACGAGGAGTTGATGCCGGTGGCGAAGGTCTTGTGTGTAGACGACGCGCTGTTCATGAGGACTAAGTCTATAAGGCTTCTCGCGAGCCATGGATACGAGGTCCTAGAGGCGGTGGATGGAGCCGACGCCGTGGACAAGTACTTCCAAGAGAAGCCGGACGTGGTTCTGATGGACATCACCATGCCTGTCCTAGGCGGGATAGACGCGGTGAAGGCGATAAGGGAAAGGGATCCGGAAGCCAAAATCGTCATGGTTACCGCCCTTAGCCAAAGGAGCATGGTCCTAGAGGCCATAAGAGCCGGGGCGAGAGACTTTGTCATGAAGCCGTACGATCCCATAAAGCTCTTGGACGCTGTGCGGAAGCAGTGTCAGCCGTGATGTCTGTGCCTATCCCAAAGGACGTTCGGGTCGTCATGGCAGATGACTCCCTGGTAATGCGGCATTTCCTGAGGCAACTTCTGGAAGCCCACCCTAGGATCATCGTAGTCGGTGAGGCGCGAAACGGGCGGGAGGCACTGGAGTCGGTAAAGGCACTTCATCCTGATGTGCTGGTCCTCGATGTCGAGATGCCCGTCATGAACGGCATAGACGCCCTGGAAAGGATCATGGGAGAGTGCCCGCTGCCTGTGGTTATGTTCTCGTCAGGAACTCGAAACGGCGCCGAGGTGACGTTGGAGGCCCTTTCCTTGGGGGCGGTGGACTTTGTCCCGAAGCCCGCTACTAGGGTGAATCTGGCGTCGATAGGTTCGGAGATATGCCAGAAAGTGATTTCCGCTTCTTCGGCCGTAGTCCGTCCCGCGCGAAGGCGGTCCGAAAAGCCTCTCGCTCCAAGGATCCAGCGTCGAGACGTTGCCAGAGACAACGCCGGCGCTTTGTGCGTGATAGGTTCATCCACCGGGGGGCCCTCCGCCTTGGAGACCATCATCCCCGCGCTGTCGTCCGAGTTACGCGGTTCCATTTTGGTGTGTCAGCACATGCCTCCCGGATTCACGTCCTCTCTCGCCCGGAGGCTCGACTCGATTTCGAGGGTACAGGTCAAGGAGGCGGAAGACGGCGATCTCCTTCTTGCCGGACGGGTGTTGGTGGTTCCGGGTGGAAGCCATGCCGGCATCCGAAAGGACAAAATGGGCGTCCACAGCGTCAGACTGGACCAAAGTCCTCCGGTACATGGGGTGAGACCCTCGGTGGACGTGGTCTTGGCGGATGCCGCCCGGCTGTTTGGGCCCAACCTCCTGGTCTCCATCCTGACGGGAATGGGTTCCGACGGCGCCAAAGGGTCACTTGTTGCCCGGAGTCACGGCGCTCGGATAGTCTGCCAGGATGAAGAGACATCCACGGTCTGGGGGATGCCTAGGGCTTGCCTGGAAGCGGGCGCATCCCAAGAACAGGTGCCTTTGACCCGAATGGCTTCCGCTATCCAGGAGTTTTTCTCTAAGAAGGCCGCGCCCAAGGCAGGGAGGTCGTGATGGTGGAACAGGCCGGTTATCTAGCGGAGACCGAATGCTTCGATTACGCTAAGGCCCGAGCGGCGAAAGATGACGCCCGAGTCTACGGGCCCGGCTACGTCCACCTGTGCAGAAAGGTATTGGAGCGCACCGGGATCGATCTAGCCAGATACAAGGGTCAGCAGATGCACAGAAGGCTTGACGCCTACCGCCAGAAACAGGGCTTTCCCAGCTTCTACGCCATGGCGTCTTCCATGGAGACCGAATGTGACAGTCTTGGGCGCCTGCTGGACTACATAACCCTCAACGTCTCAGAGTTCTTCCGAAACCCCGAGCAATGGGACGGGTTGATCGAGCGCGTCATCCCCATGCTCCGAAGGTCCGCCGGGACCCGGGGAGAAGGCATATTTGTGTGGAGCGCGGGCGCTTCTTCAGGACAGGAGGCGTATACGGTGGCCATGGCGTTGGACCGGCACATGGGCGTTCCGTTCCGTGTGCTCGGGACCGATATTCACAGGGCGAGCTTGGACAAGGCGATTTCGGGCACGTACTCAGAGACGGAGGTCCGGGGAGTGCCGCCTGAAATGCTGGAAGCGTACTTCGATTGTGACGGCGGATCGTATACGGTAAAGAGATCGCTGAAACGCCTGGTCAGTTTCCAGCATCACAACCTTCTGTCGGATGAGTATCCGTCGGGGGTCGACCTGGTTTTGTGTCGAAACGTCATGATCTACTTTACCGCGCCGGGGAGAGACCATGTGCTCCGAAAGCTCAGCGAGTCTATGGTCCGAAACGGCGTGTTCTTCGCCGGCTCCACGGAGGCTATCGTGGATGCCAAGAAATACGGGTTAACTCAGATACTCCCATTCTTTTATCAGGCTACAGGGTAGCCCTGCCACTGGAGGAGATGCTCATGCTGAAGGCAGGTCTGGTCAATCCATTCCTAGAGTCTGCCTACCGGTTTCTACAGGACGAGTTGAAGGTCGAAGTGACCAGGGGACAGCTTAGGCTGGAGTCCTCGAAGGCAACTTCCGGAGAGGTTAACGTCGCCATCGGAGTCGCGGGCGAAGCCGAGGGGATCGTCCTGTACAGCATGTCCGAAAAAGCCGCCAAACAGATCGCCGCGATTCTCATAGGGGAACCCGTCCCCGTGTTTCAGGAACTGGCCGAGTCCGCCATCGCGGAGATGGGGAACATAATCACCGGCCAAGCCGCCGCGGGACTGGAAGGCTACGGATATCAATGCAATTTGACACCGCCCACCTGGCCAGTTGCCGGGAAAGGTGTCGTAATTTCCACCGTAGACATACAGAGATTGGTGATTCCTTTGGAGCTTTCTGTCGGCTATATGGAGATTTCCGTATGCCAAGGTATCTGTCCAAAAGTAAAGGATAGGCGAAGGTCGAGCTTGTGGAACAAAAGAAGGTCTCCTGTCGTCCCTAGTAGAAGCCTTAAGAAGTTTGCCGGGCAATGTTACGCAGGCAATTGGGTATGTAGGCTTATGGAGACGGGGGAGCCTTCATGGCAGGAGACACCGGGAATCAGAATTTGAGCGCTGTTGTTGTCGAACGCAGGGGACGCAGGCGAAGGCGCGACCGTGGGGCGCTTGTCTGGCTTGGCTTGGGGTTGGTCTTGGTCGCGGTCGTAGGTCTTTGGGCTACCGGCACCTATCCGTTTGATGGGAGTGTAGATTTCCTTAGCGGTGTGCCGAGTCCAGGCGAGCTCTTTTCCGGGGGCATCAATGGTCCCGGGGATACTGACCCACCTCCTGTTGTCGAGGATCCTACCGATATCGAGCCTCCCGGTCCCACACTCATGGAACGGGCGCTTGAAGCGCGAGCTGTTTATGTCACGATACCGGCCGCGGGCACTGTCTCCAAGTTTTCGTCCATTATGAAGTTCGTGCGGGATCATGAAGGGCTCAACTCCCTGGTCATGGACGTGCGGGACAATAACGGCTCCGTGCCGTGCGCTCCGCCTGAAGGTGTGCCGTCCAAATCGGCAGGGTACAAGCATTATCCTGCGCTGGTGAAGGAATTGGGGCGCGAAGGTTACTATCTCATCGCGCGTATCGTATGCTTCCAGGACCCCTACCTCGCTGCCAACTATCCCGAGCTGGCTATCCGCAATCCTTCCGGAACGCCGTGGCGCGATCGGGATGGCCGTCTGTGGCTCAATCCGTGCGACGAACGGAACTGGGAGCACATCAGGGATACGGCTCTATGGGCTGTTGAGATGGGCTTCCACGAGATCCAACTGGACTATGTCCGGTTCCCCGACAGCGCCGCCGGCATAGAGAGTTCCACCAGTATGCCGGGAAGGGAAAAGTACCAGAGTAGGGGAGACGCCATCGTCGCTTTCCTGAACTACATGTCGGACGCGTTGAAAGACAAGGCCGTTTTGAGCGCCGACATCTTTGGCTTCACGACTATCGCGGTGGACGACATGGGTATCGGGCAAAAGTTGGAGCAAGTGGCCGATGCCGTGGACCTGATCTCGCCTATGGTCTACCCATCCCACTACTACAATGCCGGCATCTACGGTTTTGACGTCCCTGAAGCTCACCCCTACGAGGTCGTGGGCAAGTCCGCCGACGAGGCCGCGGAGAGAACCGCGGGTCTCAGGGCTAAGAACAGGCCTTGGCTGCAGGATTTCTCCATGAGGATCAAGTACGGCCCCACCGAGGTGCAGGGTCAGATCAATGCCCTGTTCGAGCGCGGAATCCGTACCTTCATGTTGTGGAACCCCGCTAACGTCTACACGGACGGGGTGGAGTATGAGCCTCCTGCGCCGGCTGCCCAATAGACAACGGTGTCCGAAAGCCGGCGCATCAAGGAGAACGGCACGGCGTAACGAAGTCCCTTCATTCAGAGTGCCGACGACTAGTATCGGGACGCCGGAAGTGGCGGCGGAGGGTTAGTCGCTCATCGAGCGCCTCGACAAACATGAGAGATAGCGCAGAAGGAGATAAGGCCAAATGAACGAGAAGAACCTGGAGTTGGCGGTGAAGTTGCGCCATGAGTTGCACCGGAACCCTGAGCTTTCGAACCACGAGACCTGGACTAAAAGGCGCCTGATCGACTTCCTCAAGACCCACACCAAACTGGAGATCGTTGACCGGGGGCTCTGGTTCTACGCGGTCTATCGAGCCGGGGAAGGCAAGAGGAACATAGCGTTTCGGGCTGACTTTGACGCCATACCCATGCAGGAAAGCATCGACATCCCGCACGCGTCCCAGAATCCCGGAGTATCCCACAAGTGCGGACATGACGGTCACTCCGCGGCCTTGGCCGCATTTGCTCTGGAAATCGACCAATTGGGCGCGGACAAGAACGTCTTTTTCCTCTTTCAGCACGCGGAGGAGACCGGAGACGGCGCCGCGCAGTGCGCCGTCTTCATCAAAGAGAACGGAATTCACGAGATTCGCGTACCACAACGGGAGCGGTCTCCCTCTACGGTCGGTCGGCGTCATAGACGGGACCAGCCACTGCGCATCCAAGGGGATGACTATCCACATGGAAGGGATACCTTCCCACGCAAGCGCGCCTGAACTAGGAAGGAATCCCGCTTTTGCCATCGCCAAGATCATCGATGCCATCCCCGGCCTCATCGCGCCGGAAAAGAACAAGGGAATGGTACTCTGCACAGTCATTCAGGTGGACGTTGGCGAGAGAGCTTTCGGAGTGTCCGCGAGCAAGGGTGATCTGCTCTTGACCATCCGGGCGTTGTATGAGTCCGAGATGGACCGGCTCCAGGATTCGCTGGAAAAGCTCGCTAAGGCGTTAGCCGCAGAGTACGGGCTTACGGTCAGCTTCTCGTACAACGACGTGTTTCCGGAGACCTCTAACCACAAGGAGAGCTCGGATAAGATCCGGAGGGTTTGCAGAGACAAGGGCTTTGAACTTGTTGAAGTGGACGAGGCGCACCGCGGCTCCGAAGATTTCGGCCATTTCCTGAAGGAAACCAAGGGCGCCATTTGCTTCATCGGCAACGGCGAGGATTATCCCGCGGTTCACACCGCCAATTACGACTTCCGCGACGAGATCATCGAGACAGCAGTCGAGCTCTTCAAGGGGCTGGTGGAGCTTCCCGTTCCTTGACAGGCGAATCGCCGGCGCGGTAACATAGAACGGGCGTTCGCTTGCCGTGAACGTTCCGCAAGGATTATACATTGGGCGGTGCTGAACATCGTGGATACCATACGGCTTACTAACCGTCAGGCCCGCAGGTTCTTGCTGGCCCATCAGAATCTGTTGCCGCCGCGGTCCCTTCGCGGGAAAAATGGCCTTCTGGACCACATCCGACGGGTGAACAGCGTGCAGTTCGACCCTTTGGATATTACCGGCCGGAATCACGAATTGGTGTTTGCGGCAAGGGTCAAGAACTTCACGGTACCCATGCTATATGAAGCCCTTTACGAGGACCGCAAGCTCCTGGACGGTTTCGATAAGTGCATGTGCATTTACCCCACCGAAGACTGGCCGTTCTTTACGCGTAACAGGGACTCGGCCCGCCAAAGCCTGGAAGCGAAGTCGCACCCTGTCCTTGATGCCGCCCGGCACGTGCGCGAGGAAATCGAGCGGCGTGGGCCGCTGTCATCGTCAGACCTGGAGTTGGAGGAGGCAGTCCGCTGGCCTTGGGGGCCAACGAGGCTTGCCCGCGCTGCGTTGGAGGGCATGTACTTTTGGGGCGAACTGGTCGTCTACAGCAAAGCGGGGGTCAGGAAGACATATGACCTGGCTGAGAGGCACATTCCAGGGGTACTACTCAACGCTCCCGAGCCGAATCCGACCGATGATGAGTACCATGATTGGCACGTGCACAGGCGAATTGGCAGCGTGGGCTTGCTTGCCAACCGCGGCGCCGAAGCCTGGTTGGGAATTGAGGGCACAAACAGCGCGAAGAGAGCTCAGTCCATAGCGCGTCTCCTGGCGGAGGGGAAACTGAGGCAGGTCCAGGTCGAGGGCATCCCGAGTCCCATGTACATGCGCGCCCAAGACGAGAGTCTGCTAGAAGTGGCTTTAAGCCGCGATGGCACGGATGCCGCCGCTCTTCGGGAGGCGGCCCTCATAGCTCCGTTGGACAATCTCCTTTGGGATAGGCGTCTGGCGTCAGAGCTGTTCGGCTTCAATTACACATGGGAAGTCTACGTTCCCCCATCCAAACGACGCTATGGGTACTATGTTTTGCCGGTCCTGTACGGCGATCGCTTCATAGCGCGCTGCGAACCGGTTAGGGATCGGAAGACCAAGCAGCTGGTCATCCGAAACTGGTGGTGGGAGACGGCCGTGGACGGCGAGGAACGGGTCAACCCGGATGACCGGGATATGCAGTCCGCCATCGCCTCTTGCCTGGACCAGTTCAAGAGATTCCTGGGATGCGATTCACTGCGCGTCGACGACGGAGCCGGTTCCGGCACCCTTAGGTGGTTGGCGTCTAGTTGACTTCTACCACCTAATCGCGGACCACCAGCACATCATCTGACTTAGCGCAGACGCTGTTCAGGCATGCGACCACGAACACACGGCCAAGGGTTCCTCTCGGCACATCCCAGATGATTTCCGCCACGCCTGTAACCGCGCTAGGGCAGTCTACGCCGATTAAGCTGACCAGTTCGCATGTCTCCGTTCCGGTGGGTTCCAGGAAGAAGAAAGCGCGGGATACGGGACGGTTAAACCTCGCGCGGACGATAACCCGTGCAGGGAGCTGGACGGCTCCGCCCACTGTTGGGACTTCCTCGCCCTCTTCTGTAAGGAACCTTACGGAGAAGACCACCAGCTCACCATCGGGACAAGGTTCGGGTTCGGGTCCAGGTCCAGGCTTCTTGGTCGGTATGCAGATAAGTTGGCCGACGAAAATGACATTCGGGTCGCGGATCTGCGGGTTGGCGTCCAGGATGTCCTGGACGGTCAGACCGTAATGGCGGGCAATGAGAAAGAGGGTGTCTCCCGCGCGGACGATATGCAGTTCTCCCCTGCACCGTCCCATGGGTCCGGGAATGCGCTGGCCCGCTTCCGGAGCGCGAGCCGGTTGGTTTTCGTTGTCACTCATAACGATACCTCCTCGCGTATGCGTCAACTCAGCATATGCAGGAGGTATCTCAATGTTCTATTATGTTACCTTGCGACGCCGCTACCGCATTTACCTCTGCGAGTAGTTGGGCGCGTCCTTGGAGATGTAGACGTCGTGGGGATGGCTCTCCCGGATTCCGGCGTCGGTCACGCGGACGAACTTTGCCGTCTCGTGGAAGTCCTTCAAGGTGGGCACACCGCAATACCCCATGCCCGCCCTAAGGCCGCCGATCAGCTGGTAAATGGTCTCGGAGACGGGCCCTTTGTAGGGCACCCGGCCTTCAATACCCTCGGGCACCAACTTGGAGGACGCCTCTTGGAAGTAGCGGTCGGCCGCTCCATCTTTCATCGCGCCCATGGACCCCATGCCACGATAGGTCTTGAAGCTGCGACCTTGCCAGATCTCCATCTCGCCGGGGCTTTCATCGGTGCCGGCAAGAAGGCTTCCCAGCATGACCGCGTCCGCTCCTGCAGCCAAAGCTTTGACCACGTCCCCCGAGTATTTAATGCCGCCGTCGGCGATTACCGGGATGCCGTGCTCTTTTGCCGCCATGGCAGCGTTGAATACGGCGGTTATCTGTGGAACGCCC
>JAXGQX010000002.1:0-182955 GCA_040766225.1 Bacillota bacterium | reverse complement strand
GTCATGTTCCCCGCGACTGTGCTGGTAGCCATCATCACCGGGTTCGACGTGGCCGTTACCATCGTCGCCAGCGGTCTTGCGACACTAGGCTTTCTCTTCATTACCGGTCGCCGCATCCCGCTATACTACGGTTCTAGTTTTTCATACATTGCCGCCGTCGGCGGAGTCTCGGCACTCGTCGCCGAGACCACCGGCAGCAAGATCGCAGGTATTCAAGCGGCCCAGACAGGCATCATCGCTTCCGGCCTACTTAGCATAGTAGCCGGCCTCCTAATCAAAAAGGGAGGACCAAACGTCGTAAAGAAGGTACTTCCCCCGTCCATCACCGGCTCGGTAGCCATCATCATCGGACTCTCACTGGCTTCGGCAGCCATGGGCGATGCGGCCTTGAACTGGCCCGTCGCGATTGTCACGCTCATCGCCACTATACTTTTCTCCGTGTACCTTAGGGGCACGCTCGGCCAGCTCCCTGTCCTCTTTGGGGTAGTGGCGGGGTACCTGACAGCCCTCGCCCTTGGTCAGATAGACTTCACGGCTGTTCAGACAGCGAAGTTGTTCTCTGTCCCCGGCTTCACCCTTCCCGCATTCAACTCATACGGGCTTATGGCCATCGGTGCCATCGCTCCGGTAGCTATCGCGACCATTCCGGAATCCACGGCTCACTTGCTCCAAATTGACCTTTACGTTAATAACCTGGCTAAGCGTCTTGGACGCAAGAAGCAGTACAAGATAGACGGTCTCTTGGGAGATAACCTCATCGGCGATGGCATAGGAGATATGATCGCGGGAGCGATCGGCGGTCCTGCCGGTACAAACTATGGCGAGAACAACTCGCTCATGGCGATTACCAGGAACTTCTCGGTCCCTGTGCTTATGACCGCGGCGATCTTCGCCATCGTGATGGGCTTCTTTGGCCACATAGCGGGCATAGTCAATACCATCCCGCGCGCCGTCATCGGAGGCGTCTCCATCTATCTCTTCGGCGTAATCGGAGCCCAGGGAGCGGCCCTCATGATTTCAGAAAAGCTGGACCTGTTCTCGGCAAAGAACCTCGCCGTCGTAGCTACCATATTGATAATCGGACTCGGCGGTGCCGCAATGCCCAACGGGATGATCGTGATCGGAAGTCTGCAACTGCCTGCCATCGCGACCGCCGCCATTTTCGGTATAGTGCTGAACTTAATTTTCGAGTTTTTCCCTGGGAAGCAAGAGTCGTCCAACGAGGACTAGACAACATAGAGCCAAGATCAAAGGCCCCCGACGCTGTTGCCGGGGGCCTCAAAACTCCTAACCTATATTCCCATAGCCAGCTGCTCCGCGTCTCGAATGGCTTGAAGGGCGTCGCCGGGGGTCTTGGCATCACCCACAACGTAGACTTCGGTCACTCCGTCCGGCATGTTGGCCAGCAAGCGGTCATCTGGAACGTACCCGAGCGCTGAAACCACAGTGTCGTAACCTCGGAGTTCCAGGACCTGACCGCCTCTGTCGCACACTGCACCGTCGGGGAGCACTTCTACTATCCGGGCCTTCAAATAGGTCTCGACGGCCCCTTCCTTAAGCCTTTGCAGCAGGAAAAACCGCTGGGACGACTCGGCGTCCTTCGCCAGTTCGTCCAGGAGCTCAACGATAGTGACCTTCTTCTGCAGCGACAGGAGGTAGTCGGCAACCTCGCATCCCACTGACCCTCCACCCAGCACGAGGACGCTGTTGCCGGCGATCCGCTTTCCCGTAAGTAGCAGGGAGGCCGGCACGACCCACGGGCCGTCGGCACCTGGAATCCCAAAAGTCGCGGGCCTGCCGCCCGTCGCCACCACCACGACGTCGGGCTTCGTTTCCGCGATGGACTGCCGCGTGACCTCTTCGCCCAGTTTCAGAGTGACCCCGGCTTTGGCGGCCTGGTCGACTTGCCATCGGATGAGTTTCAGCGGCTGCTTTTCAGGGGGCAAAGCGGCGACCCTAAACTGCCCGCCAAAGCGGTCATCCCGCTCCGACAACACGACATGGTGCCCGTGCTGCGCGAGAATCCTGGCGACCTCCAGCCCGGCGGACCTCCGCCTACAACTAGGCAGTTCTTTTTGACGGTCGCAGGCTCAAACGGTATTCCCGTTCTTTGCCGACCGCGGGGTTAACGACAGGATATCGCTTGTTCGGGACCGTTTAGCCCCCCGGAACACCCTTGATTGCAGGTAATGCAGGGCCTCACATCATCCAGCCCCTGCCGCCGACTTCTTGGGGAGTTCCGGGTCTACGATAGAGGCACGGCCCATGGCCACCATATCCGCATTGCCGCCCGAGATGACGGACTCGGCGGCTACATCTCGCGGATCTTTCCCGCGACTATCACGGGGTACGCCCACGTGCTCGCGCACCATCGCCGCGTCATCCATGTTGAGGCCGTCGGGCAGGTAGAAGTTGGGGATGATATAAGGCATGCTTCCGTAGACC
Source organism: Bacillota bacterium (assembly GCA_040766225.1). Classification (GTDB taxonomy): domain Bacteria; phylum Bacillota; class Sulfobacillia; order Fermentithermobacillales; family Fermentithermobacillaceae; genus DULO01. Next base: position 180,510 of record JAXGQX010000002.1, on the reverse strand, counting down.
CCGGTGCTTACGTGGAAGGCATCCACGCCAGCCTCCTCCAAGACCTTCACTATGGGGAGACTTTCCACCGGCGTGAGGCCTCCGGCACTCTTTCCCTAATGGAAATCCGATAGATAATGGGGAACTCGGCACCGGTGGACCGCCTGACCGACGCTATAACCTCGAGGGCAAACCGCAATCTGTTGTGCAGGGCGCCTCCGTAGGCGTCGACTCTCCGGTTGGAATAGGGGGAGGTGAACTGCCCGATAGTACCCGTGGGCTCCGTGTATCTCGACGGCGCCGGCCCCGGCCTCCTTAGCCTTCCGCGGCACGGGCGAAAGCCTTCACCAGCTCCGCGATGTCTGCGAGTGAGTTCCCGGGGGACCTCGAACAGACCGGACAAGGGACCGGCGACGCCGATACGGACTGCCCCCCAAGGACCGCTGAATACGTCTGCTGTCCCGCGTGATAGAAGGCACAGCCAGCTTGGCGCCTTTGGCGTGTACTGCCGCGGCCAGCCTTGATAATCCGTCCATCTGCCCGTCGTTCCACAGCCCGATGCCTTTGGGGAAGCCGATCCCCGACGGGTGAACCGCCGTGGCCTCCAAGACTATCAACCCAAAGCCGCCCTTGGCGCGTTCCTCGAGATATGCGATGTGACGGTCTGTAACCTCGCCGCGCTCGTTCCTGCAGTTGGTGACTACAGGGCGGTACGACCAACCTGTTCCTTATCTCCAGCTGGTTCAACTTGATCGGCGAAAAGACGCTTTTGAACAACGCTATTCCTCCGTCCTTAAGTTCTAGGTTTGTAAGCTTGTTCAGCGCTCGGTCAGAGGTATACCAGAATTCGTTCAGAGATTGTTCAGAAAGTCCTCTCTAGAATGCGTGATGTAAGGCAAAGCAACGAGTTTAGGAGTGATTTGGCAAATGGCTGCTATGAAGAGCGAAACACTCGCAAGTTGGGAGTGGCGTTGGTCGCATTGATAGGTTTGGTCATCGGTCTTAGAAGCTCCGCGACGCCGGTACCGTTCGTCGTGTGGGCGTTGACCGTACCCGTGTTCATAGCGGTCAGGCAGAAGAGCAAGCACGGCCTCCTGGTTGCGGTGGTCTTCGCGATAACCGCCTGCGCCCCTACGGTGGTCCGCTTGGCTCAGGGCACCTGGATAGACGCGGTACGGTTCGCCTCGGTAGTTTGGCTGGCTGCTCCTGCCGCGTTTGCTCTCGGGTTGGTCGGATACCTGCCTGAACTACTCCGCAGGCAGAGCGCCGGTGACATCGTCGATGGGTTCATGACGCCTTGGGCAAGCGGCACCGAAGAAGCCCGGCCGGCCTTGCAGTAAGAACGGCATTACCTAGAACAGAGAACTGGAGGGCTGGAAATGGAAGCGATACTGTGGATCTCATCCTGGTGGTTCTGACGGCGTGTGACTCTCCGGCCTTTGAAAAAGAGACTAAATATGAGCCGCCCGCTCCAGATGAGGAGCGGGCGGAGGATTTGCGGAGGTGCTCCCAAATGAGAACTCCGATCCTGAAGGCCAAAGGTGTCTTCGGAGACGACCTAGAGATAGCGGAGGGCGAGTTTGTCGCCGTCCTTAGCCTGGATTGTGAGAGCCGTCGGAACCTCCTAAGCGTCTTGAGTCAGAGTCCGCCCCCGAAAAAGGCGAGGTCTACTTCCAAGGACGTCTCGTGGGAAGAGGCGGAGCCCAAGAGAAAGCGGCCATGCAGGAAGCGGGTCAAGCTCTGTCCCCGAGTGCGCTTTGGAGGGTCTCTTAGGCTTATAACCGACGAAGGCCTCGTCAAGGTCGTCCTTATAGATGGCCGCAAGAGCCCGTGGCACGTTAGGGAATCCGCCCGCACCTTGGACCTGATAAAGTCCTTTTTTGAACTCGAAGGGAATAGGAGTACTATTGGCGACGGAGACGCGTTCTTTAGCCGCCAACACGATCTATAAGATCGGCGGCGGGATCGTTAGAAACCTGGCCAGCGCTCTTTGACGGTAGAGGGCGGCAAGAACACGGCATCAGCTTCGGAATGCGGCACCGGATAGCGTTTCACTGGGAAAGAGGGAATATCATCCCTGTAATCAGCCTGGAAGGGTACGAGGCCGACACGGACGCGCGTAGGGGAGACGGTATCCACTCGTACTTGATCAAGGTCCTGAAGAAACTCAAAGACCGCGGGCTGTTCTTCGGCACGTCACTGACCGTCACTAAGAAGAACTTCAGCACGCTCACGTCGGACGCTTTCATCCAGCAGTTGACCTCATCGGGCCCCAGGCTTGTGTTCTTCGTTGAGTACGTCCCCGTCAAGGAGGGAACGGAGGGCTGGGTGCTGACTCAAGACCAATGCGACAGCATCCCGGCTCTGATGGAGTCCTTCCGAAAGAGATTTCCCGGAGTCTTCGTCGCCTTCCCCGGAGACGAAAAGGCGTTGGGCGGATGCGTGTCGTCCGGCAGGGGCTTCGTTCACGTAGCTCCCGACGGGAGTCTGGAACCGTGTCCGTTTGCGCCTTACTCGGACACCAATCTGAAGAACGTATCCTTCGCCGAAGGGCTCCAATCCCGGTTTCTTTCGACCATTCGCCAAAACTACAAGGAACTTAGCGAAGGTCCGGGCGGTTGTGCGTTATGGCACAAACGAGAGTGGGTGCGTTCCCTGCTTTCGTAAGGAACTCCGATTCCGCTCCTAAGAAAAGGTAAAGCAGGCAGCCAAGAAGAAATCCTCCCTGACTAACAAGGAGGAGGAGACCGCCTGTGACCGCCAAAGCACAAACGGGTCTACGATACATTGACGAGAAGAGCGAGTTCTTGACCCGGCTTTCCGACCAAGTCTGGAGCTACGCCGAAGTCGGGCTTCGCGAGCACAAGTCGGCTGAATGCCTAGCGGAAGCCCTGGAAAGCGAAGGGTTCACAGTGAGGCGCGGTGTGGCCGGCATGCCCACGGCATTCGAGGCCACTTGGGGCCAAGGAGCGCCTGTAATCGGGTTCCTGGCAGAGTACGACGCCTTGCCGGGCGTTTCTCAGAAAGCCGTTCCGGTAAGAGAAGAACTGGTCCCCGGCGGAGCGGGACACGGGTGCGGACACAACCTCTTGGGAGTCGGGAGCCTGGCCGCGGCCATCGGGCTCAAACGCGAGATGGAGTCTACCGGGATCAGCGGTACCATTAAGTACTTCGGATGCCCGGCGGAAGAAAACTTCAGCGGAAAAGCGTTTATGGCGCGGGAAGGTCTGTTCTCCGCTTGCGACGCCTGCCTCACCTGGCATGCGGGCTCTTTCAACAGGGTGAAGACCGGTTCGTCCCTGGCCAACAACGCGATGAACGTCACCTTCTTCGGACGTACGGCTCATGCCGCCGGAGACCCGTACAACGGCCGCAGCGCGCTTGACGCCCTTCAGCTAATGAACCTCGGAGTTGAATTCCTAAGAGAACATATGCCCACCAGGGCAAGAGTCCACTACGTCATAACTAACGGCGGGATGCAGCCAAACGTGGTCCCCGCCAAAGCCAGCGCCTGGTATCTCATCCGGTCTCCCGAGCGAGCCCAAGTGGACGAACTGTATCAGAGGGTCCTAAACTGCGCTTACGGCGCCGCGAAGATGACCGACACACGTTGCGAAGTGGAGCTCATTAAGGCTATATGGAACGTTCTCCCCAACACCGCTCTGGGGGACCTCTTGGAAGACTGCTTCACGAGAGTCGGGCCGCCCAGGTTTTCCGAGGAGGACTTGGAGTTTGCCCAGGAGATCTCCAAGAGCTTCGCTCCGGGCCAGCGTGAGGCCGTCTTGAAAAAGGGAGGCATACCGCAAGAGTTCTGGGGACAGCTCCTAAACGACACTCTGGTTCCACGTCCCGAGACCCCCCTTGACAGCGAGGGCTCTACCGATGTGGCTGACTGCAGCTGGTGTTGCCCCACTAATGAAATAACCACCGCTTGCCACGCTATCGGCACTCCGGGCCACTCTTGGCAATACACTGCGCAAGCGGGCATGTCCATTGGACACAAGGGTATGCTCACGGCCGGAAAAGTAATGGCCGAGGCGGGGTTCGTGCTGATGACTGAGCCGGACGTGTTGGCCAAATGCAAAGAGGAGTTCAACAGGCGGACCGGCGGGAAGAAGTACGTCTGCTCGATCCCTGAGGGACAAGGGCCCAAGTTCGACCAGTTCAAGTAACTGCCGTGAGTTTTGATGGGGTGGACGTCCCCGACCTTTCGGGTCCGTTCACCCCACCCGTATTCCACCAAGACAATCTCGCGCGATGCGCCTTTCTTGCCTAAGAAAAAACGTCTATGCCGTCACTCTCGTCACTCGAAGAAGCGCGCCGTGGCCGTTAAGGTCCCAGGCGTAAAACCCGTCTTCCTCGGTGCCCTCTTCATGCAGCCGGATCTCCTCTTGAGGCAACACGTTGACCTTAAGGTCATCGCAAAGAGTGTCCCCCTTGACGTAGTCCATGAAAGATGCAACCGCTTCATCCACATCCTTGTCGCTCACTATCTCCAGAGTGATGTGATCGGTCACGTTGAAGCCCTGGCTCTTCCTCATGGTCTGCACCTTTGAGACCACTTCCCGCGCGATGCCTTCCAAGACCAAATCCCTGTCGATCTCCGTGTCCAAGATGACGAAAGTGTTCTTATCCATCTCGACGGCGAAACCTTCCCGTGCCTTGATGCGGATGTCCACGTCATCCTTTGCTAGCGTCAGAGTCTCGCCGTTGACCTCGATCGGTAGCTGCCCGTCGCGCCCGACGGCCATTGCCGCTTCCCCGGGGTCAACTTGGGAGAGAGCCACCATCACGCCACGCAGGAGCTTGCCGTACTTTGGCCCCGCCACGGGCAGGTTCGGCCTCACTTCGTAAAGCACGTAGTCTTGGAGGTTCTCCACGTACACGACTTCCTTAACGTTCAATTCCTCTTTGACAAGGCCCTCCATTTGGGTAAGGGTCGGTTTCAGCCCGCCGTTCACATACATCCTGCGAAGAGGCTGCCTCACCTTGATCTGCACCTTGTTCCTAACCGATCGTCCAAGGGAAACGAGGGTGATCACCAGCCCCATGCGGGCCTCCAGCTCCAAGTCCACAAGGTTTTCGTCCCGGACGGGGAAGTCCTCCAGGTGGACAGAGTCCAACGCCGAGCCGCCGGTCAAGTTGAGGTAGATGTCATCCGGCATAAACGGCGCGAACGGGGCCATGAGTTTGACGACGCCCAAGAGCACCTCGTATAGGGTCCTGTAAGCCGATTTCTTATCCAAGTCGAACTCGGTTGACCAGAACCTTTCGCGGCTGCGCCTCACATACCAGTTGGAGACCTCATCCACCACAAAGTTGCTTATCGCCCTGACAACTCTGGTAACTTCGAAGGACTCCATCCACTCATTGACCTCACCGTACAAGGAGTTCAGCCTAGAGATGACCCACCTGTCGATCTCGGGACGGTCCTTAACCGGAACGTCAATGGCCTTCGGGTCCAACTGATCGATATTGGCGTAGAGAGTGAAGAAGGAGTAGACGTTTTGGAGCGTTCCGAAGAACCGCACGGCCACTTCCTTCACCCCGTCAGGGTCGAACCTGGTCGGTACCCACGGGGGCGATACCGCGATGAGGTACCACCTAAGGGCGTCCACGCCGAACCTGTCGATCATCTCCCACGGGTCAACCGCGTTGCCTTTGGACTTAGACATCTTCTGCCCGTCCTTATCCAGGACCAAGTCGTTAACCAGTACCTGCTTGAAACAGGATTCGCCGAATAGGAACGTCGAGATGGCCATGAGCGAGTAGAACCATCCGCGGGTCTGGTCCACGCCTTCGCAGATGAAGTCGGCGGGGAAATACTCGTCGAAGTCGTCCTTGTGCTCGAAAGGATAGTGCATCTGACCGTAAGGCATGGAGCCCGAGTCGAACCAGCAGTCGATGACCTCGGGAGTCCTGGTCATCCGACCGCCGCACTCACAGTTCAAGTGGATGTCGTCCACGAACGGACGGTGCAGGTCTATTGTAGCCGGGTCCACTTGCTCGACCGCGTTTTCGGCCAGTTCCTGCCTAGAACCGATGGACTTGAGCTTTCCGCACTTCTCGCACTTCCAGATGTTAAGCGGAGTGCCCCAATAGCGGTTGCGTGACAAAGCCCAGTCCACGAGGTTCTCCAGCCAGTTCCCGAACCTGCCCGTGCCAACGTGCTCCGGGAACCACTTGACCTTCTTATTGGCCTCGATGAGGCGGTCTTGGTACTTGGTCGTAGCGATATACCACGATTTCCTCGCCGTGTAGAGAAGCGGGGTATCGCAGCGCCAGCAGTGAGGGTAAGAGTGCGTCATACGCTCGCGTTTGAACAGCTTTCCCTCATGCTGGAGTTTCCTGGTGATCTGAGGGTCGGCGACCTTCACCGGAACGTTGGCCCAGTCAGTGACCTCGGAACGAACTGCCTCTTCGTCGACCAGCTGCAACATGGGCAGGCCGTACTTCATCCCCGACCGGTAGTCGTCCTCTCCGAAGGCCGGAGCCGTGTGGACCATGCCCGTACCGTCTTCCGTCGACACGTAGTCGGCGCAGACAACGTAAAAGGCCTTCTCTTTTGGCACCACAAAGGGGAAGAGCTGCTCGTACTCGAGATACTCCAGGTCTTTGCCCTTCATCTCCGACAAGATCTCGGCGTCTTTGCCCAGTACAGGGGCCACGCGCTCTTTGACCAGGTAATAGACCTCGTCGCCGAGTTTTGCCCTGACGTAGGTGTTCTCGGGGTTGACGGCCACTGCCACGTTGGAAGGGAGGGTCCACGGAGTCGTGGTCCACACCAGGATGTACTCGTTTTCTTTCCCCTTGACCTTCAGTTTGACGTACACGGTGTCCAGAGTCTCATCTTTGTAGCCCAAAGCCACCTCGTGGGAAGCCAGCGCCGTGCCGCACCTCGGGCAATAGGGGAGGATCTTGTGGCCTTCGTAGATGAGTCCCTCGTCGAAGTACCTCTTCAGGATCCACCAAACCGTCTCAACGTAGTTGTTGTCCAGCGTGATGTACGGGTGGTCCAGATCGATCCAATAAGCGGTCCTCTCGGTGAGCCTGCGCCACTCCTTCTCGTAGGAAAACACCGACTCCCGGCACATCTCGTTAAAGGGGAGAATCCCGTAGTCCTCGATATCCTTTTTTGAGGTCAATCCCAGTTTCTTCTCTACCTCAATCTCCACTGGAAGCCCGTGAGTATCCCAGCCGGCCTTACGGCGGACAAGATAGCCTTGCATCGTCTTGTATCGGCAGACGATGTCCTTCAGCGTCCTTGCCAGGACGTGGTGGATGCCCGGCAGACCGTTGGCTGTCGGCGGCCCCTCGTAGAAAATGAACTGCGGCCGGCCTTCTCGGGAAGTAATACTCCTTAAGGGAACGTCTTTCTCGCCCCAATACTGGAGTATCTTTTCCTCCCGGGCATTGACCGGGGCCTTGGGATCAACTTCTCTGAACACAGCCATCTTTCATACCCCCGATACCTGTCTCGTTTACTCTGTCCTTAGTCCGTCCCTGTCTGTCGCTGCTACCTTGCACTCGACAGCGAGCCCCGCATCCCTTGTCGTCGCGTCCACGAAAAGTTGTCCACAAAAACAAAATCGCCCCGTGTTGGGACGATTAGCTTCGCGGTACCACCCAGCTTAGTCCGGCAAGACGGGCGGTCCTCGTATCCTTGCGTCCTACGACTCCGTCAAACCGGATTCACTTTTCTGCCGTGTAACGCCGGCAAGACGGGCGGGCCTACTCCAAGGTTTCAGCCGCCGGCTCAGAGGTGATTTTCGATGGTTCGTGGACACCGGCATCTCACCGTTCGCCGGTTCTCTTGGTCCCGTGGCCAGCTACTCGTCCTCATCAAAGTATTGACACCATTAGCGCGTTTTTCCTATGATACCCGTTTTGGACGGTCTCGTCGAGAGTCCCGAAGGATTTGACCCGACGCTCGACGAAAGAAGAGCCGTCAGTCGCCACGGTCTTGCCGCGATGAGGTGGACTATGAACCAACTGAAGCGCTTCGTACTCTGGAAGGATGAAATCGAGGGCATTCGAATCACGGTCTGGGCCGAGATTCGAGACGGCTCTCTGACCGTCTCGGGGCAAGACCTGGGCAAACGGTTAGAGGACTTGTTTGGAGAGGGCGAATACGAGTACTTCTACAGCTTTGACCGAGAAAACACCGCGAGGCTCATCGCGTTGCTCACAGATGGGGGACCGGACCTAAAGGGCGAACTCATCCAAAGATTCTCCGGCAACGAAGGATGCGCCCGCCTTAGGCAGTTTTGTGAAGAGAACGACCTAACCTACTCTTTCTACTCATGCTGACGTGAGAACCGCCGCAGAAGTGAAGCCCACCATCGGTCGGGCCTATCCTTGGTCTCGTGTCGCCAAAGACTCTCTTCTCCTTTCCGCTGTTCCTTTTGGCGCCTCAGCCGGTGCAAAAAAGTGGCCGGACACGGGAATGCCCAGCATCTGAGCTATATCCGACCATCGGCGAGTAATGGTGGGGAGGGACGGCAAGCATTATAAGAGAAAGAGCGTATGAGGCCTAGGATACCTGGGTCCCGTGTCTCCGGTCAGCCAGGAACTACGTAGGCGCATTCCGCGACACGCAATCAACCAACTGATTTCAGGAGGTCATCGCCATGCAAATCTTCACCCTCGACAAGATCCCGAAGGAAGTATCCAAGGGAGGACTATTCATCGGAGGAGAAGTCCACAGACAGACCCTATTGACTCCTCCCGAGAGCAAGTTTTTCACCATAAGCCAAGTGACCTTTTCGCCCGGCGCTCGCAACCAGTTTCATACCCACACAACTGACCAGATCTTGTTTGTCACAGCCGGCCGGGGCATCTGTGCCACAGAATACGAAGAGAAAGAAGTCACCGTAGGTGACGTCATCGTGTTCGCAGCCGGCGAGAAGCACTGGCACGGAGCGACCAAGGACTCAAGCTTTTCTCACGTCTTCGTAACCGGAGTAGGTAGCACGACGGCCAAGGCTGAGTAAGAACGGGCCCAAGAGCGAGAGCCAACGGTCTCCTAGTCCGATTATGTCAACCAACCTGTCACTATAGTGACGCATTTCGCCAGACCCGTCACTATAGTGACGCATCTCGCCGCACCCGTCAGTATAGTGACGCATCCCGCCGGACCCGTCAGTATAGTGACGCATCCCGCCGGACCCGTCAGTATAGCGACGCGTTTCACCGGACCCGTCAGCCGGCTGACGGATCGCTGGAGAACGACGGTAACGTCGTCCATAACTTGACTTCCCTTCCACGGCGGGATTATCATCGTTATGGACGACAACTTGTCCATGCCATTCCTTTAATTTGGCCCCGTGAGGCGAGAAGGAGGCTTTTTACGGTGGAGAATACGAAGGCGCGAAGGCTCCGCACACTATGGGCGGGGTTTTTTTGTGCCTCCGTGAACCTCAATCATACGATGGGAGGTACTTAAGCAATGGGTTTGTTGGAGAAAGCCGAGATTATGGATCCCGAATCAATGCGCAGGGCGCTGGTGCGAATCGCTCACGAAATAGTCGAAAGGAACAAGGGCCTAAAGAACGTGGTCTTGGTGGGCATTCACAGGCGTGGAGTCCCCCTGGCTCAGCGTCTGGCCCAGATACTTAATGAGGTTGAACACATTGACGTCCCCGTTGGCGAACTCGATATCACCCTCTACCGAGACGACCTCACCCTTCGGTTTGAGCAGCCGCGTGTCAGTACCACCCGAGTTCCCGTAGACGTGGCGGGCAGCGTAATCATCCTGGTAGACGACGTGTTGTACACCGGTCGGACCATCAGAGCCGGCCTTGACGCCCTTATCGATATGGGACGCCCGGCCAGCATTCAAGTAGCGGTCATGATCGACAGGGGCCACCGGGAGTTGCCCATCCGTGCGGATTACGTGGGCAAGAACGTCCCCACCTCAAGCAAAGAAGTTATCCACGTAAAACTCGCGGAAATCGACGGATTGGACCAGGTAGTGATAGCGGAAGAACGCGCTGAGCACTAGGCAAGCGATCCGGTCAGACCAGGAGGGTACACTTTGGCTCTAAGAGGAAGAGACCTCTTGTCCCTACGGGAGCTGAGCCAGGAGGATATGGAGTCGATCCTGTCCACTGCTCGCTCTCTAAAGGAGATATTGTCCCGACCAATCAAGAAGGTACCGACACTCAGAGGCAAGGTCGTATGCACGCTGTTCTATGAAGCGTCCACAAGGACCAGAGCGTCCTTTGAACTTGCGGCCAAGTACATGTCGGCGGATACCATGTCTTTGCAGCCTTCCGGCTCTTCCGTGCAGAAAGGGGAGACCCTTTCTGACACCGCCAGGAACCTAGAGGTCATGGGGACAGACGTGGTGATCATGCGCCATGGAGTCTCAGGAGCTTGCCACTTTCTAAGCAAAGTGCTGGACATCCCCGTGATCAACGCGGGAGACGGCATGCACGAGCACCCGACTCAAGGGCTCTTGGACATCTTCACCATCCTGGAGTACAAGTCGAGAATCAGGGGTCTTAGGGTCGCTATCCTGGGTGACATCCTCCACTCGCGCGTATCCCGGTCGATCATTTTCGGGCTCACCAAAATGGGAGCCCAGGTGGCCGTGGCGGGCCCGCCGACCCTGCTTCCCCCGCGAATCCAAGACCTAGGAGTAAAGGCTTACAGACGGGTAGAAGAAGCCGTCGAGGGAGCCGATGTGGTCTACGTCCTGAGGCTCCAACTGGAACGCCAGACCAAGAGCCTGTTTCCCTCAAGAAGGGAGTACCACGAAGTCTTTGGCCTAAACAGGGAAAGGCTCAAGTACGCCAAGGAGGACGCGCTTGTTATGCACCCTGGCCCCATGAACCGAGGGGTAGAGATCACCACCGATGTCGCGGATTCGCCGCGGGCGGTGATCTTGGACCAGGTGACCAGCGGCGTCGCGGTACGCATGGCCATCCTTTATCTCATCCTGGGGGGCAGAGACTAATGGCTTATCACCTGCTGATTTCGGGAGGAAGAGTCATTGATCCGTCCTCAGGTAGAGACGAAGAGCTCGACCTCCTCATTCAAGGCGACAAGATAGTGGGACTGCATAGGGGCATAGAGGCTCCTGAAGGTTGTGAGACCGTAGACGCCCGAGGCAAAGTAGTGCTTCCGGGCCTTATAGATATGCATGTTCACCTGCGTGAACCCGGTTTTGAGGAAAAAGAGGACATAGAATCGGGGACTAAAGCAGCGGCTATGGGCGGGTTTACCGCCGTGGCCTGCATGCCCAACACCGAACCGGTAATGGACAACGATTCGGTGGTCACCAACGTAATTCGAAGAGCAGCGGAGCGCGGCCATGTCAGGGTGTATCCCATCGGAGCCGTCACCAAGGGGCGGGCCGGAAAAGAGCTGGCGGAAATGGGCGAGATGCTCATGGCCGGAGCGGTGGCCTTCTCGGACGACGGGTCGGCCGTATCCACGTCAGAGGTCATGCGCTGCGCCTTGAGTACCTCACGGCCTTCGGGGCCGCCATCATCGAGCACCCCGAAGACAAACCCTGTCGGACGGCGGCCAGATGAACCGGGGCCTGAACTCCACCATAGCGGGCTTCCGTGGTATCCCTAACGAAGCCGAAGAAATAATCGTCGCGAGAGACATCGCAATAGCGGGGCTTACGGGCGGAAAACTGCACCTCACTCACATATCCACAGCCGGTTCACTCGAACTGGTGAGGCGAGCCAAGGCCAGAGGGCTGCACGTGACCTGCGATGTTACGCCGCATCACCTATTCCTGACGGATGATTTGGTCTTAGAATCCGGCTACGATACGAACACCAAGGTGAACCCGCCCCTTCGTTCAAGGGCCGACGTCGAAGCCATGGTACAGGGTCTAGTAGACGGGACCATCGACGCTATGGCCACCGACCACGCTCCCCATCACGTGGACGACAAGTGGGTGGAGTACGACTACGCCGAACCGGGAATAAGCGGGTTGGAAACCGCAGTGGGCCTTGTCATCGACAAGTTGGTGCGACCGGGACTAATGTCATGGACAAGGATGGCGGAAGCTATGAGCCTTGCACCTGCCAGAATACTGGGAGTGCCCGGAGGCTCCTTGGCGGAAGGCGCCATAGCCGACGTGACCATCGTCGATCCGGACCGCGAGTTCTCTGTTGACCCCAGGGCGTTTATGTCGAAAGGCAAGAACACACCGTTCCAGGGATGGAGACTGGACGGTATGCCCTATATGACGATAGTGGGGGGCCGGGTAGTAATGAATAATGGGTCTATACTGGCATGAGTGGGCGCAGTGTGTTTGATGTCACGGCGAAGGTCGTCTCCGTAGCTGTCGTTCCGGGCGAATCTTATCGGGCGATGCTCCTAGCTCCTGAAATCGCCAGGGCCGCGCGCCCGCTTCAGTTCGTAAATGTGGAGGTATCAAGGGGCCCGCACCCGTTTTTGAGGCGGCCCTTTAGCCTTTCCCGGTTCAGCGCGACCGAGGGGCTCATCGAGATCACATGGGCGGTTGTCGGCGAAGGCTCCAAGATGATGACAAAGTGGGAGTCCAGTACGGAGATCCGAGTCCTCGGGCCTCTAGGCAACGGGTATGTTCCCAGGGACCTAAGGGCAGGAGACTCGGGCACAGACCGTCCAAAAATGCTCCTAGTAGGCGGAGGGACCGGGCTTGCGCCGATGTACCCGCTGGCAGAACTGGCCGAGCCCATGGGTTGGGATGTTTCTCTGTTCTACGGAGCGAGATCGATCGCCCAAGTCATGGACACTTCGAGATTTACGAGAACCGGATGCCGCGTTCACGTAGCGACCGAGGACGGGACTTACGGGACCACAGGCAGGGTTACCGATCTCCTGGAACCGTCGTGTCTACGCTGGGTCGGACGACGTAGTTGTGGCATGCGGCCCCGCCCATGCTTAGGGCAGTGAAAGAACTCGTCGGAGATTCGCCTGCGCCGCTTTGCATTCCACTGGAATCCCGAAGATGACACGGGACCGGTTTGTGCAAAGGTTGCGCGGTAAAACGCCGGGGAAGAGGAGAAATACTACCACGTGTGTTCTGACGGCCCGGTGTTTGGGGCGAACCAAGTGGACTTGGGAGGTGCGCCTGACTAATGGGCCAAACGGACCTATCGGTGGACTTTGCCGGCATCAAGATGAAGAACCCGCTCGCGGCGGCTTCAGGCGTATTCGGATACGGCGAGGAGTACTCCAGGGTAGGGGACGTAAGTTGGTTTGGTGCCGTGTCGCTAAAGGGCACCACCGTATCACCCAGAGCGGGAAACCCGCCTCCCAGGGTAGCCGAAACGCCCGCGGGAATGCTTAACTCCATCGGACTGGAGAACCCCGGCGCCCATGTCGCCGCCTCCGAGAAGATCCCTTGGCTTAGGCGATTTGACGTTCCTATCATAGTCAACATCTCGGGCGATACATACGACGAGTTCGTCGAGCTAGGGACCATATTCCGGGACGTTGAAGGCGTCGACGCGCTGGAGGTCAACGTTTCATGCCCCAACGTGAGAGCGGGGGGTATGGCCTTCGGTCTGGATCCCCGTTCGTGTTACAGGGCTACAAAGGCGGTGAAAGACGCTTTTGGAGGCAGGGTAATCGTCAAACTCACTCCTAACGCGGCGGACATTACGGCAGTGGCCAGAGCGGCGGTCGAAGGCGGCGCCGACGCGCTGTCGCTCATCAACACGCTTCTGGGTATGGCTATCGACATCCGCACTAGGAAACCCTTGCTGGGAAATGTCACGGGAGGTTTGTCCGGTCCGGCCATCAAACCGGTCGCCCTCCGATGCGTGTACCAAGTGGCCCAAGCGGTGAACGTGCCTATCATGGGGATAGGCGGCATTATTTCGTGGAGAGACGTCGTGGAGTTCATGCTCGCCGGGGCGAGAGCGGTAGCCCTGGGAGCCTCTCTCTTGGTCGACCCGCTGTTGCCCAGGAAGATCGCGGGAGATCTTCAGGCGTATTGCGAGCGAGAAGGGATCCGCGATTGGAACGAAATTATCGGAGCGGCGTGGCGCTAGCTACCGTCGAAACACCGGGCGGGTCAGGTCAGTGCGACCACACTGCCTGGCTAGGTCAGTGAAACAACCACCGTCTTTTGACCGGTATAAGTCACAAATCCAGGAGCCCCTCCCCGGGGCTTCTTCACTCTCATAGCGTCCACCAAGTCAACCTCTACCTTGGTGGCGCCCGAAGCCTGCGATTTCAGAGCGGCGATTCGTGCCGCATGGAGCATCATCTCGTCGGACGGTTCGGCTCCGGAAGGGGGGCGGAGCAGGACGTGAGCGCCTCTTGTCCCCTTGGCGTGGAGCCATATGTCACCCGGCTTCTTCAGCTTGGATACAAGGTAGTCGTTGGCTTTGGCATTGCCTCCGACATAGATTTGAGATCCATCGGGGCCGGACAACTCCTGTATGCTTGCCGGCATCGTCCCGTCCGGATATTCTGCCGGTGCGACCCGTTGTCGCCTGCGTCGCGCCCGGACGCTCACTCCGGCTTCAGCCGCCGCTTTCTCCAACAGGTCTACCGCGCGGCCGATTTCGATCACCGAGTCGTCCCGTGACGGGCCCTCGCAGCCTTGGGCGACCAGGAACTCGCCTATCTCTTTCAGCCTCTCCAACTGGACGCGCAACTTATGGGTGGATTCCCGCAAGACCCTGGCCGCCCGGACCATCTTGGCGTACTTGGCGAAGTAGTTCCTGGCGTTATCCCTGGAAGAATACCTCGGATCCAGCGGAATGACCGTAGGAGCAGGGGGGTCTTTGTAGTAGTCCAGTACCTCCACTTCTTTGGTCCCCGGTCGAGCGCTTACTCCACTAGAGTTCAGCAATTCACCCCAGAGCCTGTAGTGCTCCGCGTCTTCGGCCTTCACTAGGTCCTCCCACTGGGCGCTTAACCTCGACTCGAGCTTTTTGTGACCTTGCGATACAAGGCCGAGGCATACGAACGCAAAGGTTTCTTCGTCGGCCTTATCCAAAGACAAAGCGCGAAAGGCTTCCGCGGCTTCTAAGACGCTTTTGTACGTCTTGACCGGTTGAAGGTGGACCAAGGGAAGGGCGTGGAAAAAGACGTCCCCTCGGACAGTCTCGTATACAGCCGGAACATACCTTTCCCGGAGAAGGTCTTGGGATACTCCCGAAAGAGCGGTAGCGACAGCCTGGGCGCTTTCCCCGGATAGAGGGACATCGGGTTCCACGCCCGACTGAGTCAACACCGACAGGGCCAAGTCGCGTCCCATCCCTTGGACCGTTGAAGTGAGGGCTTTCAGAGCCGGACCCTTTGCGCTCTTCAAGAGGGCACCTACTTCGCCGGTGCCTGTAGGACCTGCCATGTCCACTCGCGCGCCTTCAGGCGGGGTATAGGGCCTATCCGCGCAGAAACGATCGCCGTCGGGAGGCATAGCCGCAGCGATGAGTTCGCCGGTCTTGTCTGAATCGGACCCCTTGAAAAGGCCGATGTTAGCTCCCTTACCGGCCATATCGAGAACCAAGGTGAACGGGACGGCGTTCCCGAAATCGTCATGCCCGGTGAAGTCCAGATATAGCACCCTGTCCATGCTTTCCTGGCCAATAGCCGTCAACGATCCGCCCTCCAGACGCTTTCGTAAACCCAGGCAGAAGCCTGACGGGGCCTTGGGGTTCTCTCTTCTTTCGGCGGAAAAGCCGAAGAACGGCAACCTGCCTTCGAGGCTTAGGACCAGCTTCGCCCGAAGAGACGGGTTCCACAAAGAGAACACAAGCACGGGCGGGGATGGCTGCTGGATCTTCTGCACTTTGAGAGGCAGGTATCCGGACAGTTCCTTTCGTATACAGTAGAGGGTGATGCCGTCCAAATGGCTCTCCTCCTTCGATGTCCTGAGTATACCTTATACCCGCGCCGGGGTGGTGTCTTGTGCTAGACGAGAAGAGTCTCTCTGTGTTCCGGGAAGCCGGTTTCCGGGTACATCAAAGAGACGGAAAAGCGAAGTTGGTCAAGGGCAGGTGCGAAGTCCACCTTTCACCTGTATCCCGCACTTTGGACATGAGAATACCGGTGGTCAGGATCGACCGGCAAGGCGCGCTGCCCAAAAGGGTGACAGACTACCTATCCGACAGGAACGGGAACCACCGAGGGCCGGGTCAGTTTGAGATCGAAGGGAACATGATCTGGTATCGCGCACTTCTTGGACCGGAAGATAGGCCTGAAGACGTGGCGACGCGCGCATGCGGCGCGGTGGAGAAGATAGGGCCCAAGATCTTGAACCTTCTTAAGTGAAACCTGCCAGGGAAAGCCGACCGTTACAAGGAGACGAAGGCATGAGGGACGCAAGAGGCGAGGCACTGAAGACAATAGAAAGGGCCCGCATCAAAATGGTCGCTTGCGACCTGGACGGTACGCTATTGGGTCCCGGGGAGTCGGGCATAGAAGCGGCCAAAGAGATCTCGCTTTTCCTGCGTTCCTTCGGCATAAGGCTAACGCTGGCTACCGGAAGGGTTTTCGGTTCGGTGGAACCTTTGCTTTTGCAGCTGGCTTTGACTGACCCGGTCGTGACCAACGGAGGCGCATTGGTGTCGGCCCGAGGAGAGCCTCCCCTTATGGAGGACAGAATCCATCGATCTTCGGCCGCAAGGATAGCCACGGAGCTCCGCTCACTTCGAATCCCCTTCTACTACATCGCCGGAAAGGACATGCTCACAGAATGGGATGGACCGGAGACCGTCCGGTACTCGGAGGGTATCGGTTATCGGATAGAGGTAGTCCCGGTCGGCTCTCTGCAGGGCATGGAGCCGACCCAGATCGTGGTTAGGGTGTCACCAGATGAAGCGGACCGGTTCGTCGAATCCTACAAAGGCCGCTGGCCCGGGAGCGTCCAGTGCGTAAAAAGCCTGCCCCACCTGGTAGAATTCCAGGCGAAAGGCGTATCCAAGGCCCGAGGGCTCGCTTTCCTGTCATCCCACTTCGGGCTTTCCAGGGAAGAAGTCCTATCCATCGGAGACGGCCTTAACGACCTGGATATGCTGAAATGGGCGGGGGTTTCCGGGTGCGTCGGAAACGCTCACCCTGAAGCTTGCGCCCGGGCCTCATATGTATCCGAAAAGCCTTACGCTGAAGGAGTCCTTGACATCATCAAGAAGTTCACAACGCCAGTCCAAAGAAAGTGAGGTCCAGCCATGCCGGTTAAAGCGATAACGGCTCCAAGAGGACAAGCGCTGTCATGCAAAGGGTGGCAGCAGGAAGCATCCCTCCGGATGCTCATGAACAACTTAGAGGTCGCGGAAAAACCGGAAGACCTAATCGTGTACGGGGGAACCGGGAAAGCGGCCCGGAACTGGGATTGCTATGAGGCCATCGTCCGGGCGCTTAGGGAGTTGGGCGATGAGGAAACCCTCTTGGTCCAATCAGGCAAGCCTGTGGCTGTCTTTAGAACTCATTCCCTTGCCCCCAGGGTCCTCATTTCCAACGCCATGCTGGTGCCCAAGTGGGCCACGTGGCCCGATTTCTGGGAACTGGAAGGGAAAGGCCTTACCATGTACGGCCAGATGACGGCCGGCAGTTGGATTTACATAGGCACCCAAGGAATACTCCAGGGGACCTTCGAGACTCTGGCTTCCCTCTCTAATGTCGAGTTTGGCGGAAGCCTTAAAGGTAAGTTGGTGCTCACCGCCGGATTAGGCGGGATGGGAGGAGCTCAGCCCCTCGCTGTGACTATGAATGACGGGGTCGCCATAATCGTGGAAGTCGACCCTTCCCGGCTTCAAAGAAGGCTTCAAGGCAAGTTCGTAGACATGCAGGCGAAGGACCTGGATGAAGCCATATCGGTCGCCAGGGACGCTTTGAAGCGCGGCGAGCCTCTCTCAATAGCGTTGCTTGGCAACGCTTCGGAGGTATTCCCGGAAATGGTCAGGCGAAACGTGATCCCCGATGTGGTGACTGACCAGACTTCAGCTCACGACGCTCTAAACGGGTACGTCCCCGGCGGCATGCCTTTGGAGGATGCTTACGCTCTCAGAACATCTGACCCGGATGAATACGTCAGAAGGTCTATGGAATCCATGAGGAAGCACTGCGAAGCCATGGTAGAGATGAAACGGCGGGGTGCCATAGCCTTCGACTACGGGAACAACCTTAGGGGTCAGGCACAAGCGGCGGGATTCGCCGAAGCTTTCTCCTATCCGGGATTTGTCCCCGCCTACATTCGTCCCCTGTTCTGCGAGGGCAAAGGTCCGTTCCGCTGGGCGGCCCTTTCAGGCGACCCTGAAGACATCCTCGCCACCGACAGGGCGGTGCTCGAGTTGTTCCCGCAGAACGCCATTTTGCGCCGTTGGATCGAGAAAGCTGAAAAGCACGTCCCGTTCCAGGGACTGCCGTCTAGGGTCTGCTGGCTCGGATACGGGGAGAGGAAGGCGTTCGGCCTGAAGATAAACGAGATGGTGAGAACCGGCGAACTGAAAGCCCCCATCGTCATAGGTAGAGACCACCTGGATACGGGGTCGGTCGCTTCGCCTTACAGAGAAACCGAGGGGATGAAAGACGGCTCCGACGCCATCGCTGACTGGCCCATCCTAAACGCGCTGATAAACGCCGTATCGGGGGCAAGCTGGGTGTCCGTCCATCATGGCGGCGGGGTCGGGATCGGCCTCTCGATACACGCGGGCATGGTAGTAGTGGCGGATGGTACCGACGATGCCCGCTGGCGCCTCGAGCGAGTGCTGGATACCGATCCTGGCATGGGGGTCGTAAGACACGCAGACGCGGGCTATAAGGAAGCCACCGATACCGCGCGAAGGTATGGCCTAAAGATACCTATGCTGAAATAGGACTCATTTCGCCGAAGCAAAGAAAACCGTGTAGAAACAGGCGGCCTCGATGCCGCCTGTTCCTTTTGCAGGCAGGATATGGGCTTCTGACCTAGAAGGTTTTCTACTGGATAGGCTCCGAAAAGGCGGGGAGAATTAGTGGAAATGGAAAAAGAAGAACTCAGGCGAAAGATAATAGAGGCTATCGATGACAGGGCGGAAGAGATAATCGGGATCGGCCAAGACATCTTCGCCCACCCGGAACTGGGGTACAAGGAGTTCCGCACTTCTGACATTGTGGCCAATGCCCTGCAAAAGCTAGGGCTTTCGGTCACTAGGGGACTCGGTATCACCGGAGTGGCCGCTCGCCTGAAAGGCAAAGCAGGCAGACCCAACGTGTGCGTCATGGGGGAACTGGACGCCGTGGTATGCCCGGGGCACCCGCATGCGGACAAGATTTCCGGCGCCGCCCACGCCTGCGGACACAACGGGCAGGTGGCGAGCATGATTGGCGCAGCTATGGGCTTAGTCCTGGGAGGGGCCGCGGAGTTTCTCTCGGGCCAAGTCACGTTCCTCGGCGTCCCGGCGGAGGAATTCGTGGAGCTCGAGTACAGACAGAAGCTCCGGGAAGAGGGCAAGATAGAATTCTTCGGCGGCAAACAGGAGCTTCTGGCCAAGGGGTTCTTTGACGACGTAGACATGGCCATGATGATCCACATGGGGTCTCTGGGCGAGCACAACAAAGTAAATCTCGGTGGGACGTCCAACGGCTTCATAGGCAAACTAGTCAAGTATAAGGGCCTCGAAGCGCATGCGGGGAGGCGCGCGGCTGGGCATCAACGCCTTGAACGCGGCTCTTCTGGGACTAATGGCGATACACGCCCAAAGGGAGACCTTCAAAGACGACGATCACCTCGCGGGGTGCATCCACCGTCACAAAGGGCGGCGACCTGGTTAACGTCGTCCCGGCGGATGTGCGCATGGAAACATATGTGAGAGGCAAGTCAATGGAAGCAATCAAGGGTGCCAGCGTCAAGGTCAACAGGGCGCTTAGGGCCGGGGCCATGGCGATTGGAGCGGAAGTGACCATTGAGGAACTGCCGGGATACTTGCCGCGGCTCAACTGCGCGGAGTTCACCGAGGTGTTCGGAGCCAATGCTTCGGCTCTTGGTGGGAGACGGTTTTATCCAGCAGGGCAGGCACGGTTCCGGCTCATCGGATATCGGCGACCTGATGCACATCATGCCCGCCATTCATCCGACCTGTGGAGGAGCGGAAGGAGCGGCCCACTCGGAACGGTTCTCCATAAAAGACCCTGTGGACGCCTATATCCTGCCCGCCAAATTGATGGCTTTGACTGTGGTCGACCTGCTTTGGGACAACGCGGAAACGGCCAAGGGCATCCTTGGGAGCTTCAGCCCCGCGTTCACCAAAGACGGGTATTTCGCCAACTGGAACGAGGTCCTTGCCTCGTCGGACAAGGGGTAGATTCAGGAGGTCCTTTTCATGCGAGAGACTCGGTGGCTCTATGTCCTGATAGGCTTGGCGGCGCTAATTGCCGTCGCGGGGACGGGGCTTGCGGCATTCTATACCAATATCCTTTGGTTTCAGGAGGTAGGCTACCTCTCGGTCTTCACCAAGATCCTTTCGGCCAGAGCGGGCATAGGACTCCTGGGAGGACTCTTCTTCTTCGTTGTGACCTACCTGAACCTGAGGTTGGTACTGTGGAAAAGGACCGAACTCACTCTGGTCGGCGGGCTTGTGATGCCGATACCGGTATCGATTACCAGGCGCGTGGGAACCATCGTGCTCTTGGCCTCGGCGGTGGTGGGGGTCATGGGGCTTGCCGCCTACACTCAATGGCATGTCATTTGCATTTCTAAACCGGACGCCGTTTGGCGTAGCGGACCCCTTCTTCGGAAAAGACGGGCTTCTACATCTTCAACCTCCCGTTCATAAGGCTTATCCAGCAGCACTTGTGGGTCGCCTTGCTGGCCGCCCCGGATTTGTGTCAGGCGCATCCTACTTCCTGTTCGGCGACCTGGGTTCGCCCCGAGGAGGCTAATCGTTGACAGAAGGGCACGCACGCATCTCTCCGTACTGGCTGCATCACTCTTCGCCCTTAAGGCTTGGGGATATCAGATCAACATCTGGGACCTCATGTACTCCTAGGGGCGTCGCGTTCGGGGCCTCCTACACCGACATTCACGCTCAGGTGCGCGTACGGATCCTTTTCGTCGTCGCCATCTTGGGCGCCCTGGTATCCCCTGTCCGGGTATCGTCATAAGGAGGTTTTAGGTGGGTCGGGTATTCGGCGGCCGGACTTATCTGCTTGGCATAATCGCCGGCTACGCTTACCCGTCCTTCATGCAGCAGTTCACCGTATCCCCCAACGAGTTGGCGTACGAGATCCCTTTCATCGAGCATAACATCAAGTTCACTCGCAAGGCTTTCGGGCTGGACGCCATTGAGTCCGTATCGTTTCCTGCCACCGATGACCTTACAATCGAGGACATCCGGGCCAACCCCGACATCGTGAGGAACTTCCGGCTCTGGGACTACCGGGTCCTAAAGGACACGTACACCCAGCTCCAGGAAATCCGTATGTACTACAAGTTCAACGACGTGGATATCGACCGCTACCAAGTGAAAGACCAGTACCGGCAGGTCCTCTTGTCGGCTAGAGAACTGGACATCCGGTCATTGCCGGGAGACGCGAACACCTGGATTAACCTTCATCTGAAGTACACCCACGGGTATGGGATAGTCATGAGCCCGATTTCGGAAATGGCGGACGCGGGGAAGCCTGACTTCTACTTCTCCGACATACCACCCAGGGGGACGACCGGCCTTCAAATCCAGCGTCCCGAGATCTACTTCGGCGAGTTAACCGACCACTACATCGTGGTAAACTCAAAGGAACCGGGATTCGACTACGCGAAAACGCGCACGGAAGCCAACGAACCGACTTTCTACAGGGGCGCGGCCGGAATACCGCTTAGAGGTCTTCTGACACGCCTCGCCTTCGCGCTGAGGTTCACCGACTATCAGATACTTGTCTCGGGCGCCATTACGCCGGAGTCCGCCTCGTGATGCGGCGGAACATAATCGAGAGGATACAAACCATCGCACCGTTCTTCATGTACGACAAGGACCCGTACATCGTGCTATCCGAAGGCAAGCTCTATTGGATAGTGGATGGCTACACCGTGAGCGCCAATTACCCGTATAGCCAGCCTGATCCCCAAACCGGGCTCAACTACATCCGCAACTCGGTGAAGGTGGTTGTGGACGCTTACGAAGGCGCCATTACTTTCTACCAATCGGACATGACCGATCCTATAGTAAACACAGCTCGCC
The DNA here is from genome assembly GCA_040766225.1 of Bacillota bacterium. Taxonomy (GTDB): domain Bacteria; phylum Bacillota; class Sulfobacillia; order Fermentithermobacillales; family Fermentithermobacillaceae; genus DULO01. The sequence goes on along the minus strand of JAXGQX010000002.1, from coordinate 158,410 downwards.
AAGATTTTCCCGGACCTCCTAAAGCCGCTGGAGGCTATGCCGGCGTCGCTCAAAGAGCACATCAGGTACCCGGTGGAGCAGTTCCGCATTCAGTCGAGAGTGCTCTTGACCTATCCTATGACTGACCCAAGCGTCTACTACAACAAAGAAGACTACTGGGAGATGCCCCAAGGAGATCTACGGTAAATCTGAGCAGTCGGTTGAGCCTTACTACATCATCACGACTCTTCCCGGGGAGACGAAGCCGGAGTACCTCCTGATAATGCCCTTCACCCCGCGGGGCAAACCGAACATGACGGCGTGGCTGGGCGCCAAATGTGACCCGGAGCAGTACGGACGCATGGTGTTGTTCACCCTTCCCAAGAGCAAGCTGGTCCCGGGGCCCATGCAGGTGGAATCCCTGTTCTCCCAAAACCCGACCATCTCTCAGACCACGACTTTGTGGGGGCAAGTTTCCGAGGTCATCAGGGGAAACCTGGTCTCTATCCCCATCAAGAACTCCATTCTCTATGTGGAGCCTCTGTACATTCAAGCGGCTCAAGTGAAGATACCCGAGCTTAAGCGCGTCCTCATGTATTACGGGGGCAGCGTCGTCATGGGAACTAGCATAGAGGATGCTCTGGAACAGCTCTTCGGCGAGGGGGAACCCGTGGAGCCGGGCGGCCCGACCGATGTAGCGGGTCTGGTAGCTGAAGCAGCGCGCCTGTGGCGAGAAGCCCAAACCCTTGTGCAATCGGGCGACTGGGCAGGTTACGGCAGAGCCGTAAAAGAGCTCGGGAAGGTCTTGGAGGAACTGGAGATCTTGACCGGCGTAAGGATAGAGGACGTCCCCATTATGCCAGAGTCTCCCATTCAATGAAAACTTGACAAGGATCGCCAAATAGGGGTATATCGAAATGACTCATAGAAGCGTAGGAGGGGTTTTCGTGTCGGGTACGAAGATTGAAACACAGGATGGGACGGTGTCTACGGTCAGCCGACACGTGGATGAACAAGTCACCCTAAAGGGCTGGCTCTATAACAAGAGGTCTTCGGGAAAGGTCATGTTCCTGATTCTACGGGACGGTACCGGAACTATCCAGTGCGTCGCGTCCAAGGCGGTATTGGGGGAAGAGTTGTTCTCCAGGCTGAACGCCTTGAACCAGGAATCGTCTCTCATTATCCGAGGCGGCGTGCACAAGGACGACCGGGCGCCGGGCGGATACGAGATTCAGGTGACCTCCTGCGAGATCGTGGCAGAGGCCCTTCCCGACTACCCCATCACTTTGAAAGAACACGGCCCCGATTTCTTGTTGGACAACAGGCATCTGTGGATCCGTACTCCCACCCAAAGGTCGATACTGGCGATTAGGGCAGAAGTGATGCGGGCATGCAGAGATTACCTGGATAGCGAGGGCTTCCTGGAAATCAGCGCCCCGATACTCACTCCTTCCGCCTGCGAAGGGACAAGCACTCTCTTCGAGACGCCCTATTTCGGCGAGAAGGCTTACCTTAGCCAGAGCGGGCAGTTGTACAACGAAGCCGCAATTATGGCCCTTGGGAAGGTCTACTGCTTCGGCCCGGCGTTTCGGGCAGAGAAATCAAAGACGAGGCGCCACCTTACCGAGTTTTGGATGATTGAGCCCGAGGCGGCTTTCATGACGTTCGAAGAGCTTTTGGTGCTGGAAGAGAACATGATCGCCTACATCATTGAGCGAGTGCTGGATAAGCGCTCCTCGGAGCTAAAGACGGTTGGGCGAGACCCTTCTGAACTGGAAGGGATAGCGCCGCCATTTCCAAGAATGACATATTCCCAGGCTGTGGAACTTCTTCAGAAAGAGAACGTCGAAATAGAGTGGGGAGACGACTTCGGGGCCCCGCACGAGACGATGCTGGCCTCACTGAACAAGAAGCCCTTGTTTGTGACACACTACCCGACCAAGGTCAAGGCCTTCTACATGGAGCCGGACCCGGAGCGCCCCGAGACGGTGTTGGCCGCAGACTTGTTGGCGCCCGAAGGCTACGGCGAGATCATCGGCGGAAGCCAGAGGATGTCTGATTACGCCCTTTTGAAACAGAGAATTGACGAACACCGCCTGCCTGCCGATGAGTATAACTGGTACTTGGATCTCCGAAAGTTTGAGGGGTACCCCACAGCGGCTTCGGCCTAGGCATAGAACGCTTGGTGGCGTGGATTTGCCATCTGGATCATCTTAGGGAAGCGGTTCCGTTCCCCAGGACAATCACGCGGCTGCGTCCATAGGGAGAGAGCGTGAAGAAAGGGGAGGTTTAGGGCGTGAGCCAAGAGATGGACCCCAAGATCCAAAAACTCAAGGAAATCGGCTCTGCCATCCGAGAACAGCGAGAAAGCCTTGGGCTGTCCATCGAGGATGTCAGGGAAAAGACGCTAATCAGGCGCAAGTACCTTCTAGCGGTAGAGGAAGGTGATGACTCGGCCGCTCCCGGACACGTGTACTTCAAGGGGTTCCTCAAGTCCTATGCTTCCTTTGTGGGCCTCGATGGGTTGTCGTACGCCAGACAGTACCAGGACCTGCTGGACAAAGAAGCCGACGCGGAAGGGGAGAAACCCCAGAGAGCTCCACGCGCCGCTTCAAGACGGCCCGCACCTTCGGTAAGGAGACAGACCGAAAGCGGAGCCCGTCCACGACGTCAAGCCGTGAGGAGAGGACGACCGGCCCTGCTCATGTTCGTCCTGCTGTTCGTAGTGGCCTTGGGCGCCTACTACTTGACTTCCAGCGGCATACTCGCGAACGTGTTTGCCTCCTTCGGACAAAAGGAACCTCCCGATAACGAGCCTCCCGATACAGATCCGCCTGACACGGATCCGCCGGACACAGATCCGCCCGACGATCCGGTCACACCGCCTGAACCGGTCATAGCCAGAACCGATCCGAATTCCGAGACCAGCGTGTGGGAATGCCAGAACTTAGAGGAGCTTCGCCTGACCGTCAAAGCGCTTGATTCGGAAGACTCTTTCTGCTGGATGCGGATAACCTCCGACGGCCAGGCCGTGTACGAGGGCACTTTGGTTCCCGGAGAAAAGCGGGAGATCACAGGCTCCGAGGAGATTGTTATTCGCGCCGGCAAACCTTGGGCTATCACGCTGGAACTCAACGGGGAGGATCTTGGTGTGGGCGGAGAGCTGGGACCGGTTAAGGACCTATCTTTCCGGATCGTCTCGCCAAACCCGTAAGAGTCGGTTTCATAGCAGGTGCGCCTACTCAATAGGATTTTGATAGCGCCTATTGAGGAAGTGTTGCCATGGTATCGTTGTCCCGTCCACCACTAAGACAGATAACGTCTCTACTGGTCGTTGCCGCCTTTTTGGCCGTGACGTTGATTGGTCCTCCTTCTCTAGCTGCGTCAGAACCTCCCGATCCGGACCCCCCGTCCGTGAACTGCGCGGCCGCCTTACTCATGGAATGGCACACGGGCACTTTGCTCTATGAGCACAACGCGTTTCGGCGCATGCATCCCGCCAGCATCACAAAGATAATGACCGCGCTCTTGACGTTGGAGCAAGGCTGCCTGGAGGATACCGTGACAGTGTCATGGGAAGCCGCCTCTCAGCCGGGTTCAAGCATGTATCTCAAAGAAGGCGACGTATTTACCGTAGAGGACCTCCTTTACGGTCTCATGTTGAACTCGGGGAATGACGCGGCGTGGGCGCTGGCCGAGTACGTGGGGGGGACCGCTCAGGAGTTTTTCGACATGATGAACGTGCGTGCCAAAGAAATCGGCGCGATCAACACCCGATACGCCAACCCTCATGGCATCACCGACCCGAACCACTACACAACGGCCTTCGACTTGGCCCTCATCGCCAAGACCTGCCTTAAGCACCCATACTTCAGGCATTTGGTAGCCACCAAGGAAAAGGATGTCATCGAAGCCGAAGAGGGCATCGTTACAAGTCTGGCCAACACGAACAGGCTTCTCTGGTTGTACCTGGGCGCGGACGGGGTCAAGACCGGCACCACGGAATCGGCCGGACAGTGCTTGGTCGCCTCGGCGACACGGGACGGGATAAGGCTTCTGGCCGTAGTCCTGGACAGCGGCGACCGCTGGAGAGACGCAGCGGAACTTTTGTCCTACGGCTTTGAGAACTACCGCGTAGCTCAGGTCGCCAGAGCAGGGGAGACACTCCTGAGTCTAGCCACCAAAGGCGCTTCCGAAAAGACCGTCCCCGTGGTCTGCGTCTATGACCTCTTCGCGTGCGTGCCACGCTATTACTCAGGGCTCCGGGTGGAAGTCGAACTGCCAAATAGGATCATCGCGCCTATGGCTGCAGGAACCGTGGTTGGAAGAGCAGTTGTATATTTGGGCGGGGAACCGTTGGGCCAAACCCCGTTGGCCACAGGCGAGTGGGTAAACGCGAGGACCCCCTTGGGAATCCTGGTCCGGTTGGCTTCTTCGGTCTTGAAGAAGCTCCTCACTTCGGGGGTCCTCTGACCTTCTTACTCTATGCTTCGCACCAGGACCGAAAGGGACGCGGCTTGGAGTCCCTTTTCTCCGAGATGGGCCGCAAGGCTCGCTACATACGCTTCCTTGGGGGACAATCCCTTCTTGTCCAGTCTCAACAAGATGATGTCACCGGGCCCGACCTGCTCTGCGAGCTTGCCACCGGCTTCGTCTTCCTTGCCCTTCATCTTCGTGGCCAAGATTCCGGGCTTAACCGCATGGAAACCCTCCTGGAACGCTGCCTGTGTAAGCACGTCGCTGTACTTCTGACCGGGAGGGAGCATGAAAGGAGCGGCATCCAGAGAGGACTTGGACAGCGCCTGCCTGGACCGGCTTATCCGGTCCCTGGCCTCCAAGGCCGAGAGCTTGTGCATAGGCTTTTCATCGGTGCCTTTGACGCCGAACTCGTGCCCGGCCACAGCCATCTGCCTTATCACTTCGGGCTGGGACTCTATGAAGGTCGCGTTCATGAACCAGGTAGCCTTAATCCCGAGCCCTTCCAGGAAGGTAAAACACGCGGTGACTTCTTCGATTCCTGCTGTGGTAACGTCCACCACGACTCCGAATAGGGGCTGTTGGGTGCGTATCTTTTCTATCGGGATGATCCTGGCATGAGCTTCCTGTTCGCCACCATCCGGGGAGATGCCTAAGCGTACCCCAAGAATCACTAAGACAAAGACCGCGAATATCGCCATTCTCCTCCGGGAACCCGGTCTAAGATAGATAACCAAGTCTAGAGTCAACCTCCTTTCAGAGATGGTTGGACGGTCGTAAATACTTATGAGGAAAGGGAGGAGGCTATAACAAAAGGGCTTCCTTGGAGGTCAGGCTCTCTTTCTTCTGGCGGAAATTCTTCTTAGGAGACGGGACCGGCGCTTTTGGAGGGATTCGGGCACATCCGGTCCAAACCGGGCTATGCCCTTTTCCACGATTTCTAGGCTCCTCTCGAGGTCATGGCCTATAAGCTCGTGATAGCGGGCGAGCCACAGGTGGTCTTCCACTGTGGAGAGTCCGGACTGGACCGAGTCTTCCCAGATCTTGCGGGCGCCTTCCCAATCGCCCTGGCGCCTCATGACTTGGGCCAAGAGCGACCGCTTGTCTAGATCGCAGCACCCTTCGGTCGACGCCGTCTCCAGGCATTTGCGGGCAAGATCGAGGTTACCTCTACGAAAGTGAAAACTTCCCGGCGCTTCCGAGCGCCAAAGGATCATCAGGGCGGCTGTCCGCAGCCGCTACGACCGCGCCGAAAATCCTGGCCAGACACGCCATGTCCAATACGTCAAGCCTGTTGTGCTTCAGAACGGGCTCAAGTATGGATAGGTCCTTTTCTCGCTCATAGATGAAGTAGAGTGCCGGTATCAGGCTCCCGGCAATGTCCCCTTCTCTGGCGACTTTGGCAAATCGCTTGACCGAATCTTTGAGGCTATGCCCGTACTGGGGCCGCTTACCCATACTTCGGGCCAGAGTTAGGAGGTCCAGGTGGCAGGGGGGCTCCACCGGAAGCCCAATCCGCCCATCACGAACCTGCCGTTCAGTACCGGCATGTCAAAGGTCTTGCCGTTGAAGGTAACCAGGACCGGGGTGGGGAATCCAGAGCGTTTCTCGGACCGGATTGGAGCAGGTCCTCTTCGCCGCTTCTGTCCGTTAGAGGTATTGGGTGACCAGGAAACCTTCTTCTGTCCATCCGCCGAGACCGATCAAGAAAGCAATAGTGGTTGCTCCGATGAGCCCTGTGGTCTCGATGTCCAGGTAGAGCCAACGTCCAGGCTCTTCAAACAAGGCTCCAGCGACCTGAAACCTTCCAGGGAAGCGGGGAGGCAGGGCTCCAGCCAAGGAACCGTACAGGTCTTATACAGCGCTGCGATCTCCCGATAGCCCGGAGTCTCTCGCATTTTTACGGACGCGGGTTCGGGGTGGAGAACCGTCTCAGCCCGTTGAGGCGAAGCATCTTTGAAGGCGTCCGGAAGGCTCCAGGAAGGTTCCGGGTACCTCTCTTCGATCTCCTTCACCATGGCCCGCAACCGCTCTATGAGACCTTTGTCAGGCACTATCCGACGCACCACCTGTGAATCCGGCTTTCTTGAGTATGGAAAGGCACAGGTCCTTAGCGCCTTCTCCGGCCTCGCCCGCAGGGCCGACGCACCCGGGGCAGCCGTCTTGGCAAGCGCACGACCCAATCAGCTCCGACGCGGCGTTCAATAGGTCGGGCAGGATAGTGTATACCCTCTCTGCCAATCCCACGCCGCCCGGGTAAGAATCGTAGAGGTACACGGTGGCACGCCCATCAAGGGGAGACCTGACCTCGACGGATACTCCCAAGTCGCGTTTGTCGCTCATCAGGAACAGCGGGGCTATGTTCAAGAGCACGTTGGCCAGGCCCGATAGGACTCCCCCGACTAGCCTGGGGTCAATCTCCGCCACCAGTTCTTCGGGGAGACTGAACCACGTGCCTTGAGTATGCATGTTCATCTCGGGCAGGGCGATTTCGCCGGCCCCAACATTTTCGTTGGTGTATAGCTTGATCTTCTTGAAGATGGTGGCCAAAGCCGTTACCGAGAGTTCGCCGAACCTCGGGTTCAAAGACAAAGCGGGGTCTTCTTTGTCCACGGCAGTGACTTTAACTCCTACGGCCAGATTGGCGTCGGTGTAGTAGTCCACGTTCACCTTTTTGACGTAGGCCTTCTTCGCCGGATAGTCCAAGTGCATGACGTGGTACTGCTGGCCCCCGTGAAGGTAAATGGCCTCGTCGTGTATGAGAAGAGGCGCAGAAGACCAGTCCACCTCGCCGATGACTTGCCTTCCTCCTCCGCTTGTATCGATGACCACGAAATTCTCGGCTGAAGCTGAACGTAAGCTCACTCCCGCCGCGGGGAAGGAGTCCGCCGACCAGTTCCACCTGTTTTGAGACCGGTACAAAATGCCTTGGTCTTTCAGCCTTTCCATGATGGGGGTAACGTCCTTTCCGGCGAAGGACGTTGCTCCGTCGGGTTCTTCCTTGAAAGGCAGTTCGTACGAAGCGCACTTGACGTGCTCTCCAAGGATATACATGTTGTCGGGATTGGCCAACCCGTATTCGGCGCCTTGCTCGAAGAAGTAGTCAGGATTGTTGACGATGAACTGATCCAGCGGTCCGGCACCGGCCACCAATATGGATACGGCCCCACCGGCGCGCCTTCCCGCCCTCCCGGCTTGCTGCCACGTGCTGGCGATAGTCCCGGGATATCCCGCCAAAATGGAGCACTCCAGGTTCCCTATGTCTATTCCCAGTTCCAAAGCGTTGGTCGCCGCTACCCCGAGGACCTTACCCTCCCGGAGCCCGCGCTCGATAGCGCGGCGCTCGTTGGGCAGGTACCCTCCGCGGTACCCCTGGATCCGGTCTTTTTCCATCCTCTCCTTATAGGAGTTTCGAAGGTACTGGACCAGAAGTTCCACCGACACCCTCGACCTTGCGAACACGATGGTCTGCACCCCGGCGGCAATGAACTGGGAAGCAAGCTTCGCCGCGGTGTCGATGACGGAAGCTCTCACCGACCCGTCAGGGGTGAGGGCAGGCGGGTTATAGAAGACGATGTCCTTTTCGGATGTGGGAGCGCCGTTTTTGAGCACTACCTCCACTTTTTCCTGGATCAGCGTTGAAGCCAGTTCCGAGGGATTGGCGATGGTGGCGGATGCCAAGATGAACTGGGGCTTTGATCCGTAAAACGCGGCGATCCGTTTGAGCCTCCTGATCACGTTAGCCACGTGACTCCCGAAGACGCCCCTATACCCGTGCATTTCGTCGATAACCACGAACTTCAATCCCGAAAACAGCTTGACCCACGTCGGGTGATGGGGAAGGATCGCCTGATGAAGCATGTCGGGATTGGTGATGATTACCTGTCCGACATCCTTTGCCAAGCGCCTTTTTTGGGACGGCGTATCTCCGTCAAAGGTGAAACTGCGTAGAGTGAAACTGCCCTTATCCGCCAGTTCGGACATCTCGGCCAGCTGGTCTTGAGCCAGAGCTTTAGTTGGAAATATGTACAAGGCGCGGCTTTCGGGGTCTTTTAGGACCGCGTCTAGTACCGGTAGGTTATAGCACAATGTTTTCCCGGAAGCCGTAGGTGTGACCACGCATACGCTTCCGTCTAATCCAAGAGCGTCGTACACGTCTCGCTGGTGGCTATAAAGCCGCTTGATCCCTTTAGCTTCCAAGGCCGTCACCAAGGACGGGTGTATTCCGTCAGGTATGGCCCGAAAGTCGCCTTCCGACGCAGGAATATGATGCCACGCCGTGATTCCCGATACGAACCTGGGGTCAAGGCGCAGGAGAGATGCCACTTCTCTAGCGTTTTTCTTCATGGTAACGGATCTTGTCCTCCTTAGAGCAATTAGGAGATCCCTGGGACTGGCCCGTAAAACTGAGAACCTCGCGATCTGTGGGAGGAAATGTCGCCCCATCTCGCTTAGCGAAACCCTAAAGCCCAGCATAGCGGGGTGATTCCTGTGCCCGACTCTAGTACATTAGCGGTACCACCTTATGTTAAGGAAGAAGGTGCAAACCAATAGTGATAGGTCCTTCCAAATCTTGGACAAGATCGTCTCGGTTTCCGCTTTATGTCATGGTCCTTCTGCTGACGTTGTTCCTCCTACCTATTCGCTCTTACGCTGCTCCACTCCTTCGAATAGGCGATCGGGGGGACGCCGTATCGGGACTCCAGACAGCGCTGCAAAACGCAGGTTTCAACCCCGGCCCGGTTGACGGGGTCTTCGGACCGAAAACCCTATCCGCTCTAAAGGAATTTCAGACCGCCGCCGGCATCTCTGTAGACGGCGTTTGCGGGCCCGTTACCCAAGACGCCCTCACAAGATGGCAGGGCTCTTCGCGGTCGTCCGGGCCGCTTCGAGGCAAGACCGTAGTCCTTGACCCCGGCCACGGCGGCCAGGAACCCGGTGCGCTGTCTCCTTGGGGAGACAAAGAGAAGAACTTCACTTTGTCCATCGCCTCCAAGGTACGGTACAACCTGGAGAGCCAGGGAGCGTCGGTCATCTTGACCCGGTACGGCGACTACAGCCCAGGTTCGGATTGGGGTCAATGGGTGGACGAACTCGTAGCGCGCGCCTCCATAGCCAACTCCAACGCCGCGGACGTCTTTGTAAGCGTACATATAAACGCTTACCCATCCGATCCTACCGTATCGGGAGTAATGGGCTTCTACCGAAGCGGTTCATGGAGTTCGCAACAACTGGCGGCGGGGATAGCCAAACGCACGGCAAACGCCACAGGTCTCAGATATATCGACACCCAGGTAGGCCCGTACTACGTGCTAAACCACACGTACATGCCTGCGGCGTTGGTGGAGGTCGGATTCATGACCAATTGGAACGACGTTAACCTGCTCCGCCAAAACTATTTCACAACTGAGGTCGCCAAGGGCATTTCCCAGGGGATCGCAGACTATTTGACTCGCTAGGCGCATACAGATCCTCCTAGAGCCAAATCACTTCTCTAGGGGCGGGTCTGACGCATGTTGGTGGTTCTGGTCGGGCAGCCCAATTCCGGAAAGAGCGCGATCTGGGCTGCCTCACCGGGGCCAAGGTTTCTACGTCCAATTACCCCGAACCACAGTCGAAGTGACCTCGGGAAAGATACCCGGCACCGATATCACCGTTTTGGACACTCCGGGTATCTACTCGTTTCGCGCCCTAAGCAAAGAACAGCAGGTTACCAGGGACGTCATCTCCAAAGAACGTCCGGACGTCATCGTCAATGTCGTGGACGGTACCAATCTGCGAAGGCATTTGCCGCTTACTTTGTCTTTGAGGGACCTGGGGGTCCCGCTTGTGTTAGCCGTGAACCAGTCGGACCGCCTGGAGAGCCTAGGTGTCCAGATCCAACCGGACGTCCTGGGACAAGAGGTCGGCGCGGAGGCGGTAATGACTTCGGCCGTTAGGGAGAAGGCATAGAGTCCCTGCTTCGTGCCATAAAGAGCGCCGGGTCTCGCAAATGGGGCGAAGGTCCCTATCCCGCGTGTCCCCCCGCGCATGCTCCGGGGACCCAACTGCAGGACCTCCACATCCGGTCGTCTCTTGTGGCCCGCAAGGCGGTACGGGAAAGGACTTCCGGAGGGCGCCTGACGACCGCCATGGCTCTTGATAACCTTCTGGACCACGCGAGCCGTCTCCCGGCTGGGACTGTTGGGCCTGCTATGGGCACGAGATTTGTGTCTTGGGCTTCTTGCCCTCCTTCGCCGAATCCACCGTCAGGCTGATCCGGTAGATCCCCTGCGAGTCCAGACTGTGAGTTTCCTAAAGGTAGTCCTACCCGGGGGACCCATTGCCGAAGCCCTCTCTGAAGCCATCCCGGAAGGGTTCATCTTGCCAATGGCCACCGTGTTGCCGGCAATGGTCCTGGCCTATTCCCTTATGGCCGTACTGGAGGACTCGGGCCTTCTGGGGAGACTCGCCGCCCTAAGCGATGTCGTGACCGGGGCGTTGAACCTGCCCGGGCAATCGCTCATACCCATCACGCTGGCATTCGGTTGTAGGGTTCCCGCAATAATGTCCGCTAGAATCCTGCCCCGAGAGCGATCCAGGCGGAACGCTTCCCTCATCATCGCAACATGCGTCCCGTGCGTCTCGACCATATCTCTGTCCTTGGCCGCGCTGGCCAAGTTCGGCGCGTCCTTTGCGATTCCCGGGCTCTTAATCGCCATCTCCGCCTTGGCCGTGGGGTGGGCGGCTAGACTTTTCCCTGCCGGGCGGAGGGAACCTCTGGTTCTCGAACTACCGCCTCTTAGGATGCCTTCGTTCAGAAACGTGGCCATGAAGACCAACGCGAGGCTTTCGGGGTTTTTCTCCCACGCCTTGCCCTTGCTCGTGTTGGTTAACTCAGTCGTAAGGGTCCTCATGATGGGCGGGACATTCGTCGACGCGCCCATAGTCGCGCGGTTTTCCCGCAGCTACCTGGGAATTCCCCCCGGGGCTTTTTGGAGCGTCCTCCTGACCATGTTCCAGCGATACTTGGCTCCCCTTTTCCTGATGCAACAATCTCTCAATCCCAGGGAAGCCGCGATCGCCGTATCCATGGTAGCTTTGGGGTTCCCTTGTTTGCCTTCGGCAGTCGTTCTTTGGAAGGAGCACGGGCCGGGGTTTTTGGCCCTGACCTTTCTCACATCCTTGGTTCTCTTCATGGGGTGGGGAATGATCCTGAACGTCGTTTTGCCGCTGTGAGGAGGCGGAAACTTTGAGACCGCGTCCCCTGATAGCTACCGTTTCCACAGTTCCCCGGGGAAGCCGGTGCATCGTGCTCACGGTAATTCATCCGGCAAGAGTGGACCCTGACACCTGGAGAGATACATCCGCACACCTGGAAGAGCTCGGACTTCTGCCCGGAGAGGTTATCCAGAAGATCGGAAGCGCAGGTCCCGCCGGTCCCATCATCCTCCGTTGCATGGGAAGCAAAGTGGCAATTTCCAGGGAGGTGGCCCGGTCTATCGTTGTTAGGCCGACTACCAAGTGCTAAGATAGTTGCGTTATGGCCAAGGCAAAGTGCTCCATAATCGTATACGGCTGCGCCAAGAACCAGCTGGACGCGGAAGAGATGGCGGTAAGGCTCCGGGAAGAGGGCTATGAGGTCATTCCCGACCCGTCTTCAGCCGACATCGCCATCGTCCATACCTGCGGGTTCATCCAAGACGCCAAGAAAGAGTCCATTGAGGGCGTCCTTATGGCCTGCCGGTTGGCCGAAGAAGGTCGCGGTCCGCAAGTATTGGTCACGGGATGTCTCTCACAGCGTTACTCAGAGGAACTCATGGAGGAAATCCCGGAGATAAGCGGCGTCGCGGGCACATCCTCTCCCAAGGATATAGTCAACCTGGTGAAGATCGCCTTGTCCGGAGAAAAAGTGAACGCGGTCGGGACTCCGGGGCGGGGGGCTCCCGGCGGAGACGGCCTTAGGCTAAGAGACGCAGGCCTTCCCTGGAGTTACCTTCGAGTAAGCGAAGGGTGTCGCCACCGGTGCACTTACTGCGCCATCCCGGGAATCAGAGGGCCTTTGGCTTCCCGCCCGGTGGATGAAGTGGTGGCCGAGGCGCGCCTCCTATCGTCTTCGGGAGTGCGAGAGCTGAACCTCATCGCCGAAGACCTAAGCGATTACGGGTACGACTGGGATAAGGAACGCCACTTGGCCCGTCTGCTTTCCAATCTCGCCAAAATCGAAGAAGTCTCCTGGATACGCCTCCTGTACTTAAGACCCGACGGGGTGACTCCCGAACTGGCCCAAGCCATGGCGGAGACAAAGATAGTCCCATACGTGGACCTTCCCATCGAGCATGGTTCGGACAGGATCCTGCGTCTAATGGGTCGCCCGGGCGTTAAAGAGATCCAAAAAGCCGTGGGGCTTCTTAGGCAAAGCGTCCCCGGTCTCCATTTGCGCACGACAGTTATCGCCGGGTTCCCGGGAGAGACGGAAAAGGACCTCCAAGAAACGCTCGACTTCCTGTCAGAAGTGGGCGCCCATAGGGTGGGAGCCTTCGCGTATTCCAGGGAAGAAGGCACACCGGCATACTCCTTGCCGGAGCTGGTCCCCCAGGAGGTAGCGCGGGAGAGGGCCGAGCGTGTACGACGATACGGGCTCCACCTGGCAAAGGAAAAGAGTCGCTCCATGATTGGCACGACCATCCCCGTCCTCCTCGCCGAACCGTCAAGTAGGAAAGGCTTTTGGTTAGGGAGGGGGCCTCATCAAGCTCCCGAAGTCGACGGGAAGACCTATGTAAAGGTAGGAGGTCTATCTCCCGACAAGGGTCAGATAGTGCCCGTGGAGGTCACCCAAGCCGCGGTACTGGATGTGTTCGGATCCGCCCGGACCGCCGGCTAGCGCCTCGCGAAACGCCTGCTAGAGACTCAATTACTCACCAACCCTGCCACTCATTACCTTAGAAGTGCCCTCTCGGTCTTGCTATACTTATGTCAACTTGTAAGTGAAATCAAACACTTGGGAAGAGGAATGCTCATGGCCAAGAAGGGCTTCAGATGGGAGTTTGTGGCTCTGTCGGCAGTCTTGACCCTGGTCATCCTGAGCTTGGGCTACACCCTGTACGACAAGGTCGGAGTGAAGGACCCGCTTGAGCGAGTGCTCATGTCGGATAACGCGGTCAAGAACGTCACGGCAAAGAAGGACAAGGGGGTCACAGTGCTTGAAATCGAGTTCGACCAGGTACAAGACTTCTCCGCGTCCTACGCTGCGGTGGACAAGACTGTCCGGCAGCGCCTTGGAGAGAACTATCGCATTGTGGTGAAAGACGGAAGGAACGAGAGGCTGGAAGACCTCTACCTTTCAATCCATTACTACCTCGAAGAGGCCTCGGTGAGGGGAAACTTCGGGGACATGATCGAGTCATGCCAGGCTAAGCTCCTAGAGAAAGGGCTTCCGAATTTCAAGATCGTGCTGGATGAAAAACACATCTATGTGCAGATGACCGATGGGGAGGGCTATCTCTACGCGGTTCTATCCCGGACCGGACCTACGACAGAAGGAGGCGCGCCATGAAACTTGAGTACATCGTGGGCTTTCTGGCAGGAAGCCTGGTTTTCCTTTTCATGCGTGGCGTGAACACCTTTCCGGCCCTTCTTCTGGGGGGACTCCTGTACTTCCTGATGACTCAGGGAGGCTTCGTGACTTTGGTCGAAGGAAAGCCGGCGCGGTTTTGGCGACCGCCCCGACGTTACCTTTGGCGATGTGGGCGGACAAAGCCAGCCAAGCGGGAACTGGTCGAAGCGCTAGAGTTCCTAAAGGACCTGCGATACGCCAAAGAACTGGGGATCAGGCCCATAAAGGGCATTCTCCTAAGCGGCCCTCCGGGCACGGGCAAGACGCTCTTGGCCAAAGCCGCCGCCAACTACACGGATTCGGTCTTCCTGTCCGCTTCGGCTCTGAGTTCACCGAGGTATACGAGGCCTGGGCGCCCAGAGAGTCCGCGAATTGTCGCCCCAGAGGGCGCAGCTTTGCCCGCGAGAGGAAGAAGCGGCGGGTGCCATCATTTTCATCGACGAGATCGAGGTCCTTGCCGGAAAACGGGGCGCGCAGATGGGGCACCTTGGAATATGACCAGACATTGAACCAACTCCTGGTGGAGATGGACGGTCTGAGGATGGACGACGATGTATGATCCCCGTGGTCGGAGCACGAACCGGCCCGACCTCCTGGACCATGCTATCCAGCGACCGGGAAGGTTCGACCGCATGGTCAAAGTGGACTTGCCCGATAAAGAGGGGCGATTGGAAATCCTGAAGATGCACCTTAGGAACAAACCTTTGGACAAGTCCGTGGACCTAGAGCAATTGGCAAAGGAGACCTTCGGCCTTTCAGGCGCTCACCTGAGAGTCTGTGCAACGAGGCCGCTATCTTGACTCTTAGGAAACGCCCCATAGGGTCGGGCCTCAAGAGTTGCAGGAAGCGTTGGTCAAGGTCATCATGGGCGAAAAACTGGACAGACGGCCTTCTGACGTGGAGATTAACAGGGTATCCGTTCACGAAGCCGGGCACGCTATCGTGGCGGAAAAACTGAGGCCCGGTTCGGTGGCACAGGTCACCGTCTCGCCCAGGGGCAACGCCCTAGGTTACGTCAGGCATTCGCCCAAAGATGATATGTACATCTACCCGAGGGAGACCCTAGAGGAGGAAATCGACATCCTTCTGGCGGGGGCGCTGGCTGAAGACGTGGTCTTGGGCTCCAGGAGCACCGGGGCGTCCAACGACTTTCAGAGAGCCTTGGAGATGGCAAAACGCATCGTATCCTACGGCATGTCTCCTTTGGGAGTGGTTGACCGCGATACCGCCGGTCCCGACCTCTTGGCGAAGGCCACGAGGGAGATCTTGAAAGCGGCGGAGAGCAGGACTCTCCCGGTATTGAGACGTTACGAGAAGGTGCTTCGCCAGGTAGCCTCGGACTTGGTGGCCAAGGAGACCATAAGCGGAGACCAACTGCGGTCTCTTCTGGGAACCTCCCAAGGAGTCGCCTGGAGATGGCGGAAAGTGCCCTCTAACAGAGGAAAACTCCGGAGCCGGGTCGAAGCATAACCTTCGGAGGTGTTAGGGTGCAGGCTGAAGTGTTGTCGGTTGGCACTGAGCTTCTGTTGGGCGAAATAACCGATACCAACGCTCAGTACCTTTCAGGAAGATTGAGAGACGCCGGAGTGGACGTGTACCGGCGAGTAACCATAGGAGATAATCCGGCGCGGCTCACCGCCTCTTTTCGAGAGGCTCTGGGACGCGCCGACATCGTTATCGCCACGGGCGGGCTTGGGCCCACGGCAGACGATCTGACAGCCAAGTGCCTCGCTGAGGCCATGGACCGGGAGCTCACTTTTTGCCAAGAAGCGTGGGATATGACCGCGTCCTGGTTCAAGAAGCGTGGGCGGGAAGCCCGGCAGACCGACCGAAAGCAAGCCATGATAATTGACGGCGGCAGGTACTTGTGGAACTCAAACGGCACGGCTCCGGGGCAGGCCATTTTCGCCGACGGAAAGCTGGCTGCCTTGCTGCCCGGACCGCCCCGGGAAATGGTGCCCATGTTCGAGGACTACGTCATGCCCCTCATCAGAGAGTCTTTCCCGTCCCTCGTTCCCCTCACATGCAAAGACCTGCATCTGGTCGGAATCGGGGAAGGGCAAGTCCAGGAAACAGTAGGCGACCTTATGGAGAGCGTTAACCCGTCTCTGGCTCCTTATGCCGGGTTGGGGGAAGTGCGGCTCAGGATAGCCGCACGGGGCCATGACCAGAAGGAATCGGAAGCTATGGTTCTTTCCATGGAACAGAAGGTGCGGACGCGCCTGGATGGATACATTTACGGCACAACGGGCGACACCCTCGAGGCGGTATGCGCGGACCTTCTGAAAAAGACGGGACTGACTTTGGCGGTAGCCGAATCCGTCACAGGTGGACTCATATGCCATCGCCTCACTGATGTCCCGGGAATAGCAGCTCATCTCAAAATGGGCATGGTCGCCTACAGCCCCGCGGTTAAACACTCGACTTTGGGAGTGCCCCAAGAGCATCTCTCATGCGACCAGGCGGTGAACCCCGAGGTCGCCAAAGCCATGGCCCTTTCCGCGCGTGATTTATCCGGCGCAAAGATAGGTCTCGCCACAACGGGTTTTGCGGGTCCGGGAGGGGGTACCGAAAACGCTCCGGTCGGAACCGTATATGTCGCCTTGGCACATGCCGGAGGCGTGGTCATCGATAAACACCAGTTGGGCGGCGCTAGAAAATCCATAAAGGAGCGGGCGGCCCAAATGGCCCTGGTCACTCTATGGCAACATCTCAAGTCCAAGATGGGTGAGAGGGCGCGTGGCGACTAACATCCCGGGCCAGAGTCTTCGAGGGTTTGTGGCCGTGAGCCTTCCGGCCGAAACCCGGTCGTATCTCTGGGAAGCTACCGCGAGTGTTAGATACGCGCACAAGGATTACAAATGGGTCATGCCGGAGAACTATCATGTGACGCTCTTGTTCCTGGGGGACACCCCGAAGAAGGACGTCCCCGCAATTAGAGACTTGTTGAGACGGGCGGTCTCCGGGTTTAGCCCCTTTGACATGTCCTTGGGGCCACCTGGAAGTTTTCCCTCCAGAGGAAACCCAAATGTGCTGTATGTCGGCATAGATACAGGCGCCAAAGAAGTCTCTTCTCTGGCAATGAGAGTCAGGGAATCCTTGGCCGAAGCCTCCTATGCCGACAATAAGCCGTTTTCGGCCCATGTGACGGTGGCGAGGGCTTCCCGCCGGACGAAGGCGCCCGGTCTTTCGGCTTTGACTTGGAGGACTTCTTTTGGGCCCGTGGAGACTCAAGAGGGCCGAAGACCGTTTAGAGTCCAGGAAATCCACCTCTTTCGAAGCGAGCTTAGGCCCGATGGGCCCCGTTACCGGCCAATTGAGGGGTTCACGCTGGGAGGCTAGACGTGGTTGGTTGTGGCTTCCCATCTGGAATGTTATACTTTCAACTAGGAAGGCGCTGCCAGGGTAGCGCGGGTGTCTACGGAGGTAGAGCGAATGCTAGAGAAAGATAAAGCTCTCGAACTCGCGGTTGCTCAGATTGAGAAGCAGTTCGGGAAAGGTTCCATAATGCGTTGGGGTGAAGCCTCCCAGAAAATGGCCGTAGAGGTTATCCCCACCGGTGCCCTGGCGCTTGACATTGCTTTGGGGGTAGGCGGTCTGCCCCGGGGCAGGATTGTGGAGCTATATGGGCCTGAAGGTTCAGGAAAGACTACAGTGGCCCTCCACATAATCGCCGAGGCGCAGAAATTGGGCGGTATCTCAGCGTACATCGACGCCGAGCACGCCCTCGACCCCACCTATGCCAGGAGAATCGGAGTCGACGTAGACAACCTTTTGATATCACAGCCTGATACAGGCGAACAAGGTCTGGAGATAGTGGACGCGCTCATCAGAAGCGGAGCCGTCGACTGCATCGTGGTAGACTCGGTGGCGGCTTTGGCGCCAAGAGCCGAGATTGAAGGCGAGATGGGAGATTCACACGTAGGACTGCAGGCGAGACTTATGTCCCAAGCCCTTAGGAAACTGACCGCGGTCATATCCAGGTCAAAGTCCACCGCCATATTTATCAACCAGATACGCGAGAAGATCGGGGTCATGTTCGGAAACCCCGAGACTACTCCCGGCGGAAGGGCTCTGAAATTCTACTCATCGGTCCGGTTGGATGTCCGAAAGGTAGAAAACCTAAAACAGGGGCAAGAAGCTATCGGTGCCCGTACCAGGGTAAAGATAGTCAAGAACAAATTGGCGCCCCCCTTCAAGCAGGCAGAATTCGACATCATCTACGGAGAAGGGATCTCCAGGGAAGCTTCTCTCCTGGATGTGGGCGTATCCCAATCCATAGTCACAAGGACGGGCACGTGGTATTCGTTCGGTGACCTTAGGCTTGGGCAAGGCAAAGAATCGGCCCGGACGTTCCTGAAGGAAAACCCGCAGGTAAGTAAAGAGATCGAGGACAGAGTAAGGGCTTTCCTGATTTCCGGGGCCGTCAAAACCGAAGGCGCGTCGGATCAGGTTGAATCCGACGAGGCCTAGTGGATCGTGCCTCTGGGCGGCCGGTCCGCCCTATGGATATCGCGCTTAGGTCTCTGGCAAGGCGCAGGATGACGTCAGGCCAGGTGAAGGATTTGCTCCTTAAGAAAGGCTGTGACCCGGAGGAGAGCCAGAAATGCCTTCTGCAGCTCTCCTCTTGGGGCTATCTGAACGATAGAAGTTATGCCAAAGACGTGTTGGAGTACATGTTGAGAGACTGCCCTGTAGGCAGACAGAGGGCAGTGTGGGATCTTGTGAAAAGAGGTTTCGACAAGGACCTCGCAGAAGAAGAAGCAGCGGAAGCCTATAAGGATCTTTCCGAGGCGGACTTGGCCCGCCGGGCGGCTTCCAAGTACCTGAACGGTCGCGGGACAGGTTCTTTGAAAGACCAGGAACGAGAGCGGCTCTTTCGGTGGCTATGGCGTCGCGGGTTTGAAGCGGACGCTATCTACTCGGTCCTAAGGGACGAGGCGGGGCAGGCTCTCACCTAGACAGCAAACGCGCTATTCTGGAGAACTGAAGATGACACAATGGTATGACTGATATACTCGAGTATTTTAAGCGAATACTGGCCTTTAGTCCGGGTGACCCCCCGGACAAGCGAGTATTGGTCTTAGGTCTCAAGACAGTCTGAAGACTGGTTCGTTCTCGGTCTTGGACCGCTATATAGTCACTTCTGCCAGCATAGCCGGGCGTTGTCCGGCTTTTTGTCGTTTTCTAGAGGGAGGTGACCTTTGTGCATTGGGGAATTTCAGTGTTAACGGCGATTATCGGCCTGGCCTCAGGCTATTTTCTGAGGCGGGCGTTGGGCGAAGCCAAGATCGGCTCGGCGGAAGCTGAGGCTAAGCGCATCCATGACGAAGCCATAAAGGCTGTCGAGACCAAGAAGAGAGAGATCTTGATTGAGGCTAGGGACGACGCCCAGATGATCAGGGACGAGTTGGAGAAAGAGGTACGTGAGCGCAGACAAGAAGTCCTGCGCATGGAACGGAGGCTTGTTAACAAAGAGGAGTCTTTGGACAGGCGTCAAGAAGTGCTGAGTCAGAAAGAGGAGAACATTTCCAAGCAGGAAAGGTCCTTGATGGAACGGAGCAAGTCCTTGGAATCCCTTCGCGAAGACGCGATGAAGGAACTGGAGAGAATATCCCAGCTGACCAGGGACGAGGCCAAAGAGAGGATCCTTTCTGAGGTGCGGGAGGCCCTAAAGGACGAGACGGCCCGAATAGTGAGAGATGCTGAGGCGACCGCCAGGGAAGAGGCCGACGGCAGGGCCAGAAGCGTCATCAGTTTGGCCATCCAGAAGTGCGCGGCCGACCATGTGGCTGAAAACACGGTGTCTGTGGTCGAGCTGCCCAGCGACGAGATGAAGGGCCGGATCATCGGCCGAGAGGGGCGCAACATCCGTGCCCTGGAGACCCTCACGGGCATAGACCTTATCATCGACGACACTCCGGAGGCAGTCATACTTTCCGGCTTTGACCCGATTCGTCGGGAAGTCGCCAGGTTGGCCTTGGAGCGGCTGGTATCCGACGGACGGATTCACCCGGCCCGCATAGAGGAAATGGTGGAGAAGGCCCAAAAGGACGTCGACAACCTCATCAAACAAGAGGGCGAACAGGCGGCTTTGAACCTAAGCGTTCACGGACTGCATCCTGAGGTAATTAAGCTCTTGGGGCGGCTAAGGTTCCGTACCAGCTACGGTCAGAACGTCCTAAAGCACTCGGTTGAGGTGGCCCACTTGGCGGCCAGCATGGCCAGCGAACTGGGCTGCGATGTGGCCGTAGCCCGCCGTGCGGGGCTTCTTCACGACATCGGCAAGGCTGTCGACCACGAGATGGAAGGCTCCCACGTCAGCATCGGCGTGAGCTTGCTGAGGAGGTACAGGGAGTCACAGGACGTCATCAGGGGCATGGAAGCCCACCATCAAGACGTGGAACCGCAGACCGTGGAGGCGTTCTTGGTAGCGGCTGCTGACGCGATTTCCGCCGCAAGACCGGGCGCCCGCCGGGAGACCCTTGAGATGTATCTCAAGAGGCTAGAGAAGCTGGAGGACATCGCCAACTCCTTCGAAGGAGTGGAGAAGTCCTACGCCATCCAAGCCGGTCGGGAGATCCGGATCATGGTGAAACCCGAGAAGATCGACGACCTGGGAGCCGTGAGGCTAGCCAGGGATATCGTCAAGAAGATCGAGAAAGACATCGAATACCCCGGCCAGGTCAAAGTAACGGTTATCAGAGAGACCAGAGCCGTAGGTTACGCCAAGTAGTACTTGGGGAGGGACAGAGATGACAAGGTCAGGCGATTCGAGAAGGCATACGTCCAGGAAGGACGTTGAGGTCCTAGCCACGTTGTTGGTGGCTTATCCCCAGGTGTCCAGGGCGACGTACGACCCGGACAAGAAGACTTTGGGCATGGTATTTTTGTGCAGGGGGCCTCTTGGGAAGCCCAAGAGGGATAGCCTATGCGAGTTGTATCTTGACTCAATCGACGTGTATGGCCTGCTTATCGGGCAAGACAAACCTACGCCAACGCGTCGTGGGAGAGAATGGACCGCTTTCATGCGTTTCTGGTGGAGCGGGACGTGTCGTCTCTCACCCCAGGCGAACTGAGTCTCACGGTGGACCTCATATCCGACAGGGTAAAGCTGGTCATGGCAACCGAGGACGGCGACGGTATCGACGATGGGGAAGAGTACTCATGGTCGGCAAGGCTGTTCCTTCAGGAAATGCTAGACCAAGTACGGACTTTGAAAAGCACCAAGAAACTTGTAGCCTTACGCGAGGGAGAAAGGGTCTTGGTCTTCGATAAGTGAGGATGGAGAGGGCAGGTGACCGACATTGAACCTGATCTTCATAGGTGACATCTTTGGGTCACCGGGCAGGGAGTTTCTTTCGGCGCACTTGCCCTCTCTCATTAAGCGCCACCAAGCCGACCTGGTAATAGCCAACGGCGAGAACGCTGCCGGCGGCGCCGGGCTTACGCCCGAAGTGGCCCAGGAGCTGTTCTCCGCAGGCGTAGATGTCATAACCTCCGGGAACCACATATGGAACAAGAAAGAGATTCTCCCCGCTCTAGATTCAGAACGCCGCATTTTGCGGCCGATCAACTATCCTCAAGGCGTCCCGGGCAAGGGGTCGGGCCTATTCTTGGCTCGAGACGGAAACACCGTTGGCGTCCTCAACGTCTGCGGTCGAGTCTTTTCACCCCAAAACCTAGACTGTCCTTTCAGGGCCATGGACCTGGAGATCATGAGACTCCGCCAGACTACCCCCGTCATAGTGGTGGACTTCCACGCCGAGGCGACTTCCGAGAAGGTGGCCGCCGGCTACTACGTGGACGGCAGAGCGAGCGCGTTTTTCGGGACTCACACCCACGTCCAGACCGCGGACGAAGCAATCCTGCCAAAGGGCACCGCTTATATCACCGACGCCGGCATGACCGAAGCTACGAAGGGGTCAATATAGGAGTCGAGCGGGACATCATCCTGAAGCGTTTTCTGACCCAACTGCCGGCCAGACACGAACCGGCGAAAGGACGCAGGCAGTTGTGCGGCGTCTTTTGTGAGATTTCCGGGTCCGGAAGCGCTCGTTCGATTCAACGGATCACAATTCGGGAATAGACTACGGGCACTTTCCTTCCATCGTCAAAATCTTCTTGCCAAATACCACTGCCCCATTTAGAATGTGTGTTGCTACTGGCAATTACTAGTGGCTTCTTCGCTTCTTCTGTCAATGATGCAATCGGGGGGATTATGGTGGGAGTAAGCAATCTAGACCGCAGAGAGACGAGTTGTGTGGAAGTCCTAAAGGTGTCTTCGCGGTCGAATCCTAACGCGGTAGCCGGAGCACTGGCCGGCGTAATCCGAGAGAGAGGCTATGCCGAGATTCAGGGCATCGGAGCCGGCGCCGTAAACCAAGCAATCAAGGCAGTCGCGATCGCCAGAGGGTTTGTGGCCCCCGCAGGAATCGACTTGGTTTGCGTTCCCGCATTTACAGACATACTCATTGATGGGCAGGAGCGGACCGCAATTAAGCTGATTGTTGGACCAAGGGGATAGCGCGAGGTTTGATGACTCGGAAAAAGACCTTACATGACGCGGACTGTCCTGGCACCGGCCAGGGCAGTCTCATTTCGGCGCCAATAGCCGATCTTCACGTCCATTCGACAGCTTCTGACGGCGTGTCCCCGCCGGAGGACCTGGTCGCTTTGGCTTCGGAGAGAGGACTCTCCGCCATCGCCATAGCCGACCACGACACCACCCGAGGGGTCCGATCCCTGCTTAACGGAGCTTCGGGCATCAGAAACCAATTGGACTCCATCACCAAAAACGGTGTGGAAGTCGTTCCGGCCATCGAGATCAACAGCGACTGGCAGGGCAGAGAACTCCATGTACTGGGGTACTTCGTACCTCTCGAGGATGGCCCATTCCAAGACCTTCTGAAAGAGCTCAGAGACGTGAGAAAACGCCGGATCGACGACATGATAGAAAGACTATGCCAGTTGGGTATGCCGGTCCCGAAAGACAGAGTCTTGGAGTTAGCCAAGGGCGAGTCTATTGGAAGGCCCCATATAGCCGCCGTCATGGTTGAGAATGGGTACGTGTCGACCATAGGGGAAGCATTCGATCGGTTCATCGGGAGAGGGAAGATTGGATACGTCGAGAGAGAACACTTAAGTCCCGAAGAGTCTGTAAGAGCCATTCGCGAGTCCGGCGGGGTCGCGGTGTGGGCTCATCCCGGGACCACTAGAGCGGATCACCTGCTGCCCGACCTGGTCGCCCGCGGGCTGAAAGGACTGGAAGCGTACCATCCGGAACACGGTCGGGAGGATTGTGAGCGGTACTTGAACTTGGCGGCAAAGCACAACCTCTGCGTTACCGGGGGTTCTGATTACCACGGCTCGTCCAAAAGCGAAGGGGAAGACTTAGGCAACGTACACGTCCCTTACGAGACCATCGCGCGACTGAGAAGCCTGTCGACTCTGGCCTAGGACTCCTTCTATTCGGGGTCTCCTACCTCAGGATCGGGTATCTCGTCGTTGTAGTGCTTCGGGTCCACTCTCAGGGGCCAGGCCTATCGCGACGGACCTTCCGTCCTTTGGGGCTTTCGGACGGGCGCTTCTTTGACTGGAGCGATTCTCCGGAGTGCGCGGATGACCTTTTCGGGAGTATCTTCGATGTCGAACATACTTAAGGCCCCCTTGTTCCCAGGAATCCGTAGGTGGCCGCGTTTTCGCGGCCGTTATATTGAACTCTACGATATCTTGATCTTGACGTCTAGAGCGCTCAGACCCTTAGGATACGCAAACACCGGGTTAATATCCAACTCGGCGATCTCCGGGAAATCCCTACACAGTTGCGCGACGCGTCCAATAGCTTCCTCTAGGGCGGGTATGTCATCCGGAGCGGCCCCACGGAAGCCCTTCAAGATGGTATACGCCTTGAGTCTCCTTGATCATCTCCGAAACCTCGGCACAGGAGGCCGCTTGGCAAGCCTGAAGGAGGCGTCCTTCAAGAGGTTCACCAGTACTCCGCCGGAACCGAACGCGATCATGGGCCCAAACGTCGGGTCCTTGGCCATACCTATTATGATCTCGTCGCCCTTGGGCATCATTTTCTGGACTTCCACGCCGTAAATCTTGGCGTCGGGGACGGCTTTCACGGAGTTCTCCATGATGGACCTAAACGCGGCCAGGACTTCTTCCTTGGTCTTCAGGCCAACCTTGACGCCTCCCACGTCGGTCTTGTGCATGATGTCGGGGGACGCGATCTTCATGACCACAGGATATCCGATAGCTTCGGCAAACTGCCCGGCTTCTTCCTCGGTGGTCGACAGTTTGGACGGAGCCGCCGGGATCTTGTACAACTCACGGCGACTTCGGCCGCTTCGGGGCTTAGGAGCAGGTCCGTCCGTCTTTTTGGACCTTCTCGAAGATGGCTCTGACCGCTTCTTTCTGGACATCGTCAAAATCCCACTGCTGTCCGGATTCAACCTCTCTGCGAAGGCTCTCAAAGTGAATCATGCCGCGAAGTGTCGACGGCGGGCTCGGGGAAGGGGTAGACCGGGATTCCGTTCTCGTTCAGAAGCTTTACGCCCGCCTCAAGTTTGGCGCCGCCGATGAAAGAGGCTACCACGGCCTTTTCCGGGGTTAGCCTTCGCCGCGTCTATGGTGTACTGGGCGGCCTCGACGATGTTCAAGGGAGCGGTGGGGCTTAAGAGCACCACGACGGCGTCAACGGCAGGGTCTTTCATGACTATGTCGAGGGCGATCTTGTACCTGTCGGACTTAGCGTCTCCCACCACGTCTACAGGGTTGTGGATGTTAGCGGCCGGAGGCAACTTCTCGCCTAGTTCTTTCTCGATGTGTTCGCTGATTACTCGCCATCTTTAAGCCGTTTGTCTCGACGGCGTCAGACGCTACGATGCCCGGTCCGCCCGAGTTGGTGACCACCACCACGTTCTTGCCCTTAGGCACCGGCTGAGTTGTGAACGCGATAGCCAAGTCAAAAAGCTCGGCCATGGTCTCTGCCCTGATAACGCCGGCGTGCCTCAGAGCGGCGTCGTAGGCGGTGTTTGAGCCCGCCAAGGCGCCGGTGTGAGACGAAGCCGCCTTGGCTCCCGCCGCGGTGATGCCCGACTTGAAGACTATCACAGGCACCTTCTTGGTGGCCTTTCGCGCGGCTTCAATGAACCTGTCTCCGTCCACCACGTCTTCAAGGTAGAGGCAGATGACCTTGGTGTTCGGATCGTCGGCGGCAGCCGTGATGAAATCCGCTTCATTGAGGTCCGCCTTGTTGCCGATGCTGATGAACTGGCTAAAACCAAGGCCGCGCTGAAGGCTCCAGTCAAGGATAGCCACGCACAAAGCGCCTGACTGGGATATGAAGGCTATGTTACCCTTAAGGGCCATATCTTTGGCAAAAGTAGCGTTGAAGGGCGTATGGGTGTCCATAATACCCAGGTTGTTCGGCCCGGTTATGCGCATGCCGTACTTCTTGGCTATCTCGACGAGTTTCCGCTCAAGTTCTTTGCCCTCGCCGCCAACCTCTTTGAAGCCGGCGGTGATGACGATTAGGTGTTTGACTCCGGCTTTGCCGCAATCCTCCGCAACCGCCAATGACGCGGCCGCGGGCACGCAAAACACCGCGACATCCACGGGCTTCTCTACGTTTAGGATGGAGGGGTACGCCTTATAGCCTTGAACCTCCGGCTCTTTCGGGTTTATCGGGTACACTTCTCCGCGATAACCACTGGCTTTTATGTTGTCGACCACCGCATAACCGATTTTGCCCGGTGTGTTGGAAGCTCCGATTACGGCAATCGACTTTGGATGGATCAAAGAAGACAGGTCGCTCATGAGGTTTCTGCACCTTCCTCTACTGAATTGGACAGACTGGACAGGCCAATAACCAAGAGATAGTCTAACACAATTGGCAAATTGGTTGAACTTCCCTAGGAGAATAGCTAAAAGGTGAAGGGATCCGCCCTCCCGCCGGAGAATCTCCTATTTACTGGAACATCAGGGAGTGATTCCAAATGACCGCTCCAACAGAAGACGCCCGGGCAAGGGAACTCCTGTGGGCAGACGTGGGTGAAAGGCTCAACCTGTCCGTTAAAGAAATGCGGAGCATTCGCACAGCGTTTGCGGATGTCCTAGGATTCGGCATGTCAAAAGCAGTGTCGGAATCTCTCTTGCCTGCCATCGAATTTGTCGCCAGACGTCGAAAAGAAGGAGCCGTTGATGACGAAATCCGACAAGAGTTGAGGTCGGCCAAGAGCGCCGGCAGTTGGCCCGAGGAAGTGCTCTCCCGCATGAAGCAGACAGAGACCCAGACGGCGGCGACAGCCTCGGCGGCATGCCCTCCCGCGCTTACCGAACCGGAGACGGGAAGATTGCCTGAGGAAGGACGGTTTCCAGAAGTGTGGCCCCCGATAACGGGGTTTCGCCTGATCGAACCCTCTGTCTGGGCGAGGACCGAGACAAACTTGGAGGCACAAACCCAGATCGCGGAGACTGAGGCTGCCGAAACTGAGACGGCGGAGACTGAGGACGCCGAGAAGGCTTTGAGGCAGGTTATCTCCGACTTGAGGCGGGAGCTCTACACGCATTTGGCCGCGGAACGGGAAGATGTCTTGCGATTGGAACAATGCATAAGGAAACTGGCTATAGAAGTCAGAGACATGCGGTACGCCTTGATGCTCGGGTTCACCCGCCGTGACAGAAAAAAGGGCCACAAGGGAGTCTCAAGCCTTCTCCTTGGGTGACCATAGGTCTCCCAGCGCCCCTCGCAACTGGGACCTAAAGCCGGGGATCTCTCTCGCGAGAGAGGTTACCCGGTCTTTCATGGCTTGCCGAAGCGTGTGGCCGGCAAAAGGACACCTGGCGTCTACCACGGGGATGTCCAGGCGTGGGACTGCCTTCACGATCTCTCCTTCCGGCACGTATACCAAGGGACGGATTACCGTAACCTCCCGTCGGCTCAGGTACGTCTTGGGATGAAAACACCTTAGGCTTCCTTGGTAGAACATGTTGAGGAAGAGGGTCTCTATGGCATCATCCAGGTGATGGCCTAAGGCAACCTTGTTGGCCCCCAGTTCCTGGGCGGTTTTGTGCAAGGCCCCTCTCCTCAGATTGGCGCACAAAGAACATGCCGTATCTTTTGTGGGGTGCACTTGGACTATCTTGGCGATCTCGGTCCGAACCACGCTATATGGGACTCCCTGATCTCCGAAAAAGGACTCCAACCTCTCCACATCCTCATCTCGGAAACCGGATTCGCCGCCAGGGTCTATGGTGACGGCCTTGAGGTCAAACCTCACAGGCGCTCTCCTGTGGAGCTCGGCAAGAAGGGCCGCCAAGACCATGCTGTCCTTTCCTCCCGATACTCCGACCAAGATGACATCCTTGTCCTCAATGAGTTCAAAGTCTGCGATCGCCTTGCCGACCAGATGGTACAGCATGCGCGGGAAGGCCCTGGGCAAGCGAGAAGCACCTCTCTCGAAAAATCTCCTAGACCTATTCTAGACGTTCTAGGAGGGACGCGCACCTACTCCCTTTCTGGCCGCCTGCCTGCCCCTTCGGGCCGGAGACTGGATGACGGCGTACTCAGTGCAGTAGAATACTAGGGCAAACCGACGATATGGAGGAAGCGTATAGTGACCGCGCCTCACCTTACAGACGAGATCATCTACATGGACAATTCGTCCACCACCAAGCCCGCGCCGGAGGTGGTGAAGGCCGTATCCTCTTGCATGGAGGATGGATGGGGAAACCCGTCGTCCCTTCACAGGCTCGGGAGCCAGTCCCAAGCCGCCGTAAGGGCTTCAAGGCAAAAGGTAGCCAAAGCGATCTCCGCCGACCAAGGCGAGATCTATTTCACGTCCGGAGGTACCGAGGCAAACAACTGGGCGATTTTCGGGACCTTAAGGAGCCTTCAGGACAGACGCCTCATCATAGCCACAACGGTCGAGCACCCCTCGGTCATGTCCGCCTACGAGTACCTCAAGGGAATCGGGTACGACGTCCGTTTCATCCGTGTGGACTCATTGGGCAGGGTAGACCCCGAAGAAGTCTTGAGAGAGGTTACTCCGGACACCGCATTGGTCTCGGTCATGCTGGTCCAAAACGAGGTAGGCACACTGCAGCCGTGCAGAGAAATCGGCAGAAAGCTTCAGGCCCTAAGCGGAAAGCGCCCCAGATTCCATGTGGACGCGGTCCAAGGGTTCGCCCGGCTTTCCATTGACGTGAAAGAATGGGGCGTCGACCTTATGAGCATGAGCGCCCACAAGATACACGGACCCAAAGGTATCGGGGCCCTCTATGTGCGCAAAGGGATTGAGCTGACCCCGCTGGCGTTTGGCGGAGGACAGGAAGGAGGACTGCGCTCGGGGACAGAAAACGTGCCGGGAATCGTGGGCTTTGGCGCGGCCTGCGCTCTCTGGGATACCGATAGAGAAGAGACCTTGCGGCGCTTGACCGATCTCCGCGCCAAACTGGTTGACGGGATCCTCGGGGCGGTACCCGAAGCTTCCCTTCACGGTCCGCGTAGGGAGGGGGTCGCTCCCTACATAGCCCACTTCTCGTTCCCGGGCTTGAGGGGCGAAACCATCCTTCACGCCCTAGAGGAGCGAGGAGTGTTTGTCTCGACGGGATCCGCCTGCTCTTCCCACAAAGACAAACCGAGCCCCGTGGTCCTAGCGCTAGGCAGGGGGGAAGAAGAAGCCCTATCGTCCATAAGATTCTCCATGTCTAGATACACAACCGAGGATGACGTCCGCGTGGCCATCGCGGCCCTGTTAGAGTCCTTACAGTCACTAAAGGCCTGGAAAAGGTAGAGACAAAAGATAGCGGGAGTGGGACACCGGTGAAGGAACTGCTTCTCATAAGATACGGCGAACTTGGCCTAAAAGGCGATAACCGGGCTTCTTTCGAAAGAGCCTTGCACCGTCACGTGCAGTGGACTATACGAGACATGCCCAAGGCTTGGGTCTCCAGGTCTCACGGCCGCCTGTACGTCGAAGGAAGCTTCGATAAGAAGGTCGTCCTGGACAGGCTGGAAAGGGCCCCGGGCATAGTCGCCATCAACCCGGCCCTAAAAGTTGAATCCCAGATGCCGGCCATCATCCAGGCCTCGGTTTTCGCCTCCAAGGAAGCCATCGAGAAACGGGACTTTTCGACCTTCAAAGTCAACGCCAAGAGGTCCGACAAGCGTTTCCCGCTGACTTCACCCCAGATCAACAAGGAAGTGGGGGAAGCCGTGTTAAGCGCCAACGATGGTCTCTCGGTGGATGTGCACTCTCCTCGCTTCACCCTATCCGTGGAGGTCAGGGATAACGGGACATACGTCTACTGGGAAGAGGTGAGAGGCCCGGGAGGGCTTCCCGCGGGTAGTTCGGGAAAAGGGCTCCTGCTTCTTTCGGGAGGAATAGACAGCCCGGTCGCCGGGTACCTGGCCATGAAGCGCGGCGTCAATATCGACGCCCTGCACTTTTGGAGCTACCCCATAGTCGGACAACGGTCACGAGACAAAGTGGTTGACCTCGCAAGAGAGCTAAGAAACTCGGGTCCCGACCTGAACCTCTACATAGCCCATTTCACGGACATTCAGAGCGAGATCCTGCAAAAGTGCCCGGAGCGATTTCGCGTCATCGTCATGCGGCGCATGATGATGAGGATCGCGTGCGAGTGGGCATCTAGGACCGGCGCCCAAGCCGTATTCACCGGCGAGAACATCGGGCAGGTGGCCAGCCAAACGCTGGAGAGTTTGAGAGCCATCGAGGACGTGGCCACGCTACCGGTTCTCAGGCCGCTCATTTGCTTTAACAAAGTGGAGACCATAGAGATCGCCCGGTCCATCGGGACCTACGACATTTCTTGCCAACCCTATGAGGACTGCTGCACCGTCTTTGTCCCCCGCCATCCCGTCACCAGGCCAAGGCTCGAAGAGGTGCGCGCGGCCGAAAGGCACCTGGACGTTCCGACCCTGGTAGACGCATGTCTAGCTCGGATGGAAGAGCAAGACCTGACCGCACCCTAACTGGGATATCGCTAGTTAACCACTGTACCAACGGGACCTTGTCGTGTGACTCGGGTCCTATTTGTCCGGTGCCACGTGAATCCTTTCCAGGCTTCACGATAACAGGTGTGAAGGTTACAGGCCCCGCCCCAAAAGAAACCGGAGGGCGCCCCGGAATGACGGGTGAAGGGCCAAGTCTCGCAAAGGACGCGAGACGAAAACTACAGGGAGGTAGAACCCAAGTGAGAATCAACACCAACATCAGTGCCCTGAACGCGTGGAAGAACCTCAGTGTCACCGACAACCTAATGGGCAAGTCCCGGGAGAAGCTGTCATCGGGCTTCAGGATCAACAGGGCCGCGGACGACGCCGCCGGGTTGGCGATCTCCGAGAAGATGAAAGCACAGATCAGCGGACTTAGGCAAGGCGCTCGCAACGCTCAGGACGGTATCTCGTTGATACAGACCGCAGAAGGCGCTCTGAACGAGACTCACAGCATCCTCCAGAGAATGCGCGAACTGGCTGAGCAAGCCGCCTCGGCAACCATGTCCAACGAGGACCGCACTCAGATCCAGGCAGAAGTCACCGAGCTCTTGAGCGAGTTGGACAGATCGCCTCCTCGACCAAGTTCAACGGGCAGGCGCTCTTGGACGGCAGCTTCGACGCCATGGAGTTCCTCATCGGCACCGATACGGCGGTCGATACCTTCACGGTAAGCATCGGCAACATGGATTCCGCCACTTTGGGAGTGGATGCCGTCAGCATCGCGACTCAGGCCGACGCCAAGACAGCGGTGGGCCTCATCGATACGGCCATAGACGACGTATCTACCCAGCGCGCGACTCTGGGCGCTTACCAGAACCGTCTGGAACACACCATCAACAACCTGAACACCGCCGCTGAAAACCCGCCGCGGCCGAGTCCCGTATCCGCGACGTCGACATGGCGCTGGAGATGGCCACCTTCACCAGGCACCAGATCTTGCTCCAGGCCGGTACCGCGATGCTGGCCCAGGCGAACATGAAGCCTCAGTCAGTCTTGAAACTGCTCGGCTAAAGAGGTTCATAGCAGTTTGGGATAGGGCCCGGCTCTCGGGCCCCTTCTTCATTTGTGCCCTCCGGCCTTTGCCTTTTATAATGGTAGGTAGTGAAAACGCTCAGGCGGTGAGGGTAACGTCAGACGACTTGAAGTTCTACATAGAGACCTACGGATGTCAGATGAACGAAAGGGACTCCGAGACCATCGCGGGATTGCTTCTAAGGGAAGGCATGTCGCAAGCGAAGGACATCTCTCAGGCCGACGTCGTGATCCTGAACACGTGCGCGGTCAGAGAATCGGCCGAGAGCAAAGTGTGGAGCCGCTTCGGAAAGATCCGGTCGGTGCGCCGGGATGGAAGCCCCCCCGTCATGGTGCTGGCCGGCTGTATGGCCCAGCTACCTGAGACCGCAAGGAGAATCAAGTCCCGCGCCCCCTACATTTCGGTCATTACCGGCCCGGGTTTCATCCATGAGATACCTAACCTGGTCCGTGAGGCAATATCCAAGAGGTCAGAGGATAAAGGCGGAAAACTCCTATCGGCGGTCACCCCGGCTAGGACGGCAGCGTCACGAGACGAATCAACCCAACTCCTGCCTGAGGGATTGCCCCGGGAATCGATTCCGGGCGTAAACGCTTACGTCACCATCATGTACGGTTGCGACAACTTTTGTTCTTACTGCGTGGTTCCCTACGTCAGGGGACCTCAGGTTTCAAGGAGCTTCGAAGCCATCCTTGAGGAAGTCTCAGACCTTTGCCAAAAGGGCTACAAGGAGATCACCTTGTTGGGGCAAAACGTGAACGCCTACGGGCTGGACCTGCCCGGCGGCCCGGACTTTCCCGCGCTCCTACGAGCATTGGACAAAACCGCG
Organism: Bacillota bacterium; assembly: GCA_040766225.1. Lineage (GTDB taxonomy): Bacteria > Bacillota > Sulfobacillia > Fermentithermobacillales > Fermentithermobacillaceae > DULO01. Next base: position 126,468 of record JAXGQX010000002.1, on the reverse strand, counting down.
GGGCTTTACAGGCTCCGGTACTTCACGTCCCACCCAAGGGACTTCACCGAGGATATGATCAGGGCCGTTAGGGACTGTGAAACCGTGTGCGAGCACTTCCATCTTCCTTTGCAGTCCGGGTCCGACTCCATTTTGAAGGTTATGAACAGGGGATACTCAAGGGATGATTACTTGCGCCTGGTGGAGAGGGTTCGCGAGGTGGTCCCGGAGTCCTCGATAACTACCGACATCATCGTCGGATTCCCCGGCGAGACCGAGGAAGATTTCGAAAAAACCCTGGACATGGTCCGAAGGTGCCGGTTTGACGGCGCGTTCACTTTCATTTTCTCGCCCCGCAAAGGCACCGCGGCTCACCGCATGAAAGACCAGGTTCCTTCCAAGACAAAGTCTTCGCGGCTCCAACGACTGGTCGAAGTTCAAGGGGACATAACGCGGGAACTGAACGCCAAATGCGTCGGCCACCGGATGGAAGTCCTTGTGGAATCGGTAGCGGAGGAAGAACCGGGAAGCGTAAAGGGGCGTACGCGCACCGGGAAGATGGTCGTGGCCACAGAATGCAAAGCCGTCCCCGGAGATCTCATCAATGTACGGATAGACGAGGCGGGGACGTGGTACCTGAAAGGACCGGTAGTGCCATGAGAGCTGAGACACCCATGATGGCGCAGTATAAGGAGCTGAAAGCCAAGAACCCTGACGCCCTGCTCTTTTTTCGGCTCGGGGACTTCTACGAGCTCTTCTACGAGGACGCCCAAATCGGGGCAAGGGAACTGGGAATCGCCTTAACCGGGAGAGACGCGGGCGGGAACGAACGCGCTCCGATGTGCGGCGTGCCTTACCACTCGGTTGACGACTATATAAGAATCCTAGTGGAAAAGGGCTACCGAGTGCTATCTGCGACCAGCCGAGGACCCGCAGCAGGCCAAAGCGGATTGGTGAGGAGGGGCATCACCCGTGTGATCACTCCCGGCACCTACTGGGAAGGAGCCGAGGCGGGGTCGTCATCTTACATAGCCGCCGCGTACAGCGCGGGCAAAAACGCTTGCGGGCTCGCCGTCTGCGATCTGTCTACAGGTGACGTGCTGATAGCCTCACTTTCCTCCGATGATGAGGTTCGGACGGGGGGGAGGGCCCCCTCATATGGCCGTCTAGTGGAGGAGTTGTCCCGCTTCTTGCCAAAAGAGTGCGTGCTGCCTGATTCCCCCGACCATGCCGGGATGCGTCAAGCCATCGCCAAGGCGTTGCCGGGTATCTTCATGACAGCGCACCCAATAGACGCTTTTCACACGGCCGCTCTTGGGACAAGCCTTGAGAGCAATCTCGGGGCTTCGGCTTCGACAGCCCCGAAAGAAGCTCTAGACGCTCTCCAGGGGCTCCTGGACTACATGAGAAGCACCCAGATGGTCGACCTAGGACACCTGAAAGAACCGTCACTGTACCTTCAAGAAGGGTTTCTGGAGATCGACAGGTCGACTCGCAGAAACCTGGAACTGCTTTCTAGGCTCCAAGGAGACACCCACGGGTCACTGTTTTGGGTCATGAATCAGACATGCACGTCGATGGGGTCTAGGCTCTTGAGACAATGGATCGAGCGCCCGCTACGAGAAGCTTCCCGTATCCAAGAGAGACTCCACGCCGTCGACGAAATCTACGGCCAGTCTTCGCTGAGGCTTACGGCAAGAGAGATTCTAGCCGACATAAAGGACCTTGAAAGGCTGGTCACGCGTTTGACCTACAAGTCGTGCAACGCGCGGGACCTGGTGAACCTCGCTTCTTCGTTGGAGGCGGTCTCGCGCTTGCGAGAGCTGCTTCGAGCCTCTCAATCGTCGCTCTTGGCCAAGAACGCTCAGGACATGGACGGTATCCCCGAGGCGGTAGGCGCTTTGAGAGAAACCTTGGTCTCGGACCCGCCTGTATCTTTGACCGATGGAGGACTCATAAAGGAAGGCTTCAGCCAGGAAATTGACGAGCTTAGGTCCTTGGCGACCGGAGGCAAGCAGTGGGTTTTGGACTTCGAGGCCAGGGAGAGGGAAGAAAGCGGGATCAAGTCCCTAAAGGTCGGGTATAACCGGGTTTTCGGGTTCTACATAGAGGTGACCAAGTCGAATTTGCATATGGTCCCCTCCGAATATGTGAGGAAGCAGACCTTGGCGTCGGCTGAACGTTTCGTAACTCCCGAACTGAGGGAAAAAGAGACCGCCATCCTTGGGGCCGAAGAAAAAGCTGCGCAAGGAGGAGTACCGGGTTTTCACCGAGCTCCGCGACTCGCTGTGCAGGTACATAAGGCGCATTCAGAAGACCGCCAGGGCGGTATCTGAGGTGGACGTGCTAGTCTCCTTCGCCGAAACCGCGCATCGCTACGGTTACGTCCGCCCCCAAGTCTCTCAGTCGGGGTCAATTAGAGTAAAGGGGGGAAGGCACCCTGTCCTTGAAAGGGTGCTGCCTCCTGGCACATTCGTGCCCAACGACCTGACGTTGGATTCGGAACAGCGAGTTATGGTCATTACCGGCCCCAACATGGGAGGCAAGTCAACCTACTGCCGGCAGGCCGCCTTAATCGTCATCATGGCTCAAATGGGCTCTTACGTGCCTTGCCAGGAGGCGACTTTAAGGTGCGTAGACAAGGTGTTCGCCCGGGTAGGCGCTTACGACGACTTGGTGTTGGGCCAGTCTACGTTCATGGTAGAGATGGCCGAGGTGTCCCGCATACTAAAGGGCTTGACGGAAGAAAGCCTTGTGATATTGGACGAGATCGGAAGGGGCACAAGCACCTTTGACGGGCTCTCTGTGGCCTGGGCTGTTCTCGAGCACTTGGTTGACGGGAAGACCGGCGGAGCGATGGCTCTGGTGGCGACCCACTACAGGGAGTTGACCCTTCTGTCTGACCTCAAAACGGGGATGGCCAACTACCACGTGGCCGTGAAGAAGGCCGGTGACGACATAGTCTTCCTCCGCAAGTTGGAGCGGGGGGTAGCCGAAGGCAGTTTCGGGATTGAGGTATCCGCCATGGCGGGCCTTCCTCCTTCCGTGGTCTCCCGGGCCAGAGAGATACTGCTGGGTCTGGAATCCGAAGCCAGAAGCCGGTCCAGATGGAAGACCGGTATATTGGGGCAAGTAGCGTCCAGGTCCTTCGGAGTATCGCCGGAGATGGTTCCGGGACAGGAGTCCCTCTTCGGGCCAAGGCCGGAGGAAGCGACCTCGGAGGACCCGATACTCAAAGAGATTTCCGAACTCGAACTGAACGATCTCACACCCCTTCAAGCCTTGAACACCCTCTATGAGTTGAGGAAGAGAGTTTTGAGCCGGAAGGAGACCCAAAAATGAAGATACTCCGGCTTGACCCCGTTACGTCGAGCCAAATCGCTGCGGGGGAAGTGGTCGAAAGGCCCGCCTCAGTGGTGAAGGAACTGGTGGAAAACGCCATTGACGCGGGCGCCAAGAGAATCTTGGTAGAGTTCGAGGATTCCGGTCTCAATCTCATCAGAGTCTCCGACGACGGCACGGGAATGTCCCAAGAAGACGCACAGTTGGCAGTAGAAAGGTTCGCCACCTCCAAGCTCTCCTCCATAGAGGACCTAGATGGGCTGCACACCTTGGGGTTTCGGGGAGAGGCGCTTCCTTCCATCGCGTCGTGCTCGCATCTGACCTTGGAGACCCGAGAAGAGTCCTCATCTCATGGAACGGAAGTCGCCGTAGAAGGGGGGAAGGTCCTATACGCGAGGGAGAAAGGCCTTCCCACCGGCACGATGGTCACCGTACGGGACCTGTTCTTCAACACTCCCGCCCGGTTGAAGTTCGTTAAGTCCCGAAGCAGGGAGCGGCAAGCGATAATAGACGTGGTCCAGAACCTCGCTCTTGCCTGGGATAACAGAAGCTTTGAAGTCAGATCGGCCGGAAAGACCATCATGCGGACGTCGGGACAGGGCCTGGGGAACGCCGTAGCAGATCTCTTTGGTCCCGAGACGCTGTCGTCCATGGTCCCCGTGTCTTTTGCGTCGGGAGGAGCGGAACCCATAGAGGTGACGGGGATGGCCGGCCTTCCGGGCCTCTACCGAAGGTCTCGGGACAGGCAGGTCTTTGCGGTGAACGCCCGGGTCGTCCGCAATTCCCTTTTGGGATGGGCGCTTGATGACGCTTATCGTGGCTTACTGCCTCCCAAGAGCTACCCTGTAGCGTTCCTATCCATTACCATGGGAGGACACCTGGTGGACGTCAACGTCCATCCAACCAAAGCCGAAGTGCGTTTCAAAAACGACGGTGAAGTGAGACACAGCGTCGCGGCGGCCGTAAGCGCCGCTCTGACGTCGTCGGGTTTCCGAAGCCTGAAAAGGGAGCAGCCCGGCTCAGACGATGCGCCCAAAAGCCCGTTTGTAACGGAAGTCTATAGGTCGGACCGCGGCAGGGACATCGATTGGTCACTGGTGGGAGACAGGATCGCCGGTCGCCAGAGGCATCTTGCCCACGTCTCCCTTGGACGGGATGACACAAGACCTGGGCGCCCAACGGAGTCCGACTTGGGACAAGGCGCCGGATGGGAGTATCTCGGGTCCATTCGCGACACGTACTTGATAGCCAAGACCGCCGACTCGGTAATCCTAGTGGATAAGCACGCCTTGATGGAAAGCCTCGCGTACCGGGAGCTCCTATCCAGGAAGAGCGGGAGCCAGGACCTGCTCATGGCAGAGGTGTTGCGCCTCTCTCCGAAAGAAGTCGCTCTGTACGAAGAGTATGAGGGTCATCTGGCGGAGTCTGGGTTCGGATCCAGGTTGATAGGAGAGTCGACTGCGCTGGTCACTAAAGTCCCCCTGGTCCTGGGAGAACCGGTGGAACCCACGAGGCTCAGAGACGTGCTAGAATCAATGGCTACGGGCGCCGGGAAAGACGCGCCGCCCGAAAGACTGGCCGAGAACGCGAGGATTGCCCTGGCCGCATGTCACGCCTCCGTGCGGGCGAGGGAACCTCTATCAGCCGGTGAAGCCAAGTGGCTCCTAAGCCGCCTATTTGAGCAGCCTGAGGCAGCGGTGTGCCCCCACGGCCGGCCAACGGTAAGGGAGATCCCGGTCTCGGAGATAGACGATTTCTTTGGTAGAACTTCCCACAAGGAGGTTCGAGGAGTATAATAGTAATTGCCTCGTCCGTCAGGAAATCCCTTGGCAGTCGGGAAAGGGTGAAAGCAGGGTAGTTGCGAGAGCTCTTGGTTATCACCGGGCCCACCGCCTCGGGCAAGTCCCGATTGGCCATGGACATCGCTAAGGAAGTGCCGTTGGAGATCATCTCGGCGGACTCAATGCAGGTATACCGCCATATGGATATCGGAACTGACAAGCCCTCCATGGAAGACCGCAAGAAGGTCAGGCATCATCTACTGGACCTGAAAAACCCCGATGAACAGTGGAGCGTTGAGGAGTTTCAGAGGTTTTCCGAAGCGGCCATCGACGAGATTAGGGCAAGAGGGAATGTCCCGGCCATAGTTGGGGGCACCGGGTTTTATATTAGAGCTCTTCTCAAAGGATTCCCGCTGGTAGATGCCCCTCCGAACCTCAAGTTTCGCCGGGAAATGCAGGATATGGCCACACGTTCGGGAAATGAGGCTGTCCATGACCTCTTGAGGGATAGAGACCCTTGGTCATGGGAGCACCTTCACCCTAACGACCTGAAAAGGGTCATAAGGGCCCTCGAGTACTACGACGCGGTAGGACACCCCATCTCTCTGCGAAGGGAAGCTAAATCGTCCCGCCGGTACGAATATCTAATGTTGGGACTTCAGTGGGAGCGCCAGGAGTTGTACAGGAGGATAGACGGCAGGGCAGAGGAGCAAGTACGAAGGGGTTTGATCGAAGAGGTCAGGGGGCTCCTCCAAATGGGTTACTCGAAAGAGCTAGCCAGCATGAACGGATTATGCTACAAGGAAAGCTGCATGTTTTTGGAAGGGCTCCTTACGCTCGATGAAACCAAAGAGCTCATCGAGCGCAACACCAGGCGGTATGCCAAGAGGCAGATGACTTGGTTTGCCAGGGAAGAAGGCATAATCTGGATACGGGCTGGCAACGATAGACATTGGGAAGACACTTTGGATGAGGCTCTTCAGATGGTAAAGGCCAGGTGCCTTTGAATCTGGCAGAAACCAAGAACGTTGTTTCGAAATAGAGAAGCGGAGGGAAATCCTGTGACAACCAAGACTGCCACCAACTTGCAGGATAATCTTTTGAACCAGATGCGGAAGGACAACATACAAACTACCGTATACCTGATAAATGGTTTTCAGTTGAAAGGCACAGTGAGAGGTTTCGACAACTTCACTGTGGTCTTGGACAGCGAAGGCAAGCAGATGCTCATATACAAGCACGCCATCTCCACAATAACCCCGTCGCGTCCCGTTAACACGTCGCTTGGGGAGGACAAGTCTAGGACTCCCGATGCCAACGAGACGTAAGACGGGGCACTCCGACTGATAGCCTCGCCGATAGCCTGGCAAACCGGTCTATTCGAACCTGATCTTCTCCCGCCTGAGCAAGTTGGCGTTGGTTACAACCGTAACCGAACTGAGCGCCATGGCGGACTCGGCGACCACCGGATGGAGTAGACCGAGAACGGCCAGCGGTATCGCGACCACGTTATAGAACAAGGCCCAGAAGAGGTTCTGCTTGATTTTCCGAAATGTTGCCCTGGACAGTCGCACGGCCTCCACTATGGATGACAGCTCTCCCCGCACAATGGTCACGTCCGAGGATTCTATGGCTATATCTGTGCCGGTCCCGATGGCGATGCCGACGTTGGCTTGCACCAAGGACGGCGCGTCGTTGATACCGTCTCCTACCATAGCGACCGTCCCATACTCGTCTTGCAGTCCGCGTATGGCGGTCACTTTGTCTTCGGGGAGGAGTTCCGCTACGTATCGGGTGATCCCGGCAGCCTCCGCGATGGACTTGGCGGTCCGTGAATTGTCGCCCGTCAGCATGACCGGTTCTATGCCGAGCTCCCTAAGGGCTGTGACCACTCTCGTAGCCTCGGGCTTCACGGTATCGAGAAACGCCACAGCTAGGGCGACTTGACCGTCGATGGCTGACAGTATGACCGTCTTGCCTTCCATGGCAAGGTCTCGTATCTTCTCGGTCGCCTCTTGAACCGATTCCCCGGAAATGCCCTTCTCTTGAAGGAACCCGGGCCGGCCCACGACTACTCGCCGGCCGCCAAGGACGGTTGCCTCCACGCCCTTCCCCGGGGTAGATCGGAACTCGGCGACTTGCCCGTCCGACCTGCCCAGTCGAGATACCGCGTAATCGTACAGCCTTTGCGCCAGAGGGTGTTCGGAACCTTGCTCTGCCAAGGCGGTGAGTTCCAGGGCCTCTTCCTCCGTCAGCGCCCCCAATCTCAAGACATCGGTGACTTCAGGCCTTCCGTAAGTTAGGGTGCCTGTCTTGTCGAAGACCACAGCCTTCACGTCCCTGAGCGTCTGTATCGCCTCGCCGCTCCGGATGAGTATGCCCCGCTCGGCGCCCATACCGCTGGACACGACCAGAGCCGTTGGAGTCGCCAAACCGAGGGCGCACGGGCAAGCTATGACCAAGACTGACACGGCGGCCAGTATGGCCAAGGTAAGTGGGGTAGCTGCGGGGTTGACCCAGGGCAGAAGCGCTTCCGCCCGCACTAGAAGGTCCACCAGGAACGGGGGACTTAGGATCCACGCCGCGAAAGTGACTCCTGCCAAAACCAATACGATAGGCACAAAGACCCGGGTGACCTTATCAGCGAAGGCCTGGATTGGGACCTTTGTACCCTGAGCCTCCTCGACCAGTTTGACTACTTGCGATAGGAAGGTGTCCCGGCCGACTCTAGTGGCTTCTACCCGCAAGACCCCGTCAAGGTTGATGGACGCGCCGATGACCTCGCTCCCCTGGGCCTTATGGACGGGCATGGACTCGCCGGTCGCCATTGACTCATCTACAGAGCTCTCGCCCAAGACCACTTTCCCGTCAGTGGGAATCCTCTGTCCCGGACGGACCAACATCAAGTCTCCGACCTTTACTGAGGATAGCGGCACTTTGGTCTCCACGCCGTTTACCAGGAGAACCGCGTCTTCCGGCTCCAAATCCATGAGCTTTCTTATGGCGGACGATGCTTTTCCTCGCGCCTGAGCCTCAATATAGCGTCCCGTGAGATGGAACGCGAGGATCATGGCCGATACCGCCGAGTAGTTGCCCACCGGCAAGTAGAAGACGAGGATCCCTGTGGACAGGGCCGCAAGCATCCCGAGGCTGATCAACACGTCCATATTGGGGGACAGGTGACGTATAGAAGACCACGCAGCCCGTAGGGTCGGGAGCCCTATGACGAACACGACCGGAATGGAACCGGCCAGCATCAACGCGTTCATTACCGTCTCGGAAAAAACTTGGGCTCCAAACAACATTGAGGGGACCATGACGGCCATGACCGGTAAGGTCAAGGCCCATGCCCATATCATGCGGTTTCTGCTCTTAAGGAGCTTTTCCTGAAGGTCGTCTCCTTCGTCGGATCCCTCGTCGTAAGTCCCCAAGTAGTCGTAACCCGAGTCGTAGACGGCTTGTTCCAACGTCTCGTCCGAGACCTTGGACGGGTCGTAAGTCACGACGGCTTTCTCTGTCGCGAAGTTCACGACCGCGTCCCCGACTCCGGGAACGTCCTTTAGGGCTTTTTCCACCGCGGCGGAACAGGACGCGCACGACATGCCGCCTATCTTTAGGACTTTCTTGGTAGCGTTCTTTGCCATATCGTGACCCTCCCATCAGAAGACAGGCTCATATTATCATGTCCACCTGCCATCCGAGTTGTCTGGGTATGTAAGAATCCCAAGGCGGGAAGACTTTCCGGCGGGAGGTGATTACCACGCCTAGAGACCCAGTATGCGGAATGAACGTTCGGGACGATTCGGATCAAAACCTGAGGTCCGAGATTAGGGGACAGAGTTTCCGGTTCTGCTCCAACGGGTGCAAAGAGGAGTTTGACAGGAATCCTGACAGGTACGCTAACCGGTCCGACAACCGACAGGATAATCGTCAGAGGGATCGTCAACAGGACCGTCAAGACAACCGTCAGGACAACAGAAACGAAGCTAGGTTCGACAACCGCAGAGACGACAACAGGAACGATAACAGGAACGACAACAGGGACAGGAATCGCAGGTCATAGCCAAGCCACAGTACTTACGCCAATCGGGCCGCCCCTTTGGGAGGCGGCCTCTTTTAGTGCCGGACTGCCACTTCCCCTATCTTTCGCGTATGATATCAGGCTCTCATTTCACCGCCTAGGGGGAGGCTTCTCTCACAGTGATCCAACACAACCATCGCGGGAAAGGTCCTGCTCTACGTGTCATAGCCAGGGAGAATCCGGTGGATTTCAGCCAAGTCCCCGGCATATCTCAAGGCAAAGAGAGCGCCTTAGAAGAGCTAAATTCACTGATTGGCCTGAACAAGGTAAAGGAACTCATATTCGAGGTTTACGCTTTCGCCGAAGTCCAAAAGCGCAGGGAGAGGCTCGGGCTTTCAACCGAAAAGACCGTCTTGCACATGATCTTAGGGGCAATCCGGGTACCGGTAAGACTACCATCGCCCGGATCATCGAAAGCTGCTCTTCGAAGCCGGACTCCTGGAGAAAGGGCACGTCGTCGAGGTGGAAAGGGCAGACCTGGTGGGGAGTACATCGGACATACGGCGCTAAAAACTAAGGAGCAGGTCAAGAAAGCCCAGGAGGGATCTTATTCATCGACGAAGCTCTATTCGCTCTCGCGGGGAGGGGAAAAGGACTTCGGAAAAGAGTGCATCGACTGCATCGTAAAGAGCATGGAAGACAGGGCGAAAGAGACCGTCTTCATTTTGGCCGGTTACCCTTGGGAAATGGAGCAGTTTCTCCGGTCTAACCCCGGACTCAGGTCCCGTTTTCCCATCCACCTCGAGTTCCCGACTATAACCTCACGGATTTGATGCGCATCGCCGAACTCATGCTGAAGAAGAGGGACTACCGGTTGTCGGCGGAATCCCGAAATGCCCTGCAGCAGATCGTGGCGGCGAAGATGTCAGAAGAGGTGGTCCCGTCCAACGCCCGCATGGTGAGAAACATCATCGAGAAAGCCATGCGGCGGCAGGCGGTGAGGTTAATCAGAGACAGGTCTTTCACAAGACAAGACCTGGTCTTGATAGGGCCCGAGGAGCTTATGGAGGCGTCAACCGATGTTGTATAATCGAAACCGGTGAGTACCCCTCACATGGAGGTAAAATGCCTAACGAATCAAGCGACCGGTCCAGGCCTTTGACTGTGATACTCGCAGGAATAAAAGACGATAGGAGCCGGCAGGACAAGCGCCGGTTGTCCCTTTCAGCCGAAGAATCCATGGGCGAGCTCTCTCAGCTTGCCCGCACTCTGGGCTGGGAGGTTGGCGGGATGATGCTCCAGGAACGGGACGCGCCTGACACGGAGACATACGTAGGTAAGGGTAAGGCCCGCGAACTGGCAGACATGGTTTCGGCGGAAGAAGCGTCTTTTGTGGTAGTTGACGGCGCCTTGAGTCCTGCGCAAGCTCGAAACCTGGAGGACATCACCGGTGTTCCGGCCATAGACCGAGCCGAACTAATCTTGCGCATTTTCGCATCCCGGGCCATGACACGGGAAGGGAAACTCCAAGTCCAACTTGCGGCCACCAGTCACCGTCTGTCCCGGTTGACCGGTCACGGCGCCGAAATGTCCGGCCAAGGCGGCGGCATAGGCACCAGAGGGCCGGGGGAACAGAAAATCGAGATGGACCGCAGGCTGTTACGGGACAAAGTCGCGAAGTTGAACCGAGAACTGAGAAGGCTAGAACAAATCAGGGCGGAACAGCGAAAAAAGAGAAAGCAGTCGGGCATCCCACTAATATCCCTGGTGGGATACACCAACGCCGGCAAGTCCACTCTCTTCAATGCCCTGACCCAGGAAGAAAGCTATCAAGATGATAGGCTTTTCGCCACCTTGGACCCGTGGGTGCGCAAATGGGAGCTGCCCTCCGGGCAGATGATGCTATTGGCCGACACCGTTGGGTTCATCCAGGGCCTCCCCCACGAGCTTGTGGCCGCCTTCCGCTCCACGTTGGAGGAGTCGGTGGACGCCGAGGTGATTATTCACGTGATCGACACGTCGTCTCCCGTCTGGGAACAGCAGATGGCGACCGTCGAGGGCGTGCTATCCGACCTTGGCGTATCGGACAGGCCCAGGGTAAACTGCTTCAACAAGATCGACTTGGTCGAAGACGACCTCGCGGTCGGGATTCTCCGGGAGAAAGGGCCCTCTGTGGGGATATCCGCGTTGCATAGGACAGGGCTCAGGGACCTCACGGACACCGTGGTAAAGATGCTCGCCGAGTCGCGCCGGAATGTGACTTGGTTCATCCCGTATGCCGCCTACGATGTGGTCTTTGAGATAAAGAGGCTGGGCGCCGTCCTTGAAGAACGACAGCAGGAGGACGGAGTAACCGTCACTTGCGCGCTCCTTCCCGCCGACGCGGAACGCTTGGCAAAGAAGCTTGGAGTGGATGGGCGATGACCGGCATGAAGCAGCTCTACGAGGAGAATTCCCGGTTAGTTGCCTCATACAGGCAGGCCCTTAGGCCGGTCTGGGACAAGATCGACAAGGATGTCGCCCTTAACCAGACCAAGGTCTTGGACGCGTTCGTATCGGAGAGAATCGGCCTTTCACACTTGTCGGGTTCCACGGGCTACGGCTACGGGGATATGGGCCGTGAAGCCCTTGACCGGGTCTTCGCCAGGGCCTTCGGGGGCGAGTCCGCCCTGGTGAGAACACATTGGGCATCCGGGACCCACGTGCTTTCCACCGCCTTGAAGTCGCTCTTACGTACCGGCGACTCTTTGGTCAGCGTTACCGGCACTCCTTACGACACTCTTGGGCCCGTGCTCGAGCACTTGACGAGAGAACGGGGGGTAGCGTACCGGGAAACAGATGCCCTAGCACGCTACCAGGAGGGCGCCTTGGGCCTTTTGGAGTTGGAACAGGCCTTGGATGCCGTCATCGACCCCAAGACTCGTGTAGCGATGCTACAGCGCTCTCGCGGCTATTCTCTGAGACAACCCATTTCCATCGCGTGCATTAGGGACTTCATGGACCTCATGAAGCGCAAGTGGCCCACGGTCTTGACGATGGTGGACAACTGCTATTGCGAGTTCGTGGAGACCTCGGAACCTCCCCAATTCGGCGCGACCTTGACTGCGGGTTCCCTCATAAAGAATCCTGGCGGAGGGCTGGCTCCCACAGGAGGATATCTCGTGGGGGAGAGAGGAGCGGTGGAGAAGGCGGCTGAAGAGTTGTTCGCCCCGGGCATAGGTACGGAAGTTGGCAGCAACCCTCACGGTTACAGGGAATTCTTCCAAGGCTTGTTCCTAGCTCCAAAGGTGGTGGGCGAGGCCTTGAAGGGGGCGTCTTTCGCGGCCAAGTATTTCCTTGACTTGGGGTTCTCGGTCACTCCGGGTCCGTTTGACTTACGAAGCGACATCGTTCAGGCCATCACGGTAGGCACTCCGGAAGCCTTGAGAGCGCTTGTTTCGGCCATCCAAGCGGCATCTCCAGTAGACTCCTTCGCGGTTCCCGAGCCGTGGGACATGCCCGGATACGGAAGGCAAGTCATAATGGCGGCAGGAGCCTTCGTCCAGGGTTCCTCCATAGAGCTTTCGTGCGATGCCCCCTTTGTGCCGCCTTATACGGCGTACCTGCAAGGCGGGCTCACCAAAGAACACGTCATCGTCGCGTGCCTTGCGGCCGGAAAGGCGCTGTCGGACAGCGGCGCGTAACGGGAGATACTACCTAACGCTGCGGTACAGGCCGACCACCTTTCCGATGACACGAACGTCTCTTGAGATTATGGGCGCCAAACGAGGGTTCTCCGGCTGGAGACGGACCGCGTCTTTTTCCCTGTAGAATGTCTTTACGGTGGCTTCTTCTCCCAACAGGGCGACCACTATGTCTCCGTTTTGGGCGGATTCCTGCTGCCTCACCAACACAAAGTCACCATCGAAGATCCCGGCGTCTATCATGCTGTCGCCTTCGACACGGAGGAGGAAAACGTTTTCCGACTTGACGAAAGACCGGGGAAAAGGCACCATATCCTCAATGTTTTCAACCGCTAGGACCGGCGTGCCAGCCCGCACCATGCCGACTAATGGGACCATCAAGACTGGACCCGGGCTTTTCTCGGCAAAGTCGTCGGTAATGTTGAACGCCCTGGACTTCTGAGCCGTTCTCTTTAGGAAGCCCTTTCGTTCAAGGTTCCTAAGGTGGGTGTGCACAGTCGCGGTTGACTTCAGGCCCAACAGCCCTCCCAGTTCCCGCACTGAAGGCGGGTATCCTGTTTCTCGGATGCTCCCCCTAATGGCCTCTAGCACTTTAGCCTGCTGTGCCGTGAGTTTCGTCATATCCGGTGTCCTCCCCCAAATCACATGTAGAACGGTCTCGGGCGCATTCGCCTATCGAACAGAAGTTTACCATGTGCTGCCTGTGAAAGCAAACGCAAGTTTGCTCTCTTGGGTTCGACGCATAGGCGCCGTGCTTGGGTGAGAGCATACACCTGAATCCTCTTTTGGAGGGAGGGATAGCATGGCTTCCCAAAAGCCAAAGAGCCGAGGAGGGACAAAGGGGACGCCCCGGGAGGGTTTCCCGCTTGAAACACCTTTCTACGAGGAACAGACGGATCCGTATTTCCAGGAAACCCGTGAACCGGAATCCCTGGATAACCACAAAGACCCTCACGACCCGGAAGACGACTGGTACTGGAGGGAACCCGAGAACATCTGGCAAGACGAAGGGATGTGGCCCTGGCCGGAGCCAGCGCCTCGCTCAAGGCGCGCCGATCCGCCTCCATCCGAGGGAGTTCCGCCAGAACAGCCCTAGACCAATGCCGACAGGAAGACGAGGACTATCGCCCCGCTTAGGCGCGGGGCGTTCTGTTTGAGGCCTCCCCGGTCACCAAAACCAACTCCCCCTCATAGAGTGAAAGGGATGGTAGTCTTGTGACCTAGTTGGAGGTATGTGAAATGCCAGACCAAGCCATGATCCAGGCAGGCGCGTTCACCTGGTCACGCGAGCGAGAGCTGGTCCCCGTCTATGAACGACTCCACGTGATCGGCAAAGACACTGACTGTCTAGACCTTATTGCGGAGCTCTGCGACCTTAAGCGGACCCAGATGAATGACACAACCGAGCTTCTGGCAGCTTTGGGCGTAGAAATCCCCGGCGACTACAACGCCGTGTCCATACCCGATGACCTCGAGACCATGCTGCCCATGCTGTACACCCGTGAAAGCGAAGTGTTGGAGGAGGGGTATTTGAGGCTGGACCCCTTAATGGATGAGGGCCCGGCCAGGGTGATCATGATCAGGGCATCCAGACGCAAAGCACGTATGCTGGAGTTGCTCCGACGGATCGCCGAAAGATGCCGCATCGTCATCATCGTCTCGCCATCTGGTGACAGAAGGGACCACGACCACGATCGTGACTGGAACCGGGATGACGACCATGACTGGGATAGGGACCGTGACCGGGATAGGGACCGCGACAGAGACCACCGGCCGCCTCACAGGCCCATAGGGCGCGAATACGTCGTGCAGCCGGGCGACACCATGTTTCTCATCGCCCAGCGGAACGGCATCCCACTGGAGCTTTTGATCCGCGCTAACCCGCAGATAAGGAACCCGGACATGATCTTCCCAGGAGACATTATTAGAATTCCTGTTCCCGGTGAGGAACCCATGCCTAGACCCAGACCGGACCATAGGGATGGAGGACGCCGCTACGTGGTCCGCGAAGGCGATACCATAATCATCATCGCCGAGAGGTTCGGACTCACAGCCGCGGAACTGGTGTCTTTCAACCCTGGGCTGACCCAGGAGACGGCTCTCTCGCCCGGGCAAGTGCTCATGATCCCGGTGACGGGGGCCGTAGGCTAAGACGACCCTTGAGGCCAAGTGCGACCGAGAGCCCGCATCCTCAGAGGACGCGGGCTCTACAATTCTTTCGGTCCGTTCTGCCGGGGAGGACCTACTTGATTATCCTGCGCGCACACAGATAGGTATCGTCCCGAGACTTCAGGTAGTCCGGGTGGGAAGGGTCAAAACTGTTGATGCCGACTCCGCTACCGCCGGCAGAGTGGATGTACAGGGAATCGCCCATGTAGATGCCGACATGGGAGGCGCTCCGTCCGTTTTTCGAGAAGAACACCAAGTCTCCGGGTATAAGGTCCTCCTTGGCCACTGGGTCGCCTTGTTCCTGCTGCATGTCCGCATCCCTGCGGATGCGGTATCCGTTCATCTTCATGCAATACTGGGTGAGACCCGAACAGTCAAACCCCACGGAAGTGCATCCTGCCCAGAGATAGGGGAGACCGACGTACTGCTTGGCCGTCTCGATAACCCCTTGGGCGCCCTTCTTTTGGGCGAAGACCTCGCCATATGAGTCGAAGTGGGTCACGTCTTCGGCCTTAACCCATATTTCCGGGCCGCCCGGAAGGCGTAGACTCGCCCAAGCGTCCGAAACACCCAAAAAGGGAAGTACGGTCCCCTGAACCAGGTTCTCCTCTAGAGCCAAGTCCCCGCCCGGGCTCAGATAGGCGGAAGTCATCTTCGATGCGACCAACGCCGCTTCACCGGAGAAGAAGGACCGCTCCGGGTCTTTGTCGGTCACATAGATGTCGGAAGAGCCGACCCAACCCAGGTAATTGTCGTCCATCTGGCAGAGGTACCAGCCCTGGCTTTCCTTTAGGAGCCTTAGCCGGTCTCCCATTCTGGCTTGAGTCACCGTATGGTCGCCCCCGGAACTGCCGGGCCCATCACCTAGGTCCACCACCGGGACCTTCACTACTCCCCAGCAGTTGTCTCCCAAAGATGGGTGGGGGAGGACTGTGATGCTATCTACGATCTCTATTCCGGGGACTAGGCCGGAGATGGCCAGAAGCATAGCGTCTTTGTGGGCCGAATCCGAGACTTCCCCCGAGAGAGTAACCTTCTGTCCGTCAACAGCTAACCTAACCGAGAAAACTTCTTCGCGATCGCAGTAGTCCACGGATTCAAGGAAGCGGGAAATGCCTCCTTGTAAGGTCACCTTTACCTGGCCTACCGGCACCTGCGGCTCTGACGCGGGCGCCTTTGGCGAACAGGCGGGCAATACCGCCAAAGACACGAACAGAAGCGCCCAAAGACACCAATACACGCTAAGACTTTTTATCTTGCCCGAGAATCCAGAAAACAAGGGACAATCACCCCGTCTCCCATATGCTATTATTGCAGTGGGTGATAATCGTGACCTCTCCGAAATCCTTTTGTTACGGGCTTGGGCTGACACTCATGGTTACAGTCGTGTCCTTCGCCATCGCCCATTGGGGTTTCGGTAACCTCTACTACCTGGCCCAGCTCCTGCCGGTCTTTATGACCCTTTGCGTCCTTCTGGCGTGGCTCCTCTACCTAAGGAAGACCGGTTTCCTTGCGCTAAACCCAAACTCCAAGAACAAGCCTGCCCAGACGACCATGGGACACTTCGAAAGCGCCGAGACCAAAGATTTGCCCGAAGACAAGGTCTCCGGGGCAGAGTTGATCTTAGTGCGAGACGAGAACGGACTGGTCAGGCGAAGACCGAGAGACCCGGGCCCGATCAAGGAAAGCCCCAAGTCCGTCCTGGAAAATCCCATCCCAGTTCTGCTTTGGTCCGCCGTGCAGATCGCTGTCCTGTCCGTATTTCTGTATGAGGTCTACGGGATCGGATCCAAGTTTCACACCTAAGCCAATCCCCGGCTAATCAATCATCCTTTCGTATTGGGACAACTCGGCCTCGTTCCCATAGACAAAGTGACCGCGTCTTATCTCAGTCCATTTGGGCTTATCCACCGAGTAGTCGTGGCATCTGGGGTCGTACACCAACACCCGTTTTTCCCGCTCCACTCTCGGATCCGGAGTTGGGATAGCTGACAACAGCGCCCGGGTATAGGGATGCAGCGGATTCCTGAAGAGCTCCTCGGTCTCGGCCAACTCCACGATTTGTCCTTTGTGGATAACTGCGATGCGGTCGGCTATGAACCTGACCACCGAAAGGTCGTGGGAGATGAACATGTACGTCAGGCCTTTTTCCTTCTGCAACGACGACAGGAGGTTTAGAACCTGAGCTCTGATGGACACGTCCAACGACGAAATAGGCTCGTCCGCGATGATGAACTCGGGCTCCATTATCAAGGCTCTCGCTACTCCGATGCGTTGGCGCTGCCCACCCGAGAACTCGTGGGGAAAGCGAGACGCGAACTCCGGGAGAAGACCCACTTCGAGAAGGGCTTTCTCTACCTTGGCCTGGCGGTCGGCTTCATCCTTGTAGTTCTTTGTGTTATAGAGACCCTCCGAGACGATGTAGTCTACCTTTGCTCTCTCGTTCAAGGAAGCCATCGGGTCCTGGAAAATCATCTGGATTTTCTGAGTCACCATGCGGTCGCGCTCTTTGGGGATTACGCCGTTGATCTGCTGCCCGCGAAACTTTATGACGCCGGCTGCCGTCTCGTTGATCCTTATGATTGCTCTACCGATGGTCGTTTTGCCTGAACCGGTTTCGCCGACTAGCCCGAACGTCTCGCCCTTGTAGATCTTTAGAGAGACGTCCTTAACGGCGACAAACGGTTTGCGCCCACGGACTTTGAACTCCACCCGCAAGCCCTCAATATCGATCAGTACTTCCCTTGTATCGGTTGTCATATCGCTTCCCTCTCGTATTTGGCCCGCATGGCCTTTATGGTGTCCGGAGGCTCAACTCTCGGAGCTTGTGGGTGAAGCAGCCACGTGCGGGCGATGTGAGTCTCGGAAACCTTGAAATAGGGGGGACGCTTCGCAAAATCGATCTTCAAAGCCTGTGGGTTTCTTGGCGCGAAAGCGTCGCCCGCTATCTCGGTGAACAGGTTCGGAGGGGTCCCCTTGATCGAGTACAGCGGCTGGCCCTTTATTCCCAACTGGGGGAGGGAAGACAAGAGCGCCCAGGTGTAAGGGTGACGGGCATCGTAGAAGATCTCCTCGGACGTACCGTACTCTATGATATCTCCCGCGTACATCACCGCGACCCTCTCGGCTACGTTGGCGACCACGCCCAGGTCGTGGGTGATGTAGATGATTGTCAGGTTCAGCTGCTTTTGAAGGCTCCGGATGAGTTCTAAGATCTGAGCCTGAATGGTCACGTCCAAGGCGGTGGTAGGTTCGTCACAGATGAGGATCTTCGGGTTGCAGGCCACCGCTATCGCGATAACCACTCTCTGCCTCATCCCTCCCGAAAACTCGTGAGGATATTGGGAATACCGCATTGACGGGTTGTCGATCCCCACCTGGCTCAGTATCTCGATGGTCTTGGCCTTAGCCTCGTCGCCTCGTAGTCCCTGGTGCAGTTCCAGCACTTCACGTATCTGCATTCCCACGGTCCTAAGCGGGTTTAGAGCGGTCATGGGGTCTTGGAATATCATGGCGATCTTCTTTCCCCTGATCTCTAGCCACTCTTTCTCTGTCTTGTACTTAGCCAGGTCTTTGCCCTCAAACATGATGGAACCGGAATCCACCCAGCCGTTGGCGTCAAGCATACCTAAGAAAGTTTTTGTGAACACGCTCTTGCCTGACCCGGACTCCCTGACTATCGCCATGGCCTTCCCTCGTAAAGGTCAAGAGACGCCCCACGAATGGCTGTAAGTACCTGGCCACGAAGGCTGAATTTCACGACTACGTCTTTAGCTGACAGAATAGGCTCACGCATCGCTTCCGCCTCCTAATAGTGATTGCGAGGATCGGCAGCGTCTGAGAGAGCGTTGCCCATCACGTAGAATGAAATTGTGATAATCGACAACACCACGGCAGGGAAGACAAGCTGGTACCGCTGGCTCGGCGACATGATTATACGCCGGCCTTCGTTTACCAAGTTGCCGAGGGACGGAGTGTTTACCGGCAAGCCCAACCCGATGTACGTCAAGAACACTTCCCACCCGATGGTACCGGGGATCGAAAGCGCGATGCGCATCACGATGACCGAAACCAGATAGGGAAGAAGGTTCCTCATGATGATACGGGACGTTGGGGTGCCCAGGCACCTTGAGGCGAGGTTATACTCCCGGTCTCGGATGATCACGATCTGATTCCTCACGAAACGCGCCATGCCTAACCAGCCTGTGGCGCACATGGCGATGATCATGGTGTTGAAACTCGGTCGCAAGATGTAAGCCAGGAGCGTCATGACGATGGTGGTCGGGATGTTGTGAATCACGTTGTAGATCTCGGTGATGAGCGCGTCCAACTGCCTCACGTACCCCCATAAAGCCCCGAACGCTATCCCGAAACCGACTTCCCAAATTCCCACGATGAACGCGATGAGAAGAGAAGTCCTGGTCCCACTCCAGATCATTGACCAAAGGTCTTGCCCAATGGAATTGGTGCCGAACCAAAACTCGCGGTTGGGCTTCTGGTTCATCAACTGACGTCCCGTAGCCGGATCGAGGTAGACTTTGGTCGCGATTTTCTGGTTCGGCAAGTAAGGCTGTATGAACGTGAAGGCCAACATGACGATCATGGTGCAAAGCATAAAGACGGCGGTCTTGTTCTTCAAGAACGCCCTGACGGTTGAACCCCAGTAAGAATAGTTGGAGTAACCGGTCCTCTCGCCGGCCTCTTCATCAAACTCGGCGAACTCGAACATCGCCTGGTCTTCGATAGCTTGAATAGTCTTTTCTTCTCGGGAAGCCATCACCTTGAACCCCCTCGCCTGGAGAGCTTGATGCGGGGATCAAAGGTGGCCATAGCCAAGTCGCCGAGGAACAAGCCGACTATCCCCAAGGTCGAGAAAATGAGCACCAGGGCCTGAACAAGGGTGTTGTCCTGGCGGCCAATGGCGTCTACCAATAGTCCGCCCATCCCTGGGATCGAGTACAAAGACTCGATGTAGATTGACCCGGAGATGGTGAACAAAACAGACGCGGGCAAGTACTGAGCCATGGGCACAAAAGCGTTTCTCATGACATGCTTTATCATAATAGCGGTTCCCGACATCCCCTTGGCCCGTGCCAACCTGATGTAGTCCTTGTTCAGTTCGTCTACCATATAACGCCGCATCCACATGGCATAACCCGCGATTCCGCCCAAAGACATGGATATGGACGGCAGGATCCAGCTTATGGGTTTGCCGCGATCGAACAGCATGGGCAAATGGAGGTTCTTGGACGCGAAGAGCTGGATGAAGATCAAGTAGACGGCGGCAGGCACCGCGCTTATGAAAACGATGTATACAGTAAAAATGCGATCGAGCAATTTCCCTTTGTGACGGGCTTGGGTAACACCCATGGCTAGTCCCGCGGTCAACGAGATGGTCATCGCGGTCAGGCCGAATCGAACAGAGTAGGGAATCTTGGTCTTCAAAATGGTAGTGATATCCACTTTGGGGCGATAGACAATGGACTTGCCCAAATCTCCCCTGAGAAGACTGGCGTAAAAGTTACGGAGTTGAACGTGCCAAGGCTCCAGTAAGCCTAGGCTCCGCAAGATGTTCTCCCTTTGGTCGGGCTCCAGCTTGTCGTAGTTGTCCTCAAAGTACCCCTCGACAGGAAGCATGCGCATCAAGAGGAATACGACCGTGATCACGATGAACACGGTCACAGCCGATTGCCATAACCGTCTTATGGTGTATCTAAGCATGGTCCGCACAGCACCTCACATCGGATTACGCACGGGAATTCCGGTAACCTAAGAGAAGACCGCCACCAGGGCGGCCTTCTCTTTAGGTCTCAATAGGGTCTACTTGCCTTGAGCTGCCAAAGCTGCGGCGCGGTCAGCTTCCCACTTGGCTTTGGCCTGTTCATACTGCTCCATGTTCATGGGCTTATCCATGATGACCTGGCCCTTCCACTTCAAGCTGTCCATGCCGAACGGGGCGTACGGGGCAGTGAACGGCTCGGCCTTGGTCGCGGAGTATCCGCCGCCTCCAACTCCGTAAGGAATGATCATGGCTTCTTCAATGAGCCATGCCTCAGCTTCAGCGAACAACTCGAAACGCCTCTCCAAGTCGACGACCTCAGCCTTTGCCGCGTCTACCATGTTCTGATAGTGGCTTAGGCCGTTTTCGTCGGTGTATCCTTCAGCCTTATCCGGCCAGTTGTAGTTCATTCCGGCAGGGGGGTAGAAGGGGTCCGCGTAGGTCTCGGGGTCAGCGTAGTCAGGTCCCCAGTTGCATTCCTGGAACGCGTAGTTACCGGCTCTCCTGGTAACACTCAGGAAGTTGGTGCTCGGGAAACCAACGGGAATGACGTCGATGTAGTCGGCTCCCAAGAGGCCTTCCAGCTGCTGCTCGACGACAACGCACCTGTTGGTCCACTCAGAACCCGAGGCGTTGTAGGGCATATACACTTTCACAGGGAAAGTGGCCTTGCCCTCTAGTTCGGCCTTGGCGAGGTCGCGGAACTTCACGGCCTCGGTCGGGTTGAAGCTATCCGTGTCAGTGAACTTCTTCAGCGGTCCGTAGTCTACGAAGTCCTTGCCCGCCATGGAGACAAAGTTCGGGGGGGTCACGGTGTTGATGATTCGAGACTTCGGGTTGAACGGCTCGGCCGTAAGCATCGCAGCTTCCCGGTCTAGTGCGTGGAACAAGGACTTACGGAAGTTCTTGTTGTTCACGACAACTTTCCAGTTCTCCGGCTCGTACTCCTCCGGGAAGTTCGGATCAAAGTTGAACGCGTAGAAGTAGCTGTACGTGCTCGGAAGGTTCGGCGTAACCATTTCCTTGCGCTCGGGGTCGTTCAGCCAGTCGTTCAGGACGGTGCTCGGTATGCCGGTCGAGCTGATCTCTCCCTGCAGGAACAGGTCCGGGGCGAGCGTGCTGGCTTCTTTGTTGTACCTGTAGTTCATCTGCTTGATGTGAATGTTGTCCGCATCCCAGTATGTCTCGTTCTTGACCATGGTGCGGAAGTTCTGGGGCTCCCACTCGGAAATACGATAGGCGCCGCAGTACAGGATCTTGGTGTGATCGGTTCCGAAGCTCTCGCCGCACTCGGCCAAGAACTGACCGTTGACCGGCAGGAACGATACGTATGTCAGCATTGTAAGGAAGTAGGGGATAGGCCGGTTCAGGGTGTACTGAAGGGTGTACTTATCCAGCGCTTTGATGCCCACTTGCTCCCAATCGGTGATCTCTCCGTCATAATAAGCCTTGCCGTTCTTCACGGCCTCATAGACCACGTTGGCGTTCTTGGAAGCGTTTTCCGGGTTGAACCCGTACTTATGGGCGTCGACCCAGTCCTGAGCTACTACTTCGGCATACTCCTCGCCTTCGTAAGTAACCCACTTGACGCCGGGTCTTATCTTGAAGGTCCAGACCAATCCGTCATCACTGACAGTCCAGCTCTCGGCGAGAGCAGGCTGAATGATACCCAGATTGTTGTGTTCGACTAAGCCGTCGACGCAGTTGGCGGCGACGCCGAACTCCAGCGTAGTGCTGGTCACCAGATAGTTGATGCCGGTAAGCTCGCTGGAGTAGACCGTGTTGTAGTCCTCCGAAGGTCTCAAGTTGCTGACGGGAGGCGGGGGCTCCTTCGGGGTGCACGCGCCGACGGCGGCGGCCATAGCCACGAGCATCAGCAGGGCAACAAATCTCTTCATTCTTATCCTCCTTGTTCCTAATTGTCTCGACACCGAAATGAAAAAGAGGTGTGCAAACACTCGTGAAGTTCCCTCTTCTTAGAACCACCCCCGTCCGCTATTTACCTTACGGCCGACGAACCATGTGTAAAAAGCGTGAGCGGCTTTATTACCGCGACAGACGGCTATTCAACGCGCGTTGTCAGAATTCCTGTCATAAAACGCATTTTTGGGTTTATCCAGGTTAATCATCAAGTTATCCCCAGTTAGAGCCAGTCCACAATTCCCTCATCTGCGATGATGAGCAGGCGCTACAGGGACTTCCGGATTTACATTTCTCCTGTCGCAGGCCCATAATTGAGTCACAATCGCTTTGGGGGGAAGAAGTCTCTTGACCCATTTTGACTCCTTTGTAAATGGGCTCCTGCTTTCAGCGGTGGCGTCGCTACTATCTTCGGCAATCGCGCTATGGGGGTTTCGTAGGACTTACCACCTCTCCATACTGCTCTGCGCGTTCTCTGCCGTTTACGCCTTGGCGGCCTGGATCATCTACACGAGGAAAAATCCCGTCGGGTTTCGTGCCCCGAAGGCTTCACCAACAGGCAAGAAAACTAGCGGCGACAACCAGGCCACCCGTATGCCGGAAAACGGATCCCAAAGAAACGGCCGGGTAAGGTCCTTCCTTATGAACCCTATCCCGGCCCTCTTATGGTCAGCCCTGCAGCTTTTCATCCTGACGGTGTTACTCTACACGGTATTTGACATCGGGGCGACATACTATCGCTAGATGCCCGTGACGCGCCGCGTGCCTCTCCTAGAGCATCGCCTCGTACTGAGATATTTCGGCGCCGTTTCCCATGACGAAGTGTCCTCTTTTGATCTCCACCCATTTCGGTTTGTCGTCAGTGTAGTCATGGCTCCTAGGATCGTAGACAAGGACTCTTTTTTCCCGCTCCACCCTGGGATCCGGTGTGGGAATGGCTGAGAGGAGAGCCCTGGTGTAGGGATGCAGCGGGTATCTGAACAGCTCTTCGGTCTCGGCCAGCTCCACGATCTCCCCTCGATGGATAACCGCCACCCGATCAGCGATGAACCGAACCACAGAGAGGTCGTGAGAGATGAACATATAGGTCAGGCCTTTTTCCTTCTGCAACGACGACAGAAGGTTTAGGACCTGAGCTCTGATGGATACGTCCAACGACGAAATTGGCTCGTCCGCGATGATGAATTCCGGCTCCATTATGAGTGCTCTCGCCACACCGATGCGCTGGCGCTGACCTCCGGAAAACTCGCTGTGGGAAAGGAGATGCGAATTCGGGAGAAGACCCACTTCGAGAAGGGCTTTCTTACCCTACTCTGGCGGTCGGCTTCATCCTTGTAGCGCCTTGTGTTATAGAGACCCTCCGAGACGATGTAGTCTACCTTTGCTCTCTCGTTCAAGGAAGCCATCGTCCTGGAAAATCATCCGATTTTCTGAGTCACCATGTGGTCGCGCTCTTTGGGATTACGTTGGATCTGCTGCCCGCGAAACTTGCGATACCGGCTGCAGTTTCGTTGATCCTGCGATTGCCCTACCGATGGTCGTCTTGCCTGAACTTGCCCCGCCGACCAGCCCGAAAGTCTCCCCTTATAGATCTGAAAGGATACGTCCTTGACCGCGATTTAACGGCTTTCTCCTCGACCTTGAACTCTACCCCAAGATCCTTTATATCGATAAGAACTTCCCCTGGCATCTCTGGTCATCGCGCATCCTCTCGTATTTCGGTCACTTCGGGTATGCTTTAAATACTTCCGGTACAATCGAGTCGCCCGAGGATCTGGGTGCCACGTCCGGGCATAGTGGGAGGATTTTGAAGTAGGGAGGACGCTCCAGAAATCGATGCCACTAAGGCGTGGTTGCGGGCGCGAAGGCATCTCCCTTGATTTCGGCGGCACGGCGGCGCCCAGGACGATACAAGGGCTTACCCCTTTATTCCCAGTTGAGGCAGAGACGAAAGCAAGTTTCAGGTATACGGGTGGCGAGGGTCGTAGAAGACTTCTTCAGCCGTGCCGTACTCCACTATGTCTCCCGCGTACATGACGGCGACGCTATCGGCGACATTTGCCACTACGCCAAGGTCATGGGTGATGTAGATTATGGTAAGGCCCATCTGCCTCTGAAGATTCTTGATTAGCTCCAGGATTCGTACCGAATAATAGTCACGTCCAGGGCATGTACCTGCTCGTCGCATAGCGATATCCTCTCGCCGTAGGCGACGGCTATGGCGATCACCACGCGCCGGCTCCTCATCCCGCCGGAAAACTCGTGGGGATACTGGCGGTAGCGCATCTCCGGGTCACCTATTCCGACTCGGTCAAGCATCTCGGCAGTCCGCTTCCTTGGAGTCTTCGCCCCTTGTAGTCCTGGTGAAGCTCAACTACTTCCTGCATCTGACTGCCCACGGTTTTGAGGGGGTTCAGAGACGTCATGGGGTCCTGAAAGACCATGGCGATCTTTTTGCCCCGGATCCGAAGCCACTCCTTCTCCTTACTGAACTTGGCTAAGTCCTGGCCTTCAAACAGTATGGATCCGGAATCGACCCACCCGTTGGCGTCGAGCATGCCTAAGAAACACTTGGTGAAAACGCTCTTGCCGGCGCCTGACTCACCGACGATGGCAAGGCTTTCGCCCTCTTTTAGTGCCAGGGATATCCCGCGGAGCGCGGTGAGCACCTGTCCGCGGAGTCCGAACTTAACAACCAGACCCTCGACCTTGAGGATCGTTTCTGAAGTACGTCCACTGTCAGACAAATGTACAGCCCTCCTTATCTTCTATGGTTGCGGGGATCCGAGGCATCCGCGAAAGCGTTGCCCAGAGCGTAGAAAGAGACGGTAATAATGGACACCACGATTACCGGGAAAAACAACTGGTACCGCTGCGCCGGCACCAACATAACCATACGGCCTTCGTTGATGAGGTTGCCCAAGGACGGGATAGATACGGGAAGCCCCAGTCCTATATACGTCAAGAACACTCTCGAACCGATAGCGTCGGGAATGGCCAGAGCGGTTCGAGCACTATTGAGATCAACTGAGGCAATATGTTCCTAACGACTATGTTGTGACTGGGTCCTGAGACAGCGTGACGCCAGTTGTACTCCCGGTCCCTGCATATGAGGATCTGTTCCATACTTACCATGCGAATCCATCCCGTAAGACACATGACGAATACCATGGTAAACAGACCGGGACGCATGATGAAAGTAATCAGCATGCGGAGCACGGTATACGGTATGTTGTCAAACAGGTTGTAGATCCCGGTGAAATTGCTTTATCCCACTTGCGGCATACCCCCAGATCGCCCCAAGACTGATGCCCACAACGTTGGTGACGAACGACACACAACCCAACGAGCAGAGAAGCGCGCGTACCTGACCATACGTATTCCAGAGGTCCTGCCCAATGTTGTTTGTGCCGAACCAGAACTTCTCGTTGGGCTTCACGTTTCGATAGTGCACGCCGGTCGCGGGGTCTTGATAGATGGTAACTGGGTCTAGCTGGTTGGGAAGTAAGGGCTGGACGAAGGTGAACACCAAGAGCAAAGATAGGAACAGAAGCAGAAACACAGAGACCTTGTTTTTTAGGAACAGCCTCAAAGTGCTGCCCCAATATGAGTAGTTGGAGTACCCCGTCAACTCCGCGGCCGCCGTATCGAACTTGGCGGGCTTGAAGAGGTCGGCCGCATCCACAGAAGGCCCTTCTGTGGACGGTCTTTCGGTCTCTCCTCTGACCATGGCCTCAAAACCTTCGGACAGTTGTTCGAACTTGTCGTGTTTGGAGTTTCCCATTAGCGGACGCCCCCTTCCTTGACCAGCTTGATCCTGGGATCGCACAGCATCATGGCCAAGTCGCCCAGAAGCATGCCCGTTACGCTCAAGGCCGAATACAAGAGCACCATCGCCTGCACCAGGGTATTGTCTTGGCGCTGGATAGCTGTTATCAGCAGACCGCCCATTCCGGGGATGGAGTATAGGGACTCGACGTACAGCGATCCGGATATGGTGAACAACAAAGAGGTGGGGAGCGACTGGGACATGGGGATGAACGCATTTCTCAATATGTGTCGAAACGCTACCTGCCTGCTGCTCAAGCCTTTTGCCAGGGCAAGACGGATATAGTCTTGATTTAGCTGGTCAACCATGTAGCGCCGCATCCACATCGCGTTTGAGGCTATCCCGCCTAAGGACATGGAGATGGTGGGAAGTATCCAAGTCACAGGATTCTTCATGTCGTATAACATGGGTATCTTAAAGAGATGGGTGATGTAGAGTTGTATGAATAGGTAGTAGACGGCCGCCGGCAGAGCGTTGACCAAAAGGACATAGGTGTTGCCCAACCTATCAATATGCTTCCCTTTGTAGGTCGCCATCAGAACGCCCATACTAAGGCCAACCACAAGGCTCATGGCCAAAGACGCGATGCCGAACCTGAAGGAGTACACGGCTTTGGGTACTATGATTTCCGTATTGGGTACGCCTTTGCGGTAGACGATGGACTTGCCCAGATCACCCCTTAGGAGTTCGCCCCAGAACCTCCACAACTGCTTGGGCATGGGGTCCAGCAGGCCAAGAGACTCAATATCTGCTCCTTGACCGCCTCGCTCATGCTGTCCGAACGTCCGCCGTAGTAAGTCTCCACAGGTAAGAGCCTCATTAACATAAATACAATGGAGAGGACTAAGAACATCGTAATCATGGCGCCCAGCGCCTGAGTACGGATGGTCATATAGAACGTTCGCTAAGAATCAGGTTGAAGTAAGCCGTTGACCTGATCGGGTTCCTGTTCATCAACATGACGGTAACTTGTTGAGGGAACCCCGGCTTCCACCGGGGTTCCCTTCTCTTGCTGATAGACGAACCAGGGACCGGTCTAGTAGTCTCGCCTTCGGCCTGAGCCTTGGCCATGGCCGCGTTGCGTTCTTGGACCCACAGTTCTTGCCGTCTCATGAACTCCTCGGTGTTCATGGGCTCCTTCATGACCTTCTGATACTTATAGCGCGAACCCGACGCTCCGAAAGGAGCGAACTGGGACTCAAACGGGTTCATGTAGGACGATACATAGTAAGTGGCTCCCAAGCGGCCTAAGGGCACGACGAACGCGTTACCGATTAGCCATGCTTCCGCGTTGGCGAGGTCCGTGTAGCGTTTATCGAGGTCGACGACCTCTTTGGCAGCCGTGTTTACCATGTCGTCGTACAGGACGTTCTTCCAGAAGCCTCCGTCGAAACCCTTACGGGCTTCCGGATCGTCTGCCGTGGACTTCTCGCCGTACCCTTCAGCCATGTAGCAGTACCCGTACTTTTGACCAATGGCGAACGGATCGGTGTAAGTCTCCGGGTCCGCGTAGTCCGGACCCCAGTAAGACATCATGAAGCAGTAGTTGCCGGCCCGACGGGTAACGTTTAGGAAGTCGGTGTTCGGGTAGCCTTCGATGGTGATATCGATATAGTCGGTACCCAAATCCCGCTCTAGCTGCTGCTCGTGAACTTGGGCCAACTGAATCTGGCTGTTCGAACCCGTGTTGTAGGGCATGTAGATCTTGATAGGAAGGTCGCCCTGGCCGCCTGCAGTTCCTTCATGGCCTGGGCCTGTACTCCAGTGCCTTCTCGATAGTTGTGCTGGTCGGTGTTGCTGATGGTGTCAAATTCCTGTTGCGTGAAGTCCTTGCCGCCCGCGGCCACAAAGTCGGTCGGCGTGATGGTGCGCATCAGGAAGTTCTCCGGAGTGTACGGGTCATAGCAGGTGATCCCCGCAATCCTGTCCAGCGCGCGTAGTAAGGACTTGCGGAACGCGAGGTTGTTCACCGCTTTCATCCAGTTGTCCCTGTCGTACTGCTCGGGGAAGTTTGGCCAGAAGCTGAACAGGTAGAAATAACAGCCATAGGAAGAACCGCGCTGGGGACGAATGAGTTTTGCCTTCGCCGGGTCGTTCATCCATTCGTCTAATCAAGAGAAGGTATGTTTCCGTGTGACATCCTCGCTGAGGAGCAATCCGGGGGCAAGCGTGACGCCCCCGGCGTTGTACTTGCGCTCTATACGCTCCACGTACATCTTACCCCGCGATCCCAATAAGTTGTTCCGCGTGTCGATGCGGAAGGATTCGGCCTCATATTCGAGCAAATGAAGGCTCCGCAATAAAGAAAAGTCTTGGGTCAGTCCCGAACCGGTCGCCCATTTCGGCTAGGTACTTGGCGTTAGTGGGTAGCCTCAGTTGTAGGTAAGCATGGACAGGAAGAGAAGAGCCCGTTGAGCGTGAACTCAAGATGACTATCGTCTAGGGCCTTGATCCCTACCTTGCTCCACCGCGTGACGCCTTCGGCGAGTCGTTCATCGTAGTAAAGCCTCGGCACCCTCAAAGACGAACATGAGGTCAGGCCGTGCGGCAGGCGTTCTTCGAGTCTAGAATGTACTTGGCGGTGGTGACAAAGTCGTGGGCTGTCACTTTTTCTGCCGTATTCTTTCCGTCCCAAGTCATCCACTGACGCCTTTCGCGAATCTTAAAGGTCCATACAAGACCGTCATCTGACTTGGTCCACTAGCGAGACACGGTTGCACCAAGCCTAGGTAGTCGTACTCAACCAGGTGGCGTCGATGTAGTTGGCCCAATCGCCCGAAGCGGACGGGACCAAAGGGTTCCACTCACTGATCTCGCTGAATAGACCAGCTTAACGACCTGATTTTCATTGACGTTGCCTGTTTCGACGGGTTCCTTTCCAGCGCCGGCCCGCCGCAACCGGCGAACAACGGCAACAACATCAGAGCCATGAGCAATAATGCGGCTACTTTCTTCACTACTCCTCTATGGTATTGGAACGATGCTCGAAAGGGTCTGAGACTATAGTCAAGAACCGCGACGCCAAGATCTCCTATGCAGGCCTAGACCATGGGCAGACGTTCCCTTGGGACATCACCTCTGCTCGACTCGGAGAGACCGCGTATCTTCTCGCCAGGAGCACAAAGTGGTGGACAAATGTAGCCGATTGTCAGTATCGCGACCCGGACCTAAAGAGCGCTTCCGAAGCCGCCGCGATTCGTCCTTCAACGCCTTCACAGGGTTTTTCCTGCATTTGGGGTATCGAAATATCTACCTAGCAGGCTATTCGTCACGCTAACCCCAGGTAAAGTTGCTATCCTTATCCTTGTCATCACTAAAGAGCAGGCGAGAGGCCATCTCGGTCTTTTCGATCCCAGACGGACGGGCTAATCACGTTCTCCTCGCGCCGCCTCGTTACGTCCTATAATAGTTATTATGTTAACTAACAGTCTCATATCAATCAGGGGCCGACAAGGACTTCTCCCAACCTCCCCCGCGCGAAACCGTCGTCAATAGGCAACTTGAGCGATTACGGACATGCGGAATGTTGTCTCTCATGGGTGCCGGACACTGGAACCCCGGTTACCTTGCAGTTCTCCAGACTCCGGGTACGTATAGCGTCTGTAACACGAAATCGAGAACCCTGCTGGAGGCCAGCCATTGAGAGACTGTTTAGAACGTGTGTTGCCCTGCGCCGTCGTAAGCCTCTTGTTGACTACCTACTCCGGTTTGAAGGTCAACACCATGGCTTCGACAACTCGGAGGAACTGAGAAATGGCACACCGAACGCAAGCGCCCAGCAATTGCAGAACCTCCACCTGAGCTATCATCAGTACGTAGGGCAAATTTCAAGAGCTTCAGGAAGCTGCCGAGGTGGGTCACCCCGGCTGACATAACCATAGGGCAGCGGCAAAGGCGACATAATTCCCGTTGCCAAGGGATTGGCAGGTCAAAGAGCCTGCGGAGGGTTCGAGTTGTAGTCACGTTGTACCTACATGAAGATGACCTCGACTATACCACCTATGAAGGCCCAGCACGGGCGGCGGAGGCCACAGGGTTATCCTGAGTACCTGGTACCGGATCGACCTGAATTGAAAGTTGGCATAACCCATACTTATTCGAAGCCGGGACACAAGGAATCTATCCAGGCCGTGCCGCCGATATTACCCGGAAAACCGCTACGACTACTACATCTCCGTATCGGCAGGCGGCCAGCTAAGGACTACAGAAGTGGGATCAATAGACCTGGCAAAGCAGTGGTTCCGAAGCAGGCCCGATGTCAATGGAAGTCCATCATGAAGGCGGCGACCTGCGCGTAATCGTCTCCGAGGAGCCAGTTCGTTAGGCGGTTTAGGCCTACGAAAGCGACTTCTTCCAGATCGTATCCGGGGAGTCAAAGATAATAGTGCCGTTGACCATGTCCGCTAAACCAGACGACGTCAGGAAATTCGATGGAGAAGTCAAGGACGCGCCTGCATCAGTCGATCACTACCTCTTGATTCTCGATACAGCGACGGCACCGAGGTCAGGACAGTGGAGAAAGTGATCGACATCTAGTGTCCGGTTGTCAGCGTGCTATCAGGGTGATCTCCCGGCGGCACATGAAACGGACCGGGATATGGCTCATACCTAAGCCCCTGGTAGCTACCTGATGGGTCGGCGTCTGATAGAGTCCCATGTCGTACCTCTCTCCCATCGGTAAGTAGAGCAGATGGCCTAACACCGGGGACTGCACCTGCCGGAGTGTCTGAGCATCGGTAAACACGTGGGCCACGCGGATGCTATCCGCTGGGATCTGGCCTGCGAGATAGAGCACCTTAACGCGTTATGGAGCGCTCCACACTGCTCCGTCTGTGTCGGGAGAACTCCAGGAGAGCGTCATCCACTCCGCAAAGCCACAAGTTCGGGGCGACTAGGACTCCTCGTTGATGAGCAGTTATGTTCTGGAGTCCCGAACCCGACCCGCCATCAAGCCAGCGGTCCCAGTTCCTTACCCGTAAGCGCCACTTACCGGCTCAAGAACGTAGTCACTGGCTGCCATAAGGTTCGCCTGAGTTTCACTAGTCCCGGCGATCCCGGCGACCTGCTGAAGGATCCGGGACCTTCGAGGCTCGAACCCATACCTCCGCTAAAGTCCCCTACTACAACTACAACGTCCGGATCGAGTCTGGAAAGAGCCTCGGATGCGCTTCTCAACCGGTCAGGGGGCGTGAGATCCAGGTGAAGGTCAGAAAGCACTCCGATAGTGAAGCCTTCCAGGTTCTCCGGAAGAGACGGTATGGAAACCGTCACGCGTTCGGTCACCAGCAGCCTTGGTTCCACCAGGTAAGCGTCAGCGGCCGCGAGCGCGACGGCAAACAAGAGGACAAGTAACAATCGAAACACGAAACGGAAACCCAAGGCCCACGGCTCCTCCCCGCTCTACCCTATGCTTCTTGACCGTGCCGCGCGGACGATGCTCTACTGCATGTGACGATTACTTACCCCCGCGCGCCTTTCTCTTCCGGGCCGCGCGGCTACCCCACGTCGACCGCGTGCGCAACCTACTTTCCGCCGCGCGCCTTAGACCACTCATGAGGGTCACGCAAGAACTCGCGCACCATGGCCGAATCCTTCACCGAGAAATGGCCTATCTTCTCCCCCACATCAATGATGGTGGGCCAGTCGGTTACCGAGTGCCCTTGGACACCGATAGCTCCTAGACTCTTCTCGTACTCGTCGGAGAGGCCGTAGGAAGCGAGCACAAACACGTGCCCGACCTTCAAACCTGCGTTACGCAGGCCGTTTATGAAGTTGACCTTGCTGCCGCTGTCGAACATCAGGTCCTCAACCAGGATGATGTGATCCCCATCTCTGACCTCGCCTTCGACCTGGGCGTTTCGGCCAAAGCCTTTTGCCTGCTTGCGGACGTAAAGCATGGGCAAGCTCATTTTCCAGCCCAAGAACGCGGCGTAAGGAATACCCGCGGTCTCGCCTCCGGCTACGCCGTCTATTTGCTCGGAGACCGTTTCCTTTACCAGGTCCTCCAGCATGGAGATCGCCTCTTCCCTCTCGTTCACGAAGGAAATCAGGCGACGGACATCTATGTAAACTGGGCTAAAAGTGCCTGACGTGAAAACAAAGGGCTTCTCGGGCCTGGCCCCCACCGAACCTATGTCAATAAGGATCCGGGCCATTCTCTCTTTATGCTCTTGCCGGGAATCTAGCGTAGCCATTCGGGCAACTCCTCCTTGTACCTTCTCTCCAGAGTCTCTAGGGCTTCCCGGAAGTCATCGGGAAGCGGGGCCGAAAACTCAACGTACTGACCGCTTTTGGGCACGGCCAGCCCCAGTTTGAACGCATGCAGGGCCTGCCCGCGCATCCCCAACTCCCCTCTCGTCCTGCTGTATACAGGATCGCCCACAACGGGGTGCTTTAGGTGGGCCATATGCACTCTTATTTGGTGGGTCCTGCCCGTCTGCAACTTGGCTACGAGCAGCGTGTACTCGTTGCCGAATCTCATTACAACTTCAAACGCGGTGACGGCCTCCCTACCTCCGGGCCTGACCGCCATCCTTTTTCGATCCCGTTCGTCCCGACCGATGGGGGCGTCCACTGTTCCGGAATCCGCCGGCAGCCGTCCCTTGCACAACGCCAGGTACTGCCTCTTGGCCGTCCTGTCCTTGATCTGGGATTGCAGGTCTCGTAAGGTCTCCTCGTCTTTCGCCACCACAAGCAAGCCGGTTGTGTCCTTGTCCAGCCGGTGGACTATCCCCGGACGGATCTCTCCTCCGATACCCCTAAGGTCGGGACAATGGCTAAGCACGGCGTTCACAAGGGTGCCCTGACGATGCCCCGCGGCCGGGTGGACTACCACTCCCCTATCCTTGTTGATGACTAGAATTCGCTCGTCCTCATAAACGATGTCTAGGGGGATATCCTCGGCCTTAACGTCCCACTCGACGGGCGGAGGCACGATTATTTGGATGATGTCTCCCAGTCGAAGCTTGGCGGAAGCCTTGGTCGGTTTGCCGTTTAGGAGGACGTTGCCTTGGTCCAACAGGGCTTGAACCCGGGACCTGGAAAGGTCTTGAACTTCTGCTGATGCATAGGCATCCAGCCTCTGACCTATCCCGTTTTCGTCGACTTCCAGCTTCACGGTCCTCCCGGTCTCGCCCACTGAGGTCACTTCCAAGCGCTCCCTTGATGGGAGAAAAGGACTACACCTATCATGAGGATAGAACCCATCACGATGGCGGAATCCGCCACGTTGAAAATGGGAGTGAAGTACTTGACGCTAATAAAGTCGGTAACACTCTGAAAGAGTATGCGGTCTATGAGGTTTCCGAGAGCCCCTCCTGCCACGAGCCCCAAGGCAACCGCGAAAAACGGCCCGAATGACCTGAACTTAGGGTATATGGCGACGGCAAGGACAACGCAAATGGCACCCAGAATCGCCAAGTAGGTGTTTGCGTTTCTGAACATCCCGAAGGCGGCCCCTGAGTTGCTCCAATGAGTTATCCGGAGCAGGTCGTTGATGATGACTCTCGTCTCGCCCAAAGCCAAGTTTGACCTGATCCACTGCTTCGTCAGGTAGTCCGATATCACGGCGACAACAAGGGTCAGGTAAAATGCCAAAGCGGACGCTCGCTTTCCACTGGTAGAGTGAATGTTCCTCTCAAAAAGGATACCTGACCTAGGTATTGGTGGCAAGGTTTATCAGGTAAGACGCTTGGCGTTTTTCCCCTTGTGGGCCTTGTTCCTCTCCTCGCCCCCCACCGAGTAGGGCTCGTCGGTCAGGGTCTCAATACCGCGCATATATGTGTTCACCGTCTGCTCTTCCACAGGTCTGCGGCTGGCCGGCTTCACCTCTTGCCGCTCCTGGCAGGGTACACACAACTCGGCGTCCGGCATGGCCTCCAGCCTTCCTATCTCAAGAGGCTGTTTGCAGTTCTGGCAGTAACCGTAAGTCCCGTTATCCATACGTTCCAGAGCCTTGTTGACCTTGAACTGGTCTATCTCCAAGCCGTCTTTCAATCCGAGGTCTTTCCCTCGCTCGAAAGTCTCCAGCCCCTGCTCGGCGATATGTTGATCGTATGAAGACGCCTCGCCGACATTCCATTTTTGTTCTTCTGAGAAGGTATTCTCCATGATGCTCCTGATACCGTGCTCCACCTGGGTCTTTTTCTCCATGAGGAGTTGGCGGTAATGCGTGAGATCGATATCTTGCCGGGGTCCGGGAGTCTTTGTCGAATTGAGATCCTCCAATCAAAAGTCCCCTTTCTCGTTAGGATTTGCCCCTTAGGTATTGCTGGATGATCCATACCAGTTCGCCGAGAAAGTCGCCTATCACCGGCAAGTTGGCTACGAAGCTGCGCGTCAAGACGTAGATAATCATGGCTGTTAGCAATGTGAAACCTACGGCCATGCCCACGCCCCTGAACAACCCCGCCAAGAGGTTCAGGTAGATTAGCCTTCTGGGCGTGTTGAGGAGTTGCACGTAATCGGCGATTTGTGCCCGTTCCAGAGAGTCGGAAACGGCCAAAAGCGTCCGCTTAAGGCTGCGGGCTTCACGGTGAGGCGGGCTGAACCGTCCGTCCTCGGTGTCTGTCGCGTCCTCATCAACCTGGCCGCTCGATGTCACGCCGAGTTGCTCAGTCCCTGTGGCTTTGCCATCGGTCGCCGTATACTTGCCCCCGGTGGCTACGGATTTGCCTCTTCGCCCCGTGGATTCTCGGGTGGGAAGCCGTGCCATCTCGCCACCTTGCCACCTCAAACTCGGCACAAAGCGGGTTCCCACTGTGCCCTGAGCAAGCCACCTCTTCATTGACTCCCATAGCGTCTCTTCCGGCATGGATACTCCCCTTTTTCCTTCCCTGTTATGTTTCCTCAGGGCGGGCGGTAAAATGCCGTTACGACGCTATTGGGGAACGCGGCAGTGCGAACCTAAAGTACAGAGCCCGACTCGCTGCAGATTTGTGAGTCGGGCCTACGGATGCCGAGTCAGCGACTAGTTCTCCCAGACCAAGTCAAACTTGAAGGCAGTAAGCCGGTGTGTCTTGACCGCGTCTACAAAAACCTGACTAACGAAGATAGCGCTCTTTGGCTTATCAATGGGACCGGGACGCCACACGCTGATCATTTCCTCGGTAAGTTACGCTAACCTCTTCACGAACTCATTCAAGAAACTGCAGATATGGCTGACAATCTGGTCTCCACGTTCATCTGGACTAAACAGCTTACGGTGGTCTCGAATACGCTTCTTTAGAACCTCCACGAATCTCTGTTCTTCTGCTACGCTCTGAAAAGCGCTGCGCTTCTTCCCTTCGACGTGCGAATAGTCCGCCAACCCGTAATAGCGCAGAGTGCCATGAGGCGTTCCGTGTGATATAAGAAAACTAACATAGGACTCATGCTCCTCAACGTCAAGGCAGATGGTGACCGTCGGAAACTCCAGATAGATGCCCTCACGACCCGATATTTCTTCCGCTCTCGATAGCGACTAGCGGAAGTATTGTCCGCCTGCCGCCCTGGCCCTCCATTTCTGTCCGGTTATCGCTCTCACGACCCGACATTTCTTCCGCTCTCGATAGCGACCGGCGGAAGCTCATGGCCTCCGCCGTTTTTTGTCAGTGTGACAGCCGGGTCTCTCTTGTGACAGTGCCCAGGGGAGCCCGCACCCATGGATCCCTCGGCCTCAGTCGCTATCCCCCACGCCGGCTGCTCCGCTCACCTCTCGCGCAAATCCGAGTATCCTGTCCATGGTCTTCTTCCGTAGCCTGTCTATGCCGGCGAAGTCCATGTTAGGCGCGTAGTACCGCTCTAGAGCGTCGTGGTATTGCTTCGCCTGGCAGATGTAGTGGATGGCTGTTTGGAACAAAGACTCGAAAGCGCTTTGCGCAAGCTCGAGACAATGCCTGTGGCTCTCGACGACAGCCATATCCATGCACTCATCCATGTCTATGATGGTGTCCCTCGGACCGGGCACGTAAGTGTGCGGATGGATCGACTTGGTAAGCACCAAGCTTAGGCCGGGCACGACGACGTGCTCGACTTTCTCCGGATGAAGCGGACAGTAGTAAGCTTCGACAAAGAAACCACGCTCCAACGCGGCTCGTTTCACCTTTTCCAGGAGCACCGACTTGCCGGTCCCCGGCGCGCCCTGTATGACGTATCTCTTTGAGCATGGAGCCACGATGGTATTAAGGTAGTTGTTCATCCCGTCCGGAGTGATGGCGCTGGCGAAAAGCTTCCGTTCGGTTCCCGGACCTCCGGCGATCGGAACGTTTCCAAGGGTCTCCTGAACCACCCTGGCGGCGATGACGTTGGCTTTACCGTAGTCCATGGCCTCCATATTGACCGACTCCCAGTCCTCGTACACGACTTGGGCGGCCTTCAAATACCGGTAGGCTCTCTTGAACACCGACTCAATGCCTTTTTGGCACTGGAGTATCTCAGGTTTGTTGGCCCGGACCGAATCCTCATCCCAGAACTCGCCGAGCCAGATAATCTCGTCCACCGCGCCCGGCACCTTCGGGTCCACAACGTGGGGCCAAGTGCCGTCAACCAAGCCGACACCGATTGCCGGGAAAACTACCCCGTCCACCGAGTTGTTGTCCGAAGAGCAATGGTGTATCTCCACGTCGTAACCCAGGTCTACCATGTCTCTAGCGATGTTTGTCATGAAGGTGGACTTCCCCACACCCGGCCCGCCTTTGATGACGAACACTCTCGTAGCGTCCTTCGGCAGTATATGGTCGTAATAAGAGAAAAATCCCATAGGCGTGTTATTACCCGGAAACACCCGTTTGACGCTGCCTTTGTTGATCAACCCAGAGCCCTCCTCCGTCTTCCTCTGGAAAGAAGCCATTTCTCCCGCATAGTATTCAGCGCGGCAAAACGGGGTGAGCCAGGGGTGGTTGCGCTACGGTCCGTGTTGGGACAGAATGAACTTAGCCCAGAACACGACAGCGAGTTCGCGCGGCGCATAAGTATCGGGAGGCCTCCAAATGCCCAGCATAGGACCCAGAAAAGAGCACCGTCCGGGACAAGCCAAGCCGCTTGCATATCTTCTAGGGGCTCTCCTGGTCGTAGGGCTATTGGGGCTCAATGTCCTATACTCCGCCCAAACGGTTGCGTTGGACATTGACTTCTACGGAAACCGGCTGGGTGGCTTTAGACGTACCTTCCAAGGTTGAAATGACGCTTCAAGAACTCACGCGCGCGGGAGAATCTCTGAGGGACTACTTCCTCGGCCGCATAGATACCCCTCAGATCGAAACCGAGATCCGTGGAATCGCCAGGCCGCTGTACAACCAAAAGGAACTCGATCATCTCGTAGACGTGAGGGAGCTGTTCGCCAAAGGCTTCGTGGCTCAAAAAGTGTGTTGGCTGGTCGCTCTCTCTTCGATAGCGTACTTCGCCCTCGGCCCAAACCGATCTCTGCCATCCCTGGGCAAAGCCTTGGCCATAAGCGGCGCGACGGGAATAGGAGCCCTTGCTCTTCTCGCCATCCCCGCCGCTATGAACTTCACCGATTGGTGGACCAAGTTCCACCTCTTGTCCTTCACCAACGATCTGTGGCTGCTAGACCCTCGGACAGACTGGCTAATAAACATGTTCCCCGAAGGGTTCTTTTTCAGAGCCGTTAGGGCCATAGGGCTTAGGAGCCTCACAGTTTCGACGCTACTTCTAGCTGCCGGACTTCTGATGCGCCACCTTGCCTCCGACCACCGTCATTAGAACTTCTATGTCTTTCAGACTATCTGAGGTTACGGCAAATGGATCCCTGGAAAGAACCACGAAGTCCGCCAGCTTGCCGGGCTCGAGAGTGCCCTTGGCGTCCTCTTCGAACGCTGCGTAGGCGGCGCCTAAAGTGAACATGTGCACGGCGTCTGAGACAGACACCTTCTCGTTGGGGTAATACCCGCTCTTCGGGTTCCCTTCCATGTCCTTTCTAGTCACTGCCGCGTAAATCCCCCACAAAGGATCGGGCGGTTCAACCGGGCAGTCCGAACCGCCGGCCAAGGGAACACCCGCCCGAAGCATGGTCCTCCAAGCGTACGAGCAGCGCATCCTGTGGCCCACTCGTTCCTCGGCCCAACGAAGATCGGTTGTAACGAACTTGGGCTGAATGTCCGCCACAATGCCTAGCCGCTTCATCTCGCTGATTAGGTGCGGCGAGAGTATTTGAGCGTGCACGACGCGGTGCCGTAAGGAGATCCTGGGCAACCGCGACTGAGCATCGTTAATGGCCTCCAGGCTTACCCTGGCCGCTCTATCCCCTATGGCGTGGACCGCCACCTGCATTCCCAAGCTATGCGCGCGGTAAACCCATTCCTTGAGAGTAGCTTCGGAGTTCACCAGGATCCCTGATGTGGATCGGTCATCGCTGTACGGTTCCTCCAAAGCAGCCGTGCGACCGCCCAGCGAACCGTCGGCAAACATCTTGACCGCCCCTATCCGGAAGTAGTCGTCGCCATCCCCGGTCCGAAGCGGTGTCCTTGCCAGCTCGTCCAAATTGTCCACGGGCAGATCCCAGTAGATCCTAAGAGGAATGCCCGACTCGTGAGCCTTCCGGTAGGTTTCCCTAACCCCCGCATAGCCTCCGTACCCGTCGTTTGTATGTACCGACGTGATGCCCCTGGCTAGAAGATAATTCATAGCGTCTTTGGTCGTTTCCACTAAGGTATCCATGCCCGGTTCGGGAACATGGGAGTACGCCAGTTCCTGCGCGGTCTCTCGAAGAACGCCCGTGGGGTCGCCGTATTGATCCCGGTCTATAGCTCCGCCATCAGGATCCGGAGTATCCCGCGTGATCCCGCAAATCTCCAGAGCCTTGCTGCTCAAGACCGCCAGGTGACCGCAAGCCCTGGTGAGGTATACCGGCTTTTCGCCGGCGGCTTCGTCCAGGTCTCTGCGGTTGGGGTATCGCTTTTCGCGCATGTAGTCCTGGTCCCATCCCCTGCCCAAGACCCACTCGCCTTCCCGGGTCTTCTCCGCTTGCGCTTTCACGGCAGCCTTAAGGTCGGAAATCGAACGAACATCAGACAAGGAAAGATTCCGGAGCCCCAACCCGAGGCTCATGAGGTGCATGTGGCTGTCTATGAAGCCCGGCAAGACCGTCCGGCCTTCCAGGTCAACGACCTCCGGCGTAACGTTTGCGGGGAACGAATCCTTAGCGGCATCGCGGTCACCTACATAGATGATGCGCCCTTCATAAGATGCCAACGCCTCTCTCTTTCGAGTCTCATTGGGAAGGACGTAAAAGCTGCCATTCTGATAAAGCGTAGCTTTTGCGTTCATTGGCACCAACCTACTTTCCGTGTTTTTCCTCCCCGGTCTTAGCCGTAGCAAACAGAACGGCGGCCTCAGCCAAAACCGTTGTGGCATCAATGGTGGGAACTTCTAGATCGCCGTCTTTGAGCACCAAGGGGATCTCGGTGCAACCCGCGATAACCGCCTCCGCACCGGACGCCACAAGCTTCCTTCCCTGTTCCAACGCAATTTTCCTGCCCGTATCCAGGTCGCCTGCCTTCACCGCGTAGATGGCCTTCATCACTTCGTCCTGATCAGGTCCTTGGGGCAACAGCGTCTCCATGCCGTGCCTCTCCAGGGCGTTTTCGTAGAGGCGGGTCATGAGAGTCCCCGTGGACGCCAGAATGCCCACCTTGCGCGCTTTTCCCGAAAGGTGTCCGGCGACTTCGTCCATGATGTTCAAGACAGGGATGCCGACCGCTTCCGAAATGGCCTTGTGGAAATAGTGGGCGGTATTGCACGGGATAACGATGAAGGAAGCGCCTAACCGTTCAAGGTTCTTCGCTCCCGATAGGAGGAGGGGCCTGGGATCGTCACCCTTGCCCAAGATGAACGCGGTGCGGTCGGGGATTTCCGGATTCGAATCCACGACCACCCGAAGGTGCTCCTGGTCCTTCTTCGCGGGCGTGGCTTTCACTATCTTCATGAAGAGATCCACGGTGGCCTCTGGACCCATTCCGCCGAGTATCCCTACGGTCTTTTTGGTCAAATCTCGATCCTCCCGTCGAGGCCTATTTGTGGACCTCTCCGATTTCCTCTTCCAGGCGAGTTCCCAGCCCACCGACGCCCTTGTCGATCATCTCCATGGTTGACTGGAGAAAAGCCTTCATCTCTACCTGAAACCTCAAGAGACGGTCCCTCACCAACTCGGTTTCCCGATAGCTCCTCCTGAGATCCTCCTGGGCGTCTTCCCGGAGCCGGGCCGCCTCGGCCATGGCTTCCCTCTTGATGACGGAAGCTTCCTGTGGGCGCACTCCCTGGTTTCGTCGGCGGTCTTCTGGGCAAGCACAATCGAGTTCTTGAGAGTCTCCTCCAAGCCTTTGTAGTGCTCAAGACGGGACTCCAGCCCGGAAATAGTGGCCTGGAGCTCGTCATTTTGTCGAACCAGCCGTTCAAATTCAGCCACAATCAAGTCCAAAAACTCATCGACTTCGCTTTCGTCATAACCTCGAAAACCCTTCTTGAACTCCTTATTATGTATGTCCAAAGGCGTCAGCCTGCGGATCTGGAGAGTAGCTTCAGGGTCGCCCATGGAAGCCATCCGGAAAACCCCCTCTTGGATACATTTTCAGCGGTACCAAGTTTCTACCAAACCGCCCCGGAATTCCTGCTTTAGTAGGCCCTAGGACCGAATAACGCGGTCCCGATCCGTACCATTGTCGAACCCTCTGAGATCGCGACTTCATAGTCCCCGGACATCCCCATGGACAGGGTCGCCAGGTTGTCCTGGGGGATGCCCTTGGCGATCAGATCGTCCCGGAGTAGCCTTAAGGAGCGAAAGGCGCTTCTTGCAGCCTCCGGGTCGCCGGGTGCGACGGTCATCAGACCCCTCAGCCTAAGCCCTTCTAGTGACATAATCGTATCGCACAGAGACGGAGCGTCCTCCGGCAAGACCCCGTGCTTCTTGGGATCGAGTCCCGCGTTCACTTCCATCAAGATAGTAAGGGGCTCATCCTCACGGTACATAAGCGAGAACTTGGACAAGGCTTCGGCCACCCGGGTAGAATCCACCGAGTGTACCTCGTCGCAGACCCTTGCCGCCATGGAGGCCTTGTTGGTCTGAAGGTGGCCTATGAGACAGAGCCGGGCGCCGTCGTATGCGCCGGATGACTTTTTGCGCCGGATCTCTTGGACTTGGTTCTCGCCTATGAACCGGAGCCCTAGCCCGATAGCTTCCCGTATAAGGCCCGGTTCCACGAACTTTGTGACTCCCATAATCTCCACGGACGACGGGTCTCTTCCGGCCTTTAAGCACGCTCTTTCAACGGATTTCCGTACGGTCGTAAGGTTTCGCGAGATCATCGGACCCTTCTACCCTCCAAGAATCCCATTCCTCCAAGCACTATCTCGTCTGTCTCCGCTATCCCCCGGACTACGGCTTCCTTACCTTTGGTCATGATGACCTCGACCGGGCTAAAGCGGGCGTATGTCTTCTCCACGGTAAGCACTCCTGTCTGCCCGTCCTTGTTCAAAATGGCTTTGGTGGGTACTATGATGCCGGTCGCCCGCGAGGTGACCAGGCTGATTTCCATGGAGTTGGACGGGTTGGAGACATCCAAGAGAGGCACTTCTCCCGTCAAGACTGAGTACCCGGGCGGACACGCGTCTTTGACTCCGGTTATGGTCGCGTAAGCGCTTGTCCCATCTCCGAACCGCACTTCAATGCGCTGCCCCGCCTTAACGTCCGGTCTCTCCTCGGTTTTGACGGGGAAGTAGAACGCGGCGTTTCGGCCGGAGACGACTCTTCCCACAGCATCACCTATCTTGACGCTTTGCCCATCTGAACTTACCATGACCCGGGCGTCGTTGTCTTCCCTAATGATGGCCATGAGCTGCGATGCGTCCTTATCCGTCAACGCCAAATCGGCTATGGTCCGATCGTAGCTGGAATACTCCCAAGACAAGATCCCGGCTATTGGAGACAGGACCTGTACGCCGGTACTGGCGACCGCATTTTCCACTAATAGGACGTTCTCGGCCAACTCGGCCCTTCTGTCCTCTATCTCGGATATGCGGGCTTTTATCCCCGCAATGGTCGCCCCGTGTTCTTTCACCCGGGATTCGGCCGAAACGGCTTCTTTCTGGGAACCTGCGGCAAAGGCGCGCTTTGCCGAGAAGAGGGCGTCCACTGCCGCCGCGTAGGCGTCATTGGCCTCTTGGGACAAT
Source organism: Bacillota bacterium (assembly GCA_040766225.1). Classification (GTDB taxonomy): domain Bacteria; phylum Bacillota; class Sulfobacillia; order Fermentithermobacillales; family Fermentithermobacillaceae; genus DULO01. Next base: position 83,804 of record JAXGQX010000002.1, on the reverse strand, counting down.
CTCTGGAACTCTTCTGCGGTAGATTCTTCGTAGTTTCTAAGATTCCCCCGGGCGAAAGCGAGGCTCTCTTCCATGGCCTCCGCGGTGTTCGGGCTCCCGATCTCGGCGATGGCCTGGCCCGCCCTCACCGATTCGTTGGCTTGGACCAGTATCCGCAAGGTGCCGTTCGTGGGGGCCACCACCAAAGATGACCAATCGGCAAAAAGAGCTTCCCCCGTCACCCGTTCTTCCAGGGTGCCCGCTCGTCCGCGTCCGACCGAAACGAAGGTGTTCAAGGCCGCGCTTCTTAAGTATGGCCATAGAAACAGCATGACTACGGAAATCATTACCACGGCCAGCGCTATCTTCCGGGCATAGGCGCGGTACTTGGTTTTTTTGCGGCGTCTCTTCAAGTAAGGTTCTCCTTCTCATGCGCTCTTTGGAGTGGGGTTCCAAAGCTAAGACTATTGTAACGCAAAAGAAGGCCCGAAGGGGACTAAAGCCCGTTGCGGCTAGGGATTATCAGTTAGCGCACGATCCTTCTGAGGTAGTGTTCTGAAAGCTCCACCAGTATTACGTCTTCGCCGATCTTTTTCACGTTTTCCCAGGGTACCACGTAATCGTCAGAGTGGCCAAACATGCCGAGGACTTTAGGCTGGCCGGGCACCACCACGGCAACGATTTTGCCTGTGCCAAGGTCGATTTCGACGTCAACGATGTTGCCCAAACGTCTGCCGTCAACGGTGTTGATAACGTCCCTTGTCGAGAGATCGGATGCCCTGATCAACGAGACCACCCCCAGTGCATTATATGGTGGAGGTAGGCCCGGTAACCTAGTTACGGCATGTTTTGGGGTGTCTCGCAGAAGAGGGCCTCGATTTTGGCCCTAAAAGCTTCGGTGATTCTCTGGATCCCGGACTTCAACGCGTCTATCAGGAAGCACCTAAGTTCCACCGGCACGTCGGATGTGGACGACTCATCGACTAGGAGGAATCCTTGGCCGGAACTGACGGGAACGACCGCCCCTTCGGCCTTGGAGCCGGCCACGGCCTTCTGAACCAAGTCGAAGTAGCAGAGCGGAGGGTACATGACGCACCACCAGTTCGCTCCTTCCCCTTTTCCCAGAACTACCTGTAACGCTCTATAGTCACTTGGGGAAGGAAGACCTCTTGCCCCTCTGTCGTCTCGTATGACCGGTCCGGGAAGTACACCGTCTTCAGGGCCGCCTTCGCCCCGTAGTCCATCCCGCTAAGGCTGAGGCACTCTGCGGCGACTTCCTCGATCTGTTGGAGGGATTCGGTGATGACGGACTCGGCTTCAGTTGAATCTTTCACTGCGGCCAGTTCCGCCCCGAAGGTCTCCATTATGGCGTCTCTGACCATAAGCTTCACTTCCTGGTCAAAAGCGCTGTCCGAGTTGCCTATCACGTGCAGACGCACTATGCCGGCCGGGACCGATTGCGTCTGAAGCCTGGAAAGGTTGTGGGGCGTATACGCTTTGGTAACCTTTCTCGCTTCGGCAAGACCCCATCCGGCAAACAGCAAAGCTCCCGCTACAAGAACCAAGGCTAATGCTTCCGCCGCCCCGTTACGACGTTTCCTTCTCATCCCGACCACCCCCTGTCCGTAAACCTTAGAGAGCCATGTCCCGTCTCATGTGAAGAAGCGCGGCCTTTTCCAACCGCGAAACCTGCGCTTGGGAAATGCCGATTTCCTGCGCCACTTCCATCTGGGTCTTGCCCTCAAAGAACCTCATCCTTATTATGGCCTGTTCGCGGTCGGTTAATTTGGACATGGCCTCGTTAATGGTGATATCTTGCTCCCAGGCCGTGTCTTCTCCCTTGTCGTCCTTAACTTGGTCCATTACGTAAATGGGGTCGCCGCCGTCATGGTATACCGGCTCAAAGAGGCTTATTGGCTCTTGTATAGCGTCCAGCGCGTATACCACCTCGTCTTCGGGAGTCTTTAGTTCCTTGGAAATCTCTTTCACGGTCGGCTCGCGGCCGAGGCGGGATACCAGAGTGTCGCGGACCTGTAAGGCCCTGTAGGCTACGTCCCGAAGGGAGCGGGAAACACGAATGGGGTTGTTATCCCGAAGATAACGGCGGATTTCGCCTATAATCATGGGGACCGCGTAGGTGGAAAACTTTACATTTTGCGATAGATCGAAGTTGTCGATGGCTTTCATGAGGCCGATGCACCCGACCTGAAAGAGATCGTCCACATACTCGCCTCTGTTGGCGAAGCGCTGGATGACGCTTAGGACAAGCCGCAAGTTGCCGTTCACCAGTTTTTCTCTGGCGGTGGTGTCTCCGGCTTCTTTGGCCAGGAAGAGCTCTTTCATCTTCGCGGAAGACAAGACAGGAAGCTTGCTGGTGTTGACCCCACATATCTCGACTTTGTTCAATAGCGAGTGACCCCCGGCATCTCCCAAAATTTGGTGCATTAGATCATAAAAAGTATTGCCGCATCTTAGGGGGGTTATACCAGGAAGATTACGCCCTTTTGGGCAATAGGTGGGCTTTTACTGGAAGCCTACGATATCCCGTTGAAGCCTCTGCATGATCTTTTTCTCCAAACGGGATATGTATGACTGTGATATTCCGAGCAGATCCGCCACCTGCTTTTGCGTTCTTTCTACGCCGTCTCTAAGCCCGAAACGCAAGTCGACAATAGTCCTTTCCCTCCACGGCAGACGCTCCAAAACCAGCCGCAGGACTTCCCTGTCGTCTTCCCTCTCTAAGTCGCAGTAGATGACGTCCTCAGGCGTCCCTTTAACGTCCGAGAGACACAGTTCGTTACCCTCGCCGTCCACGTTCAGAGGCTCGTCAAACGAGATTTCTGCCTTTACGCGCATAGTGCGCCTAAGGTACATGAGTATTTCGTTCTCGATGCATTTGGAGGCATACGTCGCCAGTTTTATGTTTTTTTCGATGTCAAAGGTGGACACCGCCTTGATAAGCCCTATTGAACCGATTGAGACCAGGTCATCCACGGGGATACCCGTGTTCTCGAACTTTTTGGCTATGTAGACTACAAGTCTCAGATTCCTTTCTATGAGTGTCGACTTGACGTCCACATCCCCTCCCTGAAGCCTCGTGAGGAGCATGCCCTCCTCTTCTTGGCTTAAGGGCGGCGGAAGCGCTTCCGCTCCCCCAACGTAGTCGATCCTGCCTCCAATGCCTAAGAGACGCAGGAGCCTGGCCAACATCAGCTTTGTTCTCAACTTCAGTTCAGTAATGCTTCGCACGGGGGCACCTCCTTGGGCTTCTAGGAGCCGGTCAGGTCCGGATGCAGGAGGGCCTGATAGAGCCCGTTTGGGCTCAGGCGCTCGCCGGAGACTCCCACAATGGCGTTTCTGAGGACTTTGTTGCCGCCCTTCTTCATAAGGACCAAGAGGTCGGGCCTAAATCCCGGGAGGACTCCCTTCTTGCCGGAAAGGCTCTCGTAGGGGATGAGCCTCAAGCGGCGCCCGATGGGCGAGTCCGCCAGGCAGGAGGGGATCCTGTCCCAAGTTGACTGAAAGAAGGTATAGACTTCGCCGGGCATCACTTTCTGCAAAGACTGCCAGTCCACCACTACCACCGGGAGCCCTGAAACGGGATCACGCAGGTTGTTGCCGGTATCAACCAGGGCCGTCAGGTCGAGCCTCTGGCCCCCGACCACCAATTCCATGCTCATGAGAGGAAGCGGCCTGCCGGGCTGATAGCCCCCTATCTTGGCTATTAGGGGAAAGGCCGAAAGCGCGGCCAACGACAAAGCCACCATCCACCAGTGCACCGAGGGATCGGACCCGCCCAAAAGCGAAGCCCTAAGCGCCCTGTTGACCCCGCTCTGCAAGAGAGCGTAAGCTGTCCCCGCGGTAAGGGCCGAGCACAGGAAGAAAGCTGACACGACGGTGAGGAATCCTACTCCCCTAACTCCGGGGTAGGCTAAGGCGACCATGAAGACTCCAAAGGCGATCCTAGCGGGCAATGAAAACGCGGAGCTTAAGGGAAACACAAGGGCCAACGAAGCGTACAGCGAGCCGGACGCCGCGGAGAGTCCCAGGCGCCACGCCTTCACAGCCCGACCGGCGAGTCTGCCCGTGGCCAACAAGATGATGTAATTGACGGCCATATTAACGGCGAAGAGCACGTCAACATAAACCAGCCTGACCAATAAGAAGCACCACCCCGTAAGCCCATGGATATTCCCCAACCGGCGGGAATATCACTCGCGGACATCTTAACAGGGTGGTGCGGCGAACCATGTATTACTGCCGCTCGCCCTCGGTTTTTCTACCGAGGCTTTTCGCTATTTTTCGTCTTCCTCAGGAAAAACGGAACTTCCAGGAGGTCCCGGGTCTCCGGGACGGGAACTGGCTTCTCGGGCCTAAACGTCCTCTTGGCGGACTGGGAGAACCCGGTGGCGATCACCGTGATCTGCACTGTGTCCTCTAGACTGTCATCTATTACAGCGCCCCAGATGATGTTGGCGTCAGGATCCGCCGCCTGCATCACTGTCTCTGTGGCCGCGTCGACCTCAAACAACCCGAGGTCGCTGCCGCCGGTTATGTTCATAAGTACGGCTCTGGCACCGTCTATGCCGGTCTCTAGCAGCGGACTGGAAATCGCCTGTTTAGCTGCTTCCAGAGCACGGTTTTCGCCGTGCCCTAGTCCAATCCCCATGAGCGCAGAGCCGGTATCCATCATGATGGTGCGAACGTCAGCAAAGTCCAAGTTGATCAAACCGGGAACGCAGACGAGGTCAGAAATGCCCTGAACTCCGTGGCGCAGAACGTCGTCGGCGATCCTAAACGCCTGCACTATGCTGGTATCTCTTTGTACGACCTGAAGGAGCCGGTCGTTAGGGATAACGATCAGTGTGTCGACGTGAGCTTGAAGGTTGGAAATGCCCTGCAGAGCCACGTTCATGCGGCGACGGCCCTCAAACGCGAAAGGTTTTGTAACGACGCCAACCGTGAGCGCTCCAACTTCCTTTGCGCATTGAGCCACGATCGGAGCTCCCCCGGTTCCGGTACCGCCACCCATTCCGGCGGTTATGAAGACCATGTCGGCGCCTTTCAAATGCTCTAGTATCTCTTCTCTTGATTCCTCCGCGGCCTTCTCGCCCATTTCCGGGTTAGCTCCCGCTCCCAAGCCGCGGGTGAGGCTCTGGCCTATGGCAAGTTTTGTCGGGGCATACGACAAGTCCAGGGCCTGGCATCAGTATTAACCGCGATAAAGTCCACTCCCTTTATCCCGGCTTCGACCATACGATTCACTGCGTTTGAGCCACCGCCGCCCACGCCTATCACCTTAAGGTTAGCGTACCTGGACTCTTCCGCGTTCACAGTCACCCACCTACCTCTCCTACGTTCCAGAAGATTTTTCCACGGTCACCACGATAAAACCTTCTAATGTAAGGTTTGTCCCATTACGACCCGGACTTTTTTCGAGCGAGGCTTTCTACGCAATATCGCCTAACGTAGCCTAGGTTGTTGAATATCCTTATGCCGAGGGCTACCACCGCGGCCAAGTACAGCTCAATGCCCAAGACATCACCCAAATACACGAATGCCGCCGACAGAATGGTGTTGCCCATAAAGCCCGTGACGAAGATGACTATGTTGAAGTCACCTTCGAAACCTGCCCTAAGTCCCCCCATAGAGGTATCCACACCTGCGAGCAAGCTGACGGCCAGATATCTCGCGAGTATAGTGGGAACCTGCCAAGGGACCTTCAGTCCCAGCACTACTCCTACCAAAAGCCCAAGAACCAGAAGCCACATCTAGCCGGCGCCCCCCTTCTTCACGGGACTTGCGTGGTCAAGCCTAAGTGAACCGCTGTAGGCCGGAAGTGTGACTTTCTCCTCTGTCTTAATCTTCACTTCGATGCCCCACAGGATCAGGCTGTCCACCACTCCGCCCCGCATCTTGAGGCCGGTCTCCAACGTCTCCGGGTCGCCGATGGCCAGGATCTTGATTGGAGGCGCGATGCGGGCGCCGTTGACGATGATTACGTTTCCCGCGCAGATGATCTCGCTTGTTGTGATAAGCCGGTGGCCGTTCACGGAGATAGCCTCCGCGCCCGCGGCAAACAAAGCGTTCACTATCTTCTGAACGTCGTCATCGTGTATGAGAAAGACGTTGGGGTCCTGCCCCGGGGCGGCTTGCCTTGTGGAATCGTTCATCTCCACGCTTACGCCCGGTCCCTCGACTTCGGTGAGTCCGGCCAAGAGCATAGATTTCTGTAACTCGGCCTGAAGCACCTTCACTTCGTTTTGGCCCGCCATCATGTCAGCCACTTGGTCCCTCAGAGAGGTCACTTCGGCCCTAAGAACGTCTCGTTCCTCTTCGGCCACTTGCAGAAGTACCGACAGCTCCTCAGCCCTCTGCTGCTTAAGGCTCTCTGCGATAGGCGGGCGCGCTCGAAATTGCGTAGCCAACATAAAGCCGAATAAAATGAATATGAGAGTCAGTGCGATTTGCGAGCCTCTGGTCTTCAAGAACCTCTCACCTCCAATCCTTGTCAGGTCCTAACCGTGGGCTTGTCGAACCTCAAATCAATCTGTTTGGCCATATTCCTTCCCGGCCCAAATCGGCCAAGATGGACTCCAAAAGAGAAATCCTCTCTTCCACGCCCGAGTTCTCCTCGCCCAAGAGCACTCTACACCCATCGTCCAGTATAAGGGTACATCCGCCTCCTTGCACGTTAATCTCGGTGACTTTGGAACGGGCCAGTTCGCCCAAGGCCGAAAGAGCCCGGAGACCCCAACCGTATGTAGCGTCATCAAGAAAGTAGCCCGGAGAGACCGGCCCCTGAAAGCCGGTTAAGGCGACCAATCCTTCCGTGAAACCGTCGTCCTCACCGAGCACCCGTCCATGCTTGTCCACTAAATAGTTGCCCTCTCCCATGGGAGCGAAAGCTACTGGAACTCTCTCGGTTACCGTGATGAGGATGGTATCAGGCAGTTTTCGATCGCACCAGGCCCGCTCTATCCAAGGGCTCTCTTCGATCAGCTTCGACGCCTTGTCCAAATCAAAAGCAAAAATGTTGGCGGCGTTTTGGCCGCACCGCGCAACGATTTCTTCTTCCGGCACCGAAGAGTTCCCTTCAACCACGAACTTCTGGATATGAAAGAAAGGGGAGCGAAGGAACAGAAACGCACCCACCAAAACCAAGAATATCACAGAGAGACCCCAGGTCAGGCTGCCTCTCTTTTTCTCTGACCTCACTCTTTTTGAAGCCACCGGAAATAAGGCCCTCCCCCATGCCCGAAAAACAACTTCTTAGCCCGTCAGTTCCGAAGTGACCCTCCTGACGTCCGCCCCAAGGCCCCTCAGCTTCAGTTCGATTCTTTCGTAGCCCCTGTCCACGTTCTTGACGCCTCCGACGATGGTGCGGCCTTCCGCGGCAAGCCCGGCGATGACCAGCGAGGCGCCTGAACGAAGGTCAGTCGCCTCCACCAGGGCACCCGACAACCTGGGCACTCCCTTAATTATAGCAGTCCTGCCCTCGTTGCGGATGCGAGCTCCCATTCTCCCCAGTTCCTCCGCCTGTTTGAAGCGGGAGTCAAAAATGGTTTCGGTGATTACCGACGTCCCGTCCGCGATAGAGAGGAGAGCCATCATCTGAGGCTGCATATCCGTAGGAAAGCCCGGATAAGGAAGCGTCTTGAGATCTGTCGGTCTGGGCCTCTCGATGCCCCTAACCCGTACCCCTTCCCCGTTCACGGTAACCACCGCGCCGACCTCGCGCAGCTTGGCGATAGCAGCCTGGACATGCTCTACCACCGCGTTATCTATTAATACGTTACCGCGAGTCATTGCGGCGGCGATCATCAAGGTACCGACTTCAATGCGATCGGGCATCACGGTGTACTCCGCCCCCGACAAGGACTGTACTCCCTCGATCCTCACGACGTCGGTTCCCGCGCCTCTGACTTTGGCCCCCATGGCATTAAGGAATCCCTGTAAGTCGACTATTTCCGGCTCCTTGGCGGCGTTTCGAATTACCGTGACGCCTTCTGCCAAGCAAGCCCCCATCATGATGTTTTCAGTGGCACCCACCGATGGGATATCCAGGTGAATGTCCGTCCCGCCCCATTTCCCGCGCTCAGCCAGGATCTGCCCGTGCTCCTCCATGAATCGGGCGCCCAGCGCCTTTAGGCCTTTAATGTGCAAGTCGATGGGTCTCTGCCCGATGTCGCAGCCACCCGGGTACGACACCTGAGCCTTTTTCATCCTTCCAAGAAGCGGACCCATGAGGAAGATGGATGACCGCACCTGGCGCATAAGCATTTCGTCCACTATATGGCTGTCCATAGAGCTGGGATCCACGTACAACGAAGATCCATTATGTCCGCCGCGCTCTACCTTAGCGCCCATGCGCTCCAGTATCTTCAGCATAGTGCTCACATCGGCTAGATGAGGAGCGTTATGAAAAACACATGGCGAAGTCGCCATAACTGACGCTGCCAGCATGGGGAGTATCGCGTTCTTCGCCCCACTGGCGGTGACCGTCCCCGTAAGGGGGATACCGCCTTGAATGACGAACTTTGTCATTGTCCTACCACTCTCCCGGCCTTTCACTCCTGGTCTTCCATTACCCAAAGAAGGATCTGCCCCATAGTACTAAACCTCTCGGGTACTGGTTACTGACCCTTCGTTTCCAGCGTCTCGCCGATGGTCCCGTGTAGCTTCCAAACGTCCCCCGCCCCCATGGTAAGGAGGACGTCTCCAGCTTGGCACGCCGAAACCAGCCTTTCCACGACAGAATCTCTATCTTCTATCAAAGTCACACTTGAGAGCCCGTGCTGTTCTACGGCGTCTGCGATAAAACGCGAACTAACCCCGTCCAAAGGAGCTTCGCCCGGCCCGGCATAGATGCCCAGGACGAACACGGCGTCAGCTCCCGACAAAGCGGAACCAAAGTCATCCTTCAGTATCTTGGTGCGTGAATACCTGTGCGGCTGGAAAGCCACCACCAGCCGCCGGCCTGGAAAGGCCTCCCTTACAGCGGCGACGGTGGCAGAGATCTCCCGGGGATGGTGGGCAAAGTCATCCAGGAGCGTCACGCCGCAAAACTCGCCTATCCTCTCCAACCGGCGCTTCACTCCAGGATATGTTGAGAGGTGCCTAAGCGCTCTCGTAACATCCACTCCGCTCAAATGGGCTGCAGCTAATGCGCCTAACGCATTCTGAGCCGTATGTCTCCCGGGGATATTTAGGGTCAGTTGGCCCACCGTTTCTCCCCTTATGAGGACCGAACCTCTGCTTCCCCAGCCTTTGGCCTCAAGCTCGGTCAGGCGCCAGGCGGCGTCTTCGGAAAAACCGTAGGTCTCAACACGGCTCTTCCCTTTTGCCAAACTATTGATACGCGGGTCGTCCTAACACACGACTCTGTATCCGTCCCGCTTCGTGTTGTCCAAGAAGTCATAGAACGCCTCTTGCAGGGCCTCCATGCTTCCCCAGTGGTCAAGGTGATCGTTGTCCACGTTAGTGACCAGATGAACGTCTGCCTCCACCTTCAGGAACGACCCGTCGCTCTCATCGGTCTCGAACACCGCGTAGTCGCCCATTCCCTGGTGGGAGGTACCTTCGCCGGCAAATTCGCCACCGACAAAGAAGGTAGGATCCTTGCCGTCTTCTCGGAGGATCCAAGACACCATCGAGGTCGTAGTAGTCTTGCCGTGAGCTCCGGCTATGGCGATCAGGCGCTTTTGGGAGACTGTCTTAAGGAGCATATCCATCCTGTGCACGACAGGGATTCCCTTCCTCTTAGCCGCCAAAAGTTCGGGGTTGTCGTCGTGAATGGCGGATGAGACGACAACAATATCGGGATTCTCCAGGTTCTCTTCACTGTGCCCTATGTGTATGACAGCGCCCAAATCTCGCAAGTGTCGAACGAGATCGCTTTCAACCAAGTCCGATCCTGACACCCGGAAACCCCGCCTGAGAAGCACGGAGGCTATGCCCGACATTCCCTGTCCACCTATTGCGATGAAATGTATATGCTGCATATCGCACCTTCTCTTGAGCCTGTTATTGAAAAGCTACGCGGATCACTCTATGAACGCCGCGGAATTCTGGCATACCCCAATGCTTGTCCTCTCCATCCGCATAGTCAAACCGCAATTTTACGGGGGGCCTACCTCTTGCCTCTGGCCATCTTTAGGAGTTCGCGGCAGATATGGGCCGTAGCGTCCGGCTTCCCCATGGCCTTCGAGGCGTTCGCCATAGCGAGGAGCCTTGTGCTGTCTTGGATGAGGTCTTGAGCTGTCCGGCACACATCGCCTGACGAGTCCGCGTTTGCCCTTTCTCTGATTATGACGGCGGCCCCCTTTTCCTCCAACGCTCTCGCGTTATACTCCTGATGGTTTCCGGCCACGTTGGGCGATGGAACGATGATCGCTGGAATGCCCAAAGACGTCACTTCTGACAGAGTCATTCCCCCGGCCCTGCCGATGACCAGGTCCGCTGCGCTGTAGGCTAGGGCCATTTCGTGGACGTACGGACGTATGATAATATTTCCAATTCTGGCGGCTTCTATCCCGCTTTCTGGTTTGGCGTTTAGTTCGCCTACCACAGAGGTGTAGTACTCCCTTCCGGTAATGAAGATCAGGTTGGCGCGAATACCGCTCTTGGCAAGAGCCAGTCCTGCGTCGGTCAGAGTTTTGGCCCCCCTGGAACCGCCCAGGAGCAATATCACGGGGTCTTCGCCCGAAATACCGAAGTGGGCTCTGCCTTCCCTTTTGGGCACGCCGAACAGGTCCTTGCGGACAGGGTTTCCTGTCACGGTCACCTTGGCTCGGTTGGGGAAGTAGGGCACCGAGTACTCCCAGGCCGTGAACACCCTGTGGACCAAGCGGGATAACGCCTTGTTGGTCTTGCCGGGTATTGCGTTCTGTTCTTGGATCGCCCGGGGGACTCCCAATAACCACGCCGCCATCACCACGGGGCCTGAGGCGTACCCTCCGGTTCCGATAACGGCGTCGGGTTTGAAAGCTCTTATTACGCGGAATGCGTCCAGGACACCGGCCGAAGCGGCCGATAGCCCTCGAAGGGCCACCAAAGCCCTCTTTCCCATAACCCCCGAAGACCGTACCGGCTGAAAAGGTATTCCTTCCCGGGGCACGATCCCCGACTCCATGCCCTGCGCGGTCCCCACATACAGCACCTTCGCGCCGGGCATGAGCGACAGGGTCTCCTTGGCGACGGCCAAAGCCGGGTATATGTGACCGCCTGTCCCTCCTCCTGTCACGATCAAGCGCATCGTTGGGCCCCCCTCTTCTAGCGATTCGCGTACCTTGATATGTTGAGGATCACGCCCGCGGCCGCCAAGTTGGTGAGAAGCGACGACCCGCCGGAACTGATGAAAGGAAGCGGTATGCCCGTAATGGGGAGTGAGCCGGTAACGACCCCTATATTGACCAGAGCCTGCATCACGATGAGGGAAGTGAGCCCGGCGGCTAAGAGGCACGAGAACCTGTCCGGCGCGGCCATGGCAGCTCTAAAGCCTCGCCAGGCGACGATGAAGAACAACAGGACCACAAGACTGGTGCCCACAAAACCCATCTCTTCTCCCAGGACGGCGAAAATGAAGTCAGTATGCGGATAGGGCAAGTAGAACCACTTCTGTCGTGAGTAGCCGATGCCGGTCCCGAAAGGTCCCCGGTCCCCAACGCGTACAACGCTTGGATAATCTGCCACCCGTCGCCCGCCGGGTCATCCCAAGGATGAAGGAAGGCCAAGAATCTGTTCCGCCTGTACTCCTCGCCCATGATAGCCCAATACAAAACGGGCAACGCCATAGCGCCAGGCCGACAAGGTGCCACACTTTCGCGCCGCCGGCGAAAATGACCACGACCGGGCTGCCGCTATGGCGACGGCGGTTCCCAAGTCCGGTTCCGCCAAGACCAAGACAAAGGTCACCCCTAAAAGGACCAGGTAAGGGCCAAGACCGCGTATTAGGTCTCCCACTTTCTCGCGCCTTTTCGCGAGACTGTCAGCGAGGAACAAGACGGTCGTGAACTTAGCTATCTCCGACGGCTGGATCACCATTGAGCCGACGCCGATCCACCGTCTGGCGTCGTTTCTGACTTGGCCGATTCCCGGGATGAGGACCAGGACCAAGAGCAACAAAGAGAGGGCGTAAATGCCGGTTATGAACTTGCGGTAACGCCAGCAGTCATAGTTGGCAAGAAAAAACATAGCGGAGAGTCCCAAGCCGGCCCACATCAACTGCCTTACGAGAAAGTAGTAGGGGTGGCCGTAGAACCTGACCGAGCGAACCATGCTGGCTGAAAAGACCATGACGATGCCGATGGCCAAGAGCGTAAGGACGGCGAAAAGCAATATGAAGTCCGGCTGTTTGCGCCGAATGGCCGTCTCCCCCGCCTGCGCAACGTCACATCCCCTTACTAAACGTATGCCATTAAAAAGAAGTCCGAGAAACGCGAAGACGGCCGCGGCGAGCCAAAAGGCGTAGACCACCGCCGTCTCTTTCCATCCGCTTAACTCAAAGTGGTGGTGAAGCGGGCTCATCTTGAATATTCTTTTGCCCGTAAGCTGAAACGAAGCCACCTGCAAGATAACCGACAAATTCTCGATGACGGGCATGGCCGCGAAGAACAGGAGGACCAGTTCAGTACGGGTAGTTACCGCCAGACCCGAAAGCAGACGCCAAGGAGAGGGAACCTAAGTCCCCCATAATGACCCGGGCCGGAGCTTGTTGTGAGCAAGAACCCGCCCACCGCCCCCAACGCCCCCAGGGCTAGCGGCGAAACGTCCAGCCCCAGCCATGGCCTTGACGGGTCACAACCACGTAGGCCGCAAGCCCGATGGCGACCACGCCGCCGGCCAGGCCATCCAAACCATCAAGCAGGTTCACCCCGTTACCTATACCCACAATGACAAATATGGCGAACAACGGGTACAGGAACCCTAAGCGCAGTTCCTGGCCCAGGAAGGGAACCAACACCGCCTTCCTATCGGCGAAGAACCAGGTGAACAACGCCGCGAACAGCACTTGAAGGACCAGCTTTTCTCTTGCCTTGAGCCCCAGGTTCCGTCCGAACCGCACCTTGCGGTAGTCGTCGATGAAACCGATGGCGCCGTACGTTACGAATAGGCCCAATATCAAGAGCTCCTCCACAGGTGGAGGCGTTCTCGTCAAGCCCCGGTAGAGCGCTACCGACAAAAGGGTTCCAATGATGAAGATGAAGCCCCCCATAGTGGGAGTGCCGGCCTTCTTCTGATGGGACTTAGGCCCTTCCGCCCTGATGCTCTGGCCTACCTTCAAGCGTCTGAGATACGGGATGACGGCTAATCCCGCTAACGCGGAAAAGACGAAGCCCGCACAAAGGGGAAGCACAATGTCCATCCAATCCATTACGCATCAGCTCCGGTCTTCTCTTGGAGGGACTTAAGTCTTTCGACGATAGTCTCAAAGCCCATGCCGCGCGAGGCCTTCACCAGGCACGTATCTCCTTCCGAAACCATCCGAGACAGGTAGTCCCAGGCACTCTCCTTGTCTTGGAAGTGGGCCGACGGGTTGCATGAGACTTCGTCCCACCCGGTCTTGATCTCTCTACCAAGTGGGCCTATGGCCACCAGATGGGTGGCTTTGGTCGCCGCGTAGCGGCCGGCTTCCCGGTGCGCCTCCGGCCCGCCGTCGCCCATCTCCAGCATATCGCCTAAGATCGCCAGCCTGCGGTTTCGTCCGATCTGCAAGAGAAGGTCCAAGGCTGCGCGCATGGACTTGGGACTGGCGTTGTAGGCGTCGTTGATGACGGTCAGATTCCCGAGTTTCAGCACTTCCAGCCGCATGGGGCTAAGGGACGCCTCAGCCAACCCGCGCTTAATGTCCTCGTAGGAGAGCCCTAACTCTAGTCCGATGACCACAGCGGGCAGCGCGTTCTGCACTTGGTGGAGCCCGGGCGCCCTAATAGAGAAGCGATACTGGGCCCCCCTGTAGGTTACCGCGAACTCGGAACCGTCGGCTCCCAAGGTCCTCACATCATGCGCCCGGCAGTCGGAGTCTCCGCCCAAACCGTAAAACACTGTCCTGCATTTGGCCCTGTCGCTCACCCTGCGCACCCACGAGTTGTCACCGCACAAGACCGCAAGGCCATCCGCGGGGAGACATTCCAAAATCTCGGACTTGGCCTCCGCTATGTTCTCGATGCTGCCAAGCTCTCCGAGATGTGAGGCGGAGATATCGGTTAGTGTGCCGATGCCCGGCCGGGCAATGTCGCATAGGTCCGCGATCTCGCCTTTCTTCCTCATGGCCATTTCAAGGAAAGCGAAACGGTGACTTCTGTCCATCCCGAACACCGCCAACGGAAGGCCGATGTGGGAGTTCAGATTACCGGGGTTTCTATAGGTCGAATAACGCGTGCCAAGAACAGATCCGGCCAAGTCTTTGGTGCTTGTCTTGCCGACACTCCCCGTGACTCCGATGACGGAAACCGGGAGCTCCTTGCGGTAAGCCTTAGCCAGTGCGCCGATAGCCCTAACCGTTGAATCCACGGTCACCAGACCGAAGTCGCTTGAGACAACATCCCCTTCAGGCAGCAAGACGGGGTGCTCGATTACGGCTGCCCCCGCTCCTCTTAGGGCGACGTCGGCGACGAAACTGTGTCCGTCCGCCCTCTCTCCCCGGATGCACCAGAAAAGGTCACCGGGTTGGACCTTCCGGGAGTCGATCTCCACCTTGGTGAACGATGAGCCCGGATTCCCGCGGATAACGGTCCCCCCGACAATTTGGGCTATTTCCGATAGAGAGTAAGGCCTCACTGGTCTACCCTTCCTTCCGCTCCAAGACCGCCTTTCGTGCCACTTCGACGTCGTCAAAGTGGTTTGTGCGGTCTCCTATGATCTGATAAGTCTCATGCCCTTTGCCCGAGAGCACCACGATGTCGCCCTTATCGGCCCTCCCCACAGCTTCGCGAATGGCTTCCCGCCTGTCGGAAAGGCGCAGGTGGCTGTGGTCTCCCGGCACCGACAGGAAACCGTCCTCTATCTGATCGAGGATGGCTTCCGGGTCTTCGGTACGCGGGTTGTCGTTGGTGAGAATAGTCAGGTCACACAACTCGGCCGCTATCTGACCCATTATGGGCCGTTTCCCTTTATCCCTATCCCCGCCGCAACCAAAAACCGCAATTACCCTTCCCTGCGTCATCTCTCGGGCGGTCTCCAACACGCCCCTAAGGCTCTCCGGCGTGTGGGCATAGTCCACCCAGATGGAAAACTCCTCGGCCTCCGGCACGGTCTGAACCCTTCCCCTAACCGGCGGACAGGTCTCCAAGCCGTGGACGATGGCTTCTTTGTCCATCTCGAAACCGTAAGATACCGCGGCCGCCGCCAAGGCGTTCATGACGTTGAATCTTCCCGGAAGGCCCAGACGCGTTCGCCTCTTCCAGTCTCCCAGTGCCAGAACGAAGCTGCTCCCTTCCCTGTCCGAAACTAAGTCCAAGCACCGGACGTCTGCCTCAGGCGACATGCCGTACGTCACGAGGGAGGTCCTAACCTTTCCCCGGAAATACTCATAGGCGCCATCGTCGGCGTTAAGAACCGAGACGGGATGAAGCCCTCTCGTTTTCTCGCCTGAAAGCCCAAGTTCCTCGAACAAACGGGCTTTTGCAGCCATGTACCGTTCTACGGTGCCATGGTAGTCCAGGTGGTCCCTGCCAATGTTGGTTATGACCGCCGAGTCAAACTTTACGTACTTCACACGCCCCAAAGACAAAGCGTGTGACGAAACTTCCATGGTCGCCGCAGTGCATCCGGCCAAGAGCATGTCCCGGAAAAGGCTCTGAAGGTCCGACGACTCCGGCGTCGTGTGGGTGACCGGCCGCACTTCATCGCCCACGATGTTGTGAACCGTGCCGATGAGACCGGTGCGTTCGCCGCAAGCATCCAGGACGCTCTTAACCAGGTGGCACACGGTAGTCTTGCCCTTGGTCCCGGTAATGCCGACCGTTAGGAGCTCCCGGCTGGGATCCCCGAAGAACGCCTTTCCCGCCGCTGCCAAAGCGGTCCTGCTGTCCGAAACGACGGCGATTGCGTACCCTTTGCCGGGTTCTACGGCGGATTCATCCTCCACAATGACTGCGGAAGCCCCGTTTTGGACCGCCTGTCCGATGAACTTGTGCCCGTCGGTTTGCTCGCCCTTTACCGCTACAAAGACGTGCCCCGGCCTGACCCTCCTTGAATCGTAGGATATACCGGTTACAGGAGCGTCGCCCAAGAACCTAACCCCTGATACTTCTCGCAGCAATTCCGAAAGTCTCATCCGACTTCCCCCATAAGAGTCTCACTGGCCGACGTCCATGCGGAACGTCGCCTTTACCGAAGTGCCCGGCGGCACCATCGCTCCGGGTTCCGGATCTTGCTGAACGCAGAACCCGCTGCCTTGAGCGCTTAGAGGTAGCCCAACCTCCGCTAGGCGCTGCCTTGCCTGAGTGAGCCCCAACCCCAAAAGTGTAGGGACTTTGACCAGGCCTTCCGGCGGAACCGCATCATCTTCCGTGTATAGTATCACAACCGTGTCTTTGGGGACCTTCACCCCCGCCACCGGGAACTGCCGTTTTACTTTGTCCCCGGGACCTTCTTTTCTCCCTGACAGAAAGCCCTCTCGGAGCTGTGTCTGAGCTGCGGCCACATCCTTCCCGACCACATCCGGGACAGTCACCTTCGATTCCTCCTCTGACCCCGTAGGCTCGGTCTGAGGCGGCACCTCCAGGTATCTTAGGACGTCCCTCATGACGCCCGAGAAAATCGGAGCCGCGATTTGTCCGCCGTAATAGGCCCCCTTAGGCTCATCAACCATAACCAAAAGCGCCAGACGCGGGTCGTTGGCCGGCGCGAAACCGATAAACCAGGCCATATACTTGCCTTGGACCAGCCTGCCGTCAATGACCTTGTTGGCGGTTCCGGTCTTGCCCGCCAAGCGGTATCCGGGAACGTATGCAAGCTTTCCCGTCCCTTCCGACACCACAAGTTCAAGGGCCTCCCTAAGCTCCTCCGACGTCTTCTGGCTAATAACCCGGCGTACTACAGATGACGGTTTTTCCTCGACCACGTTCCCGTCGGTATCGGTTATTTGCTTGACTACGTGGGGAAGTACGGTATATCCGCCGTTAGCGATAGCCGATATGGAACTTAGCAGCTGAATGGGGGTTAACTGCAATGTCTGCCCGTATGACATACAGGCCAAGTCAAGTTTGGTCGCCACTTCTTCCGCCGGCATGATGCCGGAAACCTCGCCCGGAAGGTCAATGCCGGTGGTGGTGTTCACTCCAAGAAGGTCCAGGTACTTGTAGAAGTTCTCTATGCCCGCCCTTAGCGCGATCTGAATGAACCCGACGTTACACGAGTTCTTGATGACCTCGGCTACGGTCTGGCTGCCGTGACCGGAGTCAAGGTGACAATACAGGGTCTCCGAGAGCACTTTTGTGGATCCCCCGCAGTAGAAGGTGTCGTTCATGCTGACCGCGCCGCACTCCAAAGCCGCAGCCGCCGTGATGGGTTTGAAGGTGGAACCCGGGGGGAATGAGTCGGCAACCGCCGTAATCCTGCGGTTCTCCATGGGGTACTCGTCGTATTTATTGGGATCGTACGTCGGCCTTAGGGCCATAGCCAGTATCTCCCCGTTACTGGGGTCCATCGCTATGGCAAGGCCGCCCGCCGCGTTGCTTTGGGTAACGGCGTTGTCCAATTCCCTCTCGCAGATGAACTGGATCACTTCATCTACGGTCAAGACCAAGTTCTTGCCCTGGAGAGGCTGGACGTATCCCCTCTGAGATTGAGGCAAAGCATCGCCAACCGCGTCAACCTCAACGGTAAACCGGCCCGGTATGCCCCGAAGGGCTCTGTCGTACTCGTATTCAATGCCCTCGAGGCCGTCGTTGTCGATGCCTACGATCCCCAGCACTTGAGCGAGCAGTGTGCCTTTCGGCCAGACGCGCATAGATTCCTGAGTAAAGCCAATGCCCGGGAGCTTCTCCTCCCGGAGCCTTCTTGCGATGTCATCTGGGATCTTCCGCTTTATCCACTCAAAAGCCGAAGTGCGAGTCACGGCGTTTAGCGCCGAGTCGTACTTCACACCCAGGATGTCCGATAGTTTTCTGGCGGTGAGCTCAGGGTCCTTCACCTGCGCCGGTATAGCGTACACTGACTCGACGTCTATACTGAACGCCAGTTCGTGACCGTTTCTGTCATAGATCACCCCACGCTTGGGCTGGATGGGGATGTCCTGCATACGCATGTCCAACGCCATCTCGCCCAGGTCGTTTGCCCACACAAACTGGACATACAGAAGTCTCCCTAAAATCGCTGTAAACGCGACAATGGTCCCTATCAGGACCAGCCCAACGCGCTTTCGGGCCAGTACTCCTCCCATAGTCGATCTCCTTGAAACTAGGTGATTATTGCCCCTTGGCTATAGCTTCTTTGCTCCCAAAGATCTGAGCTATGCGGGCCAGCACGGACATTATGCCTGTTTGCCTTGGTTCCGCGCTAGATGCCATGGTAATACCCGAATCTTCCCGAGGGGCGACTTCAAGGATTTGGCACGTCCTGACATCAGTGGGATCGACCATTCCCAGCCTTTCTCTCGCCTGTGTCTCTACGTAGCTCAAGGACTCCATACCCGCCACGGTCTTCTTCAGGTCCTCATTCCGGAGCTTTAGGTCCTTGAGCACGGCCTCCAGCTTGTTAATTTCCGAGGTATGCTGCGCGACCCTAGCCGGCTGCCATACTAAGACCAGACCCGCTCCCAAAATCACCATAAAGTACAGGAGCCCCAAGACCTCGACCGGAAGGCCCACGGACCTCGTCCTTCTGGGACGGCGCAGGACCGCTCCCCTCATCCCAAGCGATGCGTCAGCACTTCTGATCATTGCCGGACCCCTCCGTACTTCTGAATCTTCTGGTCTGTTCTCTCGACCGCTCTAAGTTTGGCGCTTCGAGCTCGAGGATTCCCATTGACTTCCGCTTCGCTCGGGCGGACCGGTTTCTTGGTTAGCCTCTCGCCCAACCCTCTGTCATGTATCTTCCGAAAAACCGATTTGACTATCCTGTCCTCAAGCGAGTGGTAGGACAAGACCACCACTACTCCTCCCGGCCTAGTCAAGCGAAACGCTGCCCAAAGTGCCTTCTCTAGTCTGGATATCTCGTCGTTTGTGGCTATCCTTAGGGCCTGAAAGGTGCGCCTAGCCGGGTGGATGTCCCCTTGCCTGTATTTTGGGGGTATCGCCGCCTTAACGATCTCGACCAGGTCCTCCGCTGTGTCAAGGACGCCCGCCTCGCGGGCGCCGACGATCTTCCTGGCGATATCTCTGGAGAAACGTTCCTCACCGTACTCCCATAGGACCCTGGCCAGCTCTTCCTCGCTCTTACTCCACAGCACGTCCTTGGCCGTGACCGGCGAGTCCTGGTTCATCCTCATGTCCAAGGGCGCTTTGCCCCAGTAGGTGAAGCCCCGTTCCGGCGAGTCGACTTGTCTGGAAGACACCCCAAGGTCAAAAAGAGAACCGTCTATCCGAGGGACTCCTATCTCGCCCAATACCCGCCCTAACTCGCGATAATCGCCTTTTCGCGCCTGAAAACGTCCCGGATACTCGTTTCCCAGTCTGCGCCTAACTGTGGAGACCGCGTCGTTATCCACGTCAAGCGCCACCAGATAGGTATCCTTCGTCCTCCTTAGGACCTCAAGCGAGTGGCCACCGTCTCCGGCCGTGCAGTCAGCGATAGTTTCTCTACGGCTTTTCAGGAGATAGGACATGACCTCCGAAACCATTACGGGCTCGTGGTAACCCTCTGTCATACTCCTGTTATGCCCTCCGCTATGCTAGTGAAACTCTCGGCGATGCTAGCCTTAGTGGTATCCCACAACGCCTTGTCCCAAATCTCTACCCTGGTGCCGACGCCTAAGACGTAGACGTCTTTTGTGAGGCCGGCGTACTCCCGCAAGTTGCCCGGCAGGTTTATCCTGCCCTGCTTATCGGGTTCCACCTCGGAAGCTCCGGACAAGAAGTACCTGGCGTACGCCCGGGCGTCTTTTTGGTTGAGGGGCATGTCATTGACTTTTTCTAGGACTCGCGCCCATTCTTCGCTAGGGTACACAAACAGGCACTTGTCCAGCCCCCGGGCGATAAAGAATCGTGGGCCTAGGGCGTCCCTGAACTTGACGGGCAGGGCCAACCTTCCCTTTACGTCCACGTTATACTGGTATTCTCCGGTAAACCCCGTTATCGGTGACACGCTTCCCCACTTCACCCCACTCGACACCCCTATTCTACACCCTTGTCCAAACTCCTTCCACATGTCCGGGTGTTTTGCCCTATTTTTTTGGGACTTCTCGAAAAAACAGAGACCGCCTATCCGGCGGCCTTGGCGAAGTGACTCTTCCTACTCGCCAAATGACCGGACGACGGTCAAGAAGCTTAAGACGTTATGAAGTTGGTTCCTACGGCTTAGCTGTTAACGCAGGCATAGAAACACAGAAGGCGACCTCTCTTTCGATGCACAGCACCGAACCCCCGCATTTGGGGCATATCAGAGAATTGTCGCCTTGCATTTCTAGTTCCTCATCCCTCGGGAAGGGCATTAAGCCCTGAACCCCGCACGAAAGACAGATGTACTCTACGCTTCTGGGCGGCCTTTCCACCATTCAAAGCCCCCTCTATCGTATTTTGATTATAACCACCCGTCCTCTCACCCTAAGATATTCTGTTGGCGATTCTAGTTTCCTTCCGGACCCCTTAAGAAGAATCTCCCAAGTAAGGAGACCGCGTTATCCCGAACTACTTTCTGGATGTCATCCTTGTCCATTCCCGACCTCTCCATGTCCTTTACGTATCTTGCGCAACTTAGCAAAGGATAATCGCTTCCCAGGATGATCTTTTCCAGCGCGCCACTTGTCTTAAGGTGCATATAGACGTCGGGCTTGTACAGAAGGGGCTGAGCCGCGGTATCGTAATACACGTTCTCTAGGGCTCTCACCTCGGGCATCGCCCAGTAGAAGGGCAATCCCCCGCCCAGATGGGCGAAAATCACCTTGAGACCGGGATGCGCAGCGGCGAAGCGATAGGCCGGACCCGGGCCCACGTTTCCTTTGCCCGGGTAGATGTGGCCCACTTCTTCGTTGACGTGTATAAGTAGGGGCGTTCCCGCCTCTTCGCACAATCCGGCCAGGCGCGTCATCTCCTCCCCCTCCAGGGAGAAGCCGTGTCCCGCCGGGAAAAGCTCCCCGAAACCGCGCACGCCAAAGGCTAAGCACCTTTCGGCTTCCTGAAGGTAGCCGCGGACCTTAGGGCAAAGCACTCCAAAGGGGATAAGCCTATCCCTATGCAAAGCGGACAACGACATCACGTAGTCGTTCTGAGCGCGGTTAAAACCCGGGTCCTCGGAGGAAAAGCCGAAGACCACGGCGCGTTCGACGCCGGACTCATCCATATCTTTCAGGAGCTCCAAGCCGGAAGAAAACTTGGCGCCTTTGGTCGTGACCAAAGCGCCGAAGTGATTATCCACAGAGGCGAACCGGGGGAGGTCCCTAAGGACCTCCTCCGGCATCACGTGGCAATGGCAATCGATCATGTCCTTTATCAGTGGTGAGAATCCTCCTGAACCAACTCAAATAGGACCCCAAAGGTGCTCTTGGGGTGCACAAACCCCACTTTGGTCCCGTGAGCTCCTGTCCTGGGCTCCTTGTCAATCAAGCGCATTCCGTTGGCTTCCGCGTCCTTCAACCCCTGGGCGACATCGTCGGTTTGGAGGGCGATGTGATGAAGCCCCTCTCCTCTCCCCGAAAGGAACTTTGCCACGGCGCTGTCTTCGGAAGTGGGCTCCAATAGCTCCAGCCGGGTCTCCCCAACCGGCACAAACGCCACGCGTACCTTCTGCGAAGGCACTTCCTCCACGCTTGTAACCTCCAACCCGAACGCGTCCTTAAGGGCTTTGGCGGCCTGCTCCAGGTTTCCAACAGCGATCCCAAGGTGGTTCAACTTGCTAATCATCGAAACTCCTCCTCAAAAAAGCCGCAGTGCCTAGACCCAAGAACCCGGGCGATACACGCCGAAGATATCTCTCAGTACGCCGCAGATCTCTCCGATGGTAGCGTAAGCCTTGACCGCCTCAAAGACCTTGGGAACGAGGTTGTCTTCGCCTTTCGCGGTGACCTCGATCTCTTTCAGGGCGGATCCGACTGCCCTTCCGTCACGTCTCCTCCTGAGATCCGCAAGACGTTTCTTCTGGGATTCGGCGATAGCCGGGTTCACCTTTAGGAGGCCTTTCGGGGGTTCCTCCTTAACTTCGAAGCAGTTCACGCCTACGACCATTTTCTCCTTGGTCTCCACCGCTCTCTGATGGCGGTACGCGCTGTCCTGGATCTCCCGTTGCAGATACCCGCGTTCGATGGCGCTGACCGCGCCGCCCATGTCGTCGATCTTTTGGATGTACTCCATGGCTTTGGCCTCCACTTCGTCGGTAAGTCTCTCAACGAAGTAGCTACCTGCCAACGGGTCTACGGAGTCCGCCACTCCGGACTCGAATCCGATTATCTGCTGAGTGCGCAGGGCGATCCTTACCGACTCTTCCGTCGGAAGGGCGAGGGCCTCATCCTTGGAGTTTGTATGCAGCGACTGGGTCCCGCCCAACACGGCGGCCAATGCCTCTAAAGTGGTCCGGATGATGTTGTTGTCGGGTTGCTGGGCCGTCAAAGACGACCCCGCGGTTTGGGTGTGGAACCTTAGCATCCACGACTTCGGGTTCTTGGCTTTGAACCTTTCCTTCATGATGCGGGCCCACAGCCTCCTGGCCGCCCTAAACTTGGCGATCTCCTCAAAGAAGTCCATCTGGCTGTTAAAGAAGAACGAGAGCCTGCCCGCGAAAGCGTCGACATCCAGGCCTTTGTCCACTGCCGCCTGCACGTACGCGATACCGTCGGCCAGAGTAAACGCGACTTCCTGGACCGCGCTAGCCCCCGCTTCCCTAATGTGATACCCGCTTATGGAGATGGTGTTCCAATCGGGTATCACTTTTGAGCAATACTCGAAGATGTCGGTTACCAGCCGCATGGACGGACCCGGCGGGAATATGTATGTGCCTCGTGCCACGTACTCCTTCAAGATATCGTTCTGGATCGTGCCCTGAAGTTTTGATGCCAAAACGCCCTGTTTCTCGCCTAACGCCTGATACATGGTTAGAAGAATCGAGGCGGGGGCGTTGATGGTCATGGAAGTTGACACCTTGTCCAGGGGAATTCCGCTAAACACGGTCTCCACGTCTTCCAGAGAGTCGATGGCCACCCCTACCCTACCTACTTCGCCTTCGGCCATGGGGTGGTCCGAGTCGTATCCCACTTGAGTGGGTAGGTCAAACGCGGTCGAAAGCCCTGTCTGTCCCTGCCCCAAGAGGAAACGAAATCTCTCGTTTGTCTCCTTGGCGTCTCCAAAACCGGCGTACTGGCGCATGGTCCAAAGCCGGCCGCGGTACATGGTGGGCTGAACCCCCCGGGTGTAGGGGTATTCGCCCGGGAACCCCAGTTTGTCGAGATAGTCCCACTCGCCAAGGTCCGCCGGTGTATCCAGGCGGCTGACGGGGATGCCGGAATCGGTCAAAAACTCTTCTTGCGTTCCGGGAAACGGCGATAACCTGGGCCACCGGCCCTTGTTCCCATTTCACCTTGGAATTCCTCGTCTCTTCTGGTCTCGAGCCACTATCAAAAGCTCCCTCTTCTTAGGAGGCGGCAGCCCATGCCCTCGCCTCACGTCGTAGTCACATCAGGATACTGCTCTCGATGCCTCCAACCCGGCCTGAAAAGCCTTCTTGTTGGAGCCTCTTCAGTGCCTTTGGGTATTGCAAGGAGCGACTTTGCCACCGCATCCTCCGGGACCACCCCTGCCAAACCTGCAGAAGTCCCAAAGCCACGATGTTAGCCACTACTTCCCTGCCGAGTTCCCTGGCTTTTTCCGAGATGGGGAACTTGACCACGCGCATCGACTTCCGGACGGACCTAACGTAAGTTGAGTCTACTATGACGGTACCGCCCCTAGCGACTGACTGTCGGGACAAATCTGTCGCACGCTTCTTGAGCCATGACCACCACAAAATGGGGTCTATCAACCTCGGGGTAGTCTATGTCCTCGTCGGCTATGATGATGTCGGCCTTGTCGAACTCTCCTCTGGACTCCGGACCGTAAGACTGGGTCTGTGCACCGCGTTCAGGTCAGTACATATGCTCGGCGGCGGCTCCGGCGAAGATGAAGTGGCCGCCGTCATAAGCCCCTGGCTGCCTTCTCCGGCAAGCCTAAGCTCGGTACGCATTAGGCCTCGCTCCTTTCCCTGACGCGCTCGATGAGGTCCGAATAGACCTGGCTGAACTCAGGCGCGTTCTCGATCTTCTGAGTATGCCGATGGGAAACTTCTTGGCTTTCTCCTCATCCGAGAGTTTCTCCTTAAGATGAAAGCGTTACGGCGTTATCTCTGTACCAATACATCATGTCCAGGGGAGCGCGAAGCTTGTTCCTCCTGCCGTAGTAGGTCGGGCACTGGGATAGGGCTTCCACGAAACTGAAACCGTCGTGCTTCAGGGCTTCTTTGATGATGTTGGACTAAAGGCCTCGTGTGATAGGTCGTGCCCCGGGCGACGAACGTCCCGCCCGCCCCCGATACGAGACCGCAGAGGTCGAAGGTGGGCTCAACCATGCCGTAAGGCGCCGTGGAGGCGAAGCCGCCGCCTGGCGTGACCGGGAATACCGCCCCCGAAGTCATGCCGTAGATTGTGTTGTTGAAGCACACGACGGTAAGGCCGCGTTCCTCCTTGCGGCGTGTATCAAGTGGTTGCCGCCTATGGCTGACGCGTCTCCGTCTCCGGTCACCACTATGACCCTTAGTTCGGGGTTCGCCATTTTGATGCCCGTGGCGAAGGGAAGAGAGCCTGTCCATGCGTCGTGTGGAGGGTGTCAAAGTGGAGATATCCGGGCGCCCTGGATGAGCAACCGATACCTGAAACCACCACCGTCTTCTCCGTGTCCAGCTGTAGTTCGTTCATGGCCCTCAGATCGCTTGGGTCACGATCCTGTGCCCGCAACTCCGGGCAATTGGCCAGGAGGGAGTTTTGCGGTCCGCAAGTACTTATCGAGGATGGGCCACCTACATCGCCCCTTTGGCGGCTATTTCCAGGATCTCTTGGGCCTGTAATGAACTGGCCCGCTTATCTTATTTACGGGCTTGACTGGGCAAGCGTCACCTATAACCCTCTTAACCGGCGCGTTAGCGACATACCGCCCCCAGGTTCATCTCGGCAAGCGCGGGGATAATGACCGCCTTAAGGCCCATGTCGCGCAGCCTGGATACCCGCCTTTCCGGGAATGGCCACAGAGTGATGACGCGCAAGAGACCGGCCTTTACCCCTTCGGCTCTGGCGTCCTTGACGGCCTTCTTGGCCGAACGGGCGGTCCCGCCGTAGGATACGACCACGACCTCGGCATCGTCCATCTGAATTTCCTCAAACATGGACAACTGGTCCCGACGGCTCCTGATCTTTTGGGCCATCCGTAGTATCTGCTTTTCGCCGACTTTCGGATTGTTGGTGGGGAAACCGTCCTCCCCGTGAGTTAGGCCGGTAACGTGGAAACGATAGCCGTCGCCGAAGGCGGCCAAAGGCGGCACGTCAGAAATACTTGCCCTGGCCGGTCCCGTACGGCTTCAGGCGCGCGCGACTTTTAAACGGTAGGTTTCTCCTCTCTATCTATCACTTTCAACTCAAGCGGCGTACAAGCGCCACCTTTCGCGCAGGTGACCCACTATCTCGTCCATGAGCAACACGACGGGAGTCCTGAGTTCTTCCGCGATGTTAAAGGCGGATATAGTGAGCGTATACACTTCCCGGACCGAAGAGGGGCACAAGGCCACTATTTCGTGGTCCCCGTGGGTGCCCCAACGGGCCTGCATGACATCTCCTTGAGCGGGAGAAGTGGGCATTCCGGTGGAGGGACCGACGCGCTGCACGTTAACCACTACGCACGGGATCTCGGCCTCGGCGGCGAATCCCAAGTTTTCCTGCTTAAGAGAGAAACCCGGACCACTCGTAGCCGTCATGGCTTTGAGTCCCGCGAGAGAAGCCCCGCATACAGCCGCCATGCTCGCGATCTCATCTTCCATCTGAAGAAACTTGCCCCCCACCCGGGGGAGCCTCAAAGAACATATCTCCGCGATTTCAGTTGAAGGTGTGATGGGATACCCCGCGAAAAACCGTAGACCCGCGGCCAGCGCCCCTTCAACGCACGCCTCGTTGCCCTGCAGGAGTCTAGGTCCCGTCTCAGTCATTTGCTATCTCTCCTCTTGACGGCGATGGCAAAGTCAGGGCAGTGCATTTCGCAAAGAAGACAACCGATGCACAAGTTTTCATCCAGGACTTTCGGCGCTCCCGAGTCTTCGCCCAAGACCTTCTTGGGACAAAACGCCACGCACAACCCACACTTTTTGCACCACTTCGAGTTAATGGTTATTTCCCACGACCCGTAAGCCACGCTCGACCCCCTCCTGCCTGTTCTTACGCCGGTGCTCCAACACCGACGATCTAAGTAGATTGACCGAACCCGCGTCAGGTTTGTAGATGAACTCTATAACCTGAGTCCCGCGCTTCACCATGGACGCTACTTCCTTTAGCCGTCCCGGCGAAACTATTACCGCTTTCTTGTCCCTTAGCCGTCCACGGATCGCCTCGCTGTCTCTATCCGTGGTCACTTCAACGTCAAGCTCAGTGATTCCGGCCAGCTCCATGGACTTCTTTATCCTTTCGGCAAACCGTTCCGAGAGGCAAACCAAAAGGACTCTAGTGCCCGCCGTTAGCCGGGCGATGCGGACAATTGAGTCTATAGCCGGGTCCAACGCGATGCCCAAAATGTCATCCGTCCTGCCCGGAAACAGGTTTCTCACCTCGTCCAAATGGAAGAAGGTAGTCACGACAAGGTCCGCATCGGCTATCGAAGCGCAAGAGGCCGGTTCGCCTGAGGACAGATCATCCGTAAGCACCGGCACCACCTTTACTCCCGTGCCCAACTCCAGTTCCTTACTGAAGTAGTCCAGCTGCTCCCTGTTGCACTCCACGAAAGCGATCTCGATCTCCGCTAAGAGTTTCTGGCGCTCCTCGACCCGTTTTTCCGCTACAAGCAGGAACTCCTCGGGGCTGACGCCTAAGGTGATCGCATCTTCGAGGCATGAATCGATCAACCGGGACAGCCGTTCGCGCTTGTTCTCAAGCCTCAAAATGTCGTCGGCTTCAGCGACGAAGGTGCCCCGGCCCTGCCGGGAACTGATGAGCCCTTCCGCCTCCAGTTGGCGGTACGCCAAGCTGACAGTGTTGCGGCTCACCCCGAGTTCTGACGCCAGGGAACGTTCTGTGGGAAGGCGCTGTCCCTTCTCCCAGTGGCCTGAGGCGATCAGGGACTCGATCTTTCTCTTGACTTGGAGGTAAATTGGAAGCCCGCCTCTTCGTTGCAGGTCAAATGCGTCTGTGTCTGCCAAGCGGTCCACTCCCTTATGAGCCATCAGCGAGATGACTCAACATTGGATCTTTCCTTTGGGCCCATTGGATCTCCTTCTCCAAGCCGCACATATTCTGCGAAAACCAAGAGAAGTCCTTCCTCACACGCCGTTTTGCCCAAAAAAGAATCCGGGCCTCACTCGCCCGGATTGGACTGCTTATTAGGTCCAAGTGGTCCCCGAACCGTATGTACGTTAGTCTTTCAAGACCCTGCCTACCCCGGTCTTGAATACGTCCACTTCAACCTTTTCGGCGATACGGACCTTTACGGTGACGTCGTCCACTTTGGTTATGACCCCCGCGATACCCCCGTAAGTGACGATCTTGTCGCCCGGTTTCAGGGACCGCATCATCTCGGCCCTTGCCTTCTGTTCCTTCTGCTGGGGCCGGATCATGAAAAAGTACATTATCACGAACAGCAAACCAAACCATAGAATTTGCCCCATAATGGGGTTAGATAGGTCTAGACCGGGCAACTTGGTGAACCTCCTTAGGCTCCTTCATAAAGCCTTAACGTGTAAGCGTAACCTTCGACGCCTTTACTGCCATAACCTTTCACCATCCGCATCATCTGACACTTCCACTGGATAGATTCTCCTGATTTCTTCCTTGTAACTCCCGGCGCTACCCGCTCTAACGTGCGAAGATAGGTTTGCCATGAGCCTTTGAAAGAACCGAAGGTTGTGAAGCGTCACCAAAGTCCACGCCAAGCTTTCCCCGGATATGAAAAGGTGCCGGATATACGCCCGGGAAAAGCCGCGGCATGCCAGGCAATCGCAGCCCTCTTCAATGGGCGACCGGTCCGACACGTGCTTGGCGTTCCTTAGGTTCAGCGGGCCCTGGAAGGTAAAAGCCCTGCCGTGCCTGGCGTTTCGGCTGGGAAGGACACAATCGAACATGTCCACCCCGGCCAACACGCCCTCCACCAGATCGTACGGGTGCCCCACTCCCATTAGGTAGCGAGGCTTATCCTTGGGCAGGTACGAGGCGGTATGGTTCAGGACGTCGTAGAACTCCCTCTTGGGTTCGCCCACAGCGAGTCCTCCCAAAGCGTACCCGGGAAAGTCCAGCTCAGCTAGGTCCAGCGCGCACTGCTTCCTGAGGTCAAGAAGGTGGAGCCTTGAACGATCCCAAAGAGCGCCTGGGATTCGGGTACATCCATTGCCCTGGCCTTCTTTGCCCACAAAAGCGTCCGGCGTGCTGATTCTATCGCACCCTCTCGGCTCACGGGGTAAGGAGGCACTCGTCGAAACACATGATGATGTCCGCCCCTATGTCCACCTGGGCCTGTATTGACTCATGGGGCCGAACTTCACGAGGCTTCCATCTATGTGCGACCGGAAGACCGCTCCGTCGTCGTTCAGGGACACCATATGTCCCAAACTCATGACCTGGAAGCCTCCGCTGTCCGTAAGGGTCGCTCCCGGCCAGTTCATGAACTTGTGGAGCCCGCCTCCCGCTTTGACCACGTTAGTGCCCGGACGCAGATACAGATGATAGGCGTTGGACAGCATGATCCTTGTGCCGGTATCCCAGACATCTTTTGGAAGCACGGACTTCAACGTAGCTTGAGTCCCGACAGGCATGAAGACGGGAGTCTCAATGACCCCGTGCGGAGTCCACATGCGGCCCAGCCGCGCAGCTTTGTCTTCGTGGGTGACTTCAAACCGTAGAAGAGGCAAGACGAAAAGACCTCGCTTTCGTTATCCGGCAACTGTTTAAGAACCTAGAGGATGAGCATGGCGTCGCCGAAGGAAAAAAACCTGTAGCGTTCCTTCACGGCTTCGCGGTACGCCTGCATGATCATCTCTTTACCGGCGAATGCCGACACCAGCATAAGAAGTGTGGACTTGGGCAAGTGGAAGTTGGTGATCAAGTGGTCAACCACTGTGTATCGGAAGCCGGGAAAGATGAAAAGCCTTGTGTCGCCGGCCATCTCTCTCACTGTACCGTCGCCTTCCGCGGCGCTTTCCAGAGACCTCACCACGGTTGTGCCAACCGCGAAGAGGCTACCCCCTCTCGCCCTTAGGTCACCGACGGCTTCCACCGTACCTTTGTCCACCACAACGTACTCTTCGTGTATCTGATGCTCCTCAACGTCTTGTTCCTTAACGGGCCGGAAAGTGGCGAGGCCCACGTTGAGGGTAACCGCTTTGACTTGACAACCCTTGTCCCTCACTTGGTCTAGGAGGGACGGGGTGAAATGAAGGCCCGCCGTTGGAGCCGCTGACGAGCCCGGGACCTTGGCGTAGACGGTTTGATACCGCTCCGGATCGACTAGAGGAGCCTTTATGTAAGGAGGCAACGGTGTTGCCCCCAAGACCCCGATGACGTCCTGCCATTTGCCGTCGTACGCCCAGGACACAACGCGGCCTCCGTAGCCGGTCCTGGAGACAACCGTCCCAAGCAGCTTCGTACCCTCGTCACCGAAATACAACTTGTCGCCTATCCTGGTTTTGTGCCCGGGCTTAACCAGGCACTCCCACAGGTCATGTCCTACTTCCTTTAGGAGCAGGACCTCGACTTTGCCTCCGGTTTCCCTGCGTCCTAGAAGCCGGGCAGGGATCACCCTGGTGTCGTTAACCACCATTAGGTCGCCGGGATTCACGTAGTCCAGGATATCCTTGAAAGCCCTATGGGATATGCTTCCATTCCGGCGATCCAAGACCAGAAGCCTTGACTCGTCCCTCTTTTGGAGGGGAGTCTGTGCGATCAATTCAGGCGGCAAATAGTAGTCAAACTCGTCTACTCTCAATCCTGCGTCACCACCAAAGCTCCAGAGCGCATCCGGGGTAGTAGCGGGACAGTATGGAAGGATGGTCTTCTCCCGATAGAGCCGACGCGCGGGCTCCCCACTGAGATAGGCCCACTCCGTGCCCCCACCCCATGCCTTCAATGATGAAGGTAAGGGGCCCCTCTTCCACTGAGCCCGAAAGGACATGGAGCCCCGATGGGGTCCTCTCTATCATGCCTCCGCCGCCTTCCACAAACAGGTCTTTGGCAGTATCTTTTCTAGTCTTGCCCTCTCCCGCCACGTAGACCGGCATGGATGGATTCACGCAAGCAGTAGAGCTCTCGCCCCCGCCCAGCGTGTATATGGAAAACAAGAGGCTTCTCAGGGGCTGGCCCAAGGCGTTTCGGAAATCGGTGCCCTTGAGATACACCTCTCCGGACCTGCCGCTAACTATCACGCGGCTCCACCTGCCCGATTGACCGGGGTCGCAGCCTTCCAAGGAGACGCATGGGCCGCTTACTCCCAAAGGCGCCAGGCGCGAAGAGAGGTCCTCTCCCGAAAGGGCGACCGTCCACGAGTGATAAGGGGATTCGTACGGATCCTCGACGACGGAGACCAGGTAGGGAACGTTCCCACCCCATACGTTTCTTACGTCCTCGGTCATCCCTTCCGCCGCCGAATGGAAATAGGCGGCGGCCGGAAGCCCATTATAGGTAAGGATCTGCCCTCTCGTCCGGTTGGCCGCTTCCACCGCGTTAGCCTTTTGGGCAGAGACGCCTTTGTACACCTGGTCGTTGGCCCATATGCCGATGTTTCCGGGCGTAAGGCGCGAGTAACTGGCGTAGTCGGGAAGATTGAAGCCCGGAGTTTTCGTCATCCGGGTCTTGTAGGCAAGGTACGACCGGACGGCCACGGCCTGGGCCTTAAGCGCTTCGGCGGGCCAACCGTCTGGCATCTCGCAGGAGACCACCGATCTGACGTAGCTCTCGACGTCCACTAGGTTGGCGACACACAGCCGACCGTCTTCCGCCATGATCAACATCGATCCGGCAAAGGAATTCCCCGCTGTTGGGCAGTCGGCGCCCGAGTGGCTTTCTACGATCATGAAGGCGGCGGTTGACTCCGATGCCGGCTTGACTTGGACTGTCCCCTCCAGGACGGCCTCCGCACCGCCCGTCCCGGCCTCGCGGAGGACCCTGTTCCCGCTCGCCTTAAACCTCACCTTGGAACCGGCGGGAAACGTGAGCGTCGCGCCTAGTGAGTCCACCTGAAACTGGCTTTGGCACGTGAGCGTCACCTCGTCGGCCCTGAACAGACCCACCAAGACCACCGGGGCCATGGTCTCGGGAGGTGTCAAAGCGTCGGCGTAAGATACGGCCGCGTTCAGACTCACCGCCAGTAGAACCACTAACACCGAGAGAGCGACGGACCGTCTCATCGCCGCCTCACAAGCCAAAGGATGGCCGATAGCAAAAGGCTGATGATCACGCTCGTAGCCAGCGGGAAGTAGAACGTGAAGTTGCCGCGCCTTATGCTGATGTCGCCGGGCAACCGCCCCAGCCTTGTGAACCTGCCCCCGAAGTAGAAAACAGCCCCTATGATCGCTATGACGATGCCCACGGTCATGAGCAGGCGGCCCATATCACCGGGTTCCATCTTTCACGAGCCCTCCTTCTGGCTGAACTCGCATCCGCAATACTTCTGCATGTAAAGGTGCGCTCCCCGCGCCAATTCCCTGCTCCTTCGGTATCCGGGGCGAAAGTCCTGATACAGGAAAGGCACCCCCGTCTCTTCGGAAGCCTCCCTCATCGCCAAAACGATGGCGTCATGGTCCTGGTAAGGGCTAACCAAAAGGCTAGTGGTAAAGGAATCGCATCCCGCTTCTTTGGCAAGAAGGGCCGCCTTTAGCATCCGAAACCCATAACACAGGCGGCACCGCCCGGGTTTTTGGGGGTTCGCGCGGATGGCTTCCAGCCACTCTTGGTGGGATACGTCGGCACGGTGTACCGTGAGGCGGGCCTTATCGGCCCAATCCCTATAGACCCGGTACCTCTTCTCATGTTCTTCTTCCGGATAGATGTTCGGGTTCAGGAACAGCCCTTCCACCGAGTGGCCCCCGCACCGCAGAAGGTGCAGCGGGAAAGTGGCACATGGCGCGCAGCACGAATGCAGGAGGACCTTCAAGGTCGATCAAACAGCCTCCCCTGTTGGGTTCTCGTCGCCTGTCCGGTCGCGCTTCCCCTCTGGACATACTCGATCCCCGGGGCGTGGCGCTTCTGCCCCGCTGAGTCCTCTCCAAGAAGCCTATCTGGAGAAGATACGGTTCATACACGTCTTCTATGGTCCCGGGATCTTCGCTTAAGCAAGCGGCCAATGAGCCAATCCCGACCGGTCCGCCGCCGTACTTGCCGACAACCGCGGACAAGAGTTGCCTGTCTGGGGTTGTCCAAGCCCATTTCGTCCACGTCAAAAGAGATAACGCTTCTTTGGCCACTTCCAGCGTGATCTCTCCGTCCGCTCGCACCTGGGCAAAATCTCGGACCCTTCGCAGAAGTCTGTTGGCGATCCTGGAGTCCCCTTGCCCGTCTGGCGACCTCCTCTGCCCCGCCGGAATCGATTGAGATGTCCAAGATGCGGGCCGACCTCTTAATCACCTGGCACAATTCTTGATGATCATAGTACTCCAGCCGGAACGCGATACCAGAAACGGTCCCGAAGCGGTGACGTCAGTAGTCCGCTCCTGGTAGTGGCGGCGATCAGAGTGAACTTGGGCAGCTTTATCCGGTAGGTCCTGGCTTGAGGGCCCTTACCGGCGATCCAGTCGAAGCTGAAGTCCTCCATGGCGGGATACAAGGCTTCCTCGCTGATGGTTCAGCCGGTGGATTTCGTCAATGAACAGAACGTCCCGGTCCTCCAGGTTGGTCAGGATGGCCACAGGTCTCCGGCACGCTCGATGGCCGGCCCGGACGGTAACCCGTATGCCCACCCCTATCTCGTTGGCTATGACGTGGGCCAAAGTGGTCTTGCCTAACCCCGGCGGGCTGGAGAGAAGGATGTGGTCAAAGCCTCATCTCTTGCCTCGCGGCTTCGATGCTAACCGAAGATTTTCCTTGATCCGTTCCTGGCCTATGTAGTCGGGCAGGTATTTGCAATAAGGTCTCCTCGACCAGTTCGTCCTCTACTTGGCGTACTTTGGATATCAAATCTCTAGGTTCTGGCAAGTCGTCTCGGAAGCTTCCGGAGCAAGGTCTCAAGATCACAGCCCGAATGCTCTTCCATGGCTTTCTCTACAGCGTCCCGCGCTTCCTGCCAGGAATACCCAGGGCCCGCAGGGCTTCGCCGGCCTCTGTCGCCGGATCTGCCGCAGGGCTTGTCCCTTTTCTTTGGTCACACCTAGACCGATGCGGTCGCGAAGCTCCTATGATTCTGGCCGCCGTTTTTCTGCCGACACCCGGAAGCCCTATTAGCGCCCGCTCATCCTGGTGGAGGACGGCCCTATAGAAGTCCTCCGGCTTAATCCTGGACATGATCCCCAAAGCGAGCTTACGATACCCTTGACGTTCAAGAGCAGTTCAAAACATGCCCGTTCCTCGTGGAGGCGAAAACCGTAGAGGTTCCACCCGTCCTCTTTGACCATGAGGCGCGTAAAAAGGTGGACCTCCATCCCCTCGGAGAGACCTCCCAAGAGGCCCGGAGTGACGTAGACCTGAAGCCCGACCCCGTGTATGTCCAGAGTGACCGAGTCCGCGGCAATCCCGGACACGGTCCCCCTTAGTTCGGATATCATTTGGATGTCTCCCTTCCCGGTCGCTCGTCCCTTTTGGAGCCGACCAGCCTGGCGCTGAACGATCGCTTGGACGCCGCTGTCACCGCCACTCCAAGGGCGTCGCACATCGTCTGGCCGGGGGATTCTAGAAAGCCCCAATAGGCTTGATACCATCTTGCCGACCTGGTCTTTGGTCGCGTTCCCGTAGCCTACCACCAAGGACTTGACTTGCAGGGCGTAACTTCCTCCACCGGCATGCCTCTAGACGCCGCGGATAGCAATAAGACGCCTCTCGCATGGCCGACGTCTATGGCGGACTTGGCGTTCTTGGCGAAAAAGACTTGTTCCACAGCGAGGACTTCCGGCAGGTACTTGTCCATTATCGACGTCACGGCCTTATGTATTTCAAGAAGCCTCTGTGACAAGGTGAGGTTCTTGGACGTAACGATGCACCCGTAGTCGACAGCCGTAAAGTCGCGACCGGTGGTATCGACGACACCCCATCCGGTCCTCTCGATGCCCGGGTCAATACCTAAGATGCGCACGAAAATACCCCCATGACGGGGTTTTCGACGCGCATCCCCCGGCTACCTTCGCAGTGTCGCGGTTATTCTTTGATGCCTTCCAGGTGCTTCGCCACCAAGGCGTCAACTTCGTCAGGATCGTCCTCGATGACTAGCCCCTCCCTAAGGACATCCCTGTCCCGGGGGTGCAGCGATGATTCGGGGAGGTCTTTGTACTCCTTTACAAGGAACGCCGGGTCGGGCGTCTTGCCCCGGTACACGGCCACATGACCTCCGGACAGGCAGATCAGCCGGAACCGGGCGTGGTCGGGGCAGTAACCGGGGTCAAGCCGCGTGAACTGATGCCCGGTGACACCGGACGCCGGCTTCCCCCACTCAGGGTTTACCGCGGCCAAGTAGGCGTCCAGACCCACCTCCGGCACCTCCACCGTACTCACGATCACGTCTTTGCACTTGTATTCGGTACGGTAGGTCACCAGAGAGTGGGTCGCCGTCTTTGGATTGAACCAAGGCAGGCCCTCGCCGAACCGGCCGCCGGAATAGAGCTTCCCTAGCACCAGGGCGGCCATGGCCACGCAAAACACGCATAGAGCCCAGAAGACCTTTCCGTAAGCGGACGATACAAGTTTTCGCACAATCCCTCACTCCAGGAGGGATATTCTTCCCCTGGAGCAGATTGGTTATTCGGGCATACCCGCCATAGTCTCATCTGAGATATCAAAGTTTGAATGCACCTTGGAGACGTCATCGTGCTCCTCCAAAGCCTCCATTAGGCGGAGCATCTTGCCCGCGTCGTCACCCTCCAAAGATACGCTTGTCTTGGGGACTTGGGTTAGCTCCGCGTTCTGGATCTTCGCTCCCGATCGCTCCAAGCGCTGGCTGACTTCAAAGACATCGGACGGGGCGGTGTAGATCTCGTACACATCGTCCTCGGTCTCCATATCTTCGGCTCCCGCGTCGATGGCCATGGCCAGCGCGTCATCCTCTGACAGGCCTTCCTTATCCACGGTAATGAGGCCCCTCTGGTCGAACATCCACGCCACAGCGCCCATTTCCGCCAGTTTTCCGCCATGCTTCGACAAAATGTAACGGACTTCTCCCGCGGTCCGGTTACGGTTATCGGTCGCCGCTTCGACAAGAAGAGCCGTTCCGCCCGGTCCGTAGCATTCATAGGTCAGTTCCTCGATGGGACCTCCTTCTCCCTCTCCGGTCCCCCTCTTGATCGCCCTGTTTATGCTGTCTACGCTCACGTTTGAGCTCCGGGCCCGCTCGATGGCTATCTTGAGCCTGAGGTTGCCGTCGGGGTTTCCTCCTCCGTGCCTGGCCGCCAACGTGATATCCCTGAGCGCTTTGGATATCACTCCCGAACGGGCGGCGTCCATTTTAGCCTTGTGCCTTTTGATTGTAGCCCACTTTGAATGCCCTGACATGGGTTACACCTCCCTGGCTAAATCTCGTCTGGGATGGGTGGGGTTCTCCTCTTGTGCTCCGTCAACTTGTGTTTCTTTTCAATTAAGGCCTTCACTTCCAAGGACACTTCCTTCCCCAAGAGGTAGTCATCCAGTTCGCGGTAAGTGAGGCCTATCTCGGCTTCGTCTGTCTGTCCCCTCCACAACCCCGCTGACGGGACGCGATCCACTATGCGTTGGGGGACCCCCAAGAACCGGGCCATTTCCCGGACTTCTCCCTTGGTCAGGCGGGCGAGAGGGGCCATATCGGATCCTCCATCCCCATACTTTGTGAAGTACCCGATGTAGTACTCGTCGTAATTTCCGGTCCCGACGACCAGGTAGTTGGACAGAGCGGCCTGGTAATACAAAGTAATCATTCTAAGGCGCGGCTTGAGGTTCGCCAGCGCCAGACCGCTGGGCTCCCCTAATCCCTTAAGCACTTCTACCATGGCATCGTAGGGACCTGTCAAGTCTATAGTCTTGTGAGCGCAGTTGAAGAGGTCTAGGAGCATAAGGGCGTCCTCCACGTCTTCCGGAAGCGAGTGGCACGGAAGCACCAGCCCCATGCAGTTGTCTCCCCAAGCCCTTTTGGCCAGAGCCAAGACAAGCGCGGACTCGATGCCTCCGGACACCCCAAACACGCCACCTTTGGCGCCGGCTTCCTCTACTCTTTCGCTCATCCACTGGATTATGTAGGCGGCCTTGTCCTCGATGCTCCTGCCCATGAAGATACCCCCACCCTCAGTTTCACTTATTATACCAGTCTCGCGGAAACACCGTCTTTACGGCGTAGGCAACGTGAGGTACGTGTTCGGCACCTTGCCCGGTATCAGTATCGTCGCCAGAGGTACCTCTGTCGTCACCTCTACCCTTGCGGCGATTAGCGGGATCACTACCCTCACCATGCAGGTCACTGTCAAGCGCAGATTGTAACGGGTCTGGTTGATGCCCGTCACGTCGAAGGAGTCTCGTACCTCCGCAGACACCGAACCGTAGGGATACATCCTCACCTTGATTTTGGGCCCGTACGGCGCAAGCATCTCGGACCCCAGCGCTTGTCCCAAAGGCACCGAGACCGTGAAACCATCCAGTTCCTGAAAGGCGTCTTCGAGTACCGCCAAGGCATCGGCTTGGATGCGGTTAAGTTCGCCCGCGTTTGTTCGCACGTAGAGAAGTTCGCCTGTGGGACCCGTCTCGAAGTGAAGGAGCTCTTTGCCGTCGAGGAGCCGCGAGATATCGTCGTTGATAGCGTCGATCATGGCACGGTTGGCTACCCTGGTGATCTGGGTTTCGGCGATAGCGATGAGTGTGGGCACCGCAGCTTTTTCGATGGCGTTAAAAGCCCAAACCAAAACCAACAGGACGCCGCCAACCCAAAAGAGAGGTCGCGCGCGAAATCTACCCAGCTTAAAGGCCCTCTTACGAAAAATGAGAAGCCCTCCCCCAGATGGTTTACGCTTCTCATTCTTATGCGTGATCTAGCGCCGATGTTCAAGAGACGCTTGCGGTTACCCCTCGGCCAAAACCCGGCAGACCCGTCGCTTCCCGACCTGCAACAGCATCCCGCTCTTCACGGTGCACGAAGCGGACTCCAGCGCTACCTTCACCCCGTCAACTCTAACCGCGCCGCTCTTGATGAGCCTCCTGGCCTCAGACGAGGACGAGGCAAGGCCGGCCTTAGCGACGAGGGACGCCAAACCCACCGTATCGCCCGGTTTCACGTCGGCGAGACGTACCTCGTCTATCTCGGTGGGAAGTTCGCGCTCACGGAAGACCCGGAGGAACTCGGTCTTGGCTTCCTCTGCGGCGGTCTGTCCGTGGAACTCCTTAACCAGCCTTGACCCCAAATCCATCTTAACGTCCATGGGGTGCAGCCTTCCCTCTTGGATATCCTGGGTCATCTTCTTCACAGACTCCGCGGTATCCAGAAGGACCAGCCTGAAGTATGAGCCCATGACCGAATCGGGGATGGACATCACCTTGCCGAACATATCATTGGGAGGTTCTTTCACGCCTATGTAGTTGCCCAAGCTCTTGCTCATCTTGTCCACGCCGTCCAGTCCGACCAATATCGGCATGGTCAGAGCCACTTGGGACTCCTGCCCGTACTCCTTCTGTATGGTCCGGCCTACCAGGAGGTTGAAAGTCTGGTCGGTGCCGCCCATCTCTACGTCCGCCTCTATCGCCACGGAATCGTAAGCTTGAGCCAAAGGATACAGGAACTCGTGCACGCTGATGGGAAGCCCCTTGGAGTACCTGTTCTTGAAGTCATCTCGCTCAAGCATTCTCGCGACGGTGAACCGGGATCCCAGTCGCACCACGTCCACGAAAGACATGGGAGATAGCCATGATGAGTTGAACACCGTATGGGTCTTTTCGGAATCAAGAATGACCGTAGCCTGCTCCCTATAGGTTTCGGCGTTGACTTGGACCTCTTCCCTGCTAAGCTGCGGCCTAGTCTGGGACTTCCCGCTCGGGTCTCCGATCATGGCTGTGAAGTCGCCTATGATGAAGTAGATTTCGTGACCTAGGTCCTGAAACTCCCTTAGTTTCTTCATGACCACGACGTGCCCAAGATGAAGGTCGGGAGCGCTCGGATCCACGCCGAGTTTTACTATGAGAGGTTTCTTGGAGGCTATAGAGCGGGAAATCTTCTGCCTCAGTTCGTCGAGAGTGACTACGTCCGCGGCACGGTCCGCGATTACCTGGACCTGCCTTTCTACCTCGCGGACACGCCCTTATCCATGTGATGTTCCACGCCCGATTTCCCCTACTTTTCTTTGCCAAAGATTATATCACCGGGTTTGGTTTGCTCCAAAGACTGGCTTTCCGTCGGGAACCTTGGGTTGGGCTATGGTCGTCCTATAGATGGTATAATGATGGGACCGATGATCAATGCAGTTCGAACACGAAAACGGTAGCTATGCTGCCATTTTGAGTCCTGTCCCTGGGGGTATGAGAGTATGGCCAAGACGAAAACCAGACGGGTCAACGTCTTTCACATCATCCTGTACGTTCTGCTCGCGGGAATCCTGATTACCGGAGGGATCACCGCGGCCTTTGTGTTTTCCGCCATCAAGGAAGTGCTTCCCGCATTGGCTGACCTGGAGCCGAAACCGAGCCAGACCTCGTTTGTCTACGACAAGGATGGGCGGGTCTGGACCGAACTCCATTCCACCGAGAACAGGGTGCTAATCGACGTCGATGAGTTGCCCCAACATGTCAAGGACGCTATTCTGGCCGCCGAGGACTGCCGCTTCTACGACCATATCGGCGTCGACCTAAGGGCAATCATTCGGGCGTTCGTCGTCAACTTGACCGGAGACAGCTCCACCCCTCAAGGTGGAAGCACCATCACGCAGCAGCTAGCCAAGAAGGCATTCCTCACCGACGCTCAAAGTTACAAGAGAAAAGTCCAGGACGCTACCGCCGCGATAATGCTTGAAAGGA
The DNA here is from genome assembly GCA_040766225.1 of Bacillota bacterium. Lineage (GTDB taxonomy): Bacteria > Bacillota > Sulfobacillia > Fermentithermobacillales > Fermentithermobacillaceae > DULO01. Next base: position 44,365 of record JAXGQX010000002.1, on the reverse strand, counting down.
AGTACACGAAGAACGAAATCCTGGAAATGTACATGAACCAGGTTCCGTTCGGTCGCGGCGCCTACGGGATCGAAGCGGGAGCAAGGACGTTCTTCGGCAAGCCGGCTTCCGAACTGACCGTCCCGGAAGCCGCTATGATGGCGGGACTCCTGAAAGGACCCTCCTACTACGACCCGACAGATCATCCGGACAACGCTTTGGCCAGGCGGAACACCGTCTTGGAGCAAATGGCGGAGTACGGCTACATTACCTTAGCCGAATGCGAGGAGTACAAGAAGACGCCCATAAACGCCAAGTCCGGCGGGCAGGAGGTCGTTTCCACCGGCGGTTATTACCTGGACTACGTACTGAAACAGCTCTTGTCCAGGTATCCCGCGGAGATGGTATACGGAGGCGGCATGAAGATCTACACCGCCTATAGTCCGGCGGACCAGGAAGCCGCCGAGAAAGCCATAGCCACCGTATTGGACAAGGAGTTCCCTTACGAGGGAACCGACAGCATTCAGGCGGCCTCCATCGTTATGGACGCCAAGACGGGGCATCTATTGGCCATCGTGGGCGGGCGGAACCGGGAAGGTGCTCTCGGGTGGAACAGGGCGATCGACGCCAAGAGGCAGCCCGGCTCATCGTTCAAGCCGCTGGCGGTGTACGTCGCGGCTCTTGAGGAAGGAATGGGACCGGCCACGGTCATAGACGATGCGCCGGTTACCTGGGTAGACCCGATAACCAAAGAGGCGTTCTCTCCGAGAAACTACACCTATTCGTTCCAAGGCCTAGTAACGATGCGGCTTGCCGTCAGGGAATCCCTGAACGTCGTGGCGGCCAAGGTCCAAGACATCATCGGCCTGCCCAAGAGCCTAGAAATGGCTGAAAGACTAGGTATCACTTCGCTGGTCAAGGGTCACACGCCGGATGGGCGGTCGGATCTCACCAGATCTTTGGCGCTGGGCGGCCTCACTTACGGCGCGTCGCCCTTGGACATGACGGTGCCTTCGGCGTTCTCGCCAACAGGGGCATCAAAGTTGAGCCCATAAGCATCATTCGGGTAGAAGACAAGAACGGCAACGTGCTTGAGGAACATGTTCCCAAGAGAGAACTGGTTATCTCGGAAGAGTCGGCCTATCTCATGACAAGCATGCTCAAGGCGCCGTTAAGGAGCAGTACGGAACCGGGCGGGCAGCTGACATCGGCATACCGTGCGCCGGAAAGACGGGGACCACCTCCGACTGGAAAGACGCGTGGTTCTGCGGCTACACCCCCAACACCGTCGGAGTGGTCTGGATGGGCTTCGACCAAGAGAAGACCATGGAGCAATGGAAGATCACAGGCGGAACCTACCCTGCGAGGATTTGGAAGGAAATGATGACGACTATCACGGCTAAGCACGCGCCCGAGGATTTCGTCAAACCTAGCACCATCGTAACGAGCATGATCTGTGAGAAGTCGGGCTTGCTTCCTGGCCCGCTCTGCCCACCGGAAGAAATCGTGGAAGAGATGTTCGTCAAAGAGAGGCAGCCCAGTTCCATGTGCACTTATCACGTGCCGCAGTTCCCGGATATGGAGTTCCCCATCGAGATCCCGGGGTTGGAGCCCGGTGAATGGAACCCCGGAGGACAGAATCCGGGAGGGCGAAATCCTGGCGGGCAGAATCCTGGCGGACAGAATCCTGGCGGACAGAATCCTGGCGGACAGAATCCTGGCGGACAGAATCCTGGCGGACAGAACCCTCCGCGCACTCCCTAACCGCGGGGACGCTGAAAGAAAAGCGGACGGGACCGGCCGCCAATTACAGTCGCATACGCGTTACGTATGAGGGTCACGTGGCACAAGGGTCACATCACAGGACTACACGACAAGGCGGGCAACGGTAACACCCGACCCGCCTTCTCCTGTCTCCCCCAGCCTGTGCTCACTCACCAAGCGGTGGGACGACAAGTACCCGGCTACCGCTCTCCTTAGGGCGCCTGTCCCTTTCCCGTGGATTATCCGCACTTCTGAAAGTCCTGCCAGCGCCGCGTCGTCCAAATACTTGTCCAAAACCGCGAAGGCTTCGTCAGAGGTCATCCCCCGAAGGTCCACTTCGTAAGAGACGTTTTTCGCTTTCTCCACTGAGATGCTTTGCTCCATCTTCGGGCGTACTTTGCTGCCTTTATCTTCTGGAACCAGAGTGGCCGTTCTCAGGTCCTTGAGAGACGCGCGCAAGGTAAAGGAGCCGATCCTCACTTGGACGGTTCCATCCGCCGCCGGCGCGCTAAGGACGATGCCTATCTCTTGGAAACCCGAGACCGCCACGGCCTTCCCCACTTCCACATCTTCCGGGTCCAGCGGTGCGCCCTCGACAGGAGCCGATTCCTCTGGCACGAATCGCTCTCTGGCCTCGTTCAGTCTCTCTCTAAACGCAGCTATGTCAGCGGGAGTGGCTCTTTGTCCCTGCTTCTCCTTCTCGCGGAGCTCCTTCACCGTCTTCTCGAACTCGACTCTTGCCCTACTAACGATCAGGGCGGCTTCGTGTTTGGCCGCGTTTATCGCCTCGCGCCGTGACCTTTCGAGTTCTTCCAGTTTCCTCTCGTACTCCCTGCGGAAAGCTTCGGCCAGCTCCCTGTCTCGTTTGGCTATAGCGGCTTGCTCACGGGCCTCCTGAGACGAGACCTCCAGGTCGGCGATTATGTCCTCCATCTGGACGAGTTCTTCGTTCATGCTGCCCCTAGCTTCGTCCAAAATATCCTTGTCCATGCCAAGTTTGGCGGCCACCACGAAGGCGTTGGAGCGTCCGGGCCTACCTGTAAGGAGCCTATAGGTAGGGGCCATGTTGACCGCGTCCCATTCCATGGAGGCATTCTGCATGCCCGGGTGCGTCTGGGCCGCCAGCTTGAGCTCGCTGAAGTGGCTGGTTATCAGGCACAGTGCCCCCGACGAGTTCAAACGCTTCAAGATGGCAAGGGCCAAGGCCGCACCTTCCTTCGGATCGGTGCCTGCTCCCAACTCATCTATGAGGACCAGCTTGCCGGGTCCCGCTTGACGCAGAATCTTGATCACGTTGGATACGTGAGCCGAGAAGGTGCTCAGGTTCTCCTCGATGGACTGCTCATCGCCGATATCCGAGAGGACGTCGGAGATGTCTCCGATGGTCGTTTCGGGCCCGCAAGGACATGGCATCCCCGATAGCGCCATGGCCGACAGGAGTCCGCACGTCTTCAGAGCGACTGTCTTGCCGCCCATATTTGGACCTGTTATTACGACTGTCCGAAATCCCTTCTCGTTGATTTCAATGTCCAAAGGCACGGGCTTCCCTGTGAGCAAAGGATGCCATGCCTTGGAAAGCAAGATTAAGTGCTCGTCCACCAACTTGGGAAACTCGCCCTTCCACCTGATGGCAAGCCTGGCTTTGGCCAAGCCGAGATCGAAGTCGGCTAAAGCCTCTATGCCCAAGACCAAGAAGGAAGCGGACTCACCTATGAGGGCGGAGACCTCCATGAGGATGCGCTCGATCTCGTCGCGCTCCATAAGTTCCAGGCGCCTCAGCTGGTTGCCCATCTCCAAGAGCTCGGTAGGCTCCAGGAACACGGTCTGTCCCGAGGCGGACTGGTCGTGGATGAGTCCCTGTATCTTTGAAGCGTGCTCCTGCTTAACAGGCAAAACATACCGCCCGTTCCTCATGGAGACTATTGGCTCCTGAAGGTACTGGGATACGTGGCCGTGCCGGCTGATCTCCTCGGCCCTCCGCCGGAGCCTCTCCTGAAACTCGCGGTGGGACCGCCTGATGGAGTTCAGTTTGGGGCTGGCCGAATCCCGTATTTCCCCGTTTTCGTCAACAGTCGAATCGAGACGGGCTCTAAGCCCGGGAATCTTGGGGATCCTGGCTTTCACCGAGGCCAATGCCGGGTACTCGCCATCGGTCTGGTCCAGCCAGCGGGACAAAGAATCCATGGCCAGGAGCGCGTCTAGGACCTTCTTTAGGTCCGCGGGAGACAAGACAACTCCCTGGCGGGCGGAAAGGATCTTGGGCCTAACGTCTGTGACGGCGTATAGGCCCGGGGCTGTGAGGCGCCCCAGAAGGGACATAATCTCGCGCCCCAACCGTTGGGATGCCCGAGCTTCCGCGGGCGTAGCCGGGACCAACTCAAAGGCCCTAGCCCTACCCAAAGAAGTGCCGGCTTCTTTAGCCAGCATCTCTTGGACCTTCCTGAATTCTAGGAGTTCCAGCGTCTTATGGTCCATATCTCTTCTCGATAATCCTCCGGATCTCTGATACGGTTTCGTTTCGAAGTCCTTCTCTGTATAGCTTCCGCAGTTCCGTCCTTGCCCTGTACATGCCGCGCTTTTGCTCTTCAGGGCTCAAGTGCGCCAGCTCCTGCCTGGCTTTGGCCATAAAAGCGTGGGCTCCCGCAGGGCGCTCCACGAATCTGCCGATCTCCTGACCGCTTTCGTCGTAGAAGACGAATACCGGGATAGTCCCAGAACCCTCCCCACGCACTCGTCCATGATATCCAGGTTAGCATCCCGTGGGAAGAGATAGAGGCGAAAAACCGGGTACAGGAAAGCCATCTTGGCGACTACCGGGAGGTTCTCCACGCAATCGCCGCACCAAGATTCGCTAAAACCAAAGATGGAGATTGTCCCACCGGGAAGACGCTCGCTAAGGGCCCGGAAGTACGCGTCATCCTCGAGCGCAATCTCGGTATCCTTGTAGTTCTCTTCATGGTAGGCACGTTCATATCGGCCTCTGCCAAGTAGGCGTCGAAGTCCAGGCCTCTCTCCAGGTAATCGCTCCTCACAAAGATTCCTCCCAAGTCCGGTGTAAGTTTGGCGTTCTGGCCGAATCCCGGTGCGAGTCCGGCGTTTCACACCATGTTTCGCCTTTTCCCAGGCGAAAACCTCTCCGGCAAGGAGTCCAGCACTGCCCGATAGCGCGTCTTTCGCCTGGAACGGACTTCACCCTGAAGTGCGTCGATCCTTCGAATAGTCGAGAGCTCAACGTCCTTTAGCGTCAATGGCTGCGCTTCCCGCTTCTTGATGATAGATACTTGACCGGTCGGTTCCAGCACCGCCAGGGCAATATCCCCCACTTTATCCGCTCCCGCCTGTCTCAAAAGGACGTGAGGTCCGCGTCCGAAACCTTCTCCTTCTTCAGATTCTCTTTCTGCACCTGTCCGTTTACCACTAACGGCGTGGACATCCCCTGGGTGACCTTCTCGACCGTTCTAAAGTGCATGTTTATGACGGCTAACAAGTATTGGAGCATGGACAGGACTATCACCGGCACGACGCCGTGGATTGATGGATTTCCTGCTCCTCCAACGGCAGCGCCGCGGCGGAACCTATTATGATGATCACCACCAGGTCGAAGGGAGCAAGCTGGGCTATCGATCGCTTGCCCATAATCCGTACAGCGGCAAGCGTGAGGAAAAACATTACTACGGATCTCCAGGTCATGATAACAATTTCCGGCCAAAGCTCGAGAAACCACTCCAAGATCTGAGACCTCCGATGGCTGCTACTTTGTCCTACCCACCGCCGACCTAGGCTTACCTACGTCGACCCGCCAAAGAAAGGCGTTACGTTTTAGTATGCCTATGTAGGATGGAGCGTAAGCGAGCAGCAAGCGCGTGTTCGGTACATTGGCCGGACGCAGTGTACCAAAAGACCCACAGGGCCACCGCCAAGGGTCTAATTCGATACATTGGTTAGCATCGTTCCGGTTGCCAGAGGGAAGGGGTGTTAGTCGGAAGTCAGGATATCGCGGATTTTGCTCATGAGCTCTTGCTCAGAAACGTCGCCTCTGAAGAATCCGCTCAGCGAATCCCGGCAAACCTGGGACACCTTCATCCGCATGAGCGATTCCTCTTGTGTCGGAGCAACCAAGGAGCAGGCCTCCAGCTGCTCTAGGAAAGCCATCCTCTCCGAGTAGCTCCAACCGCTTTCGAGGTGATATATGGATATGTCCTGTATGCTGGCCGGGACGCAGCCTAAGACCCGCGCCGCCCACCGCCCGAGGTTTTCTGCCAATAGCTGCCCCAATAGAGATGCGCATCTTTGCTGCGCAGGGCTTTCTCCCAAGACACCGTAGCCGGGCACGGTGTAGAAGAACTGCGACAAGGCGCATTCCAGCCCGGTGGTCTCGCCGTCGGCTCTCCAGACTTCTGGCCGCGGGACCGGCAGGAACCTCATCTTCGCGCCGCCGGCCGAGTTTAGCCACCGAAACAGGTGCGGGGTCACCGGTGACAGAGCCGAGACCACGCCATCCTGCCACGCAGCCAGCGGGTCCTCCAACGGGTCGCCGTACCGCTCCTTCACCCATTTCAAGTATGCAACTGTGTTTTCCGGGGTCCATCCCGCCTCATCCCAGTCCAAGGCGGAGGGCAGAAACGCCTGGGAGTCGTGCCATAGCCAGTTTTCCCGGCAATTTCCGCGACCCACGTCCCGTCGGCCACGACATCGGCCAACTCTCCCGGGACCAACGACGATTCCACGGCGGTTCCGAACCAGTGGATGTACGCGGGGATGCCGTACAGTCTTCCATCGCGACTCCAATAATGGGTCGCGGCATCCAGAAAGCCGTCCGGGTCGGCTTCCAAAGCCACGTCTCGGTACTTTTCATGCAGAGTGGGCCATTCTGTGGAGTGGATCAAGCACGGGGCTTCTCCCGACTCGACTTTCCCGTCCGCCAAGTACTGGTCGATCTCGTGCCTGCTCACGAAATGAAGGTCCACTTTCACGCCCCGCTCCTGCTCAAAAGCCTCGACTATGGCCGTAACCGATGCCTGGTAGGACGGGGAGTCGGGGAAACTGGGCTCCACCGCGTCCCATACCACGATTTTCTCGCCGCGTATGCTCAGAGGTTCGGGCTCTCCCTCGCCGTGCCGGCATGCTGAACAAACGCCCGCAAAGAGGCAAATCAGTGCGAGGATGGCGATGGAACGCAAGTACCGTCCCGACATCAGTATCTACCCCTTATCCCAAGCAAGGTGTACAGGTCCAAGGTTGCCGCTCGGCCCCCTCCTACCCCGAACACCGCGTTTATGTCTTGCACGTTGGTCTCGGTTCTTCCACCGAATTGGCCGTCACACTGGCCAGGGTCGAAGCCAAAAGCTCTTAGGCGCTCCTGAAGCAGCACGATTTCGGATCCCATGGCTCCCCTCTCCATGGGTCTGGAGAAGTTGAGCGCCGGCCTCGGTCCGCGAATAGTGACCGGGGTCCCGATTTGGACGATTTCATAGAGCTCTTCCACATCCTCGTTGAACATCCTCACGCAGCCCGCCGAGGCATAGGACCCTATTGACCAGGGACGGTTGGTACCGTGGATCCCGTAAGAACCCCACGGCACGTCCAGCGCCATCCACCGGCTTCCGAAAGCTCCTCCGCGCTCGTATCCCTTCTCGACGATTTTCCACTCTCCCACGGGAGTGAGCGACACCCACTTGCCTCCGGCCACCGTGTAGCTCTTCCACTCGTTTCCGTCTATCAAAACGGTCATCTGTAACCTGTCCATATCGATTTCCAAAGTCACAAAGCCGTCCGGCGGCGGACCGGAAACGGTCTTAACCGGTCTAGGCACTCCGTAACCTAGGGCCCGCCATGTAGCCAAGTCAACCACTCCGGTAGGCTCTAGCCAAAACCCCTTCTGAAACTTCTTCACCGCTTCTTGCGCCGCGGCCTCGTAGGTCTCGTCCATGGGACCGTCATATATGCCCAGTTCAACCAGGCGAATCTTAAGCTCCAGGACATCAGGGCGGGTAACGGGAGGATCGGCCGGCATCAGGGGTTCGTCTGTCTCATGTGTCTTTAAGAAGGCAGGTGTTTTGGACGACGCGGCAAAGGAAGCCAGCGTGAGAGCGATAGCTAGGATCAGGAGGAAAGGCCGCTTCCCGCGCAAGAGCACAGCACCTCACCCTAGTCCATAATCACGTTGGTAGATTATGAAAAGGAAAAGCGCTTTATGACGACTTAACGGGACGCCCAGGGCAAGGCCGCCAGGGTGTTGACCACGTGTTCCGGCGGGGTGCCCGCTCTCTTGGCGCAGGTCAGTAGCCCGTATCGTACGCTTCCGAGCCCTCCCGGGCTGTGGGAATCGCTGCAGACCGCAAACCGGACGCCCTTTCGGTAACCCAAGGCGACCAGGTCTTCCGGCAGGTCCAGCCGGTCAGGCGAAGCGTTTATCTCGACGGCCGTGTTCGTCCTTCCGGCGACGTCCAGCACGTCCTCCAGGCCTGTGCCGATGCCGGGCCTTCGTCCGATGAGACGTCCGGTGGGATGACCGAGAATGTCCACATGCGGGTTCATGGCAGCTTTGATGAGGCGTCTCACGCCCTCGCCCTTGGAGTCCAGGTCATGGTGGATCGATGCTACCACTACGTCCAGTCTGGCGAGGTCTTCGTCGGGGAGGTATAGCCTCCCGTCTTTCAGGATGTCGACCTCGACCCCCGAGTACAAGCGGAAATCCGGGTACTTCGCCTGTAACCGCTCGATTTCCTGGAGCTGCTCATCCAAGCGCTCCCTAGTTATCCCGCGGATCATCTTCATGTCCGTGGCGTGGTCGGTTATGGCGATATAGGAGTACCCGACGCCGATGGCCGCCTGGACCATTTCCTCTATTCCGGCGACGCCGTCGGACCACACCGTGTGAAGGTGGATGTCGCCCTTAAGGTCTTCGGGTTCTACCAGGGAGGGGACGGAGCCCGCGAGAGAGTTCTCCAAGAACTCCTTCCTATGACGAACTTCCGGGGGGATCGGGGAAAGACAAACCTGCCTGAACAGGGATTCCTCGTCGGGCGCTTCCACCGGCTCCCCGTCTTTGAAAAGCCCGGCCTCCGTAAAGGATAGGCCCTTGCTCTTGGCTATCTCGGAGAAAAACTCGACGAACCGCCGCGGACCTGTGAGGTGCAAGGCTCTTGCCCAAAAGGACGAACTGCCCTCGAAATAGAGCCTAAGCGGCACACCCAATCCTGTCCCGAAGGAGTATCTTCCGTGGGCGTCGTCCCAGGCCTGCTGCAGAACAGAATCCTCGACCTGGGGCAAGAGGCGGGAACGCCTTACGAGGTCCTCTGGGCTTTCGTCCGGGCCTTGGAGCAAGAGAACGTCCAGCCCGGAAGCGGTCTCCTCCGCGCATCGGACCTCTCCCACCGGCAACGCGGTGATCCCATGCCTGCCCAGGGAATCGATTACGCCTTCCACCACCGGGAACGCCATCCCGATGCTGACCCTACCGGCGTACCGCCGTATTTCGGCCAGGCCTTCCTGCATGAGTTCTTCGCGCTTCCTGCCCATCCCGGGAAGACCCTGTATCTTGTGGGCCCGAAGCGCCACGTCCAAGTCATCCAGGCCGGCGACTCCCAACGTGTTGTACAGGAGCCTAGCGGTCTTGGGGCCTATGCCAGGGACCCGCAGAAGGTCGACCACGCCCTGGGGAATCTCCATGACCAGTTTCTCAAGGTACGATGAGGAGCCGGTGAGGATCATCTCGCGGATTTTGGGTTCCAGGTTCTTGCCGATTCCCGGGATGTCCGTGAGACGACCTTCACCCGCTAGCCGGTCCAGGTCATAGTCACCGTACTCGATGCTTTCAGCGGCGCGACTATAGGAGCGCACCTTGAACGAGTCCTCGCCCTTGACCTCAAGGAGAGCCCCGATAGTCTTCAGAAGGTGCGCAACTTCCCGCTTGTTCATAGCCCCACCGGTCCTTCTCTAGAGCCTTTGTTGCGCTCCGTACTTGGCCCCCAAAGCGTCCAGAATTCGCTTCCTGTCCAGGGCAAGCTCCTCTTCGGTAAGCGTACGGTCGTATGCTTGATACACCAAACGAAGCGCAAGGCTCTTACTTCCTTCCGGGACCGGCGGCTTCCTCCACACGTCGAACAGTTCGATAGACACCAAGTCCTTGGCTACGTCCTTGACCAGCCTCAAAACGTCGCCCGCGGGGGTTTCCTCGTTAACCACTACCGCTATATCCCTCTCCACGGGCATGAACTTGGAGACTTCCTCGTACCGCTTGGGACGATAGAAGACAGAGAGCGCGTCAAGGGACAGGTACGCCATGACCACCGGGGTCGAAAGGTCGAGTCTATCTTGAACGACCGGATGGATTTCGCCTATGGCGCCAACAGCGGAGCCCTGCACGACCACCCGCGCGGACTTGCCGGGATGGAAAGGCAGCCCCGCGTCGGGCAGGTACGAAGCCTCGGGAACCCCCATCAGGGACAGGAGTTGCTCCAAGACGCCCTTCATATGGAAGAACCCCGCGTCACGCCGCTCTCCTGCCCATGTCTTGGGCTCCAAGGCCCCGTACGACATGAGCGCCAACTGGGTCATCTCCAAAGGCAACTCTTCTTTGGAGCGGAAGAACGCCCTGCCTATCTCCCAGAAAAGCCCTCCCGGGTTCTTCGCCTTCTGATTATTGGCCGCCACCTTCAGTAGGCCCGGCAGAAGGCCGGTTCTAAGGCACGACTCGTTGGATGTGAGGGGATTTAGGAGCATCACCGGGTTGGCCCTGGGGTCGTCCCCTTCCCATCCCATATCGGACAAGTCGGACGGCGCCAAGAACGAAGTAGTTATCGCTTCCAACCCGCCCAACGCGACCAACACGTCGCGAAGCCTTTCCATGCGGACCGAGTCCTCGTTTCGAGGACCACCGGGGACCGCACTGGTCAAGTCCTGGGGTTCAAAGTAGTTGACCCCGTAAGACCTGGCTATTTCCTCCGTCAGGTCAATCTCTTCCTCAATGTCTACGCGCCTGGGCGGCACCGTAACCTCCAGGACCTTTTCCGGTTCTGAACCGGGAGCGCTTTCCACACCGAAACGCAAACCCGAAAGGAGCCTCCTGCATTCCTCGTAGGACACTTCTACCCCTAAGGTCCGCTTGACTTCATTGAGCGGGAACGTTAATCGCTTCACGGTGTGTTCGATAAGGTCAGTTTCCGCCAGTCCATCCACCGGCACCCCGCCCGCATTCTTCAGTATCAGTTCGGCGGCGCGCTCGGCGACGGCGCCTTGAGCGGTTGGATCGATGCCCTTTTCAAAACGGATGGCCGCCTCTGTCCGAAGTTTCAAGCTGCGGTACGTCCTGCGCACGGGCAAAGGTGCGAAATAGGCGGACTCTATGAGGATCCTCTCGGTAGATTCGGACACCTCCGTGTCTCGGTTGCCCATGACGCCGGCCACCGCGACGGGACCGCGGGCGTCCGCGATGACCAGAGTACCCTCGGCCAATGAACGGGTCTCGCCATCCAATGTCACGATGGACTCTCCGGGCCGAGACCGCCTTGCGCTTATGACGTTGCCCTCAAGTTTATCCAAGTCGAACGCGTGGAGTGGCTGTCCGGTCTCCAGCATGACGTAGTTTGTGGCGTCAACGATGGCGCTTAGGGGCCGCATACCGGCCAATTGCAGACGCCTTTCGATTACGGCAGGCGAGTAGGCAAACCTGACGCCTTCCACGACCTTTCCGGCGTATCGTGGACACAAGTCCTTGTCAGGCAAGTCGATCCGGATGGGCCCCGGATATGGCCGGGCGCCCTTGGGCGGCCTGCTCCCTTCGGTAGACGCCCATCCCCACTTCTCCAAAGACGGGGGAAGCCTCAGCGGGACGCCGGACAAGGCCGAGGCCTCGATGGCGACCCCCAACACCGAAAGACAGTGTGAGTAGTTGACCGTCAGTTCCAGTTCAATCACGTAATCATCTAGGCCCAACAACTCTTGGGCAGTCTTTCCGAGCGGGGTCCCTTCGGCCAGGATAATGATGTCCTCGCCCGGCCTGTGAGGTTCGCCGGCCAAAATCTCGTTGGAGCATACCACCATACCCTGGGACAAGACCCCTCCCACTTCCATGGCACCGAGGGGCTTTTGCCCGGGAATATGGGCTCCCGGCACAGCCAAAAGCACGGTGTTGCCTTTCTGAAGCCCCGGAGCGCCGCTGACCACCGAAAACCGGTCTTTGCCGTCGTAGAGCGTACCCACCCTTAGGTCGGCTCTTTGAGGGTGCGGCACCACGTCCAGGACCCTTGCGGACACTACGCCCTCCAAGTCCAGGGTCTCCTTTGACAAGTTCTCGACCTTCAACCCGGCCATAGTGAAGCGCCGGACGGCCTCCTCAGGGTCCCAAGGCAATTCCACGTATTCCTTAAGCCAGTTCCACACTATGTTCATATGTTTCGCCTACCGCCAAATCCGAAGGACCGCGAAAGGCGTTTCCCTCCTTACGGGTCTATTCTCTACAGCCCTCGCCACTGGGACAGGAACCTCTTGTCGTTCTGCAAAAGCAGTCGAAGATCGTCGATTCCGTACTTGAGCATGGCAGCGCGGTCCAGACCGAATCCGAAGGCGAACCCCGTAACCTGGGACGGGTCGTACCCGCCGTTCCTTATGACCCTTGGGTGGACCATCCCGGCCCCCGAGAGTTCCAGCCACCCGGACTGCCCACAGACGGAGCAACCCTTGCCCCGGCAGAATACGCAGGAGACGTCTATCTCGACCGAAGGCTCGGTAAACGGGAAGAAGCTCGGCCTCATGCGGATCTCGGTATAGTCTCCGAAGAACTTCCTGGCGAAAGACGAAAACACACCCCTAAGTGTCCGAAATGTCACGTCGGTGTCCACGGCCAGGCCTTCTACCTGGTGGAAGACAGGCGCGTGGGAAGCGTCCGCGGGGTCTCTGCGGTAAGTCCTTCCCGGGACGATGAACCTCACGGGCAACTTGCCTTCCAGTTCCAGCATCCCCCTAATCTGCCCCGGAGAAGTGTGGGTTCGAAGCAAAGTCGACTCGGTGAGGTAGAACGTATCCTGCATGTCCCTGGCAGGGTGACCGGGAGCGAGGTTTAGTTTGACGAAGTTCATTTCATCGGTCTCTGTCTCCCGGCTCTCATAGACAGTGAACCCCATCCCGTAAAAGATGGACGTTATCTCGCGAAGAGCCTTGGTCAAGGGGTGAAGGCCACCAGGCTCGGCCTTAAGCCCGGGCAAAGTAACATCTACCTTCTCTTTGAGGACCCTGTCCGTAAGCTCCCTCGTCCTTATGTCGTCCTGCTTTCTTGCCAGCTCCTCTTCCAGCGCTACCCGCAGAGAGTTCACTTTGGCGCCGAAGCTAGGGCGCTCTTCAGGCGACAAGGAGCCGATGGCTTTTAGGAGCGAAGTGACCTCGCCTTTCTTGCCCAGGTACTTCACGCGAAGAGCTTCCAGAGCCTCGAGGCTCCCTGCCGAGTCGACCTCAGCCCTCGCCTGCCTCGCCAAGACGTCCACTGTGCTTTCCATGGGAACACACTCCTCCTTCTAAAAAACAAAACGAGCCTTCATCCCATGAGGACGAAAGCTCACGCTTCCGCGGTACCACCGGGCTTGGCCGGAATACGGCCCCCTTGGCCCCCTTATCGCGAAGGTCACGCCTGGCCTACACTTTCAGCCCGGGGGCTCCAGAGCGAATCCGGCGGGTTGTCACGTAGGGAATTTCCAGCTCCTCTTCCCCTCTCTGTCCGCTTCCCCCAGCCCACGTTCTCCTTCATTGCCCAAAACTTTCATAAGACCCGTATTATTGGACTTCAAAAGCCTCCACATCGCTTACGTGGGAGGCGCTCAGGTAGTGACGGTAAAGCAGGTATGCCAAGACTGAGCCGGTCTTCTCAAAGACAGACCAGAAGGCTTTGGCAAGCTTCATTGGCTACCCCCCGCTTCCTCGGTTCCCTTTCAGGTATTATATCATGCCTGACGGCACGCTCAAGGAAAGCGGGTTTCCAACCTCTGCCTTACCACTTCGTACAGTATCATGGCTGACGCTGCGGCGACGTTCAGGGACTCGGTCCCGCCCGGCATGGGTATGGTAAGTCCCTGGCCTATCGCCCCTATGATTTCGGGCCTCAGTCCTTGCCCCTCATTTCCCAGCAATACTCCGCAGTCGCGGGAGAAGTCGGCCTCCCACGGATACACCCCGCCTGAAGGTACCGCCGCGTATACCGTGACACCTTCCTTGACCAGCGCCGATACCGCCGCTACCGGGTCGCTCTCAGCTCTCAAGTTCACGTCAAAAGCCTCTCCGGCCGACGCGCGAATACACTTGGGCGAGTACGGGTCCGCGGAGTTGCCCAGAAACAGCATTTCTGAAGCCCCGGCCGCCGCGGCCGTCCTTGTGAGCGTGCCAACGTTCCCCGGGTCCTGGATGTCGACTCCAACCACGTGGAGCCTGCGTTTCCAGGGAGACCCCTTCTTCGGTTCGTGGAAAGTAAACGGGAAGGGCAATACACAAAGGATGCCTGCGGGACTTTGGCCGATATTCTCGTACAAAGAGGAAGAAACGGTGTATGCCTCTCCGGGAGACGGGTGTTTGGCTAAGGCCTCCTGAAACCCGGCCCACCTGTGGGACGATACGAACTCGTCGGTCACGATGATGGCTTGTATGCGGGCCAAAGATGTAAGAGCCCCCATTACCGACGGAGGGCCCTCTGCCACGGTGAGCCCTGAAAGCTCCCGCTCCTTCTTATTGAACGAGCTCTTGACCATTCTCCAAGGGACGTCGACCACGAGATCTACCTCTTCTCAAACGCGGCGTTAAGCCTATGGACCCCTTCGGTTTCCCCGATAGCGACAAGAACGTCACCCTCTTGGGGGGAGCTCGTGGAGCTGAATGAGACGTTCACAGCGTTGTTTCGCTTGATGGCGTACGGTCGAGGCTGCTGGTTTCTGAGGTTTAGGTTTCAAGCGTGCGTGACTGTCTTCGTTTGGGAATGACGATTTCTGCCACTGTGTAGTTGTCGGCAAGTTCAATGTGGTCGATGACGCTCCCTGAAACAAGGAAAAACCGACTCTCTCTCCCATGTCTTTTCCGGGAAAACCACCGTATCTATTTAACTGCTTCAAGATCTTGCCGTGGACATCACTGAACCTTCACGACTACTTTTCTTTACTCCCAGTTCCTTTAGGTGGAGTGTTGTCATGAGGCTGGCCTCAAATCCGCTCATCCCGACAGCCACCACATCGAGTTGCGCATACCGAGTTCCAGAGGACAGACATATCGGTGGCGTCGGCCTGCACAGCGGTAGTGACTTCGTTGAGATCGCTTTCACCCGGTCCTCGTCGATATCCGCAGCCAAGACCTCAACGTTCAGCCTGGACAGGGTAACGGCCAGGCTATGGCCGAAACGCCCCAACCCTATGACGGCTATCTGCTTTGCCATCAGTGTTTCACCTGCCTTATCCGACACCGATTTTTCTCTTCGGGATAGCGGATGGTTCCGCCTTCGACCCGCTGCCTGTAAGGGCCAACGCCAGGCTGACGGGGCCGGCCCGTCCACAAACATGATGAACGCGATAGTCGTGGTTGCCCACCACAGACAAGGAGGGTGTGATCCCCCTGGTCAATCCCACCGTGCCGAACGCGGAGACGACCTCGAAGGAGGTCGATAAAGGGCCTAGACTCGGTCCAGGTAAGGATTAGGGTGCCTGCACCAAGACTATCAACACCGCCAGCATCAGAATGGCAAAGGCCTTGGAGACGATGTCGAGATACCCTCCTGTTGCCTATATTCACATCTTCCTCGCCGCGGATTGTGGCCACTACGGACTTGACGGCTACCGCGAAAGTAGTCGTCTTCACTCCGCCGCCCCGTACTTCCGGGAGAGGCTCCGATGAACATGAGCGCCATTGTCACTAAGACGGTTGGGGGCAGCAGATTCTCCACAGCATTGCTGTTGAACCCTGCCGTGCGCGGGCTAACAGCCTGAAACCATGAAGCGAGCAGCCTTCGCTGGGTCGAGCGGACCCAGGGTGCCCAGGTTCCCAGCTCCGCCGGCAGGAAATTAGCCAGGAGATCCCTATGGCTATCAACGTCACAGTGACCTTGATGGCCAGCCTCCAGTGAAGGCTCATGCCCGACCATTTGCCGCGATGGACGATGATATCCGCTATAACATGAAAACCCAGCCCGCTAAGTACGATGAGAAACCCTATGGTGAGGGTAACCAGCGCGTTTGACGGATAGTCCATGAGGGAGTTCCCCAGGATATCGAATCCGGCGTTACAAGGCTTGCCCGAAGCGGCGTGGAACAGGCCGTTCCATACCGCCTGAATGCCCCTTAGCCCCCTGGTCATCAAAACGCTGAGCCAAAAACCCCGAGTGCCCGCTATCTCAAATCCAGGGTAACCAGTATGATTCGCTTAATGAGATTGACGACCCCGGCCAGTCTCCACTGCCCTGTCTGCTCTTGGATAACCAACCGCTCACGCAGCCCGATACGTCTTCCCACAACCAGGGCATGGGCTGTGGAGAAGGTCATCGAAACTGGACCGCTATCTGAATCAGGGCTATTATGATGACCTTTCAGCGGTGCTCAAAAAGTCGCCGTGTTCCGCACTACGAGCCCGGTCACGCACACCGCCGTCGCCGTAAACAAGGCATCAACTTCGCCGGGTGTAACCCCATCCGCCGTAGATACCGGGAGAAGCAGGAGCAGTGTCCCCAACTTGAGATAACCGCACCGAAGGACAGCACGACCAGCCTGGTCGGCGTCGCCCACACTCCTCCCTCCCGATCTAGATGACACGCTACGCTTGCTGGCTCCTTGCCATGGTAACCAGTTCCGTAAAAGCCTTGCCATCGGAAACCGCTAAGGTCGGCTGGCTTATCTGCTATTAATCTGGACCCGGCTTTCTTAAGGCCGTTAATGAAGATGTTATGTGGTTCATACCGTTGACCCGGGCGGCCGCGTTAATCCTGGAAATCCAGAGGCTTCGAAACTCTCTCTTCTTCTCCCGGCAGTGCCTTCTGGCGTAGTGGAGCGCCTTCATAACGGTCTCGTTGGCCATCCTGAAGGACTTTGAACGCTTGCCCCAATAGCCCTTGGCGAGCTTCAGGATCTTCTTATGACGATGTCGGTTGGTTAAGCCGGTTTTTACGCGAGCATGATGGATACCCTCTTTCTCTAAGCGCTGTCGTTCCTTACTTGTAGCTTACTTGTAGGGGATCAACTCTCACGATCCTCTCTTCATCGGGCCACGCTGATACCGGAGTCCTTCTTTAGTCTCCGCCTGCAGGCGGCATCCTTACCCGACAGCCTGTGGCTGTGGCCGGAATGGTAGTGTCGGACTTTCCCGGTACCGGTTACGAAAAAAGCGCTTTTTCGCCCCGCTGTGTCTTCATCTTGTTCTTGGGCATTAGAACATCTCCTCTAACGCGCCAGTTGACGCGTCATTCTTCACTCTTGGGCTCGTTGGTCGCCTGGGCCTTATCTTTGTACCCTCGGATGCCCCGGATTGCTGCGCGCTCTGCTGTTGCTGGGGTTGAGGCCTGGGAGACAGCACCATGATCATGTTCCGACCTTCGATCCTTGGAGGTCGCTCCACTATACAAAAACCCTTGACCCTCTCCAGGAGTGCCTCTAGGACCCGCTGACCGTTCTCCAAGTGGGCCATCTCTCGGCCACGAAACATGATGGTCGCCTTCACCTTGTCGCCTTCCGATAGAAACTTTTGGCACGACCGCACCTTGACTTCAAAATCGTGGTCGTCAATGGTCGGACGCATCTTCAGTTCCTTTACGTCTTGGACCTTCTGCTTCTTCCGCGTTTCTTTCATGCGCTTGGACTGCTCGTATTTCCACCTTGAGTAGTCCATAATCCGGCATACGGGAGGCCTGGCCTGAGCTGCGACTTCAACCAAGTCCAGTCCCAGATCTCTCGCCATCCGGAGCGCCTCATACGTCGACTTAATGCCGAGTTGCTCGCCATCTTGGGATACGAGCCTTACTTCGCGGACCCTTATCGCTTCATTCACTCTTTGGTCCTGACTTATCGCGTTCCACCTTCCTTCCGGTGATCAGTATTGTGAAAACAAAGTGGGCGGGTTGAACCACCCGCCCACAACACGTCATGCTCTCCAAAAAAGGAGACAGTCTCGGTTGTCACTCTGAACCTTACTGGCTTTGGCCGTAAGGTGAGAAGCGGATGGCTTCTACTTCGTCCATGGCACAGTATAACACAAGGCATATTGCCTGTCACCAAGACAAGGTCTAGGTCTAGCCTTTGGGGCGGATGAGCCGCCCCGCGCTTTCGGTTGGACTACGCTTCGCTACGTTTGCGACTTCACCAGCATCTCAAGGGACTTGGTCGCCAGTTCCTCCTTGGCCCCCCTGATGAAGGCATCCAGGGGCATGGCCCCCATGTCGCCACCCGCCCGGTGACGAACAGAGACCGTCCCGCTCTCCTCTTCTCTGGCTCCGACCACGAGCATGTACGGGACTTTCTGCATCTGGGCCTGCCGAATCTTGAAACCCATCTTCTCGTGTCCGAGGTCGCAGTTCACGCGGAACCCTTCTTCTCGAAGCGCGGCAGCTACCTTCTCTGCGTAGCCCGCCATCTTGTCGGCGATAGGAATGACCGTGACTTGGGTGGGAGACAGCCACAACGGGAAAGCTCCGGCGTAGTGTTCCACCAGCCCTGCCACAAAGCGTTCCATGCTGCCTAAGACGGTCCTATGGATCATGACGGGCCGGTGCCTTAACCCATCTTCTCCGACATAGGTGACGTCGAACCTCTCGGGGTTGTTGAAGTCCACCTGGATGGTGGGCCCCTGCCAGCGCCGCCCCAAAGCGTCCTTAACCTTGATGTCGATGGCGGGTCCGTAGAATTTGGCTTCGCCTTCCTCGACCGTATACGGAAGGTTCTTTCTTAAGAGAGCCTGCTCCAAAGCGTTCTGGGCCAACGCCCAGCTCTCATCGTCGCCGACGTACTTGGCCTTGTTCTCAGGGTCTCTCACCGACAGCATACACTCGTACTCGGCGTAGCCGAACGTCGTCAGCATGAACTGAGCCAGTTCCAAGACCCCTATCAGCTCGTCTTCCAGCTGCTCCCGGGTGCAGAAGACGTGAGCGTCATCCTGCGTAAAGCCCCTTACGCGCAAGGCTCCGTGGAGCACGCCCGAACGCTCGTATCTGTAGACCGTCCCAAGCTCGCCCATGCGCATTGGCAGGTCCCTGTAGCTCCTGGTCTGGTTCTTGAACATCAGGATATGGAAGGGGCAGTTCATCGGCTTCAGCATGTACTCGACTTCTTCAATGGCCATTGGAGCGTACATGCTCTCTCTGTACCAGTTCCAGTGCCCGGACGTCTTCCAGAGGTCAAGTTTGGCGATGTGCGGCGAGTAGACGATATCGTAGCCTCTCTTGCGGTGCTCCTTGCGCCAGAAGTCCTCGATTATCTCCCGAATCAGAGCGCCCTTGGCATGCCAATAGACCAAGCCGGGGCCGCCTTCTTCTTGGATGCTGAACAGGTCCAGTTCCTTGGCCAGCCTGCGGTGGTCCCTCTTCTTGACTTCCTCCAGCTTGTCGAGGTACTGCTTCAGGTCGTCCTGGCTCATGAAGGCCGTACCGTAGATCCGCTGCAGCATAGGCCGTTTCTCGTCTCCGCGCCAGTACGCGCCCGCGAAGTTCAGCAGTTTCACGGCTTTAAGGTAGCCGGTGGACGGGACGTGAGGGCCGGCGCACAGGTCTACGAACTCGCCTTGCCTGTAAAGGGAGATGACCGAGTCCTCAGGCAGGTCGTCTATCAACTCGACCTTGTAGTCCTCACCCATGTCGGAGAACATCTTCCTTGCCGTCTCCCTGTCCACTTCCTGGCGAACGACAGGGATGTTCTCCGAGACTATCTTCTTCATCTCGGCCTCTATTTTCTCCAGGTCCTCCGGCACGAACGGGCTCTTTAGATCAAAGTCGTAGTAGAAGCCCTCGTCAATCGCCGGGCCTATGCCCAATCGTACTCCCGGATAGAGCCGCTTTACGGCTTGAGCGAGCACGTGAGCGGCGGTGTGCGGAGCGCCCAGCGGCTCGCTCGTCTTCGAAGGTCAACGGGACGACGTCACACTCCCCTGGACCTTGCTCCTAAGCTCCTTGGGTTCCCCTCCAGACAACACCATTAGCACGTCGTTCTTCCACGACAAAGCCTTCTTGGCGTCGAGGAACGTCCCGTCTTTGGGGACGCTCACAGACGGCTCCGCCGCAAGATACTCGCACTTCATCCAAAGACATATCAATAGCCTCCTTTGATTCCCCGCATTCACCACATTCGCCACCGATTCACCACCGATTCACAGCCGACTCACAGCCGTTGGACATACAAAAAACCCCGTCCCAAAAGGGGCGGGGGTTTCCGCGGTTCCACCCTTAACGGCCAGGCTACCCTCAATAATCAGGAATCAGGCTAGCCGGCCCTCGTCTTGCTGTATCGCGCTCTTGGCGCCGGCATTATCTCGATTGCCCTGTCCGGGGCGAGCTTCTGCCGGAGGCTCCGAGGTGGTGTTCACTTCCGGTCGCCTGCAGGAAGGCTCTCAGCCTTGGCCTTCCCTCTCTTCTGCGAGACCTTCAGGTACTTTCCTCTTCACAGCCGTTATATGTTTTGGGCATTATACCACCGGCGATCCGCCTGAGTCCAGAGCACAACCGGGGCAGACGTGCAATCGTCCTTCAAAGAGGTCATGTATGAGATCGTAACACGGCGAACCGTCAACCTTGCCGTGCCAAACCACCAGTTCCGGAGCCAGTGTCACCACCGCGCTCACGATTAGGTCGTCCACACCCAGGTCGATCCCCCTAGGCGGTCTATCCAAGAATCTTCCCACCTCGCCGGACACAGGTTTCAGTTTCTCGTCAAGCACCTGGTACCGGACCCCGTCTCTCACGATGTTTACCTGATAGGTTGACTCTTTCTGTCGCGACATGAAATGTCTCAGAAGCTTTAGGAATTCCCTGTACTCACGTTCGGTCAGGTAATCCTCGACGGTCTCCTCAACTGTGTCGAACAGGTCCTCCAGGTATTCCTTCAGTCGAAAGGTTATGAAGCCTTCCAGCACGATTTCGTCTTCTCGCTCCAGGTATTCAGCCAGTTTAGCCCAAACCCGGCTCTTCCTCTGTCCCGAGTGCCCGATGCTCGTAGCTCCGTCCCGCCCGGCCAGTTTTGACATGGCCTTGCGTTTTAGATCTCCCGGTCATGGAGGACAGGTACGCGTAATTATCGTCGATCAGGCGGACCACCAGGAGTTTCTCGTACTCGTCGACGATGATATGGGACAATCCGTTGGCTACGGAAGCTTTTATCGTCTGAAGTATTTCCGTGCGGCTCAACCTCTCGGGTTTTTGGGACCTCACAACGCAAGACCAGAAGCTCTCCTGCCTGACTTTCTTTGACGCTGATCCTAACGCCTCGGGCCTCCCAGGCACCGATTTCCTGACTGACGAGGTGCCTTATGGACTTGAGGGCTCTTCCTGAGGCTACGGAAAAGCTGTTCATTGACCGCACCTCCGGCAGTAGTATGCCTTCGGCGTTTTGGCGGAAATTCAAGGAAAAAGGCGCATAGAACCTGGGATCAGGCGATCTCTGCGTCAAAAAGCGCAAGGCAGGCGAAGTCCTCGCCTAAAACTTGCTAGGGACACGCAGGCTTTGTCCGCGGTCGCAGGCGTCGTCTTAGCTCTTACCGCCTGCGGCGGGCGAGTGCCCTGCGGCGGGCGGGCGACCTGCGGCTGGCGGGCGACCTGCGGCGGGCGGGCGACCTGCGGCTGAATAGGGCTAAGAGCCAGTAGAAGAGCCTCTCGACGAGATGTCCAACGCTTTGACGCGTAGCCCACGGTCGGCTTCGGCGAGTCTTCTGTACTCTGGACGCTTGTGCACAAGCACGGCTCCCTTGGCCAAAGCTGAAGATGCTATCAACGCCCCTGAGTCGCTGAGGCCCGTCTGCTTCAGCCGGGCAGCCGTCAAAGAATCGATTCGTCAGGCCAAACTTCCAGCATGTTGAGACCTCGGATGTCTAGTAGAAGTCGAAAGGCTTTGTCCTCACCTTGCTCCGACATGGCCATCCACATGATCCCAAAGAGGGTGACTGAGGCAACGAGCAACTCTGTCCCATCGCGTTCTCGCTTTTCGAAAAGCTCCTCGACGGTATCGGCTCCCGCCTCATCGCGGTACAACGCGAGAATGGAGGTGGTGTCGAGAAGGTACGCCTCGCTCATGGGTTATCGTCTCCATCAAGTAGAGTTTCCTGTTCACCATCGCCTTTGAGCAACATCTTGCTTCTCCGCGCAGCCCCACGAAACGCCTTCCAGGGCTTAACCGGGACAGGCACCACCTCGATGGAATCTCCCCTGTCGAGCCACATAAGCCGGGAACCTTCTCGCACATCAAACTTCTCTCGGATCTCGGACGGAATGACGGTTTGAAACCGGCTGCTAACTGTGGTGTAGACAGTTGCCGCGGTATCCGCCGGGCCCGCTGAAGAGGCAGGTTGAAGGCTTGTCGGAGTCCCAGGCGACGCGGCCACTGAAGCGGTGGGCATACTCGTGGCAGGGGCCGTGGGAATGCGATTGACAGGAGCCGTAGGAACGCCGATAGCTGAGGCTCTAGGTGTGCCGGTGGCTGGGGCTCTAGGAGTGCCGGTGGCTGGGGCTTAGGAGTGCCGGTGGCTGGGGCTCTAGGAGGCCTGCCCTGCCGGGCAATCTCGTTGTCATGGAACCGTCACCTCCACGCCTCAATAGTACAAGACGTCGCGCCTGTTCGCAAGATGACTTCGCATATGCTTTGTGCCGAATTTTGGGCAAGCGGTGTCGAGGTGTCAGTGGTTGACGACTCGGCGCCGGCAAGGTGTCACGGGCTGACGACTCCGCGGTAGGAAGTCGTCAATGGCTGACGACCCAGCGCCGGAGGTGTCAGTGGTTGACGACTCCGCGCCGGCAAGGCGTCACGGGCTGATGACTCCGCGGTAGGAAGGTCGTCAATGGCTGACGACCTAGTGCCAGAGGTGTTAGTGGTTGACGACTAGCCGCAGGCGGTGTCACCGGCTGACTACTCCTCGATAGGAAGTCGTCAATGGCTGACGACTCTCGGCGCCAGAGGTGTCAGTGGTTGATGACTCGGCGCCGGCAAGGCGTCACGGGCTGATGACTCCGCGGTAGGAAGTCGTCAATGGCTGACGACCTAGTGCCAGAGGTGTCAGTTTCTGATGACTCGGAGTGGGAGAATGAAGGCGTCGGCAACTACGGCACGGGGTCGGACGGCGCATCGAGCCGAGATCGAACTTGGATTCGGCTTAGGGCCGGGATCTTGTCGGTGCGAAGAGCGTGCGGGCTGCAGTCTATCTAGGCCAAGATCTGGTTGGTCTAGATCGCGCCCGGGCTGCAAGCCAGGCCAGGATCAAGTTGGTCTGCACTGCGCCCGGGCTGCAAGCCAGGCTAGGGTCTGGTTGGTCTAGATCGCGCACGGGCTGCAAGCCAGGCCAGGATCAGGTTGGTCTACACCGAGCGCGGGCTGCAAGCTAGACCGGGATCTGGTTGGTCGAGCCCGAGGCCGTAATGTGCGTTGACGACAGCGCATCCGCCGCGGCAGAGGTCCTTAACGCCGCATCTAGAGCATTTCCCTGTCAGGCGAGAGTCGCGGTCACGGAAAGCGCCCCAGGCGGACCCGTCCGTCCACGAACTTGGCAGGTCCTCAATCCGGCCCACGGTGAAGTCTAGGTGACTGCAAGGGTGGACCAGGCCATCGGGATCGACGGTAGCCAGCAAGTCCCCCGCGATACAGCCGTACGCGCCCAGGTCCTCCAGGCGCCGGCGTGACACTTGCGAGGTCATAAGAAGTGGCGCGAAAGCGCAGTCAAGGTGAAAGGGAAGTTTGTGGCCCTCGGACAACTCTAGTAAGCGCGGTACTAAAGCGGACTGGGTCGGGCCGGACAAGCGCATCCTCTCGTATTCGTCCCTGCCCCGCCCGGAAGGTTTCGCCCTAAGGAGCATCAAGCTGTCTGCCCCAGCCTTAGAGACCTCGGAAAACGCGCGGTCGAGTTGGGGGATGATGTCCTCCGTCAGAATGAGGTTGCAGCCACACGTAATGCCGCTATCGACAAGAGTCCTGACAGCACCGAGCGACTCGTCCAGCGTCATCGCCGGATCCCGTGGACCGCCTGGCAAGTCGATGCTGACATTCACGCGGGGAAACAGACCCTTCGCTTGCTTCGCCCACCTGGGAGTAACCAAACGTCCGTTGGTCGTAAGCGATGGCAGCAACGCTCGCTCGCGGGCAGCGCGGCCCATGCGTAGTAAGTCCGGATGGATAAGGGGTTCCCCGCCGCCGAAAGCGACGTGGAAAGCGCCTGCGCGGGCGGCGGCGTCGAGAGCCCTGATGACGGCCCTAAGCGACACGTCCGGTCCCCCCCGTTCCGCCGAGGTGTAGCAGCAGGGACACCTGAGGTTGCAGCGAGCCGTGATCGCGATCTCTACCTCGACAGGTCCCGATAGGAAGCCCGGATCTGTTCCCTCCCATACCGTGCCACCGTCAAACCCTCTGGCTCGCAAGTAATCCCTATCCACCCACAGCAACGTCGCGGGTTCGTCGGTGGCTATGATGCCGCCGAAATGCTCAAAGCGTATCCTATGGACCTTCACGGCAGGGGGTCTACGGTCTCGGACGCATCAGGGCCGACAGCAACGGTCATCGTTAACCTCATGAGGGATAATATCGCCACGGCCCAGGGAACACCGAGACCCCAGAACGGGAAGAACAAGCTAA
This sequence comes from Bacillota bacterium, assembly GCA_040766225.1. Lineage (GTDB taxonomy): Bacteria > Bacillota > Sulfobacillia > Fermentithermobacillales > Fermentithermobacillaceae > DULO01. Next base: position 19,859 of record JAXGQX010000002.1, on the reverse strand, counting down.
CGGGATTATAGGCAGTCCTGGAGATTGGCGGCATCGGGAAAACCAAGACGAGTCCAACCATCACGTAGGCTATGCAGGCAATCGACAGGTTTGCGACTCGGCGGATAATCCCTGCCGCTCTGGCTGCACCCGCAGCGAGCACAATAGCAAGCGGCGCAGCGTAGCCGTACGGTAGAATCACGGCCAACAGATCATCTCTCGCGCTCGGGTCAAACACCTGCACCGTGAAAATGCCAAGGACGAGACCCCAGAGACACGGCTTTAGAGAGCGCTTGGCCAGAAGGACCACAGCCGGATTGACCGCGGCGCGGTAAGCCAAGAAGGCGATGGGAAGCGTCGCGGCAGCGCCTAGCAGTACCCAACCCCATATCGGAGCCTTAATCAAGATCATCGACGACAGGAGCACAGCCCAGATCGCGACAAAGCCCGCCCACGCCAAAGTCCATACGGCCGTCGTAAGGGCGCGGTCTCCGCGTGACGGCAGAGATCGGGCATCGCGGTAGGAAACCAGCGCATCATCGAGGTTGGAGATCACCGCATTGGCCAAGATTGAAGACAGCACTGAGTAAGGGATGAAAAACATGGATCCAAAAAGCATTCCGTGGCCGCTCGAGTTCGGGTTCACGCCCAGCCTCATCTTGAGGATGCGCCCGCGCGTTGATTCGCCCGCGTGTTTCGACTCGGTATCCGGGTTTCCTCCCATTTTAAGGCTGCCCTCCCTTCACGTGCTCGGATCCACACCTGGGCAAGTGTCACGGGGTTGCGACAGCAAATCCCCGTCTAACTCGGATCCACGACCGTCCCCATGAATAGCGCAGCTCCGGTGACATCGTCTCTTATGACGTAGAAAAACGGCCGGTTCAAGACCACCGACAACTCAGGTTCTAAGGGCATTGATTTAGTTTCCATGACCACCCCGGTCGCGGCGGCAGCCTCTGTGCCTTTCTCCCCTACGGAGATGAAACCCTTGTGGATGACCCTACCGATGAATATGCCGGGGTTCCGATCTTTCGTTGAGGACATTCCCCGGAAATCAGCCCGATCACAGTCGAAAGCGATATCCATTCCCATAGATTTCAGAGCGTCGTTCATGAGCGTCTCATATTTCCCGGTGAACCGCGGCATCCCCAAGGAGACCGTCTTTTTCTGGTAGCTCTCCATCCAGCGCTCCCAGTTCTGGGAGGCCATGTCTTCAATGAAACCTTCAAGTCCCACATCCTCGTCAGGCAAGAAAACGTACATGGCCGTGCTGCCCCCGCCATAGGGTATTCGAACCGACTGGAACCCGTCTCCAGAGAGATACGCGTACTCAGCCTTTCTGCGCATCATCTTGACCGTCACCTGCGAAGTTGGCGTGGAGAAGCGCGCGTCGCTTGTCTTGTTCGGGTCAAACTCGTCTGACCAATCGGCTTTCAGGTAAATGGCGTTTACCAGGTATGCCAGGTCATTTACGCCAATGCTGTCCAGGATGGATTCGATCTTGCCCTTGGTCTTTTGTTTCACCCAATCGTTGACCTTTCGGACAGAGTTGGGAGAAGTGAAATCCAGGACGCGTGCCTCCGCCTCGAACGCCTCTTCCACTGAATTGATGAAGTCCTTATCAAAAGGGTAGCCATCCCGAAGCCAGACTGAGTTGGCTAAGAGGAGTTGCCTTGTAGGGTCAGAACCCATCAATATGGCGCAGAGTTCCTCACTGGCGGCGTTCATCTCCGGGATCGTCAAGTCTCCGAAGTTGAGGACGCGGCTCATGTCCTCCAATGTCTCGCCTGACGCGCCGTTTAGGGCCATCGCCAGCGCTTCGGTTACGCTGAACGGCGACATAACGATATTCATGGAGTCGGCGGGGTCGTAGATGGACTTGAACAGGTCAATTCCAAAGGAAGCGCTCCTCTTTGCGAAAGAGACCGTGTTCTTAGCTGGGGTAGCATTGACAGGGTTGGGCTTCGTCGCGCAGCCTGCGAGCGCGAGGACACTGAGGGCGCAGACGAGAATGCAGAGCAATACGCGTGATAGCGCGATCACCGAGATTCCGGCTAAGAGACGTCGGCATGGTAGAAACCTCCTTGTGTCAGAACTTACGGCGCAAGGAGCCGCGCCACCCGTATAGACGACGATGGCGGCGCTGTGTTCCCTCTCGATACCCTGTCCTTGGCATTTTCCCGGCAATAAGACGCCAAGACTTCCCACGTCGATAGACTAGCCCCCCAAAGTCGCGGAGCCAGGTCGGCTGGGTCCTCCAAGAGAGGAAGCCTCAAGATGGTTCGTGTGCCGCCGCCTTCTCGCTGCTCCGCCCAAAGGTCGCCTCCGTGTTGACGAGCCACTTTCTTGCTGATGAATAGCCCAATTCCCACACCGTCGACGTCAGTCTGATCGGTATTTGATCCGCGGTAGAACGCCTGAAAACCAGTTCCAGTTCACTATCCGGAATGCCGACGCCTTCGTCCTCGATGATGACCAGCGCAGAACCTGATTGCACCCTAATGTCTATCCAAATCCGTGCTCGGGAGAGTACTTCACCGCGTTCCCGGAACACGTTGGCGAGAATCCCACGGGCGCGCCTCCCGTCCACAAATACGGGAGCTCTTCATTTGTGGTGAACAGCTGGATAACCTCGTGACCCTTCGTCGACACCTGGGAATTGGCCCCGCTCGCTGACCAGATTCACGAGATCGGTCGGACTTCAAAGTAAGTAGTTGGCTGCCTTCCGACGCGCAAAGCCGTCAGCAGGTCCTCGATGAGGGATGAAAGCTGCGTGATCTGCGCGTTCAGCATCTTGGCGTAGCGACGGATGGTTGAAATCTCGGGGGACTCCATCATATTTAGGAGAGGCACCAGGGCCTTCATCACCTGAATAGGGTTCTTCAACTCGTGCCCCATGACTTGCACAAACCGGTCTTTCATCCGCCCAAGCGGCGGATCTCCGCTTACGTCGTGGATCAGCAGAAGGTAGCGAGTGGAGACGTATGAGGTGGCACGGACAGTGCGAGCGCGGATAGACAATTCGATGCTTTCTCGCACCTCGGGTATGGTGGCGAGCCAATTGCTGCGGCCATTGCCGGCCCCCAATACTTCCAACAGGGAGAGACGGTCGTCAGAATGTCGGGACGCAACTTCGAATTTGGCTGCAAAGGCTTCGTCAAGGTCCTTACCAAGGTCTCGCATGCCCTTAACGCGGAAGCAATCCAGCAGGACCCGGTTAGCAGCCAGGATCTCCCCTTCGCCGCCCATTAACCAGAATTCCTCTTCGATCTCGTCGAAAGGGACTCCCCATTCGCGCTCCCAGTACCGTCCGCATTCAACGAGGTCCCAGCCGAGTTCGCTTCGAACAAGAGCATGCTTGGTGATTCTTGACCACATCTACAACCTGCGGAGCCTCTCTCATTGAGCAAGGGTAAGAGCACATGACCAAGATGTTGTCTTTTCCTATCGCTCCGGAGATGCGCCCTTCGTACTCTGTGAACTCCTCCATATCTCATTTTCCACCCATGACGTGTTCCCCGCTACTCGAATACCCTGGTATCCTGCGGAGATGGCTTGGGCGAGTTTCTGCTTCCATTTGCAGAGAACGTTTTCAGGCTCTAAGCCCCCGCCGGGCCGGAGATACCAACCATCGAACTGAAGTACCTCCAGTTGCCCGGTTTCTATGAAGGATCGAGGCCGGGCACTGCCTCACGCAGAGCTGCGAGCGCTTCCCTTCGCAAACCGGCTCAGAGCAAACCCATACGCAGCACTCGTTGTTCTTGAGCCCCGCTCCGTATAGGGCACGAGGATTCAAGCAGTTCCGTCTTTGACTCATAAAAGTGGCAAACGTGAAGCCCCACGGCACGCCGCCCAGCTGCTCGATGCCGGAATCCCTCATCTCCTGCTCCACTTCTCAGTACTCCCTTTCGTTCTCGAAAGCGTTCTGTAGAAGCACACCGGATTACATATGCCGAGATAGGCTGAAATCCTGCCAATTACCACCTCTTGACATCACGTTTTGCCCATCCAAGTCATACATTACGTTAATCGAATCGCTACACGGCGGTTTCGCTAGGCTGAAGTTTGGCGGTTCTTAGGCGGTTCCTAAGTCCGCTCCCTACCTCCACGGCAATAGGCCTGAGGCGCAGTTACCCGGAAAGGAGGGCATCTCTATGAACACCGCCAGTGGATTACTGGCTACATGGGTCTGGCCTCGCGGTCGAGCGCCTAGTCGAACTTGTCATGAACGTCCTGCCCGCACTGGACAAAAAGAGAGTCTTAGGGATCCAGGTCCCGACGCTCTTGGCGATGGCGCTTTCCCTATTCCTCGCCTACGGCTCCGGATTGGACTTCTTCGCGATGTTCGGCATCAGCCCAGTGGCGCCCGGTGGGCCCGGCCATCACAGGCCTCTTCATGGGAGGCGGCTCAAACCTGGTGCACGACATAGTCGAGTGGGTAAACGCCAAGAAAACTATGGCGAGAATCCGGTGCATGTGAGGATAATCATGGCACCAAGCTTCACATCACAGGCAGCTCGCGGGGACACCCTGTCTTTGTAAACCACCGTCACATCCACATCCCTAATCCCGTCAGGGTTCAGGTATAGCCTGAGCATTTGACTGCCCTTTCCCGTCTTCATCCTTGAGAACATGTTCTTCGGCTGCTTCTGTCCCGCCCTGTTGACCTTTAAGCCGGACCCCGGTCGATTTGGAGAGCATTGATCTTGGAATACGGGTGCTGCGACACTCCGCAACTCCCCGGATTTGTCGCTTTGCGGGAAGAGATGGACGTAGCCGTCCCCGTTGCCGACCAGAGCTGCCACCTGAGTCCCTACGGGACGCGTACTATCTCGCCTCCGATTACCTGCTCAAGCCTGTACTCGAACTGTTGACGTCCATGGGGACAGATGCTGCAGGCGTAAGAGGCTCATCCCGGTCGGCCTTCATGGGGGCAGTCTGCCACACGTCCTGTCCTTCGAGCCTTTATAGGCAGCTTCAACTCCTGAGCCCGATCTTGCTGGCAAGTCTGAACGTGAAACTGACGCTGGCGAGGCCTTGCTCCCGCGAGATCCAAAGCGGGGTCCAAGTCCGAACTCGCGATCCCGTCTGCCCGCGGACCGCTATATGAAGAGCCCGAACAGCTCACGTAGACCGGTCGGTTTTCGAGGGCACGCAGTTTCACAAAACCGCGACCGAGGCGACGACTCCCAAAACCAGGAGCGTAGCAGCAATACCATGACGCACTTCGGAACTGCTTGAACCTTATCAGCAACTCGTTAGGTTCCAAGGGTATCTCCTCCCATTGCTCTTGTCTTAGCAAGGCAGCTATCTCAGGCCGCCCAATCTAGACAGGGCCTACATAGTACACGGTATAGACCTGATATCCGGGACCGGAACCGCGGCGGCTAATGTCCTTCCATTCCATACGTTCGACCGCGAACACGACGCCTCCGGTGCCGGTTGGCCTTGCCCACGCGATGAACCTTCGGTTCAGCCCAACCGGGGATACCGCGATCTTCAGCCGCCAGACAGTCAGGTCAGATTGCAGTAGACTGACCCCTTTCCTGTCCCCGATGAGCCGGAGTTCTTTCCCCGGGACTTCAAGCATTATGTCATCCAGAGTCAGCAGCCCCTCGATCACCATTTTGTTGCTCCCGAACACCTCATATCCCACGTGCGCGCTTCTGGCGACGACGTTTGCTCGTCTTTCGCCGAGACTGATGTCAACTACAAACTCGACCCCACGCAGATCTATGCGTTCAGGGAACGTAAGCGCCGCTAGTCCGAGGGCGGTGACGGAGGTTTCGGCATCTGGCTATCCGAACCATTCAGATCACTGGAATTCGCATGTCCTGGAATCTGCCTTTCACAGCCTCACCCCGAGGGCGATCGGATTCGGGAAGAGCCCCTGTGATCGCCGGCAGAAGGCTGAACTCATGCGCGGTCCCGCTATTGATCGATGATAGCCCACCGGTCGCTGAAGGAAGCTAGCAGGAGGATCGTAGTGAGCCTTGCCGTTAGCTGAGGATGCTGGCTGCACGGCAACGTAGCTGCCCGGAGCGGTCGCCTCATACAGGCACTTTGACCCCCAGAGGCTCCATGTCCACAGCGCTCGCGGAATGGGAAGGCCACGCCTCACCGAGGATATCACCCCTCCCGGCTGCGCCCCCGCAAACGTCACGCTGAGGACGATGAAGACTATAGTCAGCAAGCTTCGTGCCACTGAGCCGACGCTTCTCTTCCATGCTCCTTATCGCTCACTAAGCGAACCACCACCGCGAAAACGACGCCCGAAAGAAACGAGACCCAGTAGAGTCCGATTTTCGCATAGAAGTCATACCCGCCAAATGGCAGCGAGAGTGTCCAATTCTCCGGCTGTCAGCATGACAATGACAGTTGCCAGAGAGAGTGTGAGAGGGCGGCGCAGCCCTTCGATAAAGTTGGAAACAGCGTTGGCACGCGGGCAACAGCATCAAGAGAAGACCATACCGCCAGTTGTTGCCGAAGTTGCGTCCACCATCGGGCAGGTGAGACCGGGTGATGACCCCATGGCTAACCACATCGCGACGGCGCTGATGCTATCGCACACAGTTGCCAAAATAGGCGTACTACCATCCAGCGAGTCAGTCGTCGGAGTTTTATCTAGCAGGGCATGCGGAGGGAGCCGGTGCTTTGGGTTGAGGCTCATTACTACTCACGTTCTTTCCCCCACCTACACTTATCTACACAGAGCAATCAGACCCGCCCTATCGCCGCGCTTAGCCACGATGTTCTCGCGCTCTCTCCTGGCCGCGGGTGTAGACTTCAGCGACTGCGCGCGGTTCCCTGTATACTTGGGTTAGATCAAGAAGCGGAAGGTGTGAACCCCATGGAACCGGCGGTCCAGAGATATCGTGCAAGTCGGCTTTGACCAAGTCCGGGATTACCGACTACGCCATAAACCCATACGTCGGTTGTGCCCACAACTGCGTCTACTGCTATGCGTCTTTCATGGCGAGAATTCCTCTGTCACGACAGGCCCTGGGGCCAATGGGTGGATGTGAAAGTCAATGCCCCTGACGCGTTAGCGGCCGACCTTCGACGGGCGGCTAAGAAACCACAGGCACTGACCAAGACCGCGGACCGACGTGGGTCCCGGCAACCCGGCCAGCGACACCATCACCGACAACAACATCGACAATAACACCCGTCGGAGTGCCCCGCGAAGGACTCGACCTGACAACGCTTCCTTTGAAATCGTGATGTCCAGCGTCACTGACCCTCATCAACCTCTGGAACGAAAGTACCGGATCACTTCGGGCATGTCTGGAGGTCTTGGCGAGCGAGCTTTCCGATTCGCATGCCGGGCTCTTCCTGACTCTGGATGACCGTATCCTGCCCCATCTTAGCCATTCCGTCCCGACTAAGTCGGACTTGGTTGTACGCGACATCGATGTGCTTCAGAACATACCGTCTGTCGAAGTAGGACTATCAATCACATCAACCGATGACCAGTCAGCAGACTCTGCGAACGGGAGCTAACGCTACCAGAGGCTTGCAGCGCTAAATGCGCTCTCGGAAGCAGGCATCAGGACGTGGGCTTTCGTAAGCCCGGTCCTCCCCCATCACTCTGATTCGGAGCCGGCGATGCTTGGGATCCTGCGCGCCATCCAGGACACCGGTGCGTCGAGGGTCATGGTCGACAGGTTCAACCCATATCCGGCGTCGGTCAGCCGATTCTCGAAGACCGCACCTCCAGAGGCAGCCGGCGCGTTGCGCGAGTACACGAGAAGCCAGGCGGAATACCTGGACAGGCTGAGAGACACGGTTTGGTCTTGCGCGTCCAGATTGGGGATGGCGGTAAGAGTGCTATTTTGAGGTTGTCGGACCTACTCCCCGCTTGGCTTCAATAGCATGGCCTGTTTTTTGGCGTCCAGCCCTGCAAGGACCGAATCGGCCCCTCGCAATCTCGCTCGCAGAGAGTTCAGCACCGCCTCAACGCTGGAAAGTTGCTGACGAACCCTATCAGTGCTCTCGTTGATCCTGGATTGCACCATCCAATCGACGAGAAGCCCGTCAAAGAAGTAGTCGGCGAATCTGGCGAATCCTCCAATCTCCAAGTTGGGCAAAGAGCCGGCCACGTCAGATAGTTCTCTCCTGAAGCGGTTCATGAGGTCCTGGACGTGGTGGACTTGGTCACGGGCTCTATCCAAGCTAGAGTGCTTCGCAGCCGTGGCAATCAGGCCGCCTCCGAGCATATCCCACACCCCCCAATTGCGGGCGCTGCCCAGGGAGTTGAGGACTTCCTTGAGCCCGGCACATACGTTCTCACCGGCCGCGATGGCCTCGTGTAGTTCCTGTTTTAGGGCCTGAGCGCGGCCTTTCTCTTCCTCTATGTCAAGCAGCGCTGAGGCGATTGGGCTTCCCTCCGCGACAAGGAGCTCTTCTTTTTCCCTAACAAGGCCACTGAGCTCCGCGTCAGGGTTACCGCAGGCGGTCACCCTGCCGGATAGGCTTCGGACATCGGACTCAAGCTGCGTCACCGCTTGTTCGGCTTGGTCATGGTGTAGCTTCGCAATCAGGTACTCCTCGCGGTCCTTGTCGATGCGAGCGGACCGGTCACCGAGCACCGCATGGAAAAGCCCTGCAAGGCTTATGCCCTCGAGACGGGCGACATCCTTTCGCTCGCGTTCCATCTCCACGGCCAACCCCGCGAGCCTGGCCCTCTCCGACTCCAGCTCCTTGTGAGCGAGGTGTAGCTTCCTTTCCAGGCTCTTCTTGTTCTCTGCTCTCGCTATCACGTCAGCGAGCCTGAGTTCGATGTCCTTGAACCTGCACGCTTCAAGCGACCCGTTATCGCTGGTCACCTAGTCAAACCTCCTTACGGGGAATCTCTGGCGGCCGTTGGGCGGCTATCACTCTCGATTTCCTCTCCATTTATGAGACTCCCGGATCTGGACTCATGTTCCTGAGCTCCACGGAAGCGTTGATGCCTGCTGCGCCGATCTGATCTGGGCCGAAGGCGCAAAGATGAGGGCCGGCTAATTGACCGGCCCAAATCGCATTCGCCCGAAGGAGCCTAGCCCGTTTTGGTTTCGGCCCTCACTCCGGCGGCGATACCCCGTCTCGCCCTGCAACCGTCAGATTACCACTCTAGTTCAGCCGTGTACGTATTCCTGTTCATGTCAAAAAACCAGAATGTGTACTCACCCGGCTTGTTGTTGGTCTTGAACCACAGATAGTTGGATTCCGCCATAGCTTTCTCCCGCGGATTGTGCGGTTTGGTTTTCTCACCGTTATAGGATACGACCGCGCTGCGCATAGTCCCCGTGCTGAGATCGATGGGAGTGCCGTCAATCTGAAGCTCGAACTTCTGGTAGCCGTCGGCTGTCGGGCTCCCCACCTTGACTAGGACTCCCGGGATGTAGGGCTGCACACACGGCTCGGAGATCTCGCCCCATCCGGGCGAATCACGTAATACACTTTCTTAACCCAAGCGTCATTAAACTGATCAGCAGGGTAAAGGCGCCTTACATCCTCGTCCCCTTGATGCGGCTGCGTCGTTAACGATGACGTACTCCCTGCCGTCTTGCCAGGTGAAGCCCCTGACCAAGACCAAGTGGCCTCGGTTAGTCAATGGGGACGTTCTCTCCACAGCGGGATAGCTGGCCGTGGAGGTAGGCCTTCTGTACCTTACGCTCACCACGACGGGGTTGCCGTCGTTGATTTCCTGCTTAACCGCGTATGGATCGCCGTCCTTTGGCGCGCCACAGAGCGACGTAGACATGAACCCGTGGCTCGCGGCTGCGGCGGTGTTGAACGGCCAGTTGCCGAACATATCGGCCCCGTAGTCGTTGACGCTCCAGGCCATCTCGTCGGGTGATACATCCACACCGTGATAACTCACCGCCATTGCCACGCTCGTCGGGCTGCAAATGGAACTGGCGATCTTCATGTACCTCTGCATCTGGGAATACATCAGCACGTCAAGGTCCTTGTCAAGGTAGAGAGGTCTGGCGCGTCGTCCGGGTATACCCTAGCGACCGCCTGCCCGGCCAGTGTGTTCCTGATAGTGCTTGCCACGAGGGCGACCTTCGGTGCGGTCCCTTCGAAGGCATGCAGAGTTACACGATACTGGAACCTGTCGGCGGTTTCGCCTGAGTTGCCTTTGACATACAACTCGTCGGTATCGACGCTGGCTATGGCATCGCCGGCCTTGGACCCCGAAGCGGACCCGGCCAACCTCACCTTCCCCGTCTCGTCGGTGAACTCCGAGGTGCTCCAACAACCCCAAGATAGCCAGTTAGACCACTGTCTGTTGTCGCCTGGGCCCGCGTAGACGCGGCCTTCGATTTCTATGTAGGTTCCTTTCGGCGTGTCGGCGTTCCACGAGAGAATCATGTACTCGAAAGGATCGGTACCGTACACAGGCGAGGTGTAGCTTCCCACTTGGCTGCTCCGTCCTTGAGAGAGACAGCGCCATTGCCCAACGGATGACCTCTGTGTTCTCATGCTCGCCGTTTTCAAAATCCTCAACTGAGGTAAAGACAAAGAGATTGGCAGATACACTGGCGGATCTCCTTTCGGTTCTTCCGGGAATTCCGGGTCGTCGGGAGGGTCGGGTTCTTTCGCTACGGGCTGGGGCGCGCATGCGGGGAACAGGGTAATGAGCATGAGCAAGGCCAAAAAGGCGACAAAAAACCTTCCAGTTGAGCCTCTCAGAACTGCTCTCACTGACGAAGCACTCCTCTCCGTTATCGGCCCAAAAGGGCCATGGATATGGTTCTCGGCTAGCAGGTTAATTGTGGCGAGATGACCGACATCTTCCTGATTCCCATGGCATTCTGGTTCGACGCACCGAAGCCGACATCCTGTCAGAAAGGGCAGCCAATTCACTAACTAGTACTAACTCATACACGGAAAGTGCCTCGTACGGGCTCTAAGCATAGTCGCTCACAAAGAGGAACCAAAGAGGGGCGCGCTGAAGAAGTGAATGCGAGCCTTTTGCGCCCGCAGCGTTGGAGGAGGAAGGTTAATGGTCCAAGACAAAACCGCGACTGACCTGAAAGCTGACCTGGTCATTACCGCCCTGCTAACGGAGTACGAGAACATACATCAGCGGGTCATGAACCAGATTGAATCATACGAGACAACAAACGTGCGGCTGTTGACACTCGTTGGAGTGCTTCTTTACTTCGGCGTCACTAACTTTATCCACACCGGTGACTCATACATATTCATCCTCGTTAACATGGTCTTCATCGTCGCAATCCCATTTGTGGCCCTTAGCTCCGTGGCTTTCGCGGCTGCTAACATAGTGAAAATAATGATTTGGGGAGACTTCCTCAAAAGAATCGAGAACAAAGTCAATAAGGTGTTGCGAAGAGAAGCCAAGTACTATGGCTTCGAGAGGGGACACATCATGGACTGGGAGTACTGGCGCGTGGTGTACGGGTACGCCGGTGGCTCTAACTTCCTTTCGGCGGTGACTTTTGACGCGTTCCTTGTCCTGGCAACCATTCTATGCACTATTGCGTCGGTACTGCTAAGACTTACCTTCATAAGGGACTCCGTCCCCGAATCCTACCCGCTGTATCAAAGTGTATCCGTTCTCATGCTGCTTGTCTTTCTTGCCGGGTGCTGCGTGTCCCTTGTGCTGTACCGGCGTCAGAGCGTAAAATCGTCCAAGGACATCTACGATGACGAGACGGTCTAGAATCGGGGCGAGTCCTGTGAAAGTCCTGCTTGTTGTGACCTCCGCGCTGTTGGTGGTAATCTCCATCTTGAGCGTGAAGCGGTTCGATTACTGCGTTCCTCAGAATGTGGGATGGTTAATGAGCACCCCCATCGCGCACCGTGGATTGCACGACGCCGAGCACGATGAGAACTCTTTGGGGGCCTTCTCCAACGCTATCTCCCACGGCTACGCTATTGAGTTGGATGTGAGGTTGACCAAAGACGGTCAAGTTGTAATCCTGCACGACAATGAACTGGATGCGTTCGGCCTGGATACGACCGTTTCTGATACATCGCTGTCTGACATTAAGCACCTCAGCCTACCAAGATCCGGGGAGAAAGTACCGACTCTCGAAGAAGCCCTGGCACACATAAGGGGCCAGGCGCCCATCCTCATAGACGTAAAGGACTTCGGCATTCCCGGCGAGTTGGAAGAAAAGATGATGGATGCGCTTAAGAACTATGGGGGGGAATACGCCGTCCAGGCCTTTAGCCCTCTGGTCTGCAGGTGGATAAGGCGGTACGACAGGGATATCCCCACCGGGCTGCTGCTCGCCGACCTTCCCGCATTCCGGGCAGGCTGGTTCCGAAACCTCAAGGACAACCTCTTCTCCATGATCGCGAAACCCGGCTTCATAGGATATAACTACAACGACATAACCTCCGAGATCTCAGAGGAGTACCGGGCTAACGGCGTCATCGTGCTCGGCTGGGGCCTGGCCGGAGAGGCCCCTTCGGCAATGGAAGCCTCGCTGGTTGACAACGTGATTTTCGACGTGGCGCCGGGCAGGATAGACGACTGAAAGCCCACCACAATCTCCCCTATAGCTGCCATAACGGTCACTCTGATCATATATTTCCTCACAAATATCCTTGAGGAGCCGCCGCATCCCTCGATTGCCTTCGGCCTCGTCTCGCTTCTTTTGGGCAAGAGCCACGAAATCGAGCTCTACCCTCGTGATGAGGGGTGCTGGAGGGCGGGCTCATGCTGATGAGGTGCGTGGTGGAGCATGATCGGTCTGATGAGGGGCGGCAGAGAGCCACGGTGTCCGGATTCGTGGCCGCAGGGACTTCTGAAAATGGGAGCCTGCCTCAAACAATGCCCGGTTGGGGATCGAGCGCTCCGTTTTGAAGCGCCCGATCGAAGTGTCGTATATTCAGCCCTCGGCACATGTTCGGTCTAGTTGTCAGTCTGAGTGAGTGGTCTAGACAGCAGGAAACGGCGTATTCTCACGAGAAACCGATACCTAACGCTATGGTTGGAGAAGCCCTTTATACGACCTGAGTTGCTGGAGTGTTCGCGAGGCTACAGCGGATCAGAGGTGACATCGTGCACTTCAAGGAAGCGAAGTCGATACTATCGCCGCAAAACGGGATGAACATCTATCGCGGCTGCACTCACGGGTGCATCTACTGCGACAGCCGCAGCAAGTGCTACGGCATGGACCACGACTTCGAGGACGTCGAGGTCAAGAGCAACGCCCCCGAGCTGCTCGAACTCGCCCTCTCGAAGAAACGAAAGAAGTGCATGATCGGTACTGGAGCGATGTGCGACCCGTATATTCATGCGGAACTCCAACTGAATTACACGAGAAAGTGTCTCGAAATCATTGAAAGGCACGGCTTCGGCCTCGCTATACAGACCAAATCCGCGCGAATTCTGAGGGACCTGGAGCTTCTCAAAAGGATAAACGTAAAATCCAAGTGCGTGGTTCAGATGACGCTCACCACCTACGACGAGGACCTGTGCAGAATGATTGAGCCCAACGTATCTACGACAAGAGAACGTTTCGAGGTCCTGAAGATCTTCCGTGACAACGGCATCTCGACTGTGGTATGGCTTGACCCTATCCTTCCTTTTATAAATGACACCGAGGAGAATCTGCGGGGCGTGCTGGGATACTGCTTTGAGGCAAGCGTCCACGGTATTCTCTGTTTCAGTATGGGCCTCACCTTGCGCGAAGGGAACCGGGAGTATTTCTATCAGAAGCTCGATCGGCACTTCCCAGGTCTTAAGGAAAGATATCATAAGAAGTACGGCTACAGCTATGAGATCATAAGCGACGACAACAACCGGCTGATGAGCATTTTCCACACAGAGTGCGAAAATCACGACATCCTGCACAACATCGATGAAGTCTTCAAGTACCTGCGAACGTACGAGTCTCGGCAGCAAGCAGAGCAACCAAGCCTGTTCTAGCCAAGAAGGAACCCCGACGTGCCAGCTCACCGGGGTGGGTAGGCCTTCCGGTCAAAACCATCGCGGGTCCAGTTGCCTAGATTCCCGGGCTCGATTCTGATGTCCACGAGGGAAATGTCCATCTTGTGTAAGACGGAGGATCGATTTCTTCGAGGGTTTCTCCGTCCTTTTCCACCCACATCCTGTTGCCCACTCTCTTGATTTCGCACACGACCTTGCCGTCGCGTACCGCGGCCTTGTACTGCGTGGGGATGAAAGTCCACCTTCCATCCTCTCCGCGTTCGGTACACGCCGGATTCCAGCCGACCAGCAGAAAATCACCGTAGGCTCCGGTACCGGCGGAGACCGAGAACTCCACGTCCTTGACGAAGTCTTCCGCAAAACTCCGCATGGCATCGTTGACCTCAGAAGCGGGCTCATACTCCCCAGTTTGTAGGTCTAGGAGGGTAACACACATTGCATCGCCGACGGCTAACTGGTTGCAGGCACCTGCCCAGACCGCGCCCAGGGTGTAACTGAAGCCATCTCTTATGACGGTTCCGTCTCCAACCTCCAGGTGGACGATCACCTCGGAAGGCTCCGGTTATAGAGTTGCCGTAAGCCATGGCCTCCACGCTGCCATCACGAAGGGCCGCCGCAAGAGCATGCCTGTCCGCGGGCAAGCGCAAGGCGCGTACGTGCTCCTACAACGCCGTGAGAATCTTAAGATCAGGAACGTGGCGAGCCATCACGTCGAAATCGTTATCGTCATGAAGTAGGTACAGCCGATTATCGATGGCGGTCAAGGCTATGAGAACATCTATCGTGCTTCGGACAGTAACCCCTTTGCGGCGGAGGTCGAAGTACATCCTCGCCGCTCGCTCGTAAACAGAGACCTCATCTGGAACGCAGTATATCTTCTGGGTTGACATGTAAGCCTTCAGTTTGGCGTACTCCGCCTCGTCGCGAGCGCCCTGGAGCACTTCCTGATAGGTGAACACGGAGAAACCGAAAGGAATGTCGCGTGATAGGACCTCCCTGAGTAGAGCGGTCTTCCCGCTGGAACGTCCTTTCAGGAAATCGATTAGAACGGAGGTATCAACGAGGATCACTGCCGCGTCCCTTTCTGAGTAACCCATAGTCGTACCCGTCTTGGAACCGAATCCTACCTTCGAGTTCAAGCAAGTCCTTCCTTACTCGATGCTGAACGAACTCCATCAGGGCCTTCTCTACCACTTCCCGCTTCGTGGTAAGGCCAGAAAGGGCCATCGCCTTTTCCATCAGGGAGTCATCGATCACGATATTGGTCGGGAACACACAGGTCACCTCCATGTATACGCCGTATTACACATAGCGGATACACATCGATACGATTTTCGATCGAGACGCATCTAGAATCCCACGAGATCGCAGGCGGCGTGAATGAAGATCCACGGCCATAGCGCCCCGGTGCGATGGTATCCATAACCCCAGAAGAATGACGTCAACATGACTGACAGAAGCCCCGACCACCTAAGGACGACCGGTCCGCTCCCGGCTATGACATACGCCGGAATATGACTTAAGGCAAAGAGAGACGAAGTAGCCACTATCCCCGTGACTGCGTTATCAAAAAAGCCGCCGAGCGCCTTCTGGAAAATCCCTCTATAGAGGAATTCCTCACCCAGAGCAGGCCACAACATCACAAAGAGCAAAGTGAAAGGCTTGTAGCCGAGATACCTCGGATGACGCAAAACGCCGCTATGTACAACGCCACGAAGGGTAGGGACGGAACGGCTGATTTCAATCCTCCCACCTTTGGGAGCGATCTTCCCCGCTTCGCATACACCAAAGCCGACGATACATACGCGCAAATTGGAAATCCGATAAGGCCGGTTCCTTCGATAAGCGCGGCGCCATCAGACCCTTACCCACTCTTCCCAGGCGGCTTTGAGCCCGCTCCATATCGGAACCCCTGATCGAACCGCTCCAACACTGTGAAGGGCATTCCACGTTAGGACGACTCCAATTAAGCCGAATATGGCCAGAGCCGCGCGGACGTCGGCAGCGGAGCTGACTGCGCGCCCGTTCGGCATACCGTTGACTGTGCGGGCACTCGGCTCGCCCCTGGCTACGGCATCGCGGTTGCCAACCGAGACTGCGCGTTCCGCTGATAGCAGGTGAATGACAAACGCGCCAAATACGTACATGGCCAAACCCATGATCCCGCTACGCACAGCCGTCGTCGGCTTGGCCCCAACCAGCAGATTCGATGTCATCTTCCCAACCACATACAATACTGCCATTGCCAGAAACGCTCCATTGCGCAGGACCTGCCTGCCGAAATCCATACAACGCCTCTTGAGTACATCCATAGCTGCCTCTCCGTTCTGTGGCTATGATCCTTGCTAGATGAACCCTGAGGGTAATACGGTTTGACGAACCAATTAGTCTGCGTACGTCCGTCAAGAATCCTCGTAGATTCTTCCCGGATAAACATCATGCAGTATGTTGACGGGTTCGGCGGCGAAGTCGCCGGCGGCTCCCATATCGAAGCGAAGTAACATATCTCTGCTTGACGCGCAAGCCACAGACTTCACTCTGGTCCTCTGAGAATCTCCTGAGATTAGCAACATGAGCGCCAGCTGGTTCCCCACTCGCATGAAATACTGCTCGTACAGGAGGACCGCGACGTAGTCCTCTCCGTCCGCGCTCCGAAAGACATCCTCGCTGACCAGCTCCACGTGGGCCATCCCTTCCCTTAGCGTGTGATGGACCGCCTGAGCTCCGGCACTAATCTTCACTGTAAACTCGGCTGCCACATGAGCCACTCCTTTCCCATCCGTGTATATGATACACCGCCACGCGGTGGGCTTTGTCTCCACTTGAGTACAGCGGTCGCTCATCGAAACGGTTCGAGAGTACCTGAAGGAGAACCTCAATTCGGCCAACGCCATGCTCCGAGCAAGCATAGCCTATGAAAGAGGAGACGTTCGCTGCGCAACTGAACTCCTAGACGACGCCGCCAGTCAGCTAATACTCGGCGATTGGCTTTCGGATGTCGACAAGGCATCTGCCACTTCAGACCTGACTAACGTAAGGCGCAGAATCGAGAGCCGCTCACTGCGCTCAAACGATGCCAAATCATTCGCTAGCTTGGCCTTTGGGAAGACGAGGTCGAGAGAGAAGAAGTAGCGGATTCACGGATGTGCGGTGGCCGCCGCCTGACTCCAGACTGGTGGCGGTTCCCCAGAGAGGGTGAAGATACCAGGAACGCAAACCATTCTTGCTCGTCTTTGGCTATAGTAGGTCTCCTAGATGCGTTCCTCGGGGGCGAGTCATGATGAAGTCAATGAAGCGTTCAGCAATCAAGCTGTCTCCTTTCGGGTTTATGCTGATGATCATCATAGTCACACTGTCGGCCGCGGCCGCCGGATGCAGTAAAGTCGGATATGCCACACCGGATAATGCGGATAATGGCTGCGAACCATCTGTAGCCGAAGCGGATGAGGGCTCACAGCTCATAGAGGAAGTTACAGGAGGCGAGTCCGAAGAGCCGGGCTGGGTCGAGTATCGGAACAACGAATTTGGTCTTGCTTTCAAGCTGCCTCAGAGCTGGGATGGATACTCCATCATAACCGGCCAATGGGAAGGTTATCCGATGGGTGGCCAAGGCGGTGATGCGAATGAGTTTGAAACAGGCGCAATGATCCAGATCAGGCACCCCCAATGGACAGAGGAAACACCCCGGCAGGATGTGCCGATCATGGTGTTCACGCTGGAACAATGGCAATCGCTCCAAAAGGGGAGTTCCATATTGGGCGCTCCCATGAACCCCACCGAACTCGGCCGAAATGACGGCTATGTCTTCGCGCTGCCCGCCCGCTACAACTACTCGTTCCCGGAAGGTTACGAGGAAGTGGAGCAGATCCTGGAGAGCGATCCCATTCGGACGTTTGACGTGGCCTAGCTTCCCAACGGACGGGTTCTCGCCCGGGAACGGTAACAACCGAGTGTGGCAAAATTGTGTCAGTCGCGACTCGGGCGATCATACACTGCGTCTGGTCCGACCCAAGAGGTGCCAAGCAGCATCATGACTTGCTCGGGCGTTAAGGCACTGACAGGGAAAACCTCGAAATCCCGAAGGTTATAGGTACAAACTACGTCAATGCCTGCGTCTTTCATCTGGGCAACGATGAAGGCGTCGTAGATATCGGAGCCTCTCGGGCCGGTTGGAGAAACCAACTGTGCCAACATATCTAGAGAGCTTTCCTTGGGGGAAGACACGACGACCATGCTTCTCAACCTGGCGAGCTCGTCCATAGCCTGCTTGGGACTCAACGGGTGTGCCACGCGCCTTGGGTCGGTTATGACTGAATAGAGCTCAAGCAGGTTCTGAGGGAATACGCAGGCGGGCACTTGCCCACTTGCGACCGCGCCAATGAGACTCCTTGATGAGCCGTGATGAGGATCATCCTCGTTTAGGGCATACACCAGCACGTTAGTATCGATGGCAATAACGCCCGTCAATTCTCTCCGTGCCGAGTCCCGTGCCGTTTCGCTCATGGCTTGATCCGGCTTTCATAGATGTCCCGCCTGGAAAGGGAGCCGGTCACCCCCATCGCGTACTTACCCAATTCGGCTGAAGCTACAGCCAGTCTGAGGTACCGCTCAAGGGCGTCAATGACGATCTCGTTCTTGGGTCGTCCCCGCTCTTTGGAGACAGCATCCAACTGCGCGAGCAAGCCTTCCTTTTCTTTGGGTACGTAAATATTCAACTGCACGGCCATCCCTCCGTTCACATTCTGCTGCCGCCGAGATACTCTAGTCAATAGTCATATGCATATTGATATGGAGCTCCTTCCAGCGAACGAGACAAGAAGGAACCGATTGGATCCGGCACAACCGCAAGAGACTCGAGGCTCTCCTCCAAACGACAAAAGGGCCACGGAACGTTCTCCGTAGTCCCTTCCCTATTTGCCGACTACCGCTACTCCCGGCTGGATATGGTGTGACTAACTCAACGCTTGCGCGCCAATCAGAGCCTTCAGGTTCTTTCCGGCAAACTCCTCGTATCCGGGCAAACCGACTGCCTCGAACTTTTTCGCGACGGCTTGCCACCTCGACGGCTCCACAGAAGACTCCCCGGCAAGGAGCGATTCGGTCTCCTCAACCGTGAATTCCTCCTCGAGCTTGTGGACCTGAAGCAGGCCCTCATTCCTCGGGCAGACCGCTTGACACTTGATGCATCCGACCAGCGCGTTGTGGGATTTTGGGTCTACCCACTCCGGCCATTCTCCCGGGAACTCGTTTAGTGCCGTGAGGCATTTCCCAGAGTGGAGCAAGAACCGGTCGCTACCTATAGCGCCTGTCGGGCAGGCTCTAAGGCACCTGTCGCAGTCTTTGCAGTCCTCCATCAGGACGGGCTCGTGAATAGTGAGGGACCACGTGGGCTCGGAGAAGCCATGGGAATCGGCTTCATGGTTCGAGTGACTGCGCTCAGGCTCAAGTGGCGCGTCTGTCACAAAAGCCGCCAACTGCTGATAGCTTCCAAACTCCGATGAGTATGTGATGTTGTTTCGGCCGTACTGGATAAGCCCAGCCCTGGCAGCGAGGGACTTGAGGGGGGCCCTAGCGGGTTCAACGCGATACTCGGCCCCAAGAATCCCGCCCAGACCGGCTTTCAAGAGTTGGCTAGTCTTTCCGTAATCCACATATGTGGGGGGTACAAGAGCATCCACAGGGCCCGATTCAGTGTTGAATCTAACGATGTGCGCCGGCCTTCTACAAGCAACCACGATCACGAGCGTAGGCTGCCAATCCCATTCAAACTTGACTTTCTCGAAAGGAGACAACATGTCCTTGAACAAAACCGGATCAATGGATGAACGCCTAGAAAGAACGGCATCCCTGGCGGCAACCAAGGCGTCCAAAGGGGCGAATCCTACGCAACAGCCACTTCTCGATGCCCAATCCTTGACTCTCTTCAAGACTAACCCTCCTGCAAAGCGCCCATGAGTCTGCG
>JAXGQX010000019.1:0-44401 GCA_040766225.1 Bacillota bacterium | reverse complement strand
GACGAGATACAGGATCGATCTCGACGAGTCCCAGCGCTTCTACAGAAATCGGGGCTTCGTCTACTGGTACAGCATGGACTACCTGATGTATGACGGTCCTGCCATGCCGAAGCCGAACTTGCCCCCGGGTGTGGAGATCCGCCCCTACGCGGACGAGCACTATGAAGGCTTCTTTCGTGTGATGGCGGAGACGTTCATCCCCCAACGAAGGTTCTACGACTTCCGCCCCCACGATATACGCGAGTTTCGCACGGCGGAAGATGATCGGGAGAAGGTTCTCACCAACAAGGACAACATGTTCGTATTGCTGGAGGACGGCAAGCTGAGGGGCGTCTTGGAGCTTGATGACAACTTCATAGACAGCGTAGGCGTGGACCAGGCAGCTAAAGGACGCGGGTACGGCAAAGCCCTGATGCAGTACGCGGTGAACGTCCTTCGCGCAAGAGGCCATCAGATCGTGGAGACCTCAGTAGTCCTCGGAAACATCCCGGCCTGGCGCCTGTACAACACTCTAGGGTTCAGGCGTGTTCAAGTCGACGAGTGGGCGTGCATGTGGGTCTAGACGGCATTGGGTTGGCAAGGATGATTGTCATTGCATTTGCCGAATTCTCGTAATATACTCCCGTAGGAGCGCCGAACTGGCACCATATGGGTCCCGGGCGGCGTACTCCGCAAGGCATCCGACGCATTGAAGGCATCGAAAAGGAGGAAATGAGGCCGTGAGCACCATCGTCACCGCATCCGTAAAGGCCTCACAGACTGGCGTTTTACTTCGCTAAGCACCGGCCTAGGGCTACTATGCCCTTTTTTAGGCGCGGTGCTGGCAAGGGTCCCAAGGACAGGAATCGAGGGTCTCGCCACACTGCGAGACCCTTTAGATTTTGTCCGGGGGGGCCCCCATCATGGAAAGTCGAATCACACGGGACACCTGCCGCGCGCATGTGGACCTCACAAATAGGAATGCGGTCGTTGACCTAATCGCGTCTCTAAGGAAAGGAGCCGCGCGATCGGCGACGGGCCTCTTTTTCGTAGAAGGCGTGAAGATGGTCAGTGAAGCGTTGATATCGGGCGCCGCTTTGGAAGCCATCGTAGTCTGTCCCGAAATGTGCCCGCGAAAGGACATTTTGCCCGTACGCTGGGCTGATATAGCTGAACACGTGATTGAGGTTCCTCGTAAGAAGTACGAGAAAGCCGCCCAACACTTTGCTCTGAAACAAGGTCCCCAGGGAATCGGGGCACTTGTCGGGCAGTCGTGGACAGCTATCGAGCGGTTTGCCCCCTCCCCTGACGCCATTGCCGTCGCGCTCTGCTCAGTACAAGACGCCGGCAACGTTGGCACTATACTGCGCACCTCTGACGCGGTAGGGTGCACGGCGGTATTCATATTGGGAGAAACCGCCGACCCATACGGGCCGACAGCAGTGAGAGCAAGCCTTGGTTCTATCTTCAGTCACAGGTTGATTAGGTGCGACATTCGGGCACTCGCTAGATGGGCATCGCACGTTAGCGCAACTCTCGTGGGTACGTCACCACGTGCGGACAAGAGCTACCGCGAGGCCCGGTATCCCCGCCCGACGGTATTGATGCTCGGCAGTGAAGCAAAGGGGCTCACAGACGAGGAAATGATCTCGTGCCATGAGATGGTAGGCATCCCGATGAGCGGGCACCGCGACTCGCTCAACGTCGCAGTGGCGGGGGCAGTGGTCCTGTATGAAGTGTTTCACCAGGTCACATCCGAACGCAGTCGAGAAAGAGGTTCGGATCAGAGGGGAGCCTCGTGGGGAACAGCAGGGTAAGCAAAAAGCCTTACCGGGCCAAGCAGAGCCCGGTAAGGCTTTCTGACGAACCCGTAACCGGAGTCCTAAGGGACGAGGATCCAGACTAGGGGCGTACCCTCGCACGAAGCTACTCAGAACAGCCGCAACCTCAGCTCGCGTAGCGATGCCGCCGGGATCCAACACGCCGTCATCCCTGCCTTGTAGCAGGCCCTTGCCGACCGCCCACTGGCTGTCCAGGGCCCATGAAGATACTTCGTCCCCGTCTGCGAAGGCGGACAGGTCTCCAACGGCGCTGACGTCCCACCCCTTGTACTGAGCGTAGCGATAGAACATCGCGACTAGCTGCTCACGGTGACGTTCAGGTCAGGGGCGAAAGAGCCCTCCCCAAGCCCCAGAACAATGCCGTTTGGGCTGACCAGTTAACACCATCGGCGTACCACTGGTCTGCCAAAACATCGGAGAACCCTTCCCTTCAGAAGCTCCAGCAAGCTCAGGACTGCCTTCCATCCTGTAGAGAATGGTCGGGATCATGGCCCGGGTGCAGGCGCCATTGGGATCGAAGATGCCTTCGCCGGTCCCAAGGAGCAAGCCTCGATGGTAGACATCCAGCACCGGGTCAAAGAACCAATCGTCTTCCATTACATCGAGGAACGGATTCTCGATTTCGGTCGACAGGGGCTCGAAAAGCGCCTCAACCGTACGGTTGTAGCGGACTCCCTGCAAAACAAAAGTGCTTGCCGGCCCGGCGCTCTTGCCGTCCACCAGCAAGTCCTTGATGGTATACCCTGCATCGGGGGTTATGGTGAAAGAGACGTCTGACAGGTCGTCGACGACTACCGCGCCCGACGGGGTGATGCTTCCACCGACCCCAGCCGAAGCGGTCACCACAAACGAGCAAAACCCCGGGAAATCGGGGGCGTCGTCATCGTGGTCAACGACTCCCTCGCTTCCCACTCCGCCGATACCTATCACCACGCTGTAGACCTGGGTCTCGCCAGCACCGATAACCCTGTTCTTCCATGAATAAGCCACCTGAGTCCGTGTCGGAGACGGAAGCCTCTTGCACCTGAACATACTGGTTGCCATAATCTCTGCCGTGATTCTCTCCGAAACGTCCGTACCTGTCGCTATAGTGACCGTACCAGAAAGTGTCAACATCGGTGACTCCCACCGAGCGTTTGCCGAAGAAGTTAAACTGGCAATAAGTGCCATCTTCAGTCGACCCGGTATACATCTTGACCACGGTTATTGTGGACTTGCTCGCTGTCACCAAATACCTCTATCGGCGCATCATCGTCGTATCCGATCTCAATGTCGGCATTGGTGCCGAAGGAAAGGGTTACTGCCGAAGATCCTGGATTGTGCAGGGTATATACAATCTTAAGCGCTTTGCCCTGGCTTACGAAGTCAAGATCAATGTCCATTGTGAGGCCGGTATCTCCTACAGATACAGGGTTGCCGGTGGCAGCGATGTACATACCTTCCTCGTCCTGCTCGTACTCTGTCGTATAGCCATCGTCGGCGTAAGTTGTGCTTTGCCATGCGCCGTTCGCGAAACCTTTGATGTCAAAGGTCTCATGGTTAATACCGGTATACCAGTCGGACCAGCCATAGGTATACGCCATCACGCCGTGGCCGTCGGTGATGTAGCCTTCAGGCGGGGACACAAATGTCGCGGTAATCTCGTTGGAGTCAGCTTCGTTTTCCGCCGTCATCGCGCACAGAACCTTGAAAGCGTTCTCAGCCACACCTACAAACGTGTAGCCTTCTTTAGCGGTCAGGGTAATTGTAGCGATGTAGGTTTCATCGGGCTCGAACTCATCGACCGAATTGGCAGAATCGTCAGTCCACGCCACAACGCCCGTGTACTGGTCGGTCTCCACTAGCGCCGTTACAGGGGTCTGACCGTTGATGGGGGCTATAGCGTCGGGTATTTCTAATAGGGTGACAGTCTGGGCTTCCGGCTCGCCTGAAGGTGGATCGTCCGCGAAAGCTGTCGCGGGGAAAAGAGCCAGAGCCAAGCAAAAGATGAGGACCCAGGACAAGCTCTTTTGTTTCAAACTATTTCCTCCTGTCCGATTATGTATATTGTTCCAAATTGCCCTTGTGCGGGGCTTTTCGTGGACACATGGCCATTATGCACTAATCCTCCTCGTCGGGCTAGCCGATCTTGCGTGCCCTCCCCTATCCAAAGCGAAAAAAGTAAGCCCCCGCCCACCAGACTGGGGCAGGGGCTCCTGGCCGCCTGAGTCAAATCACCTTTTCATCCCATCCAGCATCTCGTGGATATACAAGACCAGGCTGTCGGACCAATGTATGTGGTCTGCGCCAACCAAGACCCCTCTTTTGAATAGTTCCACATCCTCCAGCGCAGAGAAACGCATGGTTGGAAGCTTGGGGGTGAGATCGTAGACGAAGCTGGAGCCGTTCTCCAACGCCACTGCGATCTTGTGCCCGTCCAGAAGTTCGACCGAGAGAGCCCTGCCCATAGTCTCACCTCTTCCTTGCGCACTGCGCCACAATCAAAGGGTATTCTGCCCACGCCGGTTAGTCTGTAACGCAAAAACACCATTTTCACTGCCGCCGTCCTATGTCGTGGCACTCGAAATCCAATAATCGAAGTCCGACGTTCAGGGCTCGACCTGTATGAGCGGCCTAGACTAACCGGAGCGCCCTTGCTCTATTCAGGGCCTGCGTCTTGTTGTGTACGCCCAGTTTACCGTACAAGTTCTGAAGATGCCTGCTCACGGTATTGGGCGACACGTGTAGGCGGAGAGCTATTTCCTCTTGCTTAAGGCCTTGTTCCAAGAGTATCAGCACTTCAACTTCTCTGGGGGTCAGAGACTCCATTCTAGGTCTCTCCCCGAGCATCGCCCGGCAGCCGGCTATGCGTTCACTCATCGTCATCACTTTGCGCATCCACGCACCGTCTGCCCGCTTCCCCGCCTCAATTAGGATTGGTCCCAACTCGGGTGAGCTCTCTGCGAACGGAGTCACGATCCCGTCCTTCTCCGCAAGTTCAATGGCTTGCCTCAACGCTTCGACTGCTCTCTCGCCGTCGTACAGGTGCCACTTGGCCACCGCATCGTAAATGCCCGCGTGGATAAAGCCGAATAGATGGTTGTTCGGCTCGCATAGTCCGCGAATTGTCTCGACGATAGCCTCGAGTTCGGCGTATTGGCTGTTTAGTAGCGCCGCCTTTGCGGCAATGAGATAGTTGATACCCATCCCCTGGTAGTAAATGTCGCTACGAGCTTGGCTGGGATCCCGCAACCACTCCGGGATGCCGCTCAGATCGCCAAGGACGCCGTTCACGTAACCCACCGCCATGTCAAGGCTGTCGATCAGGACCTGGATGCCCGCGAACTCCACTAGGGGCCTCACCTCGTCCAAGGCGGCGACCGCCCGCCCCGGCTGCTTGCTCAGAATCAAGAGACGAGCGAGACACAGAGTCCCGCAGACGATTAGAGAGACTTGGTCCCTGCTCTTCGCCTTCAGGATGGCCTTTCGAGCGAGGATTTCCGCATTAATGAGGTCGCCCGTCTCGAGGCAGTATTCCGCCCGCGCCAAGTGCTCAAAGCCTGCTCCACATCCATTGGCCATGTGGGTGAAGTAGGGACCCTCTGATTCCAAGAGATCCACAAGCTCTGACAGCCTCCCCGGTTCCTTATGATAGAGATACAGAGTGTGCGGCGAACCGAAGGTGAAGATCCCTTCGGCTTTGGCGATTTCGGACCGGCCTTCTCTGAGGAGAGAATAGGCCTTCTTGTGGTACAGAACCATGCGGCGGGCATCGTTGAACTGCAGGAAACTCTCGACATAGGCGATCTCGCCCAGGATGTGTTGCTTGTCGACCAAATCGGGGTCAGCCTCGTAATGGGCTTTCGCTTCCAACAGCATTTTCGCGCCTTCGGTGAGGTCCACGGCCACCAAGTGCCCGTAGATGTAGGCAATATAGCCGAGCGGACGGGACAGCTTCAGGCCGAGGTCGATCTCGCTGAACGCACCGATGATGATCTCCGGGGCCTGTCGATGAGTCCCCCGCTCCCGGGAGTCGGAAGACGTCCAGGATTTTCTCATGTGCCCCGGCCTTGCGGTATAAGTCAACGGCTTGGATGAGTTCGCCGCACTTTGGGACCAGTCCCCACAACGGATCAGCAAGGCGGTCGTGTCCACCGAAGAGGCGAGGAAAACTTCGCTCAGGGCAGCCCTCAGGATGGAATGCAGCTCATAGGTACCGCTCGTAGGCTCGCACTGACGAAACAGTTGTTGTCTGCCAATCCTCGTATGACATCACCGGCGCGCCGGTCCCCAGTGACAAACACGGCTCCCGATAGTGAGCTATCCAGGAGAGACAGCTGCAGGAGTATCCGCTGCGTGTCAGCGTCTAGCCTGTCAAAGACCGCGGTCCTGACCAGACGGGTGATCCGCGCGTGCTTTCGATGGCTCCATCCTCGGCGTACTTAAGCAGTGTGAGGTATATCGCGGCAGTCCATCCGTCGGTTATCCGGTTCACCGTTGCCTGCTCCCGGCTATCGAGCTCGAAACCGTTCAGCGCGAAGAACGAAGCAGTCTCGTTCCCCGTGAACTCCAGGTTGGCTTGAGTGAGTTCCCATAGTCCTTTCAGAATAAGGCTCGTCCGTGGGGATCCGGGGGTACGTCCGGCTAATCAGGACGGCGTGAAGATGCGGTATCGCGGCATTGGCCAGGGCGGTAAAGAAGGAGTCTAGGGACTCGCTCTTGTTCTCGTGGTAATCGTCGACAACCAGAACGGTGCGTTCAGTGACCATTTCGCTCAAGATAGAAGAGACTCGGTCCAGATCGACCGAGTCTTTGGGTAATCCATACTCGGCGAGACGTCTAACACACTCCTCGTCAAGCTGGCTCAGGCTCTGGCAAAACCGCTGCCAAGTCCATTGTCCGTCGTTTTCGTTCGCCCTTAGGGAAAACCAAACATATCGGCAACGGCTATTGGATATAAGGAAATCCCTTACCGCGGTCGTCTTGCCGTATCCCACGGATGCCACAACTATGAACAAGGGTACCTCGAACATGCCCTCGAGGAGCGTAGAAATCCGTCTTCGGCGCAAGAGTCTCGCGCATCCGCCCACTCCTCACGTTCTTTCGGCGTGGCATGTCCTGTGACCTGGACCGTGTCAGTCAGGCACTCTTGCACTATGCCTCATCATGGGATACTGCGCGTCTGTCGCACTCTCCTTCTAGAAGATCACCGTCCGTTCGGGAAAACTAGCCTACGACACATTTCCCACCCCCTCAGAATAGTGAAAATGCGATCGCTTGCAGTGTGTTTCTATGTTAGACTTATGTCGAACACATACATTGATTGATATTTGCCTTACACTTCTTGGAGGGCAGGGCATGAGCCACTATACTGCGGAGATCGCCTGGCATCCGGTATTTGAGCTGGTCACCAGCCTTCAGGCCTTTATGGATCCGAGGTTACACAAGGTCATCGATTTGGGCGAGGCATGGCGAGCAAGAGTTCGTAGCGGACTCGGACCAGCACTTCGGGAGCGCCTCCATTCGGTGTCCAACTCTGGACGAGTGGAAACCGTCATAGGAACGAGCGCTGCTCTGGCATGGGTTTGGTATAGGCTAAAGGCCACCTCCAACAATGCAACCGTCGAGGACTTCCTGGCGTGGGCAAAGGGCTTGAATCTTGGCGACCTGTTCTCAATCATGTCTGAGATGGCTCCACCGGGGGAGGAAGTACGCCGGGATCTCGAGGCAGTCAGAGATGAGGCGGTGACGGTCCTTCAAGCGTGGCACGACCACTTCTTCAAAGATCTGGACCAAGCCATCTTATCGGGCTTGGCCCTTGAGGCAGATAGCAGAAAAAGCGTAGCATCAGCTTTCGCTCCGGAGGATCTCGTCGAGGAAGTCTAAGGGCACGTTTTTGTTAGGCCGGGTCAGGCCTTCTCCAAGGTCGTGCTCATTCCTCAGTACCACTCTCGTCCTTGGAACGTCTTCTTCCGGTCTCAAAGCGCTCTGTTTCTCTTCTATCCCATAGAGGCGCTGCCCCCGGCACCAGGTGAACCGTCCTCGAAACTTGTCCGTCTTGCCAAGGCGCTGAGTGATGCCAGTCGCCTCCGCATCCTTCAGTTCGTGTCCAGCGGTGCCCGCTCGTTCAAAGACATTGTGCGCTACACAGGGCTAACGAAGGCAACCGTCCACTATCACATGGTTCTACTCCGAGCGGCAGGGCTGATCCGGGTCGAGACAAACCTGAAGAAGCACGGCGACATGTACTCACTGCGACGCTCGGCCCTGGCTGAACTACCCAGCCAACTGGACTCATTTATCGGTTGAACTCTCCCCGGTTGACGTCCTCCCCGGTCTCGGTGGCGGGACGTTGTCGCAGACCGGATCAAGTGGCACCTGGCATACCGGCTGATAGGAAGGAAGGCAGGGTGAACTGATATGTCCCATCAAGATACGCCGCACACGACCCCGGAGGGCGGGTTCAGAACGTTTGTTGCCCTGTGGGCATCGCAAACACTTTCGGTGTTTGGCTCGCAGCTGACGTTTTTCGCAATGACTGTCTGGCTCACGACAACGCTCTACCCGAACCCCGACCAGAAAGGACTCCTCGCTGCCGCCCTGTCCATGGTGAGTCTAGCGTTCGGGCTCCCCAATATCGTGCTGGCGCCCTTCGCCGGCGTACTCGCTGACAGGCAGGATAGAAAGGCCATCATGCTGTGGGCGGACGTGGCCGCAGGACTGGTGAGCTTGGCGTTAGCGGTAGTCCTGCACTTTGGAATCCTGCAGCTATGGAGCCTCATAACCATAACAACCCTGTTTTCCATACTGCAGTGCTTCCACAATTCGGCGTTCGACGCCTCATACGCGATGATTGTGCCCGAGGACCAGTTGCCGAGGGCCAACGGAATGATGCAGACGATATTCGGCCTATCGGGGATTCTCTCCCTGCTCTCGCGGCAGTCCTGATTGGCTTGCCTGCCCTTCTCCGCGATTCGCCTGAGCCGGGCTTCCTGGCGCGAGTAATTGGGGGTATCCCGGATGGCGCTGTCCTGGCAGCCGCCGCCGACACGCTAACTTTCTTCATCGCCGCAGCCGTCTTACCGTTTCTCAGGATACCTTCGCCACACAGAGTCGCTACACAGCGTAAGCCCAGCCTTTGGGGCGACGTCAAAGAGGGAATGGCTTTCATCGGGGCGCGCCGCGGGCTCCTGTGGCTCCTGGCGACGTTCGCTCTCTCCAACTTCTGCTCTGCTCCCGCCGGGGTGCTACGCCCGATGATTGTCAGAGATAATCTAGCGTCGGATTATGTGAGACTAGGCCTATCCTATGAGGGACTATTGGCGCTGATGGGCTCTGCAGGCGCTATCGGTGGCGTTGCGGGCGGGTTCATCATCACCGCGTGGGGCGGGCTGAAGAAGAAGAGGGTGTACGGCATTCTTGTCCCGCTAGTCCTAGGTGGGGCCGCCCAATTGGTCTTTGGTCTATCTCGCGGCGTCTATTTGGCTACGAGCGCCGTCTGCGTGACCATGTTCACAGTGCCATTCGCCAACACTCATTCCCAGACGATTTGGCAGACCCAGACTCCCCGCGAGATGCAGGGCCGGGTATTTGCGGTCCGCAGGGTGGTCGCTCAATTCACCTCGCCTCTTGGGACCGCCGTGTCCGGCTTCTTGGGTAGCGCGCTCGACCCAGGCATCGCGGTGGCCGGGTGCGGGCTTATCGCGGTTGCGTCAATAGCCGCGCAGTTTCTCAACAAGTCCCTTACAGCCGTTGAAGAAGATACCGCCCTCCCCGGGACCTACCGGTAGCGAAGGCGGCGGCTGACCGCTAGGGAGCAGATAGCCTCGACGCCAGAGTCTTCCTCTCTAGCTCGTACATTGGCACCCGCCTTGAGCAGGGTTTCAACTATCTGTCTCCGCCCTTGAAGAAGAGCTATGAGGAGCGGCGTCGGCATTATGTATCCAGAGCCCGCGGAATTGGACAGGGTCACCATTCCGGTTTGCTCGATATTACCCCCTCCCTGGATGAGCGCAATCAGAGTCTCGGGGGACCCATTGGCGGACGCCGAGACGATCGCGCAAGCGCCTGAATTGCTGCGCGCTTTCGGGTTCGCCCCGTTCCGCAGCAGAACCTGCACTATCTCGGTGAGGTCCGCGCTCGCCGCGTACATGAGGGCGTCCTGCCCTCTTTCATCGGTTGCGGACACATCCACTTTGTAGCCCAGGATAAGTTGCACCATATCCGCAGACTTGGACATCACCGCCGCATGGAGAAGCGTCCTGCCGTCGTCCAGATGTAGGCGCGCAAGTGAGGGGCTGGCCGCGAGGCTTGCGCTGACCCCGTCAAGGTCCCCGTCAGAGACCTGCTGGAAAATCGCGGTGCGGTCATCGCGAACGGTGGCGTTGTCCATCGAGAGGCCGGCTATCTGACCCAGAGGCATCCACTTGCCACGAACCCCGCATTCTGGACAGACATCCTCGGCCTTCTGAATGCAGGATGCGCACATCACCGCGCCGCAACTACCGCACTTGCCAGGAAAGGCCCCGCTGTCAAGCAGTTCGAATGACACGTGGCCACCGGCGACCGACGTGACCTTCGACCGTCTGCCACAACGGCTGCACGAGATGATTTGCCCCGCCCGGTACTCCAATGAAATCCCCTCCCCGTCTCCATTTTATGGGTGTGTTCTTTCGCACGAGAGATTCTGCGCTCAAGCCACGGACACCTTGTCGTGTAGGTATAGCCCTAGACAGGAATTTGGACCACAGCAACAGAAGCAGGATTTTACCCGTAAGGAGGTATTGGGTCAATGAGCCACAGAGTTGAGAGCTTCTATGATGGCTATGCTCAAAGTGAGTGGGAGCGAATGGACCGTCACCGGATGGAGTTTCAAACCACCCTGCGCGCGATGCGTGAGTTCATCCCGCCAGGCTCGACGATCTTGGATGCAGGCGCCGGTCCAGGCCGGTACAGCATCGAACTGGCGAAGGCTGGCCACAGAGTGACGTTGCTCGACTTATCCTCCCAAAACGTGGAGTTGGCGAGGCAGAAGGCTCGCGACATGGGCGTGCAGATAGCCGAGTTTGTGCATGGAAACGCCCTCGATCTCTCGCGGTTCGCGGACTCCTCGTTTGAAGTCGTGCTGCTGATGGGGCCCTTGTATCATCTCGTGGAGCCCTCCGACCGCGACCGCGCTATCCGTGAAGCGCTCCGGGTACTTCAACCGGGAGGGATTCTCTTCGCGTCGTTCATTTCGAGATATGCAGTATACCGGACCTTCTCAAACAGGACCCGGCTCTCCTAGCGCGCTACGCAAGGACCTACGAGAACCTTATGGATACAGCCGTTCACGTTCCGACCGAGAAGAACCCGGGCTTCACTGATGCCTACTTCGCGCACCCAATCGAGATTGAACCTCTGATGTCCGGCCACGGCCTCACGACCCTCAGGTTAGCGGTGTCCGAGGGATTGATCGCACCTGTGGAAGCAGCGGTAAACGTCCTGCCCAACGAGCTCTTTGACGAGTGGGTTGAGGTGTGTTACCGCCTAGGCACGGACCCCACGATATGGGGCGCCGGCGAGCATATGCTCTACGTTGGGCGAAAAGGCCATCGATAGGCTTTCTATCCCCTGGGCCCTCAACGGATTTCCAACCGGCTGACCTGCTCGCGAAGTTCGGGTCGAAAGTCCGGATGAGCCACGGCGATTAGGCTCTTGACACGGTCTCTGATAGACCGCCCGCGCAGCGCAGCCACCCCATACTCGGTTACAACGTAGTCTACGTCCATTCGAGACAACGTCACCGGCGCTCCCGGAGCCAGAGTCGGGACTATGGTAGAAATCGTGTCGTTCTTGACCGTCGAGTGGAGGGCGATAATGGATTTGCCGCCGTCAGACATCTGAGCACCGACAGCCGTATCCGTCTGCCCTCCGGTCCCGCTGTACTGCCTGGTCCCTAACGCTTCCGAGCAGCACTGCCCCGTCACGTCTACCTGCAAGCTGGTGTTGATACTGACCATCTTGTGGTTCTGACCGACCACAATCGGGTCGTTGACGTACCCGGAGCTGTAGAACTCGCACATGGGATTGCCATCGAGAAAATCGTATAGTTTCCGGGTTCCGTAGGCAAAGGTCCCGACCATCTTGCCAGGATGAAGCGTCTTCTTGGCACCGGTGATGACGCCTGCGTCATACAGGTCAACCATGCTGTCTGTAAACATCTCCGTATGCACACCCAGGTCCTTCTTGTGGAACAGCGCCTGAGCAACTGCGTTGGGAATTCCCCCGATTCCCAACTGGATTGTGGAACCGTCCTCGACCAGTTCGCTGATATACTCGCCGATTGCCAGGTCCTTTGGGGATGGCTGAACGCCCGGCAGTTCGGGGGGCATTCGAGCGGTTTCCACTACATAGTCGACGTCGCGAACGTTCACCAACGTGTCTCCGTAAGTCCTTGGATACTTGGAGCTGACCTCCATGATCACCAGTTCGGCGTGCTCCATGAAGTCCTTCTCGTACGTGACTCCAAGAGACAGACTCATGTTCCCCCACCGGTCCATCGGGGAGGCCGTGCCGAAAACGATCCTTGGTTTCCTGAACCCAAGCCGCTTCCTAGCCACCAGGTGCAAGTGAGTAGGTATGTACGAAGCCATTCCGGCATCCCGGGCCATGCGCGCGCTACCGGTGAAGA
Source organism: Bacillota bacterium (assembly GCA_040766225.1). GTDB lineage: Bacteria > Bacillota > Sulfobacillia > Fermentithermobacillales > Fermentithermobacillaceae > DULO01. The sequence goes on along the minus strand of JAXGQX010000019.1, from coordinate 31,930 downwards.
AAGCGCACTCATGAAAGAACCTGCCCTTATACTTGGCATCGCAGAAGTCGTACGGCCCCATGGGGAGGCAGCTGATGACCGTGACGTTATGCACCCTATCCGCAATCGTATGGAGCTTTTCAAGTAGGGCGACAGACTCCGAAGGCCCGACCCCGACGACTATCTCATCATCTGATTGCACAAGCCCGAGAGCCTGGTCCACACCGACCAGCTTGTCTTTATACATTGCCTGGAAATCCAACGTTTGCCCTCCTGCTTCGGGGCCCTACCAGAACCCCCAAGACTCATTCAAGGTCTATGCAGCGAATCGGAATCCTCATGACCCTTGGACAACAGTGAGGATCCCGGCTAGCCTACCGGTTGTAGACCCTATAGAGGAAGACCGCTGCCTCTGCCCGAGTCGCGTTCCCCTTAGGGTTGATCCTACCGTTGTCGCCGCCAATGAGGCCCGACTCGACCACCGAAGCCACACTGTCTTGGGCATATGAGCTGACATCCGAAGCGTCGGAGAACTCATCGAGCACGCCGGAAACCGACGCCGGCGTTGACTGTGACGGCAGCTTCCCGACCAGCCTCAGAGCCCTAGCGGCCAAGACCATCATGTCTTGCCTTGTGATGCTTGACCTGGGATCGAAGCGTTCGCCATCCACCCCATTCGTGATTCCCAAAGACTTGGCGACCCCTACCGCATCGTGGTAGTAGTCTGATGGAAGCACATCGACGAACGTGCCCACTTCTCTGGCTGAAAGCGCCAGCGTCCTCACCAGTAGAACCAAGAAATCCGCTCTGGTCACGTTGGTGCTTGGGGAGAACGTGAACTCCGAGGTGCCCTTTATGATACCCTTGGACGCCAACACCTCGACCGGTTTCTTGGCCCAAGATACGCCACCTAAGTCTTCAAAGGATCTTTCAACGAAGACGACGGCGTAATCGCTAAAATGAGTAGTGGTGAAAGTAACGGTGCCCGTGGAAGCATCGTACCTGCCAGAAGGCACTGCCACCGGATTGCCGTCCCCATCGATATACCAGACTGTGATAGCCTCGGGGCTTTTGAGTTCCTCCGCACTTGGCTCGTAAGGGATGGAAATGGTGATGGGCGCGTCCGGGTTGGACCACGCCGTCGCCTCTCCCTGGACTTCTAGGCTCAACCGTAATAAGGGCCTGTCGCCCACGGCCTCCTTGACGGCATCGGGGAGCGCATCCTTGTCACCGGGTTCTATCCTCACCGTCACGGGCGCGGTAGCCGGAACCGCCTGGCCAGATAGCATGTTGGACGGTATGGAAATGGTGCAAATGTCGGTAGAGGCCGCAAGCATCCCCTCCGCCCTAGGTCGCGACAGCCCGTTAGCGGTCAGGTGCAGGCTGTACGAGGCTGCTCCGGACGGGCATTCTACCTCAATGTCATAGATTCCTGTCCAATGTTCGAGTCGGACCGGTAGGTCCGCGTCCAGCCAGAAGGTGTCTACTACTGGCACGTCCACTGTGGACTTGGTGAGAGTCGGGCCGGCGTCGCTCCAGTTGCCCGATCCATCTCCCGCTTCCACCCTGAACTGATAGGACGTTAGGGGAGATAGACCGCTTACATAGCAGGACAAGGCGGCGGTTGTCGCTACCTGCCTTTCCCCCACATAGACCCTGTACGAGACTACCCCAACGTTGTCGATTGCGGGGCTCCACTCAAGTGCCATCCAATTGGGGCCGGTCAGTTGAGACCGTAGCACGGAACCGATGGGCCAAATAGGGGCGCTCACGTCCACATCAGTCATGACCCTCAACTCCGGGCTTGCCGGCGAGTCCTTATGTGTTTCCGTCTCCTTGAACCTTGAGACAAAGACGTACTCGGTGTTGGGTCGAAGTCCCGAGAACCCGGGCTCGTCTTGCCAGTCGAACAATCCGTCTCCATCCACGTCACCCCTACTGAACTGGAGGAGGGGATCGGGCATCATGGTAACGGTCGTGACCGTCTTGCCCGAAAGCGCAGGAGCACTCAAAGGAGCGTCCTTGTCGGCTTTCTCTACGGCGGCGGTAGCCGGGCTCAAGACAAAACCATCCGCTTCGATCCCGTCCGCGCTCACCTTCACGCGGATCGCGTGGCCGATGTCATCAATAGTCAGCTGATAACGGTTGTCAGTTGCCCCGGGGATGTCCTCACCCTCCCGCATCCACTGGTAGGTCGGATTGTCAAGGGAAGTATGGGGAGCGTACGTGATTTCGGAGATATTGGCCTCGAGGGTCACTCCCCACTGGAGGACTCCGTCTATGGACACCGAGCCTCCCATTACGGGCTTGGCCGGCGTGGTGACCACCAGAGGATCGCTTGCCTGGGATACCTTGTGAGTTGGCGTCTCCGCCACCCTAGCCCTGAAGGAGTACTCGGTCTCTGGCGATAGGCCCAAAAACACGTGGCCGTTCACTCCGCCCTGCCAATCGTCCTCCCCATCACCATCCACGTCACCCCGGCTAAACTCGTAGGTAGCGTTCGCGGGCAAGGTGACGCCCTTGAAGGTCACGACCGTCTCGGCCACACTAGGGACAGAAGGTGCAGGCGGCGCGTCGGCTTTGTCAACGACCGCGTCGGCTGCAACTGTCAGACTTCCTTGGGCGTTCACCCCATCCGCCGTAACTGTAACGGATATTGTCTGACCCACATCGGATTGAACCAGCCTGTAGGTCGAACCGGTCGCCCCGGGTATAGCTGATCCTCCTCGTTTCCACTGGTAACTAAGGCGACGTTGCCGACCGATTTGTCAGGCGTGTACTCGATGCCGGTCGCGACAGCGGTCAGGACCTCGTCGTACTTGAGGTCGCCTGAGATAGCAATCAGCCCACCGACAACCGGCGGCGCGTCTGTAGTGACAACCAGCCCGCTGGCGGTGATGCCTTGTGAGTATCGGTCTCTCTGACGCGAGCCGTAAAGGTGTAAGCGGTGCTTGGCTGGAGCAAAGGGAAGGTCCCGCTGTTCTGCCAAACATCGGAACCCCGCGAGTATTCTAGAGTCTCGTCGGTTTCGACCAGCGTAACCGTCCTGTGCTCTTCCTGTCCAGGATGGGCACGTCGGGCGCCGCCACATCGGCCTTTTCGATCGCTGATACCGCGGTCCCAGTTACGCTGCCCTGCGCGTTTACACCGTCGGCGGTGACAGTGACCGAGATGACCGCCCCAATGTCGTCCTGAACTAGCTGGTACGTCTGACCGTTCGCCCCGTCGATAGCGACTCCGCCGCGCTTCCACTGGTAGGTGAAGACGTTGCCTGAGGACTCATCCGGCATATACGTGATACCGGTCGTGACGGCAGTGAGGGTGCAGCCATACTGGCGTACCCCGCTGATCGTGACAGTCCCGCCCATGACAGGCGGCGCATTTGTAGTAACGGTCAACTCAGCGCTGGCCGGCGACGCGAAGTGGGTTTCGGTCTCACGGACCCTGGCCCAAAACGAGTACTGCGTGGAAGGCGCAAGCCCCTCAAATACGTTGGACGACTGCCACTCTCCGATAGCCGTCTGGCGGTACTCCCAGGCCGGATTCGCGGTAAGGGTGATCCGGTTGTGAGTCTTGCCGGCTACGGCCAGTGTCGTGGGTGATGCGGCCTCGGCTTTTGTAACTACTGGCGATTCGGCGCTTCTTGCGCTTCCCTGCGCGTTCACGCCATCGGCAGAAACGGTCACCGATATGGTCTGCCCGATATCCTCCTGGACCAACTTGTATGTGGATGCTGTAGCGCCCTCGATATCGGAGCCTCCACGTGCCCACCGGTAGCCAAAAACATTGCCGGATGACGTGTCAGGTGCGTACGTGATGCCCGACGTAATTGCCGTCAGGGTCGCGTCATATTTGAAGTCGCCCGATATGGTGACGGTGCCTTCCATAACGGGCGGCGCATCGGTGGTTACGGATGTGCCGGTGCTTTCCGCTGACGCGTATTGGACCGCGGTCTCCTTCACTCTGCAGGTGAAAGTGTATGTAGTTTCCGGCATAAGCCCGCTGAAAGTATTGCTGTCCTGCCAAGAGCCGCCGTTCACACGGTACTCATAGCCGTCTACGGGCGTGAGGGTAACGACTCTGTGTGTCTTTTGGACCAGTTCCGGCGCGGAAGGCACGGCCGGACCGTCCAGTTTCGCGACCGGGGCTGTCGACGCGCTAACGACACGCCCCTGAGCGTGATCGTCGTCGGCGGTCACCACGACAGTTATTTTCTTACCGATATCATCGGTCCCAAGGAGATAGGTGGTGTTACTCGTACCCTCGCTTACCACTGCACCGTCCCGTTTCCACTGATAGTTCAGCACGTTTCCGGGTGCCGCGGCCGTGTACGTTAAGCCGGAAGTATTGACTTCCAGCGTCTCACCTGGCTTGGCCGTCCCTGTTATGCTGACCGAACCTCGCATGACGGGACGAGTCTCCCAGCGGAGGTACGGAAACGAGACGCCTTCGTCGATCGCCCATACTTTGGAGAAATCCCACCCCTCGTACGTCGCCTGCTGCTTCAGCTGAGCAGTGGTTTTGCCCGTACCCATAGCGCTGGTGCCTGTGGAGTTGTCCCAGTAAGAGGATTCACATGTCGCCGTAGGATTGGCGTAACCCGCTAAGCGACCGGCGTTGCCGCCAGTCACCGAACCCACCGAGTAGCATCGCAAAACCGTGCCTTCAACCCAACCCGCGAGCCCTCCAGCGTAGCCGTTGTCCGCAGATGCAGTCACTGATCCGGTAGCGTAAGAGTCAGAAACCACATAGGGTGGGCTGCCTCCGTATGGGTCAAGGCTGACCGTGGCTGTAAGCCCGCCGGCAATGCTCCATGGTGGTGACTTGGCCTTGCTTACGCATTGGGACATCGTCGCGGTCCCATACCAGCCCATGTTGCCGACTACTCCACCGGCACAGTAGCCTTCGGAACCCGACGAGCTCACAACACCATCAACGTACACCCGCTCGATTCTAGCTCCGTAGCGGGCCTGTCCCACTAGCCCGCCAACAAACTGCTGGCCCACGACGTTGACGTTCGTAAGCCGCAAGTTCATAACCTTGTTGTGAGGGGAATTCGACGACCCCAAGCCGCAGAATAACCCCACGTAGTTTCTGTCCGGATGGTTAATCGTGAGACCGCTGATTGTGTGGTAGTCACCATCGAACATGCCTACGAACGGGTAGGAGTCTCCCCCCGACCAGCCGATTGGGGTCCAGTTCCCCCAGCCGCTCATATCAATGTCATTGCCTAGTTTGTAGCACGCCCGCGTGTCATTCCGCACCTCGTCAAGTTCCGCGGGGGTGGTTATTATGTACGGATCGTCGGGCGTCCCGCTACCACTACCTGAGAAGGCATAGGCCGGTGACGGTACGCCTGCGAGCCCCAACATGAAGACCAAGAGGAGGAGAGCCGCTCTGAATAGGCGGCAGCTAAGAGAGCGCGTTTTCATATTGTTTGTCTCCATTCATGAATCCAGATGCGAAAAAGCTGCGACGGGTTAGGACGATATTTAGTCAGCTTACGCTCATCTGTTCATTTCAACGCGCTGGATAAACGTACCTTCTGGGAGGACCGATCACAGAGGTCCCATACATGCCGGAAAGCTCCTCCCATCAACGCGAATCACACGTGACTCATTTGCCGAACCACTGGCGGACCATCGACTCTGTGGGGATCCTTCCCGTAATCTTCATCACTCCATCGATGGCGACCGCGGGAGTAACCATCACACCCCGGCTTACTATCTCTTGGAGGTCTCGCACGTGAACGATCTCCGCGTCTATTCCGAGACGCTTGACTGTCGCGGTGATTATGGCCTCGGTCCTCTCGCATTTGGCGCAGCCTTTTCCAAAAATCTCTATCTTCATGGTCATGTACCTCCGTGGCGTGCCTTCGATTACGCGGGCTTTCTGGCAGACACGAACGCGCTGCCTAGCCTTACTCCTTGCCCTAGGCCGTCGACTTCCCCGTACCACGTCGTAACCTGGACGGAGACATCGACAAAACCGGCTTTTGACAGTCTTTCGGCGTACTCGTCCACCTGCATGGAACCGGATACGCATGAGCACCAGAGATCCATGTCGTTGACTGCAGCCTCGTCGGGCTTTCCATCCAATACGGTGTCAGAAGCTCCAAGCCGCCCGCCCGGCCTAAGCACCCGATATATCTCGGATAGGGCTCTGTCCTTGTCGTGGGACAGGTTGATAACGCAATTCGAGATGACCAGGTCCACTGTCCCGGCTTGCAGTGGGATATCCTCCATCGTCCCTTGAATGAAGGCCGCATTCGTCACTCCGAGCTTCCCATGTTCTCGCGCAAGAGCTAACATGTTCGTTCATGTCCAGCCCGTAGACCTTCCGGTCGGGCTGACTTCCTCAGCGAGCTTCTAGGCCTCTCCCGGCCCCCGCTCTCTATGTCCAGACAACCTGGCCTTCCTTCAACTAGATCTATCCAGCGGAGCTCCGCACCCCAGAGCCCGCCCCTAGCCCATCATTGGGAGTGGAGAGCAACAGCTCGCGCTAGAGCAGCAACCGGTGCTTCCTACGTCTGGAATCTGCTCGGGGGAACAGCAACTATCGGTGGAACAACCGCTAGATGCAGAACAGCACCCCGATGAACGGGCACGTTGACTGTAGCGCGCCTTGACAGCCCGGTAGACCTTCCGCTTATCTGGAACCATGTCGACACCTTCTCTGTTTGTGTAAGACCAGAGACCTAAATGTTTGGTCAGAATATTTTCGGCGTCCTTCTGCCCAGAACCTCCCCTGATATTACCTTCCTGTCAACCACGACCGCCGGAACTCTCATGACGCCATACTTGGCTATCTCGACATCGTCGCCGATGCTTTCGACCGTCGCTTCGAGCCCCAGAACGGCTGCCGCACTCTTGACCTGCTCATACGTGTCACGTTCCTCAGCATCTGCCCAGCACTTTGATGTCCACTATCCGGTTCCTCCCTTGCTCATTCCATAATCAGAAGCTGAGGGCGTTGAAGGCGTACCCGATGACGATAATCCCGATCGTGACAAAGCCGACGAACACTCCCAGTAGCCTCGGCTTAACCGCCTTGCGAAGCATGATGATGGACGGCATGGATAACGCCGTGACCCCCATCATGAACGACAGGATCGTTCCCAAGCCAACGCCCTTCGCGTAGAGAGCCTCGGCGACAGGGATGGTGCCAGCGATGTCGGCGTACATAGGAACTCCTCACCACAGTCGCGAGAATGACTGCGAACGGTTACGCTCCGCGATCGTCTGGATGGTCTCGGTCGGTATCCAGTTGTGTATGAGAGCTCCTATGGCGACTCCGACAAGTACATAGAGATACACCCGTCCCACAGTCTCCTTCACCTGCTCCAACGAGAACTGCAGGCGGTCTGTTACGGACATCTCTTGCTCGTCCAAATCGACGCTCCTGCTTGTCTAACAAACTGCTCGATCTCAGCCTCCAGATGAAGACTCAATGACGGTGCCTCCGGCGACTGCCAGGACTAGCCCAACCAAACGTAAGCGATGGCGGTTCAGCCCGCACGCTAGTCAACAGGACCAAAGAGCCGAGATCGGACGAGCGGTACGATAAGGAAGGAGAATGACCCCAAGAGACGCCCGGCGCTTGTGAAACCGATGAACAGTGGGATCAGACGAGAGTAACTGTAAACGGGGTGAGAGTCCCCAGCACCGCGCCTAATATGTTGGTATGCTCGCGAAACCCGCTCAAGATCTTGTGCGTTCCGGCGGAAAGAGCTTTTGAATATACGAGGATGATGAATATCAGGGACGACAAGAGCACGAGTATCTTGGATGGTGTCGTAGAGGAAAAACTGCAAACTGCCGCCGATGCGGCTCTCGATGTCTATCCCTATCCGCGTGAAGAGACCGCCGATCAGGTTGTTAAGCCACTTCATCCCGAGTATCTGTTTTTGTAGGAAGTCCCAAGCCGACTGCATCGCACATCTCTCCTATCACTATCGACGCGGTCCGGACGGCACGGTCCCAACGACGCATCGCCCGTCCGCTCGTGCCTGTAACCTCGCCGCTAGTCGCTTCGCGTCGGCCTCAAAGACAGGCCCCAGGACATCCTCAGCGACGAGACGGCACAGTCCCTCCACGAACTTGGAGGCGCCCTCGGAAACCGAATAATACACCCAGGTACCGATGCGGCAGTCTTGGACCAGCCCGGCCTGCTTCAGCACGGACAGATGCTTTGACACCTGGTATTGGGGCAGTTGAAGGGCGTCGACCAGTTCGCAGACGCACACTTCTCCACCGCTCCGCAACACAAGCCTTAGCGCCCTAAGGCGGGTAAGGTCAGACAACGCTTTGAACGTCCGCGTGTACTTTTCCATGCCGAAACCTCCCGCGCGTCATTATATGCCTACTTGCGCATATGGGCTAGTAGTTTTGAGGAAATTGACATCGACAGGTTGTATTGCCTGCTCCGACGTTCTGAAACGTAAAAAAGCCGAGCAGGCTTCCGCAAGAAGGGCGGTCCCCCGCTCGGCTCAGCGCAAGGTCACTCCTACTCTCTCGACCTCACAGGCAGTATTACCTCGGTAACCAGTTGGTCGGGCGGGGTGTTCTCCGGGTCGTTCGTGTATACGTCTCGCATGGGCAACACCGACTCATAACCGTTATCGTTAGCCCACCCATACACGGCAGCGTAAGCATCCGCCAACTTGTCGTACGGACCAACGTGGACGGTAGTAGCGGCTGAGGTGGCCGGAATCGTCCGCGTAGCTATGGATGGATCGCTCACCGGGAACGCGACTTCAACGTCGACTCGCTCAGGGTTGAACTCTTCGTCGTAGTACAGCACGAATGGGGGACCTGCAGGAGCTCTGCCCGCCTGGAGGATCTCCCCGTAGACCGCCTCAAACATGCCCCCAAGTCCGACCGGGAAGTCCCCGATCGCCTTTCGTTGAGACCTAACCAACACCTCGGGCAACTCGCGCAAGACCACGGCGTACTTGGATTCTGACTTCATTCGACCTGCCTCCTGTTTGTTCTGCCACCAAGACAGCCTCGCCAATCTGCCGTTTAGTTCGGTCATCTGAACCAACAGATCCTGTCGGTGAGCCTCAGAATGCTCCCCGAGACTCCACCCGGTCCCTGGCCCTTGTGGAACCCTTGATCCGCGCCAGTGACATGCCTGTGTCCCTGGCAATCCTGATCAGCCTAACCAGTTCGACCTGATCAGTAGAGTAGTACCGGTACTGGTTGAACCGGTCCACGTGAGCGGGCCGAAGGAGCCCTATCTCCTCGTAATGACGCAGAGCCTTTTGGGCGTGACTTGGCAGATCCTCGATAGCTGACCTACGGTGTACATGGTGCTCCTCCCTTGTGCCGGCCGAGCACAATCCAAGCCTAAGGCTTGCCCCAAGGGTAAGGTCAACAGCTGTGAATGAAATTCTGATTAGCAACTGCTCCCCAGAGAACAACAACGCGCTTACTGCTCTGTGGTGAACAACAACGCGCTTACTGCTCTGTGGAAGCAACAAGCGCTTACTGCTCTGTGGTGAACAACAACGCGCTTACTGCTCTGTAGCGAGCAACAACGCGCTATTGCCCGTGCAGGGAAGCAACAACGCGCTTACGCTGCTCCGCAGGGAGCAACAAACGCGCTTACTGCTCTGTGGTGGTTAACAACGCACTTACTGCTCCGCAGGGAGCAACAACGCGGTTACTGCTCCGCAGGGAGCAACAACGCGCTTACTGCTCTGTGGTGAGCAACAACGCGCTTACTGCTCCGTGGGAAGCAACAACGCGCTTACTGCTCTGTGGTGAACAACAACGCGCTTACTGCTCTGTAGCGAGCAACAACGCGCTTACTGCTCTGCAGGGAGCAACAACGCGGTTACTGCTCCGCAGGGAGCAACAACGCGCTTACTGCTCCGCAGGGAGCAACAACGCGGTTACTGCTCCGCAGGGAGCAACAACGCGGTTACTGCACTGTGGTGAGCAACAACGCGCTTACCACAGCGCGCGGGGGCGAACCCTCGGATCCGGCTTCGGTTTGTCAAACCTTACGCCCACGCTGCAGGAAGTCGTGTAGTCCCTCGGCAGGAACGTTGCAGGCGGTAACGTGATCAAGAGGCCTTCCAGCGGCGTTCGCACCTCTTTGCCGTCCACGGTTCCAACCGGGTCACCGACCTTCAACCATGCGCCGGGTCTCGCGGACGGTTCGAAATACCCGGCAGGCAAGGTGAAACCAATGGACGGATGTACTCGCGTAGGCTTAGTCGCCAGGACCTCCGGGTCCAGCTTATCCGGCTTGGGCACCAAACCGTTTCTATGCAGCGCAAGCATTACGGCCTGGAAACCATAGTTGGCTGCACTGAGGTCCACGCGCCCTCTGGAACCTAAGCCAGGGAACTCGATGACGACCGCGGGTATGCCTATGTCGTTGGCGTCCGTGTACGCCAAACCCGGGTCTATGTAGGATGAATCCACCAGCGCCGGGAAAGCAAACGACTCGCCGAACTGCCGAGCGTAGTCATACTTGCTCCAGGGGACGTACACGAAGGTTACGCTGTCGCCGCCTACACAGTGAAGGTCGATAAAGTACTGGCAGGTCTTAATCTCGGCCCACAGAGCCGCGGCGATACGTTCGGTCGGTTTCCCCTCTGCGTTGCCGGGGAACACACGATTCAGGTTTAAACCGTCTACCGGCGAGTTGCGTTGGAGCTCCGCGAATGCCTGCGGGTGGGCGACCGGTACCACGGTAAAGCAGCTCATAAGCGAACTCTCTATCCTTTCCAGTTCGCTTATGAGCATCCAAGCGACTCGGATGGAGGTACCCTCGCCTCCGTGCACGCCGGCTGTTATGAAGACTCGTGGACCGCTGGTTCCGAATTCGTAGGCGGTAAGTTCGGTGTCGGCTCCGGGAACGGGAATTGTCCTCTGTTTCAACAAGAGCGCCTCCTGTCGTGAAAGTCCTATTTCCAGGCCGGCTCTTCCGCACCGCCTGGCCCTACCCGATAGGGCATCCATACCAGAGTGACCGACTTCACGTTGATATCCCTCTTGGTGGGCCTTATGACGTGCTGTCGGAAAGTCTCGTTAAGTGGGCTAAGTTTCTCCGAAAGCTCGGCGATCTCGCGCTGAAGCTCATCTTCCAGCGCCTTCAACTCATTTCGTAGAAGCGCCAAAGACTCTTCTGACCGCTGAATATCGGTCTGCTCCTTCATGTATCTGCTGGCACCCCGGGCGGCTGTCGTCGCTCTCCCTAAGCTGGAGCTGCTGACAGCTTTGGTTCCGAGGAAGGAGGAGAGAAGGGTGGAACCTATCGAAATCGCCGTCTGCATCTTCTGCTGACTAGCCTGGGTCTTCTCCCGTTCAGCGGCTTCCTCAGCTCGACGGATCTTGGTCATCAGTGAGTTCGTCTTGGTCGCGTACTTCTTCCGAAGGGCGTCCACGGCGTCTTCGCGTTTGTCGCGGAAGTCCTGGTCAAGTCGCACTCGGAAGTCCCTCTCAGACTCGCCGGGCTTGGAATAGGCCTTGGCCACCTCACTGTGCATCAGGACCATTTCCTGCGTCCTATACAGCCAGTCGGCGAAAGCCTTGGACCACTGGGCGTAGCTCTTGGATGATCCGGCGGGACTGGGCAGATGCGCGTATGGGACGCCCGATAGCCCCGAGGTCTCCAAATCCGAGACGCTGCCCTCAAAGAGGGATGCGGCGTCCCAATCGATACTCTGCACGTTATCGGGAACTGGAGCTGCAAAGGAGACTTCCTCGTTCGAGTTCACTCCGGTTTTTGTGTCACGAAAACCTACAATCGAGTTGCCCAGTATGGCCGGACGATAGACGAACTCATCGGGCCTGCCGCGCCCACGTAGCGGAAGGAAGTACTGCGCTATGTCAGGCGGGAGCACCGGGGCATCAGAAGCTGAGACGTTCTGAGCAGGGGCAGAGGGTCGCGGTGCCCACGCGGCTTGCTGCGGCATTGCCCACTGGGGTTGCTGCGGCGCTGCCGGATAGGACGAGGCTTGCGGCCCTTGCCAACCCGATTGGAGCGACTTCCTGCTCTGCACCAGGCTGCTTATCTGATTTCGCGACAAGGGGCCTGCCAGATAGGACATGCACCACCGCGTCTCAAACACAGTCGGTTCATCTTGGCGGACGTTGTTCATGAGGAAGACTCTTTGACCCAAACCGGCAAGGGTCGCCTCCATCTTGGCCTTGTCAAACCGTCCGCCCTGAGATAGAGCGGCCCCCTCTAGTCCTTCCAAAACCCTCATCTTGTCGCGCTCGGTCTGCAGCCTTCCTATGAACCACGTGCCTGTGTTGGAGAGGCCCTTGTAGTCCAGGTCCACAGGGTTCTGAGTGGTCAACATCACTCCGAGACCGAATGCCCTGGCCTGCTTGAGAAGTGTTAACAGGGGCGCTTTGGTCGGAGGATTAGCCACCGGTGGAAAGTAGCCGTATATCTCGTCCATGTACAGAAGAGCGCGTAGGCTCGTGGTCCCGGTCTGAACCCGGGTCCAGCTTAGAACCTGGTTAAGCAGGAGCGCCACAAAAAACATGCGCTCGGCCTCAGAAAGATGCGCTATCGAAAAGATGGAAATCTTGGGCTTCCCGGTTGGCGTATGAAGGATGTTGTCGATATCTAGAGCTTCCCCCTGCATCCAAGCGGCAAAGCCCGGAGAGGCCAATAGATTGTTGAACTGAATGGCTAGATCGAACCGGTCCTTGGATGGATAGAAAGACTCCAGGCTCATCACGCCAATCTGGGCAACCGGCGGGGAGTTTATCTGCTGTATTAGCGCGGCAAGGTCCAGATCCTGCCCCCTCTGCCACGCATATGAGAGTATGGTGGAGATAAGGATATGCTCCCGGCTCCTTATGGGGTCAGCGGTGATACCTATTAGCCCTAGTAGGCTGCTCGCGGTGCCGCTAACCCTCTCATTCAGGAGCTCCACATCCTCTACGATGGCTCTCGACGGAGCTGCGAATGACTTGAGAATTGATATCGGAATGCCGGCAGTGCTGCCCGGAGTGTAGATCACAAACTCTGCCGAATCCCGAAGCCGCCTTATCCGCTCGCCATCCTGATCCCAGGAAGCCAAACCATTTTTCCAAAGGTCGGCTTGGGATGCCGCGTACTCATCTGGAGACATGTTCTTGCGTCGCGCGTCGTCCTCGTTGATCCATGGCCTGAAGTCCTCGGGACGAAGGTCGGGGAACGTGAGCAGGAGGTTCGTCATGTCTCCTTTGGGGTCAATGACGATGGCGGGGACCCCGTCTATGGCCGCTTCTTCCAGGAGCGCAACGCAGAGCCCGGTTTTGCCGCTTCCGGTCATGCCTACGCAGACGCCGTGGGTGACCAGGTCTTTTGAGGCGTATAGGAAGTGCCCTTCCTGCGGGCTTCTCGTTTCTAGATCATAATGTCGACCGAGGTAAAAGACGCCAAGTTTCTCGTATGAGGACATGCGCTCAACTCCCATAACATGTTTGTACCGAGTATTACTCCCAACTGGCGGTAACTTCCTGCGACGGAGGGAAAAGGGTTAGTTGGGATGCAGTCGCGTTCCCGGAGTACAGCATGTCTCAGACCGCCCTGGAAGGACGGGCGTATGAGGAGTATGATCGAGCGAGGAGCGAGATGCCAATGGATTCACTGGATATCTTCCATAAACATACCGCGCGCTGGTTCGCGGATTCCATCGGCACCCCGACCGCGGTGCAGGAGGCGGCTTGGCCGGCTATCGCGTCCGGCGACCACACACTGGTATCGGCACCGACCGGCACCGGCAAGACCCTCTCCGCTTTCCTCGTGTTTATAGACCGGCTGATGGCGATGGCGCGCGAAGGCACTCTCAAACAGGAACTCTACTTGATATACGTCTCGCCACTGAAATCGCTGGCGGGCGACATCCGAGAGAACCTACGGCGGCCACTCGAAGGCATCTTGCGTGAACAGCAAGTACAGGGGGATCCGGCACCGCCCACTTCCGCCAACAGGCTGCTGGGCTCCCCTTTGACCGTAGCCATACGGACGGGCGATACGCCTCAGAGCGAGCGCCGGAGGATGGTCAAGTCACCGCCCCACATACTGATCACCACGCCGGAATCCCTGTTCCTGATGTTGACAGGAGAGTCGGGTCGGTCCATACTCCGCACAGCCCGCTGGCTCATCATCGACGAACTGCACGCGATGATCGATTCAAAGCGCGGCGCGCATCTCTCCTTGTCGGTTGCCCGTCTGGATAAACTCTGCTCAAGCCCCTCAGCGCATCGGGCTCTCCGCGACGATTGAACCTTTGAGCCGAGGCGGCTGAGTGGCTGTCGTCGGAACCTGTAACCATCGCTGCTCCAAAGATGCACAAGGATATCGAACTGATCGTGACGAGCCCCCAGATTCAGGTCGCTGGCCGTTCAGAAAGATGCCGCCTGGCGGGAGATCACGCGGATTCCGTCTATTCGCTCTGCCAAGAATCGCGCAGTGTGAGTACTTCGTAGAGGGCGGGCCTTTGCCGAGAAACTCGCTTACTACGTGAACCAGTTGGGCGGCGACGGCTTCGCTTGGACTCACCACGGCAGCATATCAAGGAACAGCGCCTGGAAGTCGAGCACGCTCTCCGGCAAGGGAAGTTGCGGCTCCTATGCGCCACGTCATCCATCGCGGAACTGGGCATCGATGTAGGCAAAATCGATCAAGTCTTTCAGGTAGGTTGCCCACGTTCCATATCAGGTACGGTACAAAGGCTCGGCGGTCAGGGACACAATCCCAACCGCGTCAGCGTCATGCGCATCTTCGCCCGCGTCGTCCGAAGGACTGGCCTGTAACCTGGCGGCCGAAGTTGTCAGGCAGTAGGGGTGTGGAACGGTGCCGTCCCCCGGGAACGTTGCGCGGACACGTCTTGGCCCGGCAGCACCTCATCGATGGCGGCAAGTGACGGATACGACATCGATGAGGTTATGGACATCCTAGCGCGCGCATATCCGTTCCGCGACGGCCACGACCAGGGAGATGTCAGGAAGTACTGCGGATAGCTGCCGGCGACCATGAACTTGCGACCGCGACATCCCGGTTAGGCCAAGGGTCTTGTACGACCCGCATCCACGAACGGGTCCAAGGAGACTCGTACAGCCGCATGCTCACCGCGGTATCGACCGGGAGCACCATACCCGACAAAGGCCTCTTCACCGTCAGGACCGAAGACGGGGTGAAACTCGGCGAGCTGGACGAGGAGTTCGTCTTCGAAGCCCGCGTAGGCGACAAGTTCCTGCTGGGCTCCTTCGCTTGGCAAATCCGCGACATAAGGAAAGACACCGTCATCGTCGGGCAGTCCTCCAGTTGGCGGCGCCAAAGCCGCCTTTGGAAAGTGAGATCAGGGGTCACCGGAAACCGAGACCGGATTCGCCTACGGAGAGATCCTTCGGAAGCTGGGCAGGGCGCATGAAACCGGTTCCGCTTCTGCGAGAACTGTCGCGGCTGGGGCTAGACGAGGCCGCCGCGGACAGCGCGCAAAGTTTCGTCAAGAACGAAACGCTGTTACCGGCGCATTGCCCGATGATCGCACGATACTAATCGAACACTTCCGCGACAGGGACAGGGACGCATCAGATGATGGTGCATTCCGTGTTCGGCCGTCCGGTCGGCGAGCCGCTGGCCATCTGGTGATGGAAGCGGCGAAGCAGCTCGCGAATACGAACGTAAAGCTTATGTTTCGGACGATGACGGCTTCCTCTTGTTTCCCCTGTGACGACCGACCTCTGCCGGAAAGGCTGCTGTACGCGATACTGCTGAATCGGCGAACCCGACCTGGAGGCGGCACTGCCGGCCATGCCTTTGTTCAACATGGCCTTCGCTGGCGCCGCCCGGGCGCTTATGATGGGGTCCGAAAAGCGGGGCGTCAGCCTCTCTGGGTCCAACGGTTGCGCAGCGCCGAGATGCTGGATTCTCTGGTCAGGCGCCGCGATCATCCGCTCATACGCGAAAACTCGACGAATTATCGAGGATTACTGGGACTTGCCGGGCACTGAACTCATCTTGAACAAGATCCGCTCCGGCGGCATCCGCGTTCTGGAAATGCGCCTGGAATCCCCTCCCCTATGTCTGGCCTCCCTAAGGCGGCGGACGGAGAGGGCGATGATGTACGACTACGCGCCGACGCCGTCGGAATCCATGTCGCAGTCGAGGCGCTGAACTAAGCCAGATGACCCGGGTAGGCCAGATGATCGCCCCGGCTCGCCGAAGAACTTGCCCGGGTCTCCGGCGGTCTCAACGCCACCGTCGAGGATGAGCTGCATTCCCTGCTCATAGCGATCGAGGGGGACATGGTCGCGGGGGAACTGGACATCCCGGTCAGTGGTTCGAAGCGTTGGAAGAAAGAGAACAGGCCAAGTACATCGAACCGGGACTGTGGATCGCCGCCGAGCACGCGGGGGAATACGAGGTCAGCTTTGGTAGCAGGCGAAATGGATTCGAGGATGCGCATTGTGCGGCGCCTCCTTCGCTACCGTGGCGCGCAATCTCGGGACCAAGTGGCCGAACGTTACCTTTGGACAGATGATACGGCGCAGGACGTGCTGACAGCGTTGTGCGCAGGCGGATGTTGTGGAGTATGAGGTCTCTACTACCACTCAGCTCTGTTCGACCGGGCGCGGAACGAAACGGTAATGATGCGCCGCAGAGCGGGTCAAAGACTATTTCCACCCGAACGATACGCGGCGGCGCTGTCTCGCCGCATTCGAAGCCCGCAGGTTCCCGTAAAGAGGCGCTGGAGGACGGCTCTGAAAACTCTGTATGGCCAGAGTTTCCCCCTGCCCTATGGGAAAGCGTTCTGTTGCCGGCGCGCGTGAAGGTTACAGTCCGGGACTCCTGGACGCCCTCCTCGCGGAAGGAAACGTGTTTTGGCGTATCGTCCCTGACCTGGGCCTGTCTTTCCATCCGCACGATGACATCGATTGGGACGCAGACCTGACCGAAACCGCAACAAACCTGGAAGGCGACGCGAGTGGTCTTTGAAGCGCTGCTCCAAAGAGGTGCCTCTTTTGCGCAGAGGCTGTCCGGTCTCTTGGGAGGGACGTCGCCCCACGACACGCTGCTGCATCTTGCCGAACAGGGCGACTGTGCACGCGGACAGCTTTGTCCCGGTGCGTCCAGTGGATAAGCCGGGGATATGATCCAAAAGGCGCCGCCACGGCAGCAATAAAACCCAGTTATGACCTTCATGGCGGGCCGCTGGGAGTTGGCGCATCCCTTGAAGAATACGATTGAGGAGCAGTTGGAACGCGCATTCGACCGCTCTCTCATCCTTTGCCGCGAGACAGCTCAAGGGCTCAATTGGAGCAATGCGGTCAAGGTCCTCCGTGTATGGGAATATACCGGGCGGGTGCGGCGAGGGTACTTCGTTAGGGCCTATCCGGCATGCAGTACATAAGGGACAAAGATTTCGCGGGCATCACCTTTGAACTGGAACACCCGGATGACGAGGATCGTATGGCTTACGGCCGTCGATCCGGCGCAGCCGTGGGGCAAGTATCTCGCGCACTTTGAGGGCAGGACCTTCATGAATGTGCCCGGTACCGCAGTTGCGCTCCGTGCAGGCGTCCCGGTCGCTGTGTTCGAACGACAGGAAAGACCTTGCGCGTATTCGATAATGCGTGTCTGTCCGACGCGCTAAAGGGGGCTTCGCTCAGGATTACGCGGCACAGCGCATATTCCCGACGGTCCGCCTCACGGTCAAGGAGTATCCGCCTGAAGCCCCAGACGCACTCAAGAGTGCGGGGTTTGTCAGGAGATGCTGGACTATGTCCTGTACCGCCGCGCAACTGTATGATAGGGCGGGCCCAACCGCATTGAGCGGAATTCGTTAGAGCGAGTAGCAGATTGAGGCATAACACCCTGCTGCCTCAGAGGGAAGAGGATCGAACTGAATACCAACCAACATATCAACCTCCGTCTCGAAAGACCGGAGGACTATCGAGTGGTCGAGGAACTAACCCGCGAAGCTTTCTGGGGAATGAGTCGTCCGGACTGCGATGAACACTACCTGATCCATAAGCTCCGCAAGGTCCCCTCATTCATACCCTAACTCGACTACGTCGCCGAAGTCGACGGCAAGATCGTCGGCAACATCATGTATTCCATGGCCAAGATCGTCGACGAAACGGGCGTAGAGCACGGGGTCATTACGTTTGGGCCCATAAGCGTGCTGCCGGAATATCAGAGTAAGGGGATCGGCAAGGCACTCCTGATGCATACCATAGCCGAGGCGAAGCGTCTCGGGTATGGCGCCATCGTGTTCTTCGGCCATCCGGACTACTATCCGCGAGTAGGGTTTCAGAGAGCCGCGGAGTTCAACCTCACTACTGCAAGTGGCAAGACCTTCGACGCGTTCATGGCGATGCCGCTCTATGACGGCGCGTTTGACGGCATAACGGGCCGCTTCTACGAAGACCCCGTGTTCGAGTGCGATCCCAAAGAAGTTCAGGAGTTCGATAAAGGTTTCCCTCACAAGGAGTTGCGAGTCCTAGAACCGATCGATGTCCTATTGGAGAAGTTGGATGCCCCTGCGCAGGCCGGGATCCGAGAACACGGAGTGAAGCATTTGGCCGGACTGAAACGCTACAGCGGGCGCGAGATCGCCTCGTGGCCGGGAATCGATGAAAAGGCCAAGGCCATCATCAACGCTACGCTGATAGAACACGGGTACCATGCGAAGTTGTTTGATTAGGGATTCCAGACCGGGGATTGGACCAACCACTCCCCGGTGCTCTAAGACGTCGCCGCCAAATCGGCAGATTGTTGGGGGGCAGCCTTCTTCATGAAGATAGGCATTGAGAGCAACATACTGAGGCATTACCTGCAAAACGTCTATTTCATCACGGGAACGGCGTACGCGGGTAAATCCACGATGGCCGCAATGCTGGCCGAGAAGTACGGGATGATCCATTGCGGAGAGAACTACCACGACAGATACGCGAGTGTGATTGCCACGCCGGACAGACAGCCGGGCTTATGCTACTTCTCGACCATGAAAGACTGGCAAGAGTTTGTTAACCGCACACCTGAGGAATATGAGCGATGGATCATCCAGACTTCCGGTGAAGCGGCCGAGTTCGAGATCGTCGAACTGATACGGCTATCCCAAAACGGTAAGGTAATCGCCGACACGAATATACCGCTAGACATCCTTAGGGAAATCTCCGACTATCATCACGTCGCCGTCATGCTCTCGCCGCAAGCGATGTCGGTTGAAATGTTCTTCGAACGCGATGACCCCGACAAGAAGTTTCTACTAGAGCAGATACGTCAAGCCGAGAACCCCCAGAAGACCCTCGCCAATTTCAAAGCCTGCATCGCAAAGCTTAACAGCAGAGAGCGCTACGACGAGTATGCCAACAGCGGTTTCTACACAATCTTGAGGGAAACCGCGGATGTTGACACGAGAGCCGAGACTCTGGACGCCTTAGCGAGGCATTTTCGGTTGACGGATGACTAAGTGAGTGCCCTTTGGGTTCCTACTTTCCTCCTACCACGGATTTCCCGAACTCCACGCACTTTCCTGCGGCTTCGTCATCGGGCACCCAAAGCGTTTTCAGCCCCGCTGACAAGAGAGCGAACCCCGACTCTTCCAGCTGCTTTGCGATTAGGGCCGGAGCCTCGCCGCTCCATCCATAGCTGCCGAAAGAAGCGGCGCTCTTCCCCTTGAACTTGAGACCCCGGAGCATCTCAAGTATCCCTCCGATGGAGTGCAGGTAGCGATTGTTGACAGTCGGGGACCCGACAAGCACGGTCTTGGAGCGAAAGACTTCGGTGATGATGTCGTTCTTGTCGTCTTTAGAAGCGTTCATCAGCTTCACGGTCACCTCTGGGTCCTGAAGGCGGATCCCTGCGGCAATCGCCTCCGCCATTTTGCGTGTGGAGTTCCACATAGTGTCGTAGACTATTGTGACCTGGTTTTCCTGATACGCGCCGGCCCACTTCTGATACTGCTCGACGATTTGTGTGGGGTTCTCTTTCCAGATGACGCCGTGGCTTGGGCAAATCATGCTGAGGGGGAGGGACATCCCGAGCACCTCTTGTATTTTGCGCGACACCATCGCGGAGAATGGCGTGAGTATGTTGGCGTAGTACTTGAGGGCTTCCGCGTAGAGCTCGCCTTGATCCACTGTGTCGTTGTAGAGAGACTCGGTAGCGTAATGCTGCCCGAACGCGTCGTTGGAAAACAGGATGGCGTCGCCGGTCATGTAGGTGAACATCGTGTCCGGCCAGTGGAGCATGGGTGCTTCGACGAACACGAGCTTGCTCTCGCCGATCTCCAGCGTATCCCCCGTCTTTACCGTGACGAACCGCCAGTCCTGATGATACTGGGCTTTGAGAAGTCTCGCTCCATTAGCCGTGCAATAGATAGGCACATCGGGGATTTCCCGCATAAGCTCAGGAAGTGCGCCGCTGTGGTCCGCTTCTCCGTGATTTGCCACTATGTAGTCGATGTCCCGCAGGTCTATCTCCTGCTTCAGCTTTGACACGAACTCGGTGTCGAACGGTCCCCATACGGTGTCGATGAGCACATTCTTCCGGTCGCGTACGAGATACGAGTTGTAGGACGACCCTTTCCACGTCGATAGTTCGTGCCCGTGAAAAGACTTGAGTTCCCAATCTACCTTTCCGACCCAAGTCACTTTCGCTGTGAGTTGTTTGCCCATTTGCATGCCTCCTCGTTATCTACAGGGTGCCCATCGGGATGGGGAGTCTTGTAGCGCACGGGCCATCACCTGCACCATTACACATTAGATGTTGGCAATCCTGCAAAGCGAATGTGCAGGCGAGATTGATCCTCACAGCGAAACCTTGGTCTACGTCAGAGATCAACCGTCTCGCGGTATCCCCATCCACGCCGCTCATCGACGATCTCTATTCGAACCGGGTCCACACGCACCAGCTCATAAAGGTCGGTGCAGTTTGCCGGACCGGCTCCCGGGAGAAGCAGTCCCTGTAGGTCCGGATCCTTCACGAGGCTGGCATTTCCCCTGACGAACACCCAAGAAAGGGCCGGTCCGACCTCGCCGACAACTACCAACATGGCCTCTCGCGGTCCGTCAAGGATGTCTCCACAGTCTCTTGGCGTGTCTCCGATCGAGTCTCCGCGCGCGTCACCAAGCATGTCTCCTAGTCCCGCCCAAGTCGGAACTAGGCACTCAACGACGGTACGACGCACTCGGACACGCGCCGGAGTCAAGTATCGACCAACGTGCAGAACTGCTATGCGGGGAGTCGAGTCCCGCGATTATTCTAGCGCTGAGCATGTTTCGTATTGTGTGCCCCCTTGGTTCACCCCGATGATAGCAAGGAGGCCCAAGCGCATTCGTCCCTCAAAGGAGTGAAAAGTAGAGGGATAGGGGTACGCGGTCTAGGCCCTAGGCTCGTACTCGGAGTCGGGGGGCGTCAAGTCCCAACTCGCGGCCGCGGACCGCCGCCTGAGTACGCGAAGTCACTTCGAGTTTCCGCAGGATATGGGCGACATGGCTCTTGACGGTTTCCTCACCGATGTAAAGCACTTTACCGATCTCGCGGTTGGTCCGTCCGGCGACGAGGAGTTTAAGTACCTCGACTTCCCGCGGAGTTAGTGGTTCCGGAAGGGAGGCAAGGCCCGAAACAGGGCTGCCTGAAACAGGGCTACCTGAAGCATGGCTGCCTGAGACGGGTGCCGACACATTTCCCGAGACGCCGCCCGGGACGAAGCCCGATGCCGAACTCGGGGCTAGACCCGAGACCGAACCCGGGGCCGAACCAGCAGTCGAAGCCCGAACCGAGCCTGAGACAGGCGCCGTCGTCCGGGAAGAGCTGTAGAGCATTGGCCGCGACGCCAACACCACTCTGAGCAGCGAAGTCAAGCAACGGCAAGATAGCTGGTCCGTCCAAGAGAACGCAACCGAGCATACCCTCCCGCTCCCACTCTTCGAGCACACGGCTAGCGAGGTCTAGCGCCGCGTCATGATTGCCCTGCCCTAGCAACAACATCGCCTGCAGCAGCCTTGCACTGCCGCCGGCACGGGCGATGGGAAGCCCGGCTCTCCAGTTCCGCCGCACGCCCGAGTACCTCGGAGGCGTCATCAAACCTCTTCTCGATCAGGGCGATCAACCCCGTCAGGTGCTGGGCCAGGTACTGAGCCATAGGACCATTGGTCAGGAAGGCGGTCAGTCGCTGGTGCAAGGCATGCGCGGCTGTCAGATCGCCGAGCAAAGCGCGGGAGCGTCCCGCGGCGTGCAGGTAGAAATCCCTTTTCCCCAGCGCCGCGTACTCTAGCCGCTTCAAGAGCGCATCAGTGGCGCGGGTTGCCGAGTCATGATCCCCGTTAGCGAGGTACAACACAGCCAGCTGTACAGAAATATCCGCTCCTATGAAAGGGTAGCCGCCCAGCTGTTGCCGAAGGGTGTCAGTCGCTTGCGCCCGCGACAAAGCTTCGTTCGTGTGCCCGCGCCAGAGCACGGGCCAAGTGCCCAGCTCGTCCGCGCCGAGCCGCCACGCCGTACCGGGCACAGTACGCTCTGCGGCCTCAGCGCAATAGGTCTCAGTGGCCGAAAGGCAACCGGGCACCGCCGCTAATGGCGCGCTCATGTAAGTCATGCCGATGAAGTCGACGCGCTTGTCATCTGTTGTGCGCGGGATCGCGAGCGCGTCGGTGATATCCTTGCGGCAGGAGTCCCAGTCATACTCGCCGACGCATAGCCAGGCTCGTCCGAGCCGGAAAGCCATGTCCCCCATCGGCCCGAGCGGCAACTGAATTGCCCGGTCGATAAGTCTGGCCGCAGCCGCCCGGTCATTGTTCTGGTACGATATGGTGATGAGGGACGTCAGCGCATCCCCCTCCCCCGCGGTGTCGCCGGCGGCAAGGAAAGCCTCACGGGCTTCATTTAGAAGGGTGTTGGCCGCCGCGTAGTCGCCTTTGTGAATCTCGGCACGAGCAACTACCACCTTGAGCTTGGGATTGGCATTCTGAGCCTCGCGAGGGAGCATAGCGTACCAGTTGCGGATCGTATCGAACATGCCGCGAGCTAGAAGCGCGCCGCTTGATTCCACCATCAGCCGGGCCGCATCTTCCCAGTCACCCGCCAAGAGGTAATGAGAGATCGCCCTACCCGGGGTAGCCTGGAGTCGCGCCGCGCGCCGGTGGAGGTCGGGGATCTCATCTGGCATCTCGCGCTCTAGCTGGCTCGCAAGAAGCCGGGCAAACAGGGCATGATGCCGGTAGACCGGCTCGCCTCCCGAGCCCGTCGTCAAGGACGCAATAGTCAGGTTCCAACGGTACAAGCCGTCAAGCAACTTAGATGCGTCTTCGCGTCCCGTCAAGGCGGCGCAAGCTGCGGGAGTCATCTCGCTCAACACCGAGGTCTGAAGGAGAAACCGTCGGAGGTCAGCCGGGAGGTCCCGAAGCACCTCCTCGGCAAGGAAGTCAAGGGCGTAACGTTCACTATGGTTAAGGGCCGCCACAAACTGGCTGCGGTCGGCCGGCGATCCCATTCGAGCGAGAGGACCGGCCAGGAGGCAGAGGCCTGCGGGCCACCCCTCGGTGCGCTCCTGAAGGGCTGCTATCTCGGTATCCGACAGTTGGAGGCCTAGAGACCGGCACATGAACTCCCGGGCTTCGGCCTCGCTGAAGCCCAGATCAGGCCGCCGCAACTCGAACAACTGCCGGCGGGCTGCCAGTCGGGCCAAGCGCAAGGGCGGGTCATGCCGCGTGCCCACAGCGAGGTGCAATTGCGGAGGCAGGCGTTCCATGAGATGTTCGAGCACGATGTACACAGACGGTTCAGTCACGGTGTGAAGATCGTCGAGGACCAGGATGAAGGGTTCGGGTAGGAGCTTAAGCACATCGTTTATCAAGGTACTCATGGCGCGCTTTAGCGCAGCCGAGTCGGCTCCTCCACCCGCCAACATAGACGTTACCTGCTGCCCGCAGCCAGAACCGCAACTGCTGCAGAGCCGCCACTATCAGATTCATGAAGCGGACCGGGTCGTTGTCTTCGGAATCCAACGTAACCCATGCCAGCGGATACTCGGGCACTAGGCGAGGCAAAAACGCAAGCATGGTAGTCTTGCCGTATCCGGCAGGCGCCGACAAGAGGGTCAGCGGCAGGGCGCGAACGGATACCGCCAAGGCATTCTCCAACTCAGGCCGCCGGATTACATCGTCGCGGACGACCGGTGGACGAAGCTGGTGGCGACCAGCACCGCGGAGTCTCCGATGGTCCCTAACGGCAACTAGAGCCCCCCGAGTACCTGCGCGCCATCTATAATTGCGACCACATCACTTCTCCGCTTCAAGGCGTCATTCCTCCCTCCTACGGGATCTACCCACTCCCCTACCGTCACCCGGTATTTTCACTCCTTCAAGGGACGTGTCGCCGTCACGCGCCGTGG
This sequence comes from Bacillota bacterium, assembly GCA_040766225.1. Taxonomy (GTDB): domain Bacteria; phylum Bacillota; class Sulfobacillia; order Fermentithermobacillales; family Fermentithermobacillaceae; genus DULO01. The sequence goes on along the minus strand of JAXGQX010000019.1, from coordinate 7,590 downwards.
TAATCAATACAAAAACTTCATGTTGAGGATACCCGTTGACCAAATCTGCCCGGTGGGGCGAAGTATGGAGGGATTCCGATGACAATGGAACTGACAGAGCGTCCCATCTCGCGTAGGTCGGCGCTAATGGCCAGTGTCGTGCTACTCCTGCTGTTCGCGGTGCATTCCTTCGTCTCGTTGAAACTAGTCTACAACGGCTGCTTTCGCAGACGAGGCATCCAAATCCCCTAGCTACTTGGCGTACAACGAGGGGCCGATACAAAGCCTGAAACACGTCCTCTTTGAGTCGGGAAAGAACACTCTGAGAGGTTACGTTTACGGCGAAGAGAACGACAAAGGTCTGGTGGTGATGTCGCATGGGCTCGGGTCCAGCGCAAAAGACTACCTGCCCGAGGCCATGTACTTCGTGAACAAGGGTTGGCGGGTGTTCGCTTTCGATAACACCGGGACCTCCACTGAGGGAGACGACGGGATAGGCCTGCCTCAATCCGTGCTGGACCTGGACGCGGCGCTGACCTACATCGAAAATGAGCCTGGCTTGAAGGACTTGCCGGTGATGCTGTTTGGACACAGCTGGGGCGGCTACGCGAATACCGCCGTGCTCAAGTACGACCATAACGTCGCCGCAGTCGTCAGCGTATCGGGTTTCAACTCTCCTATGGGAATGCTCAACGAGGAAATGAAGCGCATGATGGGGCCGTTGGCTTACGCGGTATACCCGTACGGTTGGGCCTATCGCGCTATGCTCTTCGGAAGTGCCGTGAACCTCACCGCAGTCGATGGGATAAACAGCAGCGATGCCGCGGTGATGATCATCCACGGCACCGAGGATGAGTCGGTCTCCTACGACGGCGCCAGCATCATCTCGCAACGGGACAAAATCACCAACCCGAATGTGGTGTACAAAACCTGCTCGGAGGAAAACCGTAACGGCCACAGTTCCTTGCTCAGATCCGAGGCAGCCGCCGAGTACTCCGCAAGAGCGGATCTGGAATACCAGAAGCTCGCTGACTTGTATGACGGATATGTCCCGGACGAGGTAAAGTCGGTGTTTCAGGCGTGCCTCGACAGCAATCTGACAAACGAGCCGGACCCTGTACTCTTCAATGAGATCAATGCCTTCTTTGAGGCTCACAGGGACCGCTGAGGCGGAACGAGAACGTCGCCCAGGCGCACGTAGGTTTGGTAGTAGCCTTTCGTGGATTGGAAATGCTTTCTCCGCAGCATAATGTGGATGCTTACGGCACGACCCTTGCGGGCGTGCCGCATTGATTATGCTTATTCCGACCCGCGTTTCCGTACGAATTCCCGCACTTGACGGACAAACTCCCTGATGTCTCCGGTGTCGTTGACGATTATCGAGCGCAGTTCTTCGGCGGTGATTTCGTTATAAAGGTGGACCATTCGATTCCTGTAGCCAGCCATCACTACCAATGCATCACCGAGGTTCTTGTCGATGAACCCACGGTCAGCTAACCCACGGGCTATGCTCTTATACTCCCCGGCCAAGTCCAAAAAACCTGACTTGGCCAGCACATGTCTGCCAATATCGAACATGGCTTCAAGCGTTCGTCTCAGAAAACTCTCTGCCGCAGCGACCAGCAGTGGATCCCTGAGAAACTGATCCTCAGGAAGGGTCGCGAGTCCGCTCAGCTGCGCCAAATATCCAGAGATGAGCCCCAACCGCTGTTCCAACAAGACCACATTGAGCATTCCCTCAAACCTCCTCTAGAGTCTCCTCAAGGAACTTAACCAGCACAGGGCCAAAATCAGCAGCCCGCCGTAGAATACTCATCTCATAATCTTCTTTCGCTTGCTCGCTCTCTTGGTATACGCAGATACCCTTTATGGCTTCAAGCTGGAAGATCGAGTGGGTCTCCTGAAGTAGTACCAAATCGAGGCTCAGGGGTCGGAACAGATCAACGAGATCGTTGTAGAGAAGGGCGTAAAACCTCGCCCTCGCCAAACCTTCAGGGAGAGGATCGCTCAGGACTACGCCCAGGTCTAAATCAGCAAGATCATCCGCGGGTTCGACAGGCCTCCCGTCTAGCAGCGCCTCGCCCTTCTCTGCCTGGGATCCGAACAAAAAAGCGAGCGAGACACCGTGCCTGACAAACACACGTGATAGTTGATTGAGGCGGTCACTGTGCATTCTTCCACCCCCCACTTAGGTGGATCATACCAACTACTGGATCCTGGCGTCAAACTCCTGTAGTTCGCAGCGGTCGCATCTAAAAGCCTTTTTCAAGAAGATGGCACTTATCCTTGAATGTAAAGGGTTACTCCAAGCGGCTTCTTCCCACTACCGAAAAGGAACAAACGCCTAGAAGGATTTCGCCGGAGTCGCCTTGAATCTACCATAAACGGCAAATCATTGTAATTTGCCCAAAAATGGATGGTTGTTGGCATTCGGCAGCCAGTCTGTGGTCCCGTTCCGCGTATCTTATTCGAAGTTCCGGACCGATTCATCCAGACAAACGAGCAGCGCGGGGTTGCCCACGCTGCGATGGAGCAAAAAGGAGGTGGCTACAACAACAACGGAACCTACTCCACCCTAAAGGGATGCCCTCAGTCCTGGATGCTCGGGGTTGAGGGCGCTCGTGAGCCGATTGGTGCGCATAAGTGGGCGTGAAATCTGCTATCGGGAGGAATGAGAGAATGAAGCGTTCCTTGGTCTTGGCGATAGTGCTTTCGCTGATCCTAATGTCCATCGCTGGCTGTGGCAACCCCGCCACCCCAGAGGCTCCGGAGACTCCTGACAAAAATCCCGTTGTGAAGATCGGTGTGTTTGAGCCGGCGTCAGGCGACAACGGCGCTGGCGGTAAGCAGGAAACCCTTGGCATACAGTATGCCCACTACGTGCAGCCTACCGTCGAGATCGGCGGCAAGACATACGATGTCGAGCTTGTCATAGTCGACAACGAAAGCGCCAATGAGAAGGCTGCCACCGCGGCGAGCACCTTAGTCGACGCGGGCGTCTCAGTGGTCCTGGGTTCATACGGTTCGGGCGTCTCCATCGCCGGTGGCCCCACTTTCAAAGCCGCGAACATCCCCGTCGTGGGTGTGACCTGCACGAATCCGGCAGTCACACAAGGGAATACCTACTACTTTCGCATTTGCTTCCTGGACCCGTTCCAGGGAACCGTCTTAGCGAACTACGCCTTCAATGAGCTGAAAGCCACCAAGGCGTACACTGTCAAGCTGGGCGACGACTATTCGGGCGGACTGGTGAAGTACTTTGTGGAGGCTTTCAAGAAGCTGGGGAGAATGCGTCGAGGAGACATTCCCCGAGGGCACCGGCGACTTCGCATCGTATGTGACTAACGCGAAAAACAGCGGTGCCGGCGTGTTCTTTTCACCGGTGTCCACTGAGGCCGCGCAGCTCATCATCGACCAAGCCAACGCCCAGAAGCTCGGAATGCCTCTCCTAGCCGGCGACACCTGGGACTCCAACGTCGTCCTCGCTGCCGCTAAAGGCAAGGACGTCCAAGTGACTGTTACCACCTTCTATCCGGAAGGCGCCGTCCCCGAATTCGACTCAGGCATCAAGAAGTGGATCAACGCCGACTCCACTCGCCTGGCCAACAACAACGGCAACGATACCGTCGCCGCGGTCACCGCGATGGGTTACGACGCCTACTTCTTCGCCCTCGAAGCGCTAAAGAATGCGGGCAGCACAGACCCAAGCGCTGTGATGACGGCGTTGTGGAAGACCGAATACACCGGGGTTTCGGGGAAAATCGCCCTAGACCAGGTAAACGGTGACGCGCTCCGGGATACCGCCTATGTGAAACAGGCTGACACCGCAACCGGTACTTGGAAGGCGTTGCCCGCAGTCACTATCAAGTAGGACAGTAATCGCGGCGGGGGTCAACCGCCCCCGCCGAATACTGAGAAGGCGCCGGACGGAGGAGTGATCCATGGGATTCATCAGCGACAACTTGGCCTATATATTGGCAGGCATCTCCGTAGGCGGGCAGTACGCGTTAATCGCCATAGGCTACACGATGGTATACGGCGTCTTGAGGCTCATCAACTTCGCTCACGGCGACGTGTTCATGTTCGCCGGTCTTATGATGGTGTATATGTCCACAGCTATGCCGCTATGGCTCAGCGTGCTGCTTGTATTGGTACTCACCGTGCTCCTCGGTCTCGTCATAGAGACCGCGGCATACATGCCTCTCCTCACCGCTCCTCGGACGTCCATCATGATAAGCGCGATCGGGGTCTCCTACTTGCTGCAAAACTGCGCTCTCTACTTTACGGGAGGGCTCGCGAAGGTCTATCCCAACATACCGTGGCTCGCCCGGACAGTCACCGTATGGGGTGAGACAACCAAGATGGTGACGCTTATCACCCCGGTTCTGACGGTAATCCTGGTTGTCCTTTTGGTGCTCCTCATCAAGTACACCAAAGTGGGGATGGCCATGCGGGCCGTGTCAAAGGATTTCGAGACCAGCCGGCTCATGGGCATCAGCATCAACTCCGTCATAGGCGTTACGTTCATCATTGGGTCGTTCCTCGCGGGCGTCGGAAGCCTTCTGTATTTCACCAACTACGCCTCTGTCACACCCATCTCAGGCAGCGCGCCGGGCTTGAAGTGCTTCGTGGCGGCGGTATTCGGGGGCATAGGCAGTATCCCGGGAGCCGTAGTCGGTTCGTTCATCATCGGCATCTCGGAAAACATGATAAAGAGCGGCGGCTCAAGTTGGACCACCTTCTCTGACGCGTTTACCTTCTTGTTGCTCATCACCATCCTCCTGGTGAAGCCCACCGGCCTATTCGGCGAAAAAGTGACGGACAAGGTGTGAGGTGACGACGTTGAAGATGAAAGGCGCTTCGAAGGAGAAACAGAGACTCTCATACACCGTTTTTGCCGTTGCCCTATCGCTTATGGCCCTCTTCACTTTGGAGAAGACACTCCCCGGCACGTCTATGCTGTTCACTGTTTTGAAGAAGGGCGCAATCTATGCCTTGGTGGCCGTATCCATGAACCTCCTAAACGGCTTTACCGGCCTATTTAGCCTGGGGCAGGCAGGTTTCATGTTGGTAGGCGCGTACACTTACGCCATCCTCACCATTCCCCTGGATGTCAAAATGGGGGATTCGGTCTACCGGTACTATGAGTGCGCCATCCCCTTTGACGTGGGTGTTTTCATTGGGCTCATCTCGGCAGGCCTAGTTGCCGCGGTATTCGCGGCGTTAATCGGTCTGCCGGTCCTACGGCTCAAGTCGGACTATCTGGCCATAGCGACCTTGGGTTTCGCGGAGATCATCCGCTCCATCGTGCAGTGGGATAAGCTGGGCCCTGTGACAAACGGGGCTAACGTCATACGCAACTACCTGGACCTAACGACCTTGAAAGTCCCGTTCACCGAGATCCCCTTCCCGCCGACCACCTTCGTCTTTATAGCATTCCGGCCTTTGCATCGCGTTCATAGTCTTGCTGATAAACTCCTCGTACGGACGGGCCTTCAAAGCCATCCGCGACGACGAGATCACGGCCGAAGCCATGGGGATTAACCTGTTCTGGCACAAGGAACTGAGTTTCATAGTGAGTTCTTTCTTCGCCGGAGTGTCGGGCGGGCTCCTAGCCATGTTCCAGTACACGGTCCAGGCCGCGCAGTTTAGGAGCGCGATGACTTACGAGATCCTGCTCATCGTCGTCATGGGAGGCATAGGCTCCATATCCGGCAGCTGCATAGCGAGTTTCCTCTTTATCGCGTCCTCGGAATGGTGGCTCAGGGGTCTGGATATGGGCAAGTTCCTTGGGATCTCCGCTCCGACCCTGTTCCGCTCCGGTTTTTCGCAGGCTGGTGTTTTCGGTTGTCATCATGATCATGGTCCTGTTCTTCCGGAGAGGCATCATGGGCGATAAGGAGCTTTCGTGGGAAACCGTTGGGAGATTGGTGAGGCGCCCGCTTGGCTTCTTGGGACGCAAGAGGGGCGAGGGGGAGGTGCGGAGCAATGGCTGAACCTGTGCTTCGCCTTGACGACCTGAGCATGCAGTTCGGCGGCGTCCTGGCGGTCAACAATCTGAACGCTGAGGTGTATGAGGGCGAGATCGTGGCCCTCATCGGACCAAACGGCGCCGGCAAGACTACAGCCTTCAACTGCGTAACCGGAGTCTACGAGCCAACCAACGGCATGGTGAGTTTCTACGGCAAGCCCATGGTGGTAAACCACCCCCGCGGAAAAATGGCCAAACTGTATGCCGGCGAGAACCCGGGCAAGTACGCAGCGGCTCGGGCTCTTTCACCGACCCCGGATCAGGTAACGAAGCTCGGCATCGCTCGGACCTTCCAGAACATCCGGCTTTGGAAAAGCATGACGGTGTTCGACAACGTGCTCACCGCGAAGCATATGCGGGCTAGGCACAATTTCCTGTCCGCTACTTTCCGCCTGACTCACAAGGAAGAAAAGAGGATGAGGGCGGAAGCCGTAGCACTCTTGGAGGAGCAGAACCTCGCCCAGTACAAAGACGAGCTGGCGACGAGCTTGCCGTACGGATTGCAGCGCCGGCTGGAAATAGCCCGGGCATTGGCTACCGACCCGAAGCTCTTACTTCTGGACGAACCTGCAGCCGGCATGAACCCGCAGGAAACAAGAGAGTTGGGCCAGTTCATCGTCGAGATCAAGAAGAGGTACGGACTCACCATCTTCATGATCGAACACCATATGGACCTTGTGATGCAGTTCTCCGATCGCATCTACGTGATCGATTTCGGCAAGCTCATAAGCACCGGCACTCCGCGTGAGATCCAAAACGATCAGCGTGTGATAGACGCCTATCTGGGGGTGGCCGCCGATGTCTGAAGCGGTACTAAGCATTGAAGATCTGAGAGTGAACTACGGCGGCATCGAGGCCGTTAAGGGCATCTCCTTTGAGGTTCCCAAGGGCGACATCGTCACGCTGATAGGCGCGAACGGCGCAGGCAAGAGCACGACCTTGCGCGCCATCGCGGGGCTTGTCAAACCAAGAAGCGGGACGGTCAAATTCCTGGGCGAGGACATCACCGGAAAAGACCCAACCGCAATAGTCAGGCGGGGCATCACCATGGTCCCGGAAGGCCGGCGCATCTTCCCCAACCTCACCGTGCTTGAGAACCTGCGAATGGGCGCCTACGTGCGGAACGACGATCTCGGCGATGATATCCGCTGGGTGTTTGACCTTTTCCCTCGGCTAAAAGAGCGCTCCTGGCAAGTGGGCGGCACCCTTTCCGGCGGCGAGCAGCAGATGCTTGCTGTAGGCCGAGCCCTTATGAGTCGCCCGAAACTGATGATGATGGACGAACCGAGTTTGGGGCTGGCGCCGCTGATAGTGCAAGACATTTTCTCCATCATCCGCGAAATCAACAGGCAGGGAGTGACCATCCTGCTCATAGAGCAAAACGCGCACATGGCTCTGAAGACCGCTCGGACCGGATACGTGCTGGAGACCGGCCGCATCACTCTTTCCGGCGCGGGGGAAGCGCTCTTGGAGAACAGCGCGGTGAGGGCGGCGTACCTAGGAAAATGAGGCTGTAGGCCAGGCTCAAAGGCCTAAGCCCGCGGAGTCGATCGAATGATCGATACCGTGGGGCGTCTACG
>JAXGQX010000018.1:0-46215 GCA_040766225.1 Bacillota bacterium | reverse complement strand
GCCGGAATCCACGTTGGAGTACTATGATGGAATCATCGCACGATACCGAGCCAAAACCGCCGGTCCCGATTATCCCCTCATGGTAATAGACAGCCTGAACCTGAACGAGATGTACATGCTCGCCGACCGGAAAGAGTGGGTTCAGTTCACGGAGCGTTTAGTCGCATCGGTAAGGACGCTGAAAGCCGGCGGGGCTGAGTTCGCGGCGATGGCGGCAAATACGGCTCATATCGTCTTCGACCAGGTCCAACGGCAGTCTCCCCTGCCCCTGGTGAGCATCGTGGAAGAGACCTGCAACAGCAGGCCATTCACGGCGTTATCTTCCCCAACCTTCAGGAAGGCATCGTCCTGCCTGAGGAAAAGCATCTCGTACTGCAAATAGCCCGGCGGATGATATCCGACACGAAGGCGGACGCCCTGGTTCTGGGGTGTACCGAGCTGCCACTTATCATCAAAGAGGGCGACCTGGAAGTTCCGCTCCTGGACACGACCCAGATTCACATCGAGGCCATCGTAGAGCGAATGCTGCTGTAAAGACGTGGACGACCGATTCCTTCTACCGCGAGACCAAGGCCAAGAAGGAACTGCGAATTCAGGAAGGCTGCGTCTCGGTGGAAATGGAGGCCGCCGCTTTCTTCGCCGTCTCCAGGTTTCGAGGGGTCAAGCTCGGTCAGATCATCTACGGCGGCGACGACTTGAGCGGCGTCACCTGGGACAAAAGAAGTTGGGCTAGCAGAGCGGAGATAAGGGAGAACTTATTGGAGGGAAGAGTTGAGAGCAAGAGGGGTCCCTGAAGCTCAGTTCATCTCCTTCAACTTTGAGGACATGACCAATGCCCGTCTGTGCACCGCTACGGCACTCCGTGACGAAATCAAGGGCCGCATAGCCGCCATTAACGGAAAAGCATATCTCTTTCTTGACGAGATACAGGAGGTCACCGAATGGGAAACGTGCGTGACGTCACTCAGGGTAGAGTTTGATTGCGACATCTACATAACCGGCTCAAACGCCAAACTGCTATCCGGGGAGCTTGCCACTTACCTTGCCGGTAGATACGTCGAGTTCATCATCTACCCGTTTTCCTTCACTGAGTTCCTTGAGTTGTAAATACGTTGTCTCCATGGATGAGCTGGACATGAGCCGCAACGGGATCAAACATCGGAAAGTACAGGATTTCCTGCTTGCGCCGGAATGGAGTTAGGGGCGCTGGACGTCTGGAGCGTCGCTCGTTTCCAGATGTCCTACGAGACGGTCTTTGGCGACGGAACAGCAGACTACACCACCGGGTCATTGATATTCCTGTTTATCGGTCTTCTGACCGACAACAGCATCGGATCGAAGCGCTTCGGCCAAAACCTATTGGCAAACGGGTTTGCGGTCTCAAAGTCCACGTGGACGCGGTCGATCCCGTTGCTAGCGCAGAAGCTGAATGCGCTGTAGCAGCCTCTTCCCCAACCCCTGGCTTCTGCGTCAGGCTTTATGTAAGCTCCTATCTCGTCAAGCAAGCCGCAACGCTTATCGGGGGGGGGGGACAGGTCGATCACGTTGTTCCTTTCCGACACGCTAACGTATATGAACCCTATCGCCTCTTCGCCTTCCTGGGCCAGGAACACGTTGCCCCTTCCCAGGATTTCCAAGATGTCATCCCGCGAGTATCGATCCCTCACAAGAAAAAGGGGCGCCGAACGGTAGTACTGATTCCTCTACGAGACCACACAGGACTTCTGCATCTTGGGGTCCGGCCCAAGTGATGTTACAGTCCGGGCCGGTGACAGCTATTTCCTTACCTGTAAGCGCAAACGCGTCTATGAGGTGAGAACCGAAACCCAGGTCATACAATAGGGGCCCTTAAGCTGGCCATCATTGTAGAAGATCGTCCACATATGGTTGAGGACGCCCTTACTCACCCACTCTCGTGAGCCATACTCATATAGGGACCGATATGTCTCTTCCCTGCGCTCGCCTGTGGCTCCGTGGGCAATCGCCGGACAGAACACTGTCTTTTCGCCATTGAACGGAAACTCGTCATAGGCCAGGTAGCCAAGCAGTCTGTCTTCTCTGTCGTCTGATCTTGCGACAATCGCTTTATCAGCCACCTTCTTCTTCAAGAAGTTCACTATCGCATTAGGATCCTGACCCAGCCCGTCGGAAACGAGCTCGCGGCGCCACAGTACTGCTCATACTGACTGACCCAAATCTGGACAGCCTGAGATATGTCGGATTCCCGCATTCTACTTATGATATTGCCGTTCACAAAGATACACTCCTTAGGAAACCGGTCGGGCTTCGCGCGCCAGTTCCCATTTTCTTCTCTCCGTCAAAAAGTAGCCCGCTGCAGTAAGGGCGTAGAATAGGGCATACCAGGAAACCAGGTCTACCATGGGTCCTTTGTAAATGCCCCCACCAAGGAAGTTAAGCGTGAAGTGAATGCACACCGGAACGAGAAGGTTTCTGCACGAGTGATAGCAGAGTCCCATCACAAACCCCACAGAAGTAACGCAGATGGCGAACGCGATTGTGTATCTGAGCAAAGCGAATCCACTGTATCCGGAGCCCAAGAACCATATCGGAGCATGCCAGAACGACCAGATGAGGCTCACTATCAACGAACCCTTGATGACGCCGAACCTTTCTCGGCCACCGGAGACAGATAGCCTCTCCAGCCTGACTCTTCTCCGAGCGCTCCCTGTATGAGAGTGAAGAAGACAGCGCTGACCACTGACTTGAAAGGAGAGGTCAAGCAGGCTCATTACCGTGACACCTTCTTGAACCGAGACCAGGGATACACTCGCGAAGAAAATCGCTACCTGAATTATGGTTGTTGTGGCTACTAGGCGGCGATCCGCTTCCCGGAGAAAGCGGCCCTGTAAAACTCGCGAATGGTGGTGTTTGGGCAAAGCCTGCTGAACATGAGTAGCAGAACGTAGGTCGGCGTCCATGCTACTATGGCCGTCAGCCATCTCATGACCAGCGGCGTCCCGTGCAAGAGCTTTGTCGCCACGGCGCCCAGTGTAGTCAGCAGCACAACGAAAAGGACGTAAGTGTAGACTACGTACCGCAGGGCATCAGACTGAGAACTATCGGACTTCACTTAGAGCACATCCAATCGTCGAAAACTCAGGCATCAACGCGCAGGTCAAGCGGCGCAGGGACTGCTCTGCGAACCGGGCGTTAGTGCCAACGTTCTGAAACGAACCACTTTGATGGTACCAAGAGGGGGCGTCCGATCCGTCACCCGAAAGAGGGATGACGGCGGGGGATGAGGTAGTCTGTGAAGGTAGGCAGACACTTCTGATATGCGGGGCTGTCGCAGAGATACATGGCGATCAGGAGCTCTTCGATATTGAGATTGGCTCTTCACCGTCTGACTGGGAGACTCTTACGGTCAAGCGTGAGGACATAGCCCGAGTCTTGAAGGACCAGTGACCGCCGCGAAGGAGGAGCCGTGAGCCCCTCCCCCGCGAGAAAACCGCCCGAAGCCCCTACATCGCCGGGTACATCGGTCCATCCAGCCCGTTCAGAAGCCCGATGCCTATAACACGACGGTCTTTGACGAGATACATGATGCTCTTGGTGCTATCTTGAGGCACATGGACATAGGCGTAATCGTAATCATCGCCGAACCAGTCCTCGTCTTCATAACTGACCTCGTTCAACTTCCTCAATTCCGTGGGTTCCCAGTGGTCCCAGAGCTTCTCCTCCGGGTCTCCTATAGCGACTCCCTTGGTGAAGTACCCTTCATTGACGGTACGGATGCAGTAGACCAGATACACCCCTTCTGAGTTGTGAAGGTATTTCAATATGAACCCTTCGCCCTCGATGACCGTGACTTGGCCGTAGCTTTCCGCCTGGAATGTCTCCCGGGTCTTCTCGGTGAGGTCGACCCCGAAGGGGAAATCGACGGGGTACGTGTTCAGCGACAAGGAGAGCTCGGGGTCGGATCCGGGGACGCCGAGATGGAACGTTCCCCCTCTGTGGCTCACTAGGTAGAGCAGGTGAGAGCGCAGAGTGGTAGCCTCGTCCGCTGAAAAGCGCTCGCTCATTGCCCTGCTATAAAGCTGGCTGTTATCTCTCCATTGCCGCAGCACAATGTCGCTCACCATCTCTGTGTATGCCCCGTCGGCTGCGAGAAGCGCCTTGCCCAAGTAGTAGTCCCGCATGATTTGGTCGCTGGTGTCTGTCCGCATCTCACTCACCGCTGCGTCGCGTAGCGCGGCCCACAGAGGATCCCACCACTCACTTCCATAAGCCGCCGTCAACTCGTCCCAGGTAGTGCGGGTGAAGTTCTCCAGACACGGAAGCAGGTCATACGCGCTTACAGCCTCCTTGGCGATTAGCTTGGGCATGTAGTCGTGTATGTCCCCCGTCGACTGGGCATATAGTTCCGCCGGTATGCCGGAGTTTTCTGCCCCCTCGAAACTGCCGGGGTCATCCGGTTTGTGTCCGAAGACTGTCTCGACAAACTTCATCGCGACTTGTTTGGGATCAAGCAAAAGAGCTGGACGCCCGGCATCGGCTTCCGCCTGCAAGGCGGCATAATGCTCTTTCGAGGGGACGCCGTCCGCATCGGGGAAGTACGGATACACATTGCCGTATTGATCCCGCCAGCGCTCCACGCACCAGATTCCCACAGCCCCCTGCTTGACGGGTTGGGAGAGGTAGAGCGTCCAGGCTTCGTCTTTGCTCCCGTTCTCGGCGAAGTAGGGGTAGTACTTGATGAAGACGTGGTCGCCGTCGTAGGTATAGGTCCTTCCGAAGAACTCCTGGTCGTTGTGAGCGCTCAGGCGGTTGCGCTCTACAAAGTCCTCTTTCACAAAGTCTCCCACTGACGAGGCAAGCATCGCGTAAGCCTCATGATCGTCGGGAGCCTGCACGTCCGTAGGAGTGAAGAAGCCGTAATAGGCGGAACCCTCGTTGGAATCCCCTTTCGAAGATGCCTTGGCGAAGAAACTCCGCCCGCTGCCGTCGGAACTCAGGAACTGCTCGTACTGGGCTTCCGTATAGCGCGCGATCTTGAAAAGGAGTCCCATTCCTCCGTACTTCTCATAGGTCGACTTCTGGTAGACGCTCATGAGGATGCGCTCATCGGCGGTTTCAACCGGGTCGATGAGCAGCTGGTCCGCGTATTCATTCGGTATGGCTATGGTAAGTCCGGCACGTTCATGCAAGGTAACATCCTTGTTAGAGCCATTTGCCCCGGTAAAGGTGCATCCCACGACTACGGCCATGGCAAGAATCGCGGTAAGCAGCGTACCTATCAGCATCTTGGGTTTTCGCGCGATCATCGTAATCCGCTCCTTCATTCCGGCTTTGCCTGACGACATTGTAGTGGCGCTTAAGAGTTCCGAAGGTCTTGCTCGGCATCCGATCATACTAACGAGCGTGTTTCCGTAGGCTTTGCGGTGCCCATCTCCCATACGGTTCAGGGTGCTTTCATCGCACGCGATTTCGCAGTCCCGCCGCGAGAGTATGCCCGCCCACCATACGAGAGGATTGAACCAATGAAGTGCCAAGCAGGCACATCTCAGGTATGACCAAAGGTGATCTCCGTGCCGGTAGTGAGTTTCTTCATGTGCCAAAATGTACCTCAGAGCTTTGGCCGCAAGTTAGGTTGTCTGGACGGATGTAAATCGCAGGTCGGAGTCCGAATATGCAGGGTGAGCTAACGTAGCCGGACAGGTACACCGGAAGACGACTGTTCGCTATTTCCACGGGTTGCCGTGTCTTTCTCAGTCTCGAGTAGAGCCATATGTTCTGAAGAACGAACCAAAGTCCAACGGCCACAGCGCCAATGAGCCATACAGTGCGGAGAACACCGCCGGACCTAGCCTGACTTAAGACACCGCCCGAACCGCTCGCCTCACCCTGCGCAGAGTCGCGAGACGCTCCCGTGTTACCGGTGTTATTGGTAACACCGGCTGTGCCGCCTTGGGCAACACCTGGGATCGATCTCTTGATTGGTACCCGGCTGCGCCGGTTCAACCGGAGTCTGCAGAGTTCTGGATACGCTGGCCCGCTTGTCTCCCCACGTCAACGACATTCAGCACACTTATTGGACTCTCAAGCACAGGGAACGGCATAAGCAATCTGACGGCCACCAACAACCAGAAAGCATACTGCAGCCCCGGTTTGATCTTCCCTCTGAAAGAGTAGCGCATGAGAATAAGAACCACGATCAACACGGAAGAAGCGACAATGGTTTCCAGCATTCATCTCTCCCCTTCCGTCTTGTCCAATATGGTCCTCAGTTCTTTGATCTCTTGTTCTGAAAGGCTGTGTTGGTCAACGAGAGCTGACCAACATACCGAGACTACCCTTATATAGACGACCGAGAAAGCTTCGGTTTCCGCAAGAACTACCTCCGAACGCAAGACGGCCGGATAGTACTCCCCGCGCTTGCCGCCTTCCTCATATCGCAGGTATCCCTTCTTCTCCATACGACTGATAAGAGTCTTTGTCGTGCTCTTCGCCCAACCGGTCTGCTTTAGCCATGGCCTTCACGATCTGCGTTACCGTCAGGGGCGCTTTGGCCCAAAGGCATTCCATGATAAGCCACTCGCTGTTAGAGAGGCTCGTATCACTCTTCTCGGGCATCGTAACCACCTCAATACAGGTTACTGTTGTAACCCTATAATATCCTGGGGGTTACAGATGTCAACCGTTTTTCGTGAGTGTTTCGCACACTCTTATGTGATAGTCTGCGAGTGACCTTGAATGGACGTATGTCATGGAGCAAAGCATGCCTGAAATCAGAGATTCCAAACCCCGGATTCTGATCGACGCCGACGGCTGCCCCGTTGTGGATGAAGCGGTGCAGGTGGCTCGGCGATTTGGCGTGGAGTGCATTCTGCTCTGCGATACTGCCCACGAATATGATCGGGAAGGCGCGCGGACCCTGCTCTTCGCCAAAGGCCCAGACAGCGTGGACTTTGGACTGGTCAATGCCGTGAGACCCGGTGACATCGTTGTGACCCAGGACTACGGCCTAGCGGCAATGTGCTTAGCGCGTTCGGCAAGGGTGCTGGACCAGAACGGAATGGAGTACACTTCAGCTAATATTGATGGCCTTCTGCAAGCCCGGCACCTTGCCAAGAAAGTTCGCAAAGGCGGCGGGCGGCTCAAGGGCCCCTCAAAGCGAACTCCGGAGCAAGACAGGGCGTTTGTCCGAACGCTGGTGCGGATGCTTGAGGATGGATAGCTCCATGCGTCTACAGGGGCGTTGTCCCTGCCTGCATTATGTCGATGACTCTCGTGTACGCCCAGACCCTATTCCTGGACTGACCGGTTATTTCTGATAAGACCCCGCATCTCTCTAGCTTCCCAATGAGATTGAGGGCAGTCGCGTTTGTCCATTTGAGTTTCTTTCTAACGTCAGGCAGCGTGAAGACCGGCTTTTCGAAAGCGTACTCGTGAAGCCGAACCGCATTATTGGTGTTCGTGGTTTCACGGATCCTGTTTCTGTCTTCCTGCTGAGCCTGGAGAAGCGCCTTGGCAGTCGTAACCGCCTCCTCACTGACATCGTTCACGCCGGTAAGAAAGAACTTCAACCACCCTTCCCAGTCGCCTTCGTCGCGGACCGCCATTAGGGCGTCGTAATATTGCATTCTCTTCTTCTTGAAGTAGTGACTCAGGTAAAGCAGAGGTTTCATTAGAACCCTCTGCTCCCTTAGGAAGAAACTTATCAGGAGCCTACCGATCCTTCCATTTCCATCCATGAAAGGATGAATGGTCTCGAACTGAGCATGCAACAGGCCACACTTGATAAGTGGCGGTTCAGTTCCCTCATGATAGTAGCGCTCGAATTCTCTTAAGGCTTCTGACATTATCTCAGGAGAGGGTGGCACGAACTCAGCTTCGGTCGGAGAGGTTCCATTGGCTCCTATCCAGTTCTGGACAGTTCGGAACTCCCCGGGGCGTCGATTGCTGCCTCTAACCTGGTTTGACAGAAGGATCTCGTGGACTTCCCGGAGTAACCGCAGGGAGAACGGAAGCTCGGAGACACGCTGTAGAGCATAGTTGAGAGCCTTGACGTAGTTGACGACCTCGAGGACGTCTGATGATACGCTACTAGGCTTACGGTCTTCCGAGGCAAGAACATCAACATACGAGGCCTGAGTGCCCTCAATCTGGGAGCTTAGCAGCGCCTCCTTGCGAACGTACATGGAGATGAAGGCCTCCGGGTTAGGAATTATCTCAGACAAGCCCTCAAGTCGGCCCAGCGAGATCGCGGCCTTCTGAAGAAGTGTTCCCATCTCATTGTCCGATTTCAAGGCGGGGCTCGGAGGTAGAGGTTTAGGGACGAACACTCGATATGACCCAGATTGGACGTACTCCCCAGCTCTTCCCACAGTAGACACCCCTAGCTTATCTAACTCTTGATCTAGCAATCCTGAGTTGAGTAGGCACTGTTCAGAATCCCCACAGGCACCTTTGTCAATGACTTTGTTATACACAATTGAACTATGGAACTGACCGAGTGTCCTTAGTATAATTCAAGCGGTCGTTTTTGACTATGGAAAAGAAAAATAACAGCACAAAACACTCAACATTTATGCTAGCGGTCACAGAGGGTTATTAGAGTCTTCTGGCTCCAACACTCTATTGGAAAGGTTCGCGAGGGCTTTCATGCCACATTAGCAATTGGAACATGCCTGCCCCAATGAGGCGCACGGCAGCGCATACGTCACTGCATGCTCGAAAGAAGCTCCTGGATCTTGCGTTTGCGGCTACTGATCCCGTCTTCCTCAAGGGCAAGCGCGGTCTCAAGGGCTTCCCTGAACTTAGCACCGCGTATGAGCCCAGGGTGTTCCTCGTTGAGATAGGCCAGCGCATCTACGGCAGCCCACCGCACGAAGCGGGCGGGGTCGCTCGTGAGCACCTCCAAATGCAGGTCAAGCGCAATTTGCGAAGTGGACCTGCGCAACGCCGATACAATGTTCTCCCGCAGGTCTACGGCCTTGAAGGCGTCGAGGAAGCCGCCTTCGGGGTTAGAGTATATGGACCGCCTAACTTGGTCGTACAGATTCGACAGGTACATGTCGGTGCTGGGGTCTACATACTGGCCGATGGCGCGAACGCAGCTCACTAGCCGCTTGACCATCGCTTCTATCATGGCGTCTTTCTGGCGATCGTCGGCAAACCTAAAGTCTAGTTCCGAAGTGCCCGATGCGAAACCCTTATACTGCTCAAATAGCATATTGGCCACCGCCATCGCCGTCATCGCGCCCTTGGCTCCAAAGCTACGCCAGATGTCGCGAACCCTGGAGTTGCCGTCCAGCAGCAGCGGGAGCAGCTCGCGGATACCATCGTCGCCGCACTCCGCGCATTTCTCCAACTGGCCTTTGATGCGGTAGAAACAGGCAGATGCAGCGTCCTTCTGGGGGGTCCAGCCGAGCCGGTCAAGCGCCTCTGCCACGGCTTCGCGGGCGATCACTCTTTCCTCAGCGAGCAGGCGGGCTACCAGATCAGGTGTTGCGCTGGTTGCCCCAATCTCCCCAAGAGCCTGAGCTGCGTGCTTGCGGATAATCCAGTCCTTCTCAAACGTGAGTGCCTTCAATAGGCCGCGTACATCTCTCTTTGCCTTGAGCTTGTCTACCTTGGGTGGACCGAATAGGAATCCCACGCGACGCACCTCCGCGACTGTGCGACCAAATGTGGATCGGCGCAGCCTATTTCCTCTCTATCTACTCCGCCGGTCGTGCAAGTCCTTCGTAGGGTCACAGCGTCTTGCAGTGGGGCTGTAGTCGTCGTGTTTTAGCTTCGTGGATAGCAGACGAGTGGTAATGGAATGGTCGGGGCGACTGGACTTGAACCAGCGACCTCATGGTCCCGAACCATGCGCGCTACCAAGCTGCGCTACGCCCCGACACGTTCATCATTATAACACCATGACGAGCCGTCCAGCAAATAAACCGTGCCGGCAATGACAAACATGGCTACCGCCGCATAGCCGGTTGACGCCTCCTCCACCGCCGTGATACATAAATGCCGTTTCAGAGTAGTCCATCGCCAAAGGCGAGTGACCTAAGATGCTGTTGAGAAACTATGATGTGAGTGACCTGAGCGCGATAGAAGCGCTGAACATGTACTGTGCGCTCTCGATCCGCTTCCACAGAGATGTCAGGCCCGAAAACGTGCTCTGTGCAGTTGATGAGAAAGGCGAAATCGCGGGAGTAGGTTATCTAAAACCCAATGAGACACAAGCGGAGTCAGAGTGCCTGTTCGAACTCTCCACTTTTGTAGACGACGCGTATGCCCGTGACTTGGCAGTCGAAGGGATCCTATTGGACGGTCTCACCCATCGAATCGATGAGATTGGGAACACGACACCGGGAAAGAGAGTCCGTTTACGCAGCTTCTGCGAGTCGGATGACATAGGCCGTATTCAACTCTTCATGGAAAAGGGCTTCCACCTACACTCTGTGATCCCCGTGCTGAGGTATGACCTTCAGAAGGAGACAACGCACTATCGGATTCCGGACGACGTGAAGATCAGGGAGCTTTCATTCACCAATGACGAGGTTGCCAAGTACGTCAACGCCGACCGGATGACGGGTGAGAATCCCCAGAGCAAAGCGGAGATCTGGTTCAAGTCGGGAGACCCAAGTTTCAAGTGCTTCATAGCGACGTGCGATTCCGAAGTTGTGGGTGCCATATCGGTGTGGGACATTACGGATGAACGCGCCGCAACAGAGAACATCTTCGTGATTGAACCGTACAGACGGAAGGGCATCGCGAGAGAACTGATGGCGACTGCCTTCGATGAACTGAGGCGTCGTGGTAAGAAGACTGCCACACTGTCTGTGCGTGGGACGAATGTACCTGCTCTAAGGCTGTATCTCTCGTCCGGATACTCCCTGTACTACAACTTGATCGAGCTGGTGTATGAGTAATCACGCAACCACGCTTTGGAATCGGAGAAGGAGTCGGAGCACGCCGTCACCAAGCTCGGGCTTAAGGGAGGAACACTTTTCACCAACGTCTCGGGCAAAACTCTGGACCTTCCCGAGTTCGAGCCCATATTCGAGGTCGCCGCTCGCCTGGACGTCCCGCTGTTCCTCCACCCCACTACGCCGGTCCCCGCGGATTCCTACCTAGACTACAGGCTCTCGGCTACTGTAGGGTTCACCTTTGACACGACGGTCTCTATCACAAGGATGATCTTCTCCGGCCTCCTAGACCGCTTCCCCGGTCTCAAAATCGTGGCGTCGCACCTTGGCGGATGTCTCCCCTACCTCGCCGAACGCCTGGACAGGGGATTCGCCAACTACCCCGAGTGCCAGAAGATCAAGAAGGCTCCCACCGAGTATCTGAAGCAGGTGTTTTACGATTGCGTGCTTTTCGATCCTCGGACCGTCCAGTTCGCCGTGGACACTCTCGGAGTAGACCAATTCATGGTCGGCAGCGATTACCCGCACCAGATCGGCAGTCTGGATAAGGCGGTCGAAGTCGTGCGGGCCTTGGCCCTCTCCGTCGAAGACAAGGAGAAGGTATTTGGAGGCAACGCGCGGAGGGTGTTCAGGGTTTAGTCCCTTCTTGCCACTGCTCCTTGAGAGAATTGAGCCAGAGATATCAAAGGATGGTAAGGCACTGGGAAGAATGCTAAGGAAGACCGGCATTTGCCGTGTCACGCTAAGCAAAGGTGGCTGAAAGCATGGATGATGTCCAATTCGTCAACTCCAACATAAAGAAGGGTCTGTACTTCAAGTCGGGCAACACCGTTACGGCCTGCGGCCAAGGCGGCGATGGCGAGTACTTCATGGAAAGGCGCAAGGGCGGTTCACTCGTGGACCAGGAGGAGTTCTACGATGTGGAATCCTTCATCGCTGCCATGAAGGAGTTGGCTCCTCTACCCGATTGGCAGATAGGCAAACCGGAGTAGTCCGCCTCAATCTGACTGAGCTACTTGGTAGGTCCGTCTTCAAAACTTCGTAAGTCGGATGGGCAGGGTCTCGCTTTGCGGCCCTGCCCTATGCTTTAGTAGCACCGGCTTCAGCATCTCTTTCCCCCATGCGCCTTCGCCCTAGACGCCTTCGACCAAAATGCCTTCGCGTGGAAGAAAGTCCGAAGCACCCTCAGACCTTTTGTTGATAATCGCATAATATTTATTGGCAAACGATAATTGGACTGATAGACTCAAGTCAAGGTCCGATGAGCAAGGAAAGGTTGAGGATTATGAATACCAGTTCGAGGATTCTGGCGGTCGCCAGGGGTGGCCTGAGAGTCTTCCAAGTCTTGTTGGTCATGGGTTTGATAGTGGCAGCTGCGGCCACGCTGATCCTGGCAATCCGGCCGGATCTGTTCCCAAGCATGTATGACAACGACCCGTCTTCGCTGCAGTTTCTGTTACCCGGGCTCAGCATTGTCCTGCCTGAACCGGTGACAACATTTCTGGCCCCGTCTTTTTGGGCCGTGACTGTTGGAACACGAATCCCCGTCGTCCTAGTCGTGCTTTACATCACTTCTCAGTTCAAGACCATTGTGGATTCGATTTCGACCGGGAGTCCCTTCACGACCTCAAACGCCGCCCGGATCCGCAACTGCGGCATCGCGATCCTGGTAGGCGCCGCTGTGGAAACGGCTTCGCGGTCTATCTGGGGCTTCTACGTCATGAACCACGTGAGTGTCCCCGGAGTGACGTTCAACCCGCGCCTGTCATTGGCAACTGAGGCAACCTTCGCGGGTTTGATCGTGCTAATCATCGCAGAGGTCTTCCGTTACGGCGTCTTGCTTCAAGAAGAACACGACTTGACGGTATGAGTCGGGGTGATGGTACGCCTGACCTGTTGCAGTGACTGGTCGAGTCTTCATCCCGTAGACTCTCGACCAGTCCACGCAACCGGTGGGCTAGATGGACTGTCTGACGATATGGGAGGGATCGGAATGCAAGGTAACGTGGAAAGGCAAGGTGCCGGCATTCAGACATTGCGGTTCGCTCGGACCTGCGGGATTGTGGTGTGCTTCTTCTTGGCGGCATACAGCACCTACCTTGGCATCGGCGCAGTAAGGGGCCTCGTCAATCCGGCGAGCATAGTGCCCGCGATAGCGGCAGAATGGTACTCCCCGGGCCTCGTTCTGGAACTGCCCGATAGTCATCTGACTACGGACCAATGGAGGTACTACCAAGCCGCAGTAGTTCTGCCGGCGTTCATATCTTCAGCATTGAGCTTCCTAGCCGCTGTTCAGGTACCTAGAATACTTGATGACGCCATATGCGGCAGAGTCTTCACACGAAAGAACGCCTCGCGGATCAGATTGGCCGGACTCGTAGTCCTTGGAGTAGCGGCGTCCCAGGCATTTCGAGCAATCGCCTTTAGCTCCTTTCTGGATAAGGTGGTCATGGCCTCGGAGTACTTGTCTTTCCGCACGGACCTAGGCCTTAGGACAGGCGTGCTTGGGGGCCTTATCTTGGCGGTTTCGCAGGTCATGCGTCGAGGGGTCCTGATTCAGGAGGAAATCGACTTGACCGTCTAGGCGCGTATCCCCGTAGCCTGTCATGGCTGCGATGAACCTTTGGACGGGTATTTTCTGGAGGGATCAGGCAGATGTCAATCATTGTGAGACTGGATAGAGTAATGGCGGACCGCAAAGTATCCCTAACGGAGCTTGCCGAGCGAATAGACCTGACACTGGCAAACCTATCGATATTGAAGACAGGAAAGGCCAAGGCGATCAGGTTTTCCACCCTCGATGCGATATGCAGGGAATTGTCGTGTCAGCCCGGGGATATTCTGGAGTACGATTCGGAACAGAGGCAGGATCGATGAGGTAGACGGGTCGGTCGGCTGATGAATCAGCCGGTGGGCAGCTACCGGAAGCATCCAGCCGACCGTGAGTATCGTGAAGGAGCGCGATCAGGATGGCTAGAATAGTGTGCCGCACCTGTGGAACGGTACGCGACCTGCCTCACCTTGCCCTGTACAGCCCGGTGCACATCTTCCCGGGCATCATCTTTAGCTATTGTCCCAAGTGCCGGAGATACCGCCTGCACCGAAAAGCGGATCCGTCGGCCGAGCCCAAGGACGACCACTGCGCCGAGAATGATGACCCTACCAAAGACAGCGAGGATTCATACGCCACCACCGTCGACTAGTGCTGCAAATCACCGCGTTACCCGAATCCTATGCGGCAAATACCATAGCAGGCCATGTCTCACTGCCTACATTGTGCTTCCTGCTCGCACCATTGCTGCGGTCGCCAAAGCCAGGAATCACACCGTCGCCCGAAACGACCCAGAAGGATTCCGACCCCTCCACGCGGAAGCAGGGTACGCTTGTCGATACACAAGGAAGATACACTAGGAGAATCCACAAGGAAACAGAAGAAAGAATTCGAGAAATCCCACCATAGAGGAGGTTCCCCATGGCAAGACGATTGACTCGCGCCGAAGTGCCGGTCGAAGAGACATGGAATCTGGATGACCTTTTCTCCACGCCGGAAGCCTGGGAACAGGCTCTCAAGGAACTGGAACGCGACCTCGTGACCGTTACCCAGTACAAGGGGCGTCTCTCGGAGGGCCCCAAGATCCTGTTGGCAACGTGCTTCGCGCAAGAAGCTCTCTACCAGCGGTTCTTGATTGTGGCGAACTACGCCAGCCTGAGGCTATCGGCGGACGGCACCGATCCGACAAACCAGGAGATGGCTGGCCGCGTCGGAGACCTGAACGCCAAACTCGAGGCCGCCGTCTCGTTCGTGCGCTCAGAGATGCTGGCCTTACCCGACGGCACCATGGAAAGATACTTCGCGGAAGAGCCCGAGCTGAACAAGTTCCGCCGCACCATTGAGAGGATAGCGGATGAAAAGCCCCACGTTCTCTCGCCGGAAACCGAAGTCGCCCTCGCCTCGCTGGGCGAGGTGTTCGAGTCTCCCTACACCATCTACCAGCGGGCGAAGCTGACGGATATGACCTTCTCTCCCATAAAGGACGAGCAAGGAAACGAGCTGCCAATGTCCTTCGCTGGCTACGAGGAGAGCTACGAGGACTCAGAAAGCCTTACCCTAAGGAGAAACGCGTTTGCTTCCTTCACCCAGGGGTTGAAGGCATACCAGAACACCATCGGCGCGACCTTCGCCACCGAGGTCAAGAAGAACCTCGTTATCTCGCGATTGCGCCGCTACCCGTCGGCCACGCACATGCTGCTGCATTCTCAGGAAGTCCCCATCGAGGTGTACAACAACGTCCTGGATGTCATTTTCACAGAACTATCGCCCCACATGCGGAGATACGCTAACCTCAGAAAGCGCGTCTTGGGCATCGACAAGCTCCTATACTGCGACATCGAAGCGCCTCTGGATCCCGAGTACAACCCGAAGATGACCTTCTCTGAAGCAGAAAAACTCATCGTGGACGCGCTCCGCGTCCTTGGAAGCGAGTACGCGGAAATCATAGAGACGGCCTTCCGCAACCGGTGGATCGACCGTTGCGACAACGTCGGCAAGTCGACGGGTGCGTTTTGCTCCCCGGTCTACGGGCTCCATCCGTACGTACTGAACACCTGGGCCGACACCATGCGCGGGGCCTTCACGCTCGCTCACGAGTTGGGACACGCCGGCCACTTCGTCCTGTCGTCTAAACACCAGCGGCTGGCCGATGCCATGTTGGTATCGACTTTCTTCGTGGAAGCTCCCTCGACCATCAATGAACTGCTGTTGGCCGATTACGTGCTATCGCGCAACACTGAGACGAGGATGCGCCGCTGGGTGCTGATGGGCCTCCTCCAGACCTATCATCACAACTTCGTTCGACACCTTCTAGAAGGTGAGTTGCAGCGAAGGACCTACGCACTGGCCGAAGCCGGACAGACCATCACGGCCAAGACGTTGTCAACGGTTAAAGGTCAAATCCTGGCGGATTTCTGGGGCGACACGGTCGAGATCGACGACGGAGCCAAGCTCACCTGGATGCGCCAACCCCACTACTACATGGGGCTGTATCCATATACCTACGCCGCCGGACTGACAGTGGCGACGGCGATGGCTCAGGACATCAAGACACAAGGGCAACCCGCTGTAGACCGCTGGCTCGAAGTTTTGAAGGCAGGCGGCATAAAGAAGCCCTTGGAGTTGGCGCAAATGGCCGGCGTGGATATGTCCAAACCCGACCCAATCCGGAAAGCTATCGCGTATGTAGGGTCTCTCGTTGATGAAATCGAGGGGACGTTCTGAGGCCAACTACGTTTGCGGGGCAGCAAGACAACAGCCCGTACAGTGGTCATGCTGTGCGGGCTGCTGCTATTCGGGATGCGTCAGGTATACGTACGGCCAGGCCGTGCTACTGCGTGCATTAGGTCTACATACGGAGAGTGACGGCGAAGACCAGATCATTGGACACTGGAGAAAAAGCAAGACGGCATAGCTCTTAGATATGCCGTCCCGCAAACGCGAGATCACGTCCTTGTGGGTGCGTGCTCAATCCTACTCGTCCCTATTGGCTGAGCCGGCTAGAAAAGGAGCCCGGGGCAAAGACAGAACAGGACGACAAGCACGATAATAATCCACCACCAGGAGTTTCCTCCACAGGTACCGCCCATTACATGATCCCTCCTCAACTACATCACACTGGGATCACGTTATGTAGACACACCGTGGGCGGTGACACACTCGAGCAAATTACATAACTGGACCGCGGCCGGACGGCGATTCCTCTTCGGCTCTCTCCGCAAGCTCCGCTTTGGACCAACGTCTCGCCGACCACGCTGTCTCTGCGTCCTCAGCCCGGTCGAGACCGTCCTGAATCCTATCCGCGTGGGAGGCTAGAGTCCATCCCCGCATTCCGGCCCGTCGCAGCTCAGGCAGGCCAAAACGCCGGAAACCCTCCACAGTGCCGGCATACGTCACGAAGGCCAAACGTGCCACAGCCATCCCTTTCCGGATGGGGCAACGGCCCGACTCCGAGGGGGCGACAAGCAGCCGATGCAATACGATCCCCTCGGACATCCGGTAGAGAGTATGCGCGTGACTCCTGCGGCGATTCGTACCGGGGAAAACTCCGCGCGCCGGGGATATCCGTCCGCGGCGAACCGCTACTCAGCCATCGCAGGCCCGGCGATAAAGCGCGACCGCCCGCCTTATGTCTTCCCTACTTCCTACCCCTCCTCAGCACTTTCCCTGCAATGACCCCCGTATGCCCGCCATCCTCGATGACGACCTGGCCGTTCACGACAACGCACTCGATCCCTACCGGATATTGCTTGGGATTCTCGAAGGTAGCGGTGTCTATCACCTTATCGGGATCAAACAGCGTCAAGTCAGCGGCCATCCCGGGCCTTACCAGCCCGCGGTCCCACAGCCCGAGACGCCAAGCCGGGAGCCCTGTCATCTTGTACACGGCGGTCTCCAGAGAGAACAGTCCCTCTTCCCTGCAGTACTTGCCCAAGACCCGCGGGAACGTGCCAAACGCTCTGGGATGAGGGCTACCGGTAGAGAGCGGACCGTCGATAGCCCGCACGCTGGCGTCGGAACCGATCATGACGCATGGATGCTTCATGACGGTCATAACGTCGTCCTCACACATAGCAAAGCGGACGTACCCGACTTCAAGTTCCTCTTCGCATAGAAGCCGCCAGGCGGCCTCGACCTCGGGGATCCCCCACATGGCCGCGATTTCGGTCATCCTCTTGCCTTCGCAGGCCCTGTTCTTGTCGCTTTTCACGTTGGTTATCATGAGCCGGTACCAACCGTCGTCCCCCTGGTCCAACTCGACCTTGGCCTTCAAGGCGGCTCCGGTTACGGGGTCGGCAAGCCGCGCCAATAGCGCCTTCGGGCCTCCGTCATGGGCCCAAGCCGGTATTATGGAGGACAAGCCTGTCGCGGTGGCTACGTAGGGGTATTGGTCCGCGGTGACGTCGATTCCGTGGCGCCGGGCTTCATCTATCATAGCTAGCGAAGCGTGTACCTGCCCCCAAGCGTGTTTGGCGCAGGCCTTATGGTGAGAGATGTGGACGGGAACCCCTGCTCTGCTCCCGATCTCAATGGCTTCCTTCACCGATTGCAGGAGCGCCAGTTCCTCGTTCCTCATATGGGTGGCGTATATGCCCCCGTAAGGGGCCAGTGTAGCCTTGGCTAGTTCCACCAGTTCATCGGTGGACGCGTAGAGCTCCGGCGGTAGATGAGCCCGCTGGAGAAACCGAACGCCCCGGCCTCCATAGCCTCCTTCAGATGCTCCTTCATCCTCGCCATCTCTTCGCCTGTGGGCGAGCGGTCGTCGTAGCCCATTCCCGCGATTCTGATAGTCCCGTGCCCGACCAACGAAGCTAGGTTAACGCCGACTCCGTTGCGATCTAGAGCGGTAAGATACTCGTCAAAGGAGTTCCAGGTCTGGTCAGGGGTGGAACCCGACGCGTTCCCCAAAATGCCCGGACCCTCCGAACCACGCGGCGCACCTGACTCCCCACACTGACCGGTAACTTCTGTGGTGACTCCCTGGCGGATCTTTGATTCCCCGCGCCGGTCGGAAAACCAATCCGTATCAGAATGGCTGTGTGAATCTATGAAACCGGGAGCAAGGACCAACCCTTTGCCGTCGATAACGCGGGATGCCTGGCCTTCCACCTTCTTGGCGACCTCTGCGATGGCTCCGTCCTTGACCAGCACCTCGCCGTGAAACCATGGGGTGCCGGTTCCGTCAATCACGCGAACGTTTCTGAAAAGGATGTCGTACACTCAGTGGTCCTCCTTTGTCCAAACAAGGGCTATGGACTAGAATTCGACGTCGCGCCGGTTTATCCTAGAAGGAAAGCTGAACTAAGGTGTTCAAATAGCCATCTGGGAACAAGATAACCTTTAGCCCGCTGTGAGCAGAATAGTTCTTCTCCCGGGTATCGGACAAATAGGAGGCGACCCCATGAAGGGACCTTCAGAGGAACATCTACACGCGGACCTTAGAGAACGTTACTCCAGGCAAATCACCCTTCCTGAGGTCGGCGAGGCCGGTCAGTTGAAGCTTTCATCTAAGCGCGTGCTGGTGGTGGGGGCGGGCGGGCTTGGAACCCCCTGCAGCGTCTATCTGGCCGGCATGGGCGTCGGACACATCAGCCTAGTTGACTCGGACTCGGTGTCTCTATCCAACTTGCCTCGCCAAATCATGTACAGGATGGCCGACATCGGCGAGATGAAAGCGCCGACCCTTGCCGAAAGGCTGATCGCTGCTAACCCGAACGTGAAAATCGAACCCATGGTCAAGAGGTTGGACAGCGACAACATGGGGGAAACCGTTCAGGGCTACGACGCCGTAGCCGCCTGCCTCGATAATCTCGAAACCAGGTACATTCTGAACAAGGCTTGTGTGGAAGCAGGCATTCCGCTGGTGGAAGCGGCGGTATCGGGCTTTACGGGCATGGTTACCGTGGTGATGCCCGGAAAAGGGCCTTGCTATCAGTGCCTCTTTCCGAAAAGGTCCATGGCGAACAAGAAGGCGTCATCTCCGCCTGCCATCGCGGGCCCCGCCCCCGGAGTCGCCGGCGCGCTGCAGGCGTCCGAGGTCATGAAACTCCTGCTTAACATCGGTGAGCCTCTGGTGGGACGGATGCTCCTGTTTGACCTCCTTCGTGGCGAGTTCAACATCGTAACCACCGCCAGGCGCGAGGGCTGCGAGGTCTGCGGACAGGTCCCTTAACTACACCGACTCCCCTTCGATATACAGAATAGTGTCGAGGGGAGTGAATGCTTTGAAAACAGCGGAGATCAAGCGGATAGCAGCGATCATCGTTCCTGCCTTAGGCATAGTCATCTCGTTAGTGTTTGAGGGCATCACTTGGTTGGGCTTACTGAACATCTTGCTGGCGACCTGTTTTGGAGCCGCTTTGGCGGTGTTCGTCAGGAGTCTCATAGACAAGCGAGGTTTGGAGTCCGCCACACATTCCCCGACGCAACAAGAATCCCAGCCTCCGGCGCCTGACCGAGAAAGTGTTATCCCGCTCGCAGCTCCTGTCCACGACGTGGAGGACGACCGTAAGCTCAAGACTTCTCCCCTAACCCATGCCCTGGACGGGTTAGTCCAAGAGCTCTGTGAAGAGACCGACGAGCTGCACGACGCGTGCGTCGAGATCCAACGGCAGGTCGGCGAAGTCAACGCGGCATTGGACCAGATCGCCGCGGGCGTGCATAAGCAAGCGGCTCAGTACATCGATATCGCCGGACTAGCCGGACAGATGGCCGAAGCCACCAACAACATGTCGACCAAGACAGAGTCGTTGGCGGCCTCAACCGATCAGACCTTGTCGGCGGCCCTGACCGGCACTATGGCGGTCTCGAGAACGGTGGACGGGATGAAGGCCATCAGGGAGACCGTGCTCTCAAGCGCCGAGCGGATCCACCGGTTGGGAGAGCAGTCCAACCGCATCGGAGAGATCGTTCTGGTCATCAGCGAGATCGCTGAGCAGACTAACCTCCTGGCGCTCAACGCCGCCATCGAGGCGGCCCGGGCCGGAGAGCAGGGACGCGGGTTCGCGGTGGTAGCGTCCGAAGTAAGGCGACTGGCAGAGAAGTCTAACAGGGCAGCCAAAGACATAAGCCATCTCATCAGCGACATAGCCAATCAGACCTGCGAAGCGGTCGGGGCGATGAAGAAAAGCACGGAGCAGGTTGAGTCCGGAGTAACGCTGGCTGAGGAAGCGGGAAGAGCGCTTAACGAGATCCAGTCCGCCGTGGAATCATCCTCTGCGGAAATCCGTTTCATGTCCCAAAACGCCGCCGACAACGCTAGTCGCCTAGAAGAACTGGTACGCTCCATTGAAGATGCCACTGCCATCACCCAAGAGAGCTCTGATACCTTGCATGACCTGGCCCAGCAAGACTGGTTCAGCAAGGCGATCCGCTCCTATGGCGAAGTGGCTGAAGTCGCCAAGCAAAATGCGTCGGAGGCTCAAAAGGTGCTGTCTGCGCTCATCGAGGCGATGAGAGATTGTTCCTAATCCTATAGGTCCGGCTAAAGGCCAGGTTTTGGCCGCTCGATTGGTTCTTGGGGGGTTATCCTTTTGGCCAACTGCACTATATGCGGCTCAACTAACCTAGGAACGACGCGAACGCCCTTGGTACTCGTTGACTCCCAGTGGTTCTGCTCCTCGTGTCTAAAAGAGCAAAAAGGGGCCGTGAAGTGTTCCGTTTGCGGCGGTGAAGCGTTCTCTTCCGGAGAGCACTACAAATCCGTGGGCGGCAAGTATCTGTGCACCGCCTGCCTTGAGAAGGCCGGGATTACCACAAAATACGATTACGTTGTGGAGTCGGCGTCTTCATTGAGGAACAGGCCTCAGACGTCCGGCAACTCGGCCATAAGACAGCAACCCCTTCCATCTCGCGAGACGCTGCCCGCCGGGCAAGCGACGCCTCTCACCGGCGGTCTTAGGATGCTCCTTGACGAGCACACCGAGCCGGGAGAGGTTATCACGACGTCTATAGCGGGGAACGCAGGAGAAGGCATAGCGTGCAGCCGCCAACATGTGTACGTCCTGAAGACCGGCATCGCCCTCGGCTCCATCACAGGGCGAAAGTGCACCAAGATAGCATGGAACCAGGTGAAAGACGTGACCATAAAGGAAAGCGCTCTATACGGGATCCTCGAGATTGCCGGAAACCGGCTACCCGAGTATAGCCCCAACGACATCGCCAAGGCCAAGAAGTCGGACAACGCGGTTACCTTTCTAGCGTCGAGAAAGAGCGAATTCGAACAAGCGCTCAAAGCGATGAGGAACTACTTGGCCGACCGTCAAAACGTAGCCGATTGATCGCCTTACTCCATCCCATTCTTTCCATAACGAGTCATAGTTAAGACCTCCCTACTGAAGGGAACAATACCTCCCGCGGGAGGTCTTATACTTGCCAAAACCAACGCCCCTAAGGCATCACGGAAACGAAAACCTGTTCCTCGCGGTTGAGATGTCGGTACTTTCGACACTCGCGGGAACACCGCTGCACGTACACGCAGAAGGGCTTCGAGGCACTGGAAAGACGACTGTAATGCGCTGGGCCCGGGACACCCTTCCCCAAATAGCCAGGATCAAGGGATGTCAGTTTCAATGCGATCCCCAAACCCCCCATTGCCCGGTTCATTCGGGACTGAAGGCGGCTACAACCTCCTTTGAAAAAGAAAACATGCCTATGCCTTTCGTCGAGATCGGGCATGGCGCGAAACTGGGCACAGTCCTGGGCAGCATCGATCTCTCCAGGCTTACGGACCGGTCACGTCCGGAAGCGGCCCTGCTCCCCGGCGCTATTCCCATGGCCCACAGGGGGATCATCCTTGTGGATGAGGTCAACAGGCTGGCCGAAACGGCGCCGGAGATAACTGACGTGCTCCTCTCTGTGATGGGGACCAAACCGGGCCGCGTCAAGATCGAAGAGGTTGGCTTGCCCGCATGCGAGATCGATATCGCGTCTTCCGTTTGGGCCGCCTCTAACCCGGACGAGGACCCGGGCCCTCTAGAAGACATAAGAAAACAGCTGGCTGACCGGTTTGACCTTGTGGTTCCGGTTCAGAGACCGTCCGATGCGGCCATTGTCGAAAGGCTCCTCTCACGAATGCCATCCGAGGGCGCGTCAAGGATGGCGGAGTTGGCGGAAAAAGCCCTAACTCTGGGCCAAGTCACGGTGCCGCCCGCCATCGTCAAATACATGGCCCAGCTTTACGTCCAGCGAAACGTGGAAAGCCTTCGCGCCATCGAGGCCCTGGAGCTGTCGTCCCGCCTCCGGGCAACTCTTGAGGGCCGGTTTGAGGTGAGTTTCGATGATGTGCTGTCCGTTATTCCTCTGGTACTGCGACATAGGGTTGAGCCTCTCACCCTTTCCGAGATACTGAAGGACCTGGAACTTCGCAGGGCCGCCGGGGCACAGGTGAAGCCTGTGTCCGATACCAAGGACTCTTCTTCGGAACCGCCGGCTAAAGACGGCCATGCCGGTCGTCTCAACGATCCTGGGCCGGACGGGGGCTCCAGGCAAAAGGAAAACGCGGCCACGGGAACAAAGCATGAAACGCCCGCGATCCAGACCAAGGCAGGCGATCGTACAACCCCGACATGGTTACAGCGCTTGATGTCCAAGTACTCGTCGCCCAGTCCCGGTTCGGGGGGGGCCGGAGCTTCCGGGCGAGGCGTTGCCCAAACGCCACAGTTGTCAGATCCGAAGAAGACTCCTCCGGTATCACCTCCCGACCCGGCCAGGCGTATTAGCTATGTGCCGTGGGAAGAACTCGTGGTTCCGCCTGAATGGAAGGAGAACCCCAGGTGACTGTCTTCCCTAAAGAGTCATCGCTGGGACAAAAGAGCGCGGTTTCGCGCCTTTCTCGTCTGCTGTCCGAATCTTTGGCGGTACGGTTGGGCGAAACGACGGTGGCGTCCACAAAGGTACATGTCCAGGACATAAACGTGCCCCAGGACGTCAGCGCGGTCTTTTCCAGCGACGCGGGTCAGTCCTTTTACGGCAGGGACCGGACCGGCGACGTCATCCATATCGATACCTTCCACTCGGAAGGCGTGATAGATCCCAAGGAGGTGGCGCGGTGCGTCATGTCCGCCTTATCTGGGCTACGGTTCGAGCCGACGCCCGGGGGTTCCCCTCCCCTTCCAACCTTGGAATCCCTGTTCGCCTACATCGACATTCAAACTGCAGGTGGCGGGGGACGTCTCGACGGGGAACTCACATATGGCCAGGAAGAAGGAGTGCGGGTCGCTCATAGAACCCACGTCCACATAGCCGCGCTCAACACGCCGGAGATGGTGGCATCCCTGTTCACTCTGGTCGCCGCCGTGGAGTCGGCCATCGAGAACGGGGGGCTCCAACTGAGGAAGGTCCGGAAAGTCCGGATGACGAGGGGCGGCGGCAGTCCGGTCGACATGAGCAACTACCAGACCGCCACGGACTCGTTACTCCGAAGCCTGCCTCACGGGGAGAGAGACGCCTCGATGTACCGCAAGGAGGCATTGGCGCGCAAGGCCGCCCAGGAGGTCGGCTCAGCCCAGGAGACTCTCCGTATACTTGAGGCTCTGGCCGACGGGCTTAGGGCAGGGGAATTCACCAGGCTGCGACCTGAGACCGACAAGAGCCCGGACGAAATCCGACAGGCCCTCACCCGTTGCCGCCTCGCCAAGTTCGACGGACAGAAATATACCTTGACCGGCGACGGACTCCTCGCCTTGTCGTTTCTGAAAGAGCACTCCCATGAGATCGAAAGCTACTTGAGACGGCTATTGTGGTCGCTCCCGTCACGAAATATGCCCACTTCGGAGAGGCGCGGGAAAAAGCGCGAGGCGGGCCAAAGCAGGGGAAGGACCATGGCGTTGCCGCGGAGGGAAGGCGAGTACGCGGCGGAAATCGCTATCCCCGAGACCGCTCTGGCGGGCGGAGTGCGTTCCTACCTGGAAACGGGACTCGAACCCGCTTTCGGCATTCGTGCCGAAGACCTGCGTTTCTCCTACGTTAGGACCAAGACTCAAAGCCCCATCATCCTCCTTCTGGACGCTTCGGCGTCCATGGCGGGCAGACGTATAGCAGCCGCCAAGGAACTGGCGCGCCATCTCGTACTCACGGGAAAAGACAAGGTCTCGGTGGTCCTCTTTCAGGATTCCGACGTCAAGACCGTGTGCGACTTCACCAGAAACCCTCGAAAGCTCGAGGCCGGTCTCAAGACGGTGCAGGCAATGGGCCTTACTCCCCTCGCCAGGGGGCTCGAAAAGTCCTTGGAGTTGTCGCACCGCTCGAGCAAGAAGCCCTTGGTGCTCTGCGTAACCGACGGAATACCCACCGTGCCGTCCAGGACCCTGTCTCCTATCGAGGACGCGGTCATGGCGGCGCGAAACCTCGCCCGGCGGGGGATCAGGTTTGGGTGCATCGGATTGGAGCCGAACCAGAGTTTTCTCAGACAATTGGTCTCGGCGGCCAAGGGAACGCTTTACGTTGTTACCGAGTTGGAGGCCTCTACGCTGGCAGCCATAGCGAGGAAAGAACGGGCTTTGTGACCTTCTTCCCTCCGCGTGAATAGACTAATGGTCGTCAGCTAAGAAGCGGGAGGCTAGCCGGTGAACACATATCCAGGGCTTATTCAGTATCCGGTCCCCATCGACAAGACTCCGTTGGCAAGAGAACTCGCTCCTTCAAAAAACAAGGCCCAAGACAGGGTCCCCATTTTGGAGGCGCTCCAGGCGTATAGCGGTGTCACACGCTTCCACATGCCCGGCCACCGCGGAGGAGTGGGCGCCGACCCATTGGCAGTTTCCTTGCTCGGCCAAAACGCCTTCGCAAACGACGTCACCGGAGTGCCCGGCTTGGATGACCTGCACGAGCCGCACGGCTGCATAATGGAAGCCGAGAGTCTGGCGGCCGATGCGTTCGGCGCCGATCTGACTTACTTCACGGTCAACGGCACCTCGAGCGCTATCCACACTATGGCGCTGGCGACGCTGAACGAGGGAGACACGCTGATCATCCCCCGGAATATTCACAAGTCCGTCCTGTCGGCCATAATTCTTGCGGGGGCGAAGCCGGTCTTCGTCATGCCTTCCTATGACAAGTTCTTGGGTTTTGCCTTGGGCGTCGATGCCGAATCCGTAGAGGAATGCATCCGGGAGAACCCGGACGCCAAAGCGGCTTTGTTGGTTAACCCCACCTATTACGGTACCAGCGTCGATCTGGCGCCCATAGCGTCGGCTCTCCACCAGAACAACATGGCTCTCTTGGTGGATGAGGCCCACGGCCCCCACTTCAGGTTCCATCCGCTCCTCCCCATTCCGGCGCTGGAATCCGGCGCCGACGCGGTGGCGCAAGGAGCGCACAAAATCATAGGCGCGTTCACCCAGGCCTCGTATCTCCATGTCAAGGGCACCCTCATAGACAGGGCAAAGCTCAAGGCCGTATTCCAGTACCTGACTACGACCAGCCCGTCATACCTGCTCTTGGCGTCTTTGGACCTTGCCAGACGGCAGATCGCGCTTCACGGCAGAGAGCTCTTGGACTACGCACTCACTCTTGCGGCGTTCCTGCGCGACTCGGTTAACGAAATACCGGGGCTGTACGCGTTCGGCGCCGAGTCCTTAGGGAAGCCGGGAGCCGATTGGCTTGATCCGACCAAGGTGACCATAACCGTGCGGGAACTGGGCATAACCGGGTTCCAGGCGGAATCGTACCTTAGGTCCAAGTTCGGCGTTCAGGTGGAACTTTCGGACCTGTACAACATCCTCATAATCGCCAGCTTCGGGACTACCGCCGTGGATATCGCGAAGCTCCTGGACGGGCTCAAGGCCCTTACCGCCGCGGTATCCGCGGGTGAAGTCCCTAAGGCCCTACTATCTGCCCAACATAATGTCCCCGAGATGCCCAACGTCCCGGAACTGGCGCTCCTGCCCCGGAAAGCCGTGGAAAAGCCGTGGGAGAGGGTCTCTTTGTCTGAGTCAGTCGGTCGCGTGAGCGCGGAAGTCGTCACCTGTTACCCGCCGGGGATCCCGCTCCTGTTCCCCGGGGAGGTCATAACCAAAGATTCCGTTTCCTACCTGGAAATCGTCAAGAGACTCGCTTTCGGCATCTCCGGGCCAGAGGATAGAACCCTTGGGACGCTTCGGGTGGTGAAAGGAACGTGAGAAGGTTACTGAACACATGGGCGGAAACCAAGCCCGAGAAAGAGGGCTCATCAAAGTGGGTCTCGCGGCTCTGCCTTGAGCTAACCGGGCGGCCGAAAGACGTCCAAGTCCGACCTCTGGTTCAATCACCGCAAGGCGACTATGTTCTCACGCTGGTCATGAAGGACACGGGACTGGTCATGGCGGAGGACGACATCCTAGTGGCCGACGGACTCATAAGGAAAGTGAGTGTGGGACGGGGTGGCGGAGGCCAAAGCGATAGGGGCCAAGGTGGCGCTGGCCAAACTGGCGCGGGTCAAGATGGCGCGGGTTCGGTGCAACTCCGGGTGTTCCTCGAGCACCCCGTCGTGCCGGTCCGCAACGACGTCTCTGGAATGCCCCACACCACCCGCTTCACATTTCCGCGGGACCAGGTCGTTGAGGTCTTTCGCGACAGGCGGATAGGGATCGATCCTGGGCACGGCGGAAAGGACCTCGGATTCAAGGGCCCGGTGAACCTATTGGAAAAGGATACTTCTCTGATGGTCGCCCAAGAACTGATGGGTATGCTCAAGGCTTCTTCGGCGGTCCCTGTGTTAACGCGCGACGAGGACATCTCCATGAGCGACGCAGCCCGTTCTATGCTCCTTCGAGACGAAAAAGCCGAGCTATGCGTTCAGATACATGCATCAGGCAGCGACGATCCAATGGAACAGCGGTACGGGATTCTCATCAAGGAAGGGTGCCCTAAGTCAGCGCTGCTGGGGCAATCCGTCGCGGACGCATTTCTGGAACGGATGGGAATCCGCATGGAGAAAACGGGCCTCCATGCGGTGGAAGCGATGTCCCGATCCGTGAGGGTGGAGCCGGTGCCCCTTACGTATTTCTCGGATGAAGCCAACTTCTCCGGCTCCTTTGTTTCGAAAGAGGACGGCGCAAGCGATTTCTCAACGGAATCCACAGGTTCCTCCCGCCGGAAGTAGAAGGAGGAGGCGACCCGCATGAAAGCACACACGAAATTTAGGCAGGGTAGCGAGTCTACATGCGACAGAGCCGCGATATCTGCGAGTCAGGACGCACCTAATCACCGATAAGGACGACCTCGTGGAGGTCATCAGACGGTACACCGGACGTGGCCGAGCCCGGCGACATCGTTGTCGGGATATCTGAATCGGTAGTAGCCATTATGCAAGCGGGCGAGCCATCCCGCCTTGAAACGAGCGCGCCCAGTTTGCTGGCCAGATTCATCGCCCGTTTCGCGCACCCGGACGCTTCCGTATCGGCGCCCTGTTCTATGGCAAGTCGCTATCGACATGGTCGGCGTGCCTAGAATCCTGATGGCAGCCGCCGCCGGTTTATGGGGTAGGTTGACCCGCAAGAAGGGTTGTTCTTCCGAGTCGCGGGACACGAGGTGCTGGAATGACGACCGGGCGGCACCATGCCGCCATACGATCGGCCATCATCCTCGGCCCGAAAGACGCTAACGCCGAGGCGCGAAAGGTGTGGCGACAGACAGGGCTCTGGTTCCTCATACTTGACGTGAATGACAAAGGCGCGGTGGATGTCCTTGGGCTCCAGCCTGCCGCTAACACCCCAGCGAGAACAGTGGATAGGACTACTACGTCAAACCCGTTCGGCAACGACGACCAGAAGACTCCCCGGTGATTATCAAACCCGGCGAACCCAGTCGGCTGGAAAAGACTTGGCCGGGAGCTAACCGAAAGAGGATCTGGTCGGATAGCAACCGCCCGGATAAGGGAGCTTCTCCGCGTCCTCTACTTCTGTAGCTACCACATGGGAAGAAAAGAATAGACGGGGCCTGGCAACGGCTAGGCCCCGCCCATTGCTATGGATTAAAGACCGGCCTACGTAGCCAAGCGCGAACAACGCCCTAGCGTATATCCTCACCAGTTGCAGAAGGTCGTCCACCGATATGGCCTCGTTGGCCTGGTGAGCGAGTTCCGGCGTCCCAGGCTTGCCGGGGCCGTAGCCGACTCCGCCCGGGATAACCTTCGCGTAAGTACCGCCGCCGATAGCCATATGGGGGCCGACATGTCGCCCGTTTCCCGCGGTACACCCTCAGGAGCTCTTTCACGAGGAAGGACTCGGGATCCGTGTAATGGGGCTTGCCGACACCCAGAACCGTCACCTTCACGCCCTCGGGTCTGGGGCAGTTATCCGCACGCTCCCTTAGCTGATCGCCGGCGACCTCTTTGACCGGATAGCGGATGTTGTAGATTACGCGGACCGTCCGCCCCCTCTGCCTCCGTCAACTGCAGCCATCCCCAGGTTGCACGTAAGCTTCCCGGAAATGTCGTCTTCAGAGTCGATGCAAAGACCTTTCCCGTCAATGTTGCCGGCGTCCGCCATGAACCTGAGAGCGGGGGCTGTCTCGAGCCTTTCGCCCAAGGTCGACAAAAGGTACGCGAGAGCGGTCAAAGCGTTGGTACCTTCGTCTGGAGTGGCTGCGTGAGCGGCCTTTCCCTTCGCCGTTACCGTAAGTCTGCCCGGGTTCTGCTCAAACAGGAACTCCAGTGGCCCCGGTCCGCCGGTAAAATCGCGTGCCGCCTGGACTCGCGTTTCCAACTCCTTCACGATATCCTTCTCGGTGCCGCGAGGAACCTCTATTACGGCGATTCCCTTGGACGCCACGATGTTGGGACGTTCTCCCCCGTACAGCTCGACCAAGCGGCAGGTCGCGCCTCCAGATAGAGTCCCAGGCAACGCGATCTCGATCTGAACGTTCATGCTCCCTTTTTCCGCAAAGACCAGGGGGAAAGCGGCGTCGGGCGAGAAACCGTAGGTCGGCTGTTCCTCGACCTCGAAATAGTGCCGC
Source organism: Bacillota bacterium (assembly GCA_040766225.1). Lineage (GTDB taxonomy): Bacteria > Bacillota > Sulfobacillia > Fermentithermobacillales > Fermentithermobacillaceae > DULO01. The sequence continues at coordinate 16,842 of JAXGQX010000018.1, read as the reverse complement.
ACGCAGCGGAACCCGGACTCCTCGTTGCCGCCTACGACGTGGCGGACTCTTCTCTTAAGAGGTACGCCCGCCTCCTTCAGGGCCCTTAGGGCAAACAAGTTGGCCACCGTCGGCCCTTTGTTGTCGGTCGTTCCTCTCCCGTAGATGACACCCTCGTGGACTTCTCCGAAGGGATCATGGTCCCAGCCGGTACCCGCGGGAACGATGTCCACGTGGGTCAGAGTCATGGCCATTTCCTGACCCTCGCCGATTTCCGCGTGGGCCGCGTAACCGTCAACGTTCTTGGTCTTCATCCCATACTTTTCGGCCTCGTTTATGAAGTACACGATGGCGCGGTCTACTTCGACCCCGAACGGCTTGCCCTCCAAAGGAGGCGTGCCAACGCTATCGATCCTGAGAAGGCCCAGGAGCGACTGCACCATCTCGTCTTTGTGTTCCGGAATCCACCGGTCCAAAAACGCGGAAAACGCCTTGTCGTCCACTATGAATCACGTCCCTTCAAGAATTCCGCCTTCGCCCTAGAAAGGAGCGCGGGGTCCGTCAGAAGATCGATGGCGGTGTGAGCCATAGACTTTGCCGAAAGGTACAAAGCCTTGGTGCCCGCATCGGAAACCGAGGCTTGGCAAAACTCTCGTGAATGGCCCGCCACTCCCTCCGGGGCGATACGGATGTATGCGTTACAAGCAGGCACTTCTCTGCTAACGTCACCAAAGTCGGTGGAACCCTTACCGTCGACGACTCCCGGTAGCGTCTCCTCGCCCAGGGCATTAAGGTTTCTAAGGAAAACCTCACTGATGGCCATGTTCGGAATGCGGGCTAGGTAACCGGCTTGCTCCTGGACCTCAAGGCGACATCCGGTGGCCACCGCGCCCGCCTCGGCGCACTTCTTCACGCTCTCCACCACTCGGGCAAGCGTCTTCAGCGAGTATGACCTAGCCAGATAGCGGACCTGTGTGTGTTCAGGGATTATGTTGACGGCGTCTCCGCCTTTGGTTACCATCCCGTGCATGCGGACGTCGTCGGGGACGTGTTGCCGTAGGCAGGCAACCGCGTGGAAGAAGATATTCACCGCGTCCAAAGCGTTTATGCCTTCGGCGGGACTCGCGGCAGCGTGAGCCGGTCTCCCGTAGTAGTCAAACTGGAACGAGTGGGTGGCCAAGCTGCGGCCTCCGATCCGGGACAACCCGGATGTCGGGTGGACCATCAAGGAGGCATCCACTTCCTTGAAAACACCGGCCTTGACCATCAGGACTTTGCCTCCGCCGCCCTCTTCGGCCGGAGTACCCAACACCAGTACCCGCCCGGGCAGACCGGTGCCGCTCAAGGCCCTCTTCAAAGCGGCCCCTGCGCCTGCCGCCGACGTGCCGATTATGTTGTGGCCGCAAGCGTGGCCAACCCCGGGGAGCGCGTCATACTCGGCAAGGATGGAAATCGTGGGGCCCCCTTCGCCCGATATGTACTCGGCAATGAACGCAGTCTCCATACCAGCGGCGTTTCTTTGGACTTTGAATCCTTCCTCCTCAAGGAACGAGGCCAGCCAGTTCGCTGCTTTGTACTCTTTGAAGGCCAGTTCTGGGTTCTTGTGGATGTCCTCGCTTACCTTTCGGAGTCTTTCCGAAAGGAAGTCGACGGCATCTACGGCTTTCCTCTTGAGTTCCTCTACGCTTGCATTCACCGTGTCGCGCCTCCTTTGTGCCAAACCTACTTCTTAGTCTTCCTTGTCGACAGAAAGAATCCTTTTCAGAACGAACTCAACGAGACTGAACAAGACGAAACCGGGCCCCCTCTCGGGAGCCCGGTCAATTACTTACCGCGAAATTCTGCCTTAGACCCTTCGCGGAAGGCTACTTACGCACCTACGAACCGGTAGCCGTCCTGCTGGTAATACGAATCTCGGCTGCTTTGTGGTTCACCAGGTCGATACGGACTACGTCGTGGATCCTCAGGTAATCTGCGGTCTTCCCGGTTATCGTTCCGTAGCTGACCTTCACGTCGCTGGCCAGGTTGACCGTGGTATAGGTTGAACCGTCCTTCACCACAATGTACTTGCCGTCGACCGTCGTGGAGATTTCTGTGATTTCGCCACCCAGGTCTCCCCAATCGCTCTGCCTCGCCGTGATCTTCACCTTGGTGCACAGGTCGTTCTGGATGGTCAGCGTGACTGTGTCGCCGTAAGCGATCTTGTCGGAAGTCAGGGTCTCCGTGCCGTAGACTACCTTGACATCGTCGTGGAGTATCACGGTTACTGAGGTATTGTCGGCCTTCACCGTGATCTTGGACTCGTCGGTGGTGATCACTGCGCTAAAATCATACCGGTGATAGTATTCCCGCCGCCGGCGCGGCGGTGATGCGGATCTCCGCAGCCTTATTGTTAACGAGGTCGACACGGACCACGTCTCCGAGCAGGAGGTCAACTACCAGCCTGGTGTGGCTGCACATCACCTTCACGTCGCTGGCTAGAGCGATCACTCTGGTGTTGGAGCCGTCCTTAAGCGTAATGGATGTGCCGGCGTTGGTCTGAGTTATGCCGTAATAGTGCCGCCTACGTCGCCCCAAGTCTCAGCTTTGATCAGGATCTGCACCTTGACGCACTTGGCGCCCTGATCGTCAAGGTGACGGTATGTCCCCTGACCTGAACAGCGTCAACGTCCATCGTCTGCGTCCCATACTGCACTACGCAGTCCTCATCCAGGGTAACCCCGTACGAGACGTTGGTGCCGGTCTTTAGCACAGTGATGGACGTGCCGGCGTTGGTATAGGTGATGCCGGTAACTCTGTCGGTCACTGCGATGGTCGCGCCTTGCCGCTGAAGCATCTCGATCCTGACGGCCTTGCCGTCCTCGATCTTAACCTTTACCCGGTCGCCGATCTGCAGGTTGAGAAGGATACCGAGTTGCCGTTCTCTTTGATGACGCAGTCATCGTCGAGAGCTACGGTTATGCTTCCCCCGATTGTCGACGTCCACAGTAAGAGCTCTGGGAGTCGCTTTGGCGACGATGGAACCGGTAACTTTGCCAGCGGTGTCCCCGTGGTCCCGCCGCTCTTGATGACTGCTGAAGAGCTACTCCGTTGCCGTTGGTGAGAACTTCTACCTGCTGGTCATCTTGATGTCACTCTTGGACGCCGTCTGTTCTTAAGAATCAAGGCGTCCTGAGAGATGGTCAGTGTGACCGAGCTGCCGCTTTGCGGAGCTATCTTGACCCGGCTTGAGAAGACGTCGGTCACCTTTCCCGACACCATGAACGGGGTTGCTCGGAAGCTCGCTCGATGAACCTCTGAAGAATTGCTGCCATCTCGGCCCTGCTTACTGGACCGCCGAGGCTTGAACTCCCCGTCATCGTAGCCCTCAAACAAGCCCATCGCGACCGCTTCCGCTACATAGCCTACGCGGTTGCTGCTAACGGCTTTGGCGTCCTTGAACGGGAGCTTGGTGTTCATCTTATCTTGCGCTTCGTCTTCGTGACCAAGAGCCCTAACCATAACCATTGCGATCCACTCACGACTGGCCGCCGCTTGGGGGTTGATCTCTGATAGTCGGACCCATCCCTGGTCAACAGCTATTAGGACGTAACCCAGGGCCCAATTCGCCGACTTGGGGACCTTGGGAAGGGACTTCCCGTTGGTGTAGAAAGAACCGTAGTCGTCATCGTCGAAACAGATGTAGAAAGAACCGTACTGCTTGACTAGGGCTTGGGCTTCGTCTTCCAGGTCGAACGCCCTAACCATCATAGCCAAGGCTTCAGCCTGCTTGACTGCCTGATTGGGCCTAAACTTGTTGCCTTCGTAGCCGTTGATGATGCCCCAACCGCGCATCTTGGCGATGCACTCGATGGCCCATGCGGCGTCATCCCAGTCCTCAAATTTGAGGCTGCTTTCTTTCTTGATATGGTCGGCAACTTTGTTCAAGAACTTCTCTACGTTCTTCAGTCTTCCCCAGCCGTCGTTCTTGGCGAACGAGGTGGCCGGCACTGCCGCGATCATGGCGAACGCCAGGATCAAAGCGGCCACGGACATCGCCGTTCTGCGGCTCAGAATTCGTGTTACGCACTTCCTCAACAAGTCCATCGCCCCCTGCGATTTGTTCAACTCGGTTAGAGCGGTAGCGGCCGTCTCCCGCTCAACCTGTGTTCCCACATCCACACTATCGAAGACGATCCTGGGATTTTGGGAACTAATCAGGTGTTCTGTTCACACGCTTTGACGACGGGAATTACTTCTTGTTCCATTTTTGAGAGGTAGTTGCGGGAGAACAACCTGACCGTATGCAGGGAAAAGGCCAAGAAGACAGGCTCTGCGGACAAAGTCGGGGGCGCTAGTAGTTATTTCCAAATGTTGTTGCCTGCGCCGTTTCCTGGCTGTCGGTCCTTGGCCGGAGACGAGTGGGCACGGGTGGACCCGGGTGGACAGACGCCGGCGGCGGTGGCAGTCATCTGCACGGGGTTGGCGATGATGGCGTCCACCTGGACGCAGTTAGGGACGGCGAACGACGTTTGAGATGAACCACGGTATCTGCCGGATGGCTACCAAGAGCATGACGGAGACAGAAGTGGAAGTCGTCAGAGGGGGGACTGAGCGGAAGTACATCAGCGCCAGCCCTAGAGGGAACCCAACGACACCGACAGCAGGGACCCACTTCTTGCGTAGAGCGTATAGCCCCCCGACCAGGTACGCCGGAAGCATGTCTCGCCACGCGAGGAAAAGGAGGATTCCTGTGGCGCAGGCGAAACCCCGCCCACCCTTGAACCGGGTAAAGACCGGCCAGTTGTGGCCGAGGACGGGTGCGCAGGCAGCGGCGACGAACCAAAATCCTTGTAAGCCGGCTTTCTGTGCCAAAACAACCGGGACCACGCCCTTCATTATGTCAAATAGGATGGTCAAAACGCCGGCTACGGGCCCCGCCAAGCGCCAAACTCCGGAGCCCCCGGGATTGTCACCCAGTTCCCAAGGAGCCTTCCCTGTCTTTCGTCTCACGATCCATACCGCCGGCAGCATGGAACCGAGCAAGTAACCGCCGATGGTCAACGCGAGTCCCATTTGAGCCGCCTCCTGTCCAACTTCAGATCTGCCATACGATGTGTTTTCTAGGCGCCGCTTGCCCGGCCACTCTAGGCGGCGAATCACAACCTTGAGTGGCTTCCTCGCGCCGCCGAAGGACTACCTGAACGCGAAGAACCTAGTAACCTAGCCCAACGAAGGAGTGTTAAGCATGACTGACGCTAACGACAGAACCGAAAGAAAGTGCCTATACATACCCGAGATGACGTGGCCCGAGGTAAAGACCGCGTTACCCCAGGTCAAAATGGCCATCATCCCCGTGGGTTCCAACGAGCAGCACGGCCCTCACGGGACCTTCCAGTTCGACACCGCCTGCGCTCGTGAGTTCTCCCTGAGGCTGGGCGCCCGGCTATACCCCAGGGCATCGTCGCCCCGGCTATCCCCATCAGGTCTCAGGACACCATATGCGTTTCCCCCGGCACGATTGCCTTCCGAGCCGAGACGCTGGTACAGGTCCTCATGGAAACTGTATCATCATTGGTCCAACATGGCATAAAGAAGTTTATGTTCGTGAACGGGCACGGCGGAAACAATCCGGCGCTTACGATAGCGGCCAACAGGATTAAGCAGGAACTGGGGTACGAGGCAATCTGGGGGACCCTGCCCTACAACGCGATCGGAGACCTCTCCAGCCAGAACGAGAAGTCGCCCATAACGGGGCATTCGTGTGAGACAGAGGTATCCATTGTGCTCGCCCTCATGCCGGAAGCGGTCCGAAAAGAGGCGCTGACTCCGGGCAAGCTCACTCCGGGGTTCTGGCCAGTCTGGGAAAACCGGACGACCACGTTCACTTGGAGCGGGAGCTTCTTCGACGAGACGACCGAGAACGGGGCTCTGGGCGACGCGACTAAGCCTCAGCTGAACTGGGGAACCTCTATGTTGAGACCGACATGGACGCCTGGTGCCGCGGTTGCGCAGGTTCATGGATGAGTGACGAAAACTAGTCAGCCGACCGGCCAGCGTTCCAAATAGGACGTTAGCCTGTCTGGGCGCGACAGAAGGGGCCGCAGCTGGCGATAGCGCGGCCTGACCTTCGCTCAAGTAAACCGTGGCTTACCGTGACCGTCTAGGCTCTCCCTCAACCTGCATCTGCGACTAGGCTCGCCCAATCGGTTCGAGTGGTTTAGGTTACCTACATGCCCGGCCTGTTCACTGCCTGCTGGAGGATCCCTCTGGCGCTGCATGAGCTCAATGGCCTGCGTAGTGACGTAAGCCAGTTCCTGATACAGCTCCTGAGACTCCTCTGTGTCACCTTCCTGAAATTCGGCATACACCCTTTCCGCTAACTCGCGACGGCGGTGCCCGATGCCCCTCAATTGCTCGCCGAGATCAATCAACTGCTTCCTATCCATCTCAGTCCCCCCACATGCTTGCTTTTCGCCTAAACTTCCCGCCTGCGTATTATGCCCAACCGCCCCCGGCAGCAGACCGACAGCCCAAAGCAGCTGCAACACTGCCGGAATACGAGGTGCTGCGGCCTCTCGCGTATTTTCCTCCAACCTGATTACGCGTATCCGTCCGTTCTCTGACGCCATCCAGGAACCAATTGGACTCGTCTTTGAGAACGCCCACTACCAGCAACGCATCCAACGCGTCCTTCACCGCATCGGTGAACTCCGGAACTTCCAGTTCGAAGCGGCCTAATTCATCGAGGACGACGATGTCGGCCTCTGACAGCGCCCTTCGGATGGCCGGCACTCCCCGGTCAGAAAGCATGAGGTATTGACCCGCGTCGCGGCACTTTGTCATCGAAGTCATCAGCCAATCGTGGGCATCGTTGGCTAAGTCGACTACTCCATGCCCACGCTGCGCCCGTCAGCGTAGACTCGTCTGACAGCGAATCCGCCAGGCGGACAAGGCAAGCGTGCTAAACAGGAGCGTGGTCTTCCCGCTCCGCGCGGGCCTTCTAGAAAGAGATTCCTGTCTGCTCCCACCCATCGCACATCGTCGATTTAACCCGTTTCGTTCCCTGACCCAGTTCGGCTGCGTTCACTACACTTTGGGCTTCACATCTCCTCCGTGCCCGTGGGTACGTCGTCCATCATAATTGCCGCTTGCGAGGAACTAATACGCCCGGAACGTCAGACGTCTAGTCGAAATAGGGCTGTAATCGGGTGGGGCTTCGCCGAATGGGATTGTGACTGGCTCACTGGCTGAGCCTCGAAGGCTTGGTTGCAGAGCGGTGTCCGAGTTGAACACTCAGAGTGCTGACGAAGCTCTTGGAGCAACTGTTTCGGACCTAGTGGGCAGCGACTGGACTGGACCGTGAGATGTAGGCACTAGTAGAAGATTTGCGCTCAGCGGGAACTGAGAGGGAAGTTGTGAGTCTATGTGAGTTGAAGAAATCAGAAAACTGTTGGCGATGCCACGGGACACCTCAAGAATCCGAACCCAACATCGCAATCCACCATCATCCGTCAACGGAGCCTTTCCTGAATATGGAGGTCTGTCCGGGTGGAACGCTTTTGTGTCGTGCTAAGTTGGTGCGAGGAGCGTGAAATAAGGGCTGTGAAATAAGGGCTATGGTATACGATATTTCCGATTACGATTTTTCCATAACGCCAAAGGACCAGTCGAAGTAATCTGCCGGACGACGGGCCCACTGGCTATAGTCTGCAAGCGGGTCCGCCGTCCCTCTCATGATTTCCGAAGTGTGGCATCAGGGAGGAATACTGCGGATGAGAACGGTTCCTCGGTTAGTGGTCATTATAGTCCTCATGCTTGGGCTCTCCGCGTGCCGAATCCGGCCCGTGGCTCAGGATCCCCTTCCGCCAGACCCTTCAAACATCGACAGCGAGCCAACCATCAAGGTATCTCAGTTACCTTGGCATCTTGCCGACAAAGCGTGATCTTGCGAAAGTGCGCCTTAACGGTGAACCAGTCCGGACTGCCTGAAGAAGCACTGCAGCTATCATGGTCTCACGGGATGCTGCTCCCTCGCGCCCGGGCCATGGCCGTGATTGACGTGGGAGAGAGGAATTCGACGCTAATAGATTTGGTTACCGGCGAACTCTTGCCTCCTCCGAAGCCATCCTGGAGAGTCTGGCCGATCAGCGAAGCATCTTCCGGGAATGGCTCTACCAGAACCAGCATCTTCCGGCATCAGATCCGCAAACACCCGGTTCGGACGGTCCCCAGCCAGCTCCAAATCAGGAGCCTCCTGATTTCCTATCCCTTGATGAGTTCTTTGTGGTGACCGTTGACTGGGTGACCTGGACAGAACCTCTGGGCTACCTGGAAGTGCCGGAAGGGGTGCTACGGGCGGCGGTCCCAATCCGGTTGAACACGCCTTCTCCCTGACCCGTCTTAATGCGGATGGATACCCAACCCACTCAATCATCGGGTGGTTCGATGCAAGCGGTCGCTCGTTCCTAGTCGACGCCGCGGGAGGGATACCCGGGAGTATCGTATGGTCCCCTCCGGGGAACTACCTGGCTTATGTAGCAGGGTTGTCGACGATAACCTCATCGGCGTCGCCGCTGTTCAGCAGACGGCCAGGGTACTATCCATATCCAGGAGCCGCATAGCCAAGACCGTCTCCCCTGGCCAGGTAAGTCCGCTTTGGGTGCCGACCATCTGTCACCAAACCATAGGATGGTCTGTGGACGAACGAATTCTTGCCTTTGGCGTCACAGTCCAAGACAACCCTAGTTCCCAGGTATGGAGTTGCAGGGTTGACATAACGGGAGAGAACCTCACGGTAGAAACAAATGAAGACGAAGAGGACATCTATGCCCGGCATAGAACCGCTTTTGATGAGTATTGGAACTGCATCATCGCGCGGGACCTAGCCACTCCTCCCCAGAATCCCGGAGTACGTGCGCCTTCCCACAAGGACACCTCTACCTCCGTCAAAACGCACAGGACTACTTCTCGGACACCAATGGAAATGCAGTGAACGCAGAGGATTTCACCTCGTCGCACCACGCTCCAACAGCACGATCAAAGCCGTGCACGGTCAGGTTGTGGCACGCAGGCGATCACTATCACGGGCGGCATACTCCTGATCATCGATAGCGACGACAACATCCTGGCCAAATATCGTTTACCTGAAGTCGCGGCATTCAACGAGGTCCTCCGGCCTCTGACCGTGACGATTCCGTACCTGGGCCAAGACTCAAACCGGATACATCGTTGGATTGAGGTGGGACTCAAAAGATAGTGAACAGACCCTCAGCGAGGGATGTCGCGTTCCATGTCGGTTCAGATAGGTAAGCTGCGTCGAGCCGAGCAACATCGAGCAAGATGAAGCCGGATGCCGACTGCTCAATCGGTGTCCGGGCCCCGGAATAAAGTCAAACGATAAGTTACGTACGACCTACCGCTCCGCCACGCAGTACACCATCATCGTACCGTTGTTGCCGTTGTTCCCGTTGCCGCCGTTGCTCCCGGTTCCGCCGGTGCTCCCGTTGCCGCCGTTGTTCCCGTTCACTGCTGCTCCCGTTCCGCCGTTGCTCACGGTAATGCCGCGCCCAAGCACGTTCAGGCCGGCCTTCCTCGCGGTCTGGATATACTCCGCGATTTCGTCATCGATGGTTTCGCCCGGCGTAACCAACGGAGACCCCAGCGGATAGATAACGATGGTATCTGCTGAAACCCTGCCTACGGCTTCCTCGATGGGCACGGGAACGGCCACGGACAAAAACGCCTCCCGCAAGGACATAGCCTTCACGGGTCTCGGCGCCTCGCGCATCAACTGCAGCGCGCTTGCTCCATGGAACCCGACCCGTTTGAACCTGATTCGGCGCAAACTCCTTTACAAGCCCCTTAAACGCGGCTTCCACCGCGTCTATGGTCTTCTCGTCGTCTGCGCCCGTCCAAATCAGAAGTAGGTTCTTCGGCCCGGTCATCTCCGGATCCACCTTGTGCACGTTGGCCAAATACTTGGCCGCCTGAGGGCCCGGTGCACCTCAGTCCGTTTAGGTTGATGAGCACTCGACCGGGATCGTGCATCAATCCGGGAGGGACAGGCACTCCCTCTTCGTAGCCCACGACCGAGCCCGGGAATCGGGAAAGCCTTCTCGTTAGTTCGGCCGCGGTCCTGACGCCGCTGTCGATCCACGCGCCGTCGTTTCTCTCCATCATCTCGATTGCCTGCTCCAACGAGGCCATCAGTATATACGACGGTGAAGTCGTCTGAACCGCCCTCAACGCTTCTTCAAGGCCGCTGTGAGGCGGAAAACGTTCGGAGTCGATTTCCCTACGTGCACGAACGCCGTCTGCGTGTAGGCAACCGTAGTCTTGTGAGCGCCGTGGATAACCAAATCTGCCCCGGCCTGAAGCGCCGACGGGGGAAGACCGTCCCCGGCAGAAAGTGGGTACCGTGGGCCTCATCCACGATAAGTGCAGCTCCGTGAGCATGGACCAGTTCCGCCATCTCGGTCAGGTCTCTCGCAAACGCAATAGGTCGGGTTGATCACCAAAAACTGCCCTGGGCGGACCGTCGTCGGAGAAAGCCCTGCCTTTCGGTGAGCGAAGCACTTTCCAGGACGGCTCGCGAAGCCTATCCGCGTCGAGCGGAAGATAACCTCCAAGCACGGGTCGTATTCCGGCCACACAAACACGGAAACTCGAGTCCGGACATGGTCATGGCCGTAACCATAGACCTATGGACGTTGCGAGGCAACACCACAGTCCCGGCTCCCAAAGTCATACGAACAGGCTGGCATTAGAGCAGCCTGAACACCTGACGTAGCGCCGTTGACCAAGAGGTGCGTTCGAGCGGACCCGAAAAGCCTCTCGGCTCGTTTCTCCGTTTCTCGGATACATCCGGTCGGATAGTGAAGGTTGTCCAGTCCCGGCGATTCCGTCATGTCGATCGCGCGCAACTCGTCCAGAAGGTTCCAGGCCCACTCCGATGTGGGCTCGGTACAGCTTGCGCTGGGCGAAAACGCTTTGCGACCTTTGTGACCCGGCATGTGCATCCTAACCGGCTTCCGAGATGCGTAGTAGCACATGGATTCAATTATGCTGCGGCTTGTCTCCGACATTCCTTCTCCTGCCTTCTATAGTAAGTCGCCGCCTTCGTCCACAAGACCTGGCCACTACTCCAGGCTTCCCGACAGTGCATGCGCATTGTTGGGCAAGGGGTAGAACCCCATTCTGCTCACTCGACAAAAGGTACCACGATGTAGTCATTCTGTCGAATCATCTTTTTTGGCAGTAGACCCATATTGGCTGGGTCCTCAGACTGTCTTCGAAGCCAGCGCAGCCCCGGACTTGCTGCGGGCACTCGCGATGAGCGTGAGAAGCGGGACTGTCACCCCGAGAGTGCAATACGCCACCAGCGGTCCAAAGCGTCCTGCAACCGCCCCGGCCAACAGAATCCCGGCCACCTCGCTCGCGCTGGTCACTGAAGTAACCAGTCCCCACACACGACCGGTCATTTCCGGAGGCGCCTCCTCTTGGACTCGAGTCATGAAGAGGTTCGACAAGAAGGACATTGTCATCCCCTCTATCACCCCTACCGTCAGGACCAGAGGAACTGACCTGTTCAGAGAGTAGAAAACCCACACCATTGTGGTGGGTACTATAAACCTGGTCGCCGGTTGGCGTCTCAGAGTATCGCCAAACCGGGTAAGGAGGAAGCCCGCCGCGAGGTTCGCTCCATGATAAAGGGATACGGCAAGTCCGAAGAACTCGGGTCCCGCCTTTAGGACCGTCTCAACGAAGGGATAGTAGATGGCGTTGGCTCCGTTTTGTCCTCCCATGTAGATACAATGAAGGAGCATGGCAGCCATGAGTCCCTTGTTGCTTCGAATGTACGCGTAAGCTCCCTTCATGTCCCCGATGAAGTCCCTGAACACACGAGCTCTCCCGGGGGTCTGCTCCGTCCCGCCCGACGTCGTGATAGCATCCTCCCTAACGCCGGTCTCGGCGGCAGTATGCACCTTGGCGGCGGGTTTGGCGACAGTAGCCACCCTAGCGCCGGGTTCGGTGGCAGTATCCAACCTAGCGCCGGGTTCGGTGGCAGTATCCAACCTAGCGCCGGGTTCGGTGGCAGTATCCATCCTAGCGCCGGGTTCCACGTTACTTGACAGGATACCGCTGCTAACGCCCCCGTTCGGCCGAACTGCAGGCCGGCCGGCCTGACTGGCCTTGGAAGGTACGAGGGCAAACCAAAGCGCTCCAATAAGGTATCCTGTCGACGCGATCCGGAAAGACATGGTGCTCCCTATTTGCCCGATGGCTGCCCCCGCGATGGCGGGCACGGTGACATCGATGCAGCCAAAGACAGCCGCTCTGACCCCGTTAGCCTGAAGCAGCGCTTGCCTATCGCAAAGACGCGGAACAAGGGCGGTTCGCGCCGTGACCAAGAAGACGCCGCCCACCGAGTTGAGGAAGTTCAAAAGGAGTATGCCTTCCAAAGAAGCGCAGTAGGGGTAAGCGAGGCAGACGGCTCCCCTCAGCACTCCCGCTGAGATCATCACCTTTCGTTTGTCTAGCCTGTCTACGACCGGGCCGGCCACGCCGGAAAACAAAACCCACGGGAGGAACATAACCAACTGCTGAATGGCAAATCCCCAGGCCGATCCCGTTAACCTAAACGCATATGAAGAGACTGCGATGGTCAGGACGTGCGCTCCCGCTAGCTGGATTACGTCCCCGAGAGTGAGGAACCATAGTCCCCTGCTTAGCCAGCTGCTTGGTGCCACACTTGATCCACTGCTTGGTCTCCTGCCAAGTCCGCTTACCTTGCTCAACGTTCTCCCAGCTTTCCGTGCTACTCGTTTGATTTTCCTCAACAGGTTCGGCACACGTCCGCTATCCCTCGATAAAGGAAGGGCCGCTCGACATCGCCGAGCGGCCGCTGTGGATCCTGACTGTCAGTCTGGTTATTGCTTAGTGAGCCATGACGACGAGGGCGGTCGGACATCGGCAAAAAGGGCATAGTAACCCCTTGCACGCGGATCAACAGCTGTGATAGGGGCAGCGATGGCCAAAAACGGCAGCATCACAGGGGTTTCCTCCTTTGCCTTGGTCCGGTCCTTACCTTGCTCGCGCGGGTATTGTATCACTCCGAGCCGCACATTGGAATCGCGCTACCACGACTTATGGAACCGCAATCCGGGGAACCGAACCCGACGAAACGGAATCTCTGCGATCTATGACTGACGAAATCAGAGGTGCTTTAGAAACAGGTACATCTCGCGCGGCGTAGAGAATCCAAGTTGGTGTGCTATCCGACTGGCTGTCCCAGTAGCCAATACTCCCCCTGGTCCGTGTGAGTCGATCTTCGTCCATCGGACTACGCCGTCGGGTCCTATTACGGTCCAGTACCTCCCGTTCCCCTTCGGCTGCATGTTGAGTGCCCGGCATATCTTTTGGATATCTCCGAAAGTGAAGGTATAGCCCATTACAGCCCGAGTACCCTCCTGACTCCCGATAGGTCTTCCGCGAGAGCGATCTTCAGAAGATAGGGCAGTTCGCGCGTACGCCCGCCACGCAGGTAGAACGGCAACTCGGAGAGATACGTATCGGCCAGTTCTTTGACCCCCTCCAACAGATCCAGAACCGCTTCTTCCTTTGTACTGCCCTGCCCCCAGTCATCGATCTCCGGGATGTACACAGTCCACATTCCGTTTCTGGAGTCCTCCTCCCATTCGGGCGTACAAACATACCCCTCTAGCAGCAATCGGAGGATTTCCTCGCCAAGGACAACAGCTCGGGGAGCCCTCTTGCGCTGTGCGTTAGAAATGGTGAAAACCTTACCCTTCTCGGCCGAATCACGGACGATCATGCTAAGGTTGGTCTTGGCTTCATAGATGGAGTAGGAATCTGTCACGCTCGCACCTCCTTGATATCTCTCCTCGATTTTACCATTCTTGACCTAGTTGGTCAACTTGGTCAATCCATAATGACTCACTTGTTCTAGCCGAGGGGTTATTGGTCGGCAAGAGCGTCACCGGGCTGACGGATCTAGCGGAATGCGTCACTATACTGACGGGTCTGGCGGAATGCGTCACTACACTGACGGATCCGGCGGAATGCGTCACTATACTGACGGGTCCGGCGGAATGCGTCACTATACTGACGGATCCGGCGGGATGCGTCACTCCGCTGACGGGTCCGGCAGAATGCGTCACTATAGTGACGGATCGGTTAACATAAAAGGTAATGTCGGCAGGGAGCCTCGCCCCTGCCGACGTTGTTCATCATGATCTACATCATGATCTACGCCACGATGGTACCTGGTTTACCTCACTGCAGCCTCGTGCCGCACTCGCCGCAGAACCTGGACTCGGCCGAGTTGGGAGCCCCGCACTTCGGGCACTTCGCCATATCCAAGCGGCATCCGCAGTTTACGCAGAACTTGCCTGTGCCGGCAGGCTTGCCGCACTGTGGACAAAGCGTTGTCCTGTCGGAGATCTCGCCTGTGAATACCTGCGTCTGGTCGGCTTTCGTCCTGATGTCCTGGACCATCTTCTCGGCTCGCGCGGCGGTGACCTCAATCGATTCCCGAGGAGCGCACTCGGTGCACAGCCCTACCTGCTCGTTCCAGTCATTCTCGCACACCCATTTTCTGCACCGCGGGCAACGGTGGAAGTGAGCTTTGGCCTCGTTCTGAGCCAGTTCGAACGCTTGCTCGTGTTCCCTATGCCACTCGGGGCTCATTCCGTGGAATCTCTCGCTGAGCAAGTCGGCGCCGCGCTCGACGCTGTAACCTAGGCGACTTCCCCCAAGTAGCGAACCGGCTATGCTTGTGGCCCTTCCGATGTTACGGAACAGCGAGCCTTTGCGGTATGTTTTTGACTCTATGAATGAGGTCTTATAACCTTCGTTGCATATCTGACAGTAGAAGGTGAACTGAAACCCCGCCTCAGTGCTGTTGTCGGCAAAGTTGTCTGTAAACGGTTTCAAAGACACTTTGGAACCCTCCTGTCTAACCTAAGTCTACCTGTATGACTATCCCGCCTAACCAGACGATCTCCTTACCTCATCGGATGGTTCGAAACATCCCCTACCGCATGGGCTTTCGGCACTTCACGCATGTATCTCCCAAAGGAGGCTGCAAAGCTCCGCATCTCCTGCACTTCACCAGCAACTGGGCTCCGCAGGCCTCACAATAGTCTCCAAAGAATGTCTCTTTCCCGCACGCGGGACAAGTCGTCCGGAGCGACTGCCCGCAATAGCTGCAAGCGACCCAACCAGGCCTGATCGGGCTCCGGCACTTCGGGCACCGGAGCGGCCCAGTCGGATTGACCTTCCCGCAGATAGGGCAAACGTTTGAGTCCGGCGGAACCAGCGCGTTGCAGTAACGACACGGATGCATGTATCCCGGCACTGACATCCCTCCCAAAATGAAAACGGATCTACGGCTCGTCGGGAGCCTCATCCTCGCTGAAAGCCTCGTCCTCGTTGAAAGCCTCGTCTTCGTTGAAAGCCTCGTCTTCGGCAGAGTCGCCATCTTTGTTTCCGCGAGAAGGCCTTCGCCATTTGGCGTTGTCATCCCAATCTCCCACGTTGAAGGACAATAGGTCCTGTACATCCCGCTTCCACTGCTCCTCCGACACGTGCATCACCCTGCCGATAAAGGCGCCTCGGAGCGCTCTCAAGGACGGCAATAATCTCACCGAGTGGAAATACCGCACGTATTGAGGCTCCATGAGCCTTTCGTCCGGCAAATAGATGGGTTCCCGCCTGAAGTTCACGTCGATCATGCTGCGGTTCATAAGCGTTATAGCCCTGTCCATGGCCAGCAGGACGTCTGGTTCGGTGGCAGACCTGTACTCGCTCCTACCCATAAAGCGGAAGAAGTAGGTTGCTTTGGCGCTGCCCTCAGTCGAAGCGGACTCCATGGCGATGGCGTTGCCCGGCCTTCCCTGCCCTTCGCCTATAGGCGCCAAAAACCATATGTACTGCTCTTCAAACTGGGACGCTAGGCCGCGCTTGAAGCCTATCGCAACCCTGTCACGCCTGGCCAGAGATGAGAGGTAATCGTATGAGTTTTTGAGCCCGAACTGCTCCATTCGTTTCTCAAGCTGGGGCCAAAGATCGGGCGAAACTGCATCGATGTCCATGCGCCTTCCCGCCCTGCCCTCTTTCATCAACCGGGCTACGGACCAGACATGCTTAGATGAAGCAAGAGGAAACAGCTCTTTGCACAAATCCTGAGACCTGGCTAAAAGGTCCTTCATCGCCCGAGACAAGTTTCTGGCCAACGGCTCGAAGTCTCTCCCAAACATCGAAAACGTGTACGACCCTCCCGACTCGGTGGACAGGTTCAAAGAATAATCTTCGGCTTGGGCGGAAGATATTTCCGAGTACGGGATCCTGACAGGGTCAGACGACTTGGGGATTATCACGAGCGCCGAGACGTACAGCCTAACCTCGCAATCCTCCGGGCTTCCGGTAGATGAAGTAGAGTGGAAAGTCCCTCTGAACCCGGGAAGAGGACGCGATGTTTCATCCTTAAGCAAGGATTCGGACATCAGCATGTCCTTTACCATCAGTTCGCTGCGAAGACGCCGGAGTTCGCGGGTGAAATCCTCGTAGCGATAGCCCAACTCCCAAAGCTCCAAAGCTACGCCTGATTCCAGGACAACCTTCACGCGGTAATCGGCGTCGAACACCTGGACCACGTCCCTGTACAGGCAGATGCACGGCTCAGCGAACTCGGGCCAGACTTGGAGTTCTTCCGCCAATAACCTGGATTCGCCGGTCCCGCTTGACAAGGTAACGTCGCCGGGACCGGTCAGCTGAAAACGTACGGAACACCTGAATAGAACGGTACCACTCTCTGGGGCATCCAACAGCGGCGCGCCTCCCCCGGCATACTCCCTCTGC
>JAXGQX010000017.1:0-47541 GCA_040766225.1 Bacillota bacterium | reverse complement strand
CTTACATCGAGGAGAGACTAAGACTCAACGTTGTGGAGCTCAATGCGGGAAGACGCCTTATAGCCGGGGCGGGCACCGAGTTGATTTTGCGTTCGGGAAACGCTACCGTGGTGGATTCCGAGTCCGGCGGGTTGTCTGACGTAACAGACGGCGTTGACTTGCGTAAGGGCGCCCAGGTTCCCAGAAACCACCTTCTAATCGCACCAAGGGACGACGGACGGGGTTTTAAGGCAGAGAATCAGGTTATCGTTTTGGTGCGTGGGGACTACCGGATCGAGTAAGGGTGTGGAGGACGCGATCGACGTTCTCTTGCGCCAAAGCTATGAGACGGGGCAGTTTTTCTTGAAGGTCACCTGCTCTCTTGTCCCGGCTTAAGAAGAAGTCTTTGATGGACACCTCAAGGCCGGTGTCGGCAACATGAGCCGGGTCCGGCAAAGCCGGGAAGCCGAGGCTCCGGCAAAACGCGCCGATCTTGGGGTCAATCTCTACCCCGATTGAGGGCACCCCGGCTCTGGCCGCAAGGATCAGAGTGTGGAGTCTCATCCCAAAGCAAAACGCCCCCCGCTCCAAGACCCCCAGGGCCTCCGCGGGCGTTAGGCTAGACACATGCGGGACCTCGCGTTCCATGATGTCGGATAGAGCCTGATTCAAAGACTCGACCACGGGCATGTCCCGACCCTGCATCACTAGCAGGCAAGGCGAAAGCCCCTCCCGGCGGAGGTACGACACGGCTCTGGCAAGGGCTCCATAGAAGTCGCCCAGCGCCCTTCTGGGCCTTAAGGCCAACCACGCCAAGGGTTTTCCGGTATCTATGCCGGATCGCTCCAGGACCTCCTGGATGCGAGATGCGGGCGCGGGATTGAGCAAGAAAGCCGGATCGGCGGTTACGTCCACACGCCTTCTGACTCCTATTTCCCTGAGGAGACTGAGGGATTCCTCGTCCCTGACGGTGATCTGGGCGACCGTATCCAGCAAGGTCCTGGTCAGATATCTGCCTAATGAGGATCTCAGGGGCCCTATGCCGTTAGCGTACACCACTACCGGCTTGCCCAGGGATTTGGCCAGCAAGAGGATGGAAAGATAGTACGCCAAAGACCTGAAAGACGTCGAGTCTTGGAGCAAGCTGCCACCGCCGAATACCACTAGGTCCGCACTCCGAAAGGCCCGCAGGACCTCCGGCGGTGACATGCGGGGAAATGCCTGCACACCGTAATCCCTGGCGGTTTCCTTCGGGGATTCGGATAGGACCGAGATGCCTAAATCGGGTAGTCTAGAACGGAAACTGGAGACGGTCGCCGCTAAAATGGCCTCGTCGCCTATGTTCCCGAAGCCGTAGTACCCGGAAAGAAGGACCCTATGCACTCGACGCACCCTTTCTTCCGGATGATGGAAGAAGACCGTCCTTCCAGAAAGGATCATAGCAGAAACAACCCCCTCTGTAAAAACGAGGCGGTCTGTTCAAAAGGAGCGACAGCTGTCTATGTAGAATTGTGGCACACTGTAATAGGCTTTACATTTCCTCATTCGTCAGGAACGGTGATCGCGTGGCTAGGATCGAGATACTTGGTGTCGAGTTTTACCCCATAACGCTTCAGGGTGCAATGCAAGCGGTGGACTGGATGCTGTCGAGAGACGACGGGCGAACTCGCCTGGTCGTGACCGGAAATCCGTTGATGGTGGTCGCTGCCCAAAAAGACCCCGAGTTCATGACCGTTCTAAGGAGCGCGGATCTAATGGTGCCCGATGGAGTGGGAATCCTTTGGGCGGCCCAGAAGCTTGGCAAAAAGCTTCCCGAACGAGTCGACGGAGTGAGTCTTGTGTACCGCACTCTCGAAATGCGTCCTTCTCCCAGGGTGTTTCTCTTGGGAGGAAAGCCGGGTGTTCCCGAGAAAGCCCGGGCAGCCGCTGAGAGGGATATGCCCGGTGTCAGAATATGCGGGACTCATCACGGGTACTTCCAGGCCAACGAGGAAGACAAGGTGGTTTTGGCTATCGCTGAAAAGAAGCCGGATGTCCTGTTTGTTGGCATGGGGTCACCCCGGCAGGAGAAGTTCATATGGAGGAACCGAAACAGGCTGGGAGCGAAAGTCGCCGTGGGGGTTGGCGGAGGCCTGGACATTCTCTCCGGAGAGACAGCCAGGGCTCCCGAGGGCTTTCAGAGGGCGGGCCTGGAATGGCTCTTCAGGCTGGTCAGAGAGCCGAGACGGCTGAAAGCTGACTTGGCGCTCTTGGAGTTCGTGGCCCGGGTCGAGGCTCAGGCTTTTCGGCAGCGAAAAACGAAGCAAGAGGGAGAAGAAGACGATGCCGCTAACGAGTTGTGGTAACGAGGCCAGGCAAGGGGATCTGTCCCAGGTTGCCCAGCAAGTTAAGGATGTGGCGAGGGTCGTGCGTCGCCATGTGATCGAGATGATCGGGAAGGCAGGGTCGGGACACCCCGGCGGTTCGCTTTCGGCCACCGACATATTGTCGGTTCTCTATTTCGGAGGAGTCCTTAAGGTTCAGCCCAAGAACCCTGCTTGGCCGGACCGGGACCGGTTGGTCTTGTCAAAGGGACACGGTGCGCCGGCTCTATATGCAGTGCTGGCGGAGAGGGGCTTTTTCGACACGGAGATTCTGACTAGCTTGAGAGAGCTCGGCTCTTCTCTACAAGGACACCCGGACTGCCGGAAGACGCCCGGAGTGGACGCATCCACGGGATCTCTCGGCCAGGGGCTGTCCATCGCGGTTGGAATGGCCCTCTCGCTGAGATTGGATCGAAGGGACTCCAGGGTCTGGGCGATCTTGGGTGACGGGGAGTGCCAAGAAGGGCAAGTGTGGGAAGCAGCCATGGCGGCGAGCCACTACAAGTTGGGCAATTTGGTTGTGGTGGTCGACCACAACGGCCTCCAGATAGACGGGCCGGTAACCAAGGTGATGTCACCGGAACCAATTTCGGGGAAGTTTCAGTCCTTTGGGTTTGACGTCCGCGTCGTGGACGGCCATAACGTGGAAGAACTCTTGAGGTTGTTTACTTCCCTGCCCAGATACGGCGAGAGACCCATTTGTGTAGTAGCGGACACGGTCAAGGGAAAAGGCGTCCAGTTCATGGAGGGTTCCGCGGGCTGGCACGGCAAAGCGCCCAAGGGCGAAGAACTTGAAAAGGCACTTACCGAACTGGGGAAGGTGACAAAGCAATGATCGCTACACGCGACGCATACGGAGAGGCTCTCACCGCTCTCGGCAAAGAAAACCCGAATGTGGTCGTGCTTGACGCCGACCTCTCCGCCTCCACAAAGACGGAGAAGTTCAGCAAAGCCTACCCGGATCGCTTTTTCAACGTGGGTATCGCCGAAGCCAATATGATGGGCATTGCCGCCGGGTTGGCTCTTTCGGGGAAGACGGTTTTCGCCTCCTCCTTTGCGGTTTTTGCCACGGGTAGGGCATATGACCAGATAAGGCAGTCAATCGCGTACACTAAGGCCAACGTGAAGATTGTGGCGACCCACGCAGGGCTCACGGTCGGGCCGGACGGCGGCTCACACCAGGCCCTGGAGGACATAGCTATCATGCGTGCCATGCCCGGGATGACGGTCTTGGTACCTTGCGATGGCAACGAGACTAAGGACGCCGTATACGCGGCAGCTACCCATAGTGGACCCGTCTACATACGGCTGGGAAGGGAGCCCGTCCCGTTCGTCCTGCCGGAAGGGACCCGGTTTGAGATTGGAAAGGGCCTCTTGCTCTCGCCCGGGATCACAAGGGATGAGCTCCTGGCGGGAACAACCGGCGAATCTCCATTTGACGTGGCTTTTGTAGCCTGTGGGGTAATGGTGAAGGCCGCGCTTGAGGCAGCCGAGGCGTTGAGGGCTCTAGGGGTTAAGTGCCTGGTGGCCGATTTCGCGTCCATTAAGCCTTTGGATGAGGAGTTGCTAGGCGCAATAGCTAGGAGCAGCAAAGCCATCGTCACAGCCGAGGAGCATAACGTGATAGGCGGACTTGGCGGCGCTGTGTGCGAGTGTGTGTCTTCTGTGAGCCCTGTCCCGGTGAAGCGTGTCGGCGTTAAGGACGTGTTCGGGCAGTCGGGCGACGCCGCCGACCTACTTCGTGCGTACGGCCTTACCGCGGGAGACCTTGTTTCGGCCGCGAAGGAAGCCCTAAGGATTTAACCTGATAAAACCCAAAATTCGACTGGGAATTTGGGTTCTTGGGAACAGGATCGAGTATATGCCTGTCGAATATATGGTGGAACATGCAGTCTGTTCCACCATACCGGCAGGTGATGTCCTTGATCCGAATGAAAGGCGTGTCGAAGGTCTACGACGCGGGAGTGCCCGCTCTAGACCGGGTTGACCTGGAAATCAGAAAAGGCGAGTTTGTTTTCATCGTCGGCCCGAGCGGCGCGGGGAAGTCGACGTTGATTAAGCTTTTGTATTGTCAGGAAGTTGCGACCGAGGGACAGATATCGGTGGCCGGACGGGATCTCGGAAACATACGGCGCCGGGAAGTTCCGTATTTCCGTAGGAAGATTGGAGTCGTCTTTCAGGACTTCAAACTCCTGAACGACCGAACGGTGGCGGAGAACATCGCTTTCGCCTTGGTTGTCACGGGTGCCGCGGGGCGGGATACCAACAAGAGAGTCACGCAAGCGCTTTCCATGGTCGGCCTAAAGGGCCGGCAGGACGCCTATCCCAATCAGCTATCCGGCGGTGAGCAGCAGAGGGTGGCTATCGCCAGAGCTCTAATCAGAAATCCCGAAATACTCTTGGCTGACGAGCCCACCGGGAATCTCGACCCCAAGACATCCTTGGAGATATTCAGACTCATTGAGCGCGCCAACATCTACGGAACAACTGTTGTGGTAGCCACCCATGCCCGGCACATCGTCGACTCTTTGCGCAAGAGAGTCATTGAGATCAAGAACGGCTCGGTGGTCAGAGATGACCGGAGAGGAGCATATGACCGTTGAGAACGTCCCTGGGCGGCTATCTTTTGGGAGAGACCGGAAAGAGCATTTGGAGGAGTAAGCTATCCTCTTTTCTGTCGTGTGGGACCACCGCCTTGGCGTTGTTCCTCTTGGGTGTGGCGTTCATAATCAACTTGAACCTCACGTTCATGTTCCAGGTAGTCCAGCAACAGATGGAAGTTCAAGTCTACCTGGCCAGGGACCTGTCTGACAGCGCTTCCGCGGAGCTCTACGAGGCGATCAAGGCAATGCCCGGCATTTCCGAGATCAAGTACGTCAGTAAGGCAGAGGCTCTCGAAGAGCTGAAAGAAATGTTTCAGGATAACGCCGGGGTTCTTGAGGGTCTTGGGGAGGACAACCCCCTTCCTGCAAGCATCCGTGTGAATA
This sequence comes from Bacillota bacterium, assembly GCA_040766225.1. Classification (GTDB taxonomy): domain Bacteria; phylum Bacillota; class Sulfobacillia; order Fermentithermobacillales; family Fermentithermobacillaceae; genus DULO01. The sequence goes on along the minus strand of JAXGQX010000017.1, from coordinate 42,212 downwards.
TGCTGGAAGCTGCCATGATATCCGAAGCGGTTCAACAGATAGAGGCGATGGAGGGTGTGGATGACGTAGAGTACCAGGCCGAAGCGGCTCAAAGGATAGCCTCGTTAGGGCGGGTGTCCCAGGCCGTATCTTTGGGCGGAATGCTGGTGGTGGGTCTGGTGGCGATCATGGTCATCGGCAACTCGATTAGGCTTACCATAGACGCGAAACGGCACGAAATCGCCATTATGAAGTTGGTTGGAGCCACCGATGAATTCATTGTGGGGCCGTTCATCCTTACCGGAATCGTACTTGGAGTCTTAGGGGGCGTCTTGGGGGCTTCTTTGGCCATCGGATTATACTCATGGGTGGTTTCGACGATTCAGTCGTTGCTTCCCTTCGTTCCCATTCTGAGCCTTACGTTTGAGACCGGCTTGGACATGCTGGTCGTCATGTTATCCACCGGAGTAGTGGTCGGCATCCTTGGCTCGACCATCTCCCTTAGGCGCTACCTGCGGGTTTAGGCACTTCGTTCAAGGAGGTACCTCGATTGAGGAGTATAAGCAGAATCCTTGCGGCGGCCATTTGCTTCGTCATCCTTTCGGCGTTCTTAACATCGGCGCCTATGGTTTCAGCCGACGCGCTAAACGACAAGTACGGAGAACTCAATGACCTCCAGAAAGAAATCGATGAGTATAAGGCGCTGATAAACTCCAGGCAGAAGACAGAGAAATCCGTTCTGCAGGAACTGGAGTATCTGGAACAGCAGATGGCTTTGGCGGATAAGGAACTAAACTACATAAACACTCGCATGACCTATTTGAGCAAAGACATAGCGGAAACCACGGCGGCGATCCAAACTATTGAAGAACAACTGGCCTCTCAAAAGGCAGCGTTCGAAGCGCGCTTGACCAGCATGTATAAGGCCGGAACCGTTTCCTATCTGGAGGTATTGCTCCAGTCGCAAAGCCTCACGGATTTCCTCTCCAGAATCCACTACCTCAAGGAAATCGCCCAGCGGGATACAGTCTTGATCGAGGAATACAACGCGGGCAGGGCCGAACTCATGCAGAAGAAGGCCGGTCTCGAGATGAACTTGGCTGATTTGGAAGCGCAGAAGCGCGCCTTCGAAGACAAGAAGTTTGAAGTCGCTTCAAGAAGCAAGGATAGGGAAAAGTACTTGGCCCAAGTTCAGGCGGATAGGAAGCAGTATGAACGCTCCCTGGACGAAATGGAAGCCCAGACCAAGGCCCTTGAGGAAGAGATCAGGAAGCTTCAGGCAGAAAGAGACTTGGGGTCGAGAGATCTTTCAATGATCTGGCCTGCCTCCGGTGGCTGGATCAGCTCGGACTACGGTTGGCGCTACCACCCTATTCTGGGTTATGACCGCTTCCACTCAGGTATCGACTATGCGGCCAACACCAACTCCCCCATTTTGGCGGCCGAATCGGGCGTGGTCATCCTGTCGGGCAGCAACGGCGGATACGGCAATTGCGTCATCATCGACCACGGCGGCGGAGTTTCGACTCTCTACGGACACGCCAACAAGCTCTTGGTCTCCAAGGGTGACCAAGTGATCCGGGGCCAGAAAATCGCTCTCGTGGGATCCACAGGGCTGTCAACCGGACCTCACTTGCACTTCGAAGTCCGTGTCAACGGAGAGACTACTAATCCTCTAGCCTGGTGCAAGCCCTAACCCGTTCCGTTGGAGCGCGCATTTGAATGTGCTAGACTGAATACATGGTATAAGTCTTTCTGACTATTCGAATTGTGCGCCCCAGGAGGGGATATGCGTCTCAATGATGGCCAAATCCAAAGTGCTGAAGCTTTGCGTTTTATGCTCCCTTGTTGCCGCACTGCTGGCGGGCGGGCTTACCATATACGTAGTCTACAGAACAGGGCCTCTCGCCAAGATCTACGGGATCGTGAACCTGCTTGACAGCGTCTTTTATAAGCCGGTTGACCGCGAAGAGCTCCTCGAAGGAGCGTCCCGCGGCGTTGTCTCCATGCTAGACGACCCCTACTCCATCTACATGAGCAAAGAGGAGTGGGAGGAGTTCCGGATACGAACATCCGGTGAGTACTCAGGCATCGGCATCACCATCGACATTCGACAGGAACAAGTGAAGATCGCTCGCCCGATGAAAGGGACTCCCGCAGAGGAAGCCGGCCTGCAAGAGGGCGACGTGATACTAAGAGTGGACGGGAAGACGATCCGGAGTAGCGACGAAGCGGCGGGGATGATACGGGGTCCGGCTGATACAGAGGTCGTGCTCACCATTCTTAGGGACCAAGATACCTTCGACGTCCCGGTTACGCGCAAGCCCATCTCGATCCCGGCGGTAGAGAGTCAGATGCTTGACGGTGAAATCGGTTTGATACAGTTGCTGAGCTTCAATGAGCATTCATCCAAGGAAACAGCGGAAGCGCTCTCTTACTTGAAGACTCAGGGCGCGAAGGCCATCGTCCTTGATCTCAGGTATAATGGCGGAGGTTACGTAAACGAGTGTCTGGCCATAGCAGAGCTCTTCATCCCAAAAGGCAAAGTCGTCAGCCAGAGGTATAAGTCCACCCCCGAGCAAGTCAGTTACACCAGCGGGAAGGGGTTGGAGATGCCCTTGGTTGTCTTAGTCAATGGAGGCAGCGCCAGCGCATCCGAGATTCTGGCCGGCGCCATACAAGATAGACAGGTCGGGCTCCTCGTTGGGACCACCACCTTCGGAAAGGGATTGGTCCAGGGGGCCTACACTCTGGAAGACGGATCGGTGGTAAAGGTAACGGTCTCCGAGTATTTGACCCCAAATGGCCGCGCCATTAACGGGGAGGGACTTGAGCCCGATGTTTTCGTAGAAGGAGACGAAGCTCAATTAGCCAAAGCGACAGAGTTGGCAAGAGACGCGCTTCGCAATCCATCGTGATGAGAGGAGCTTGGTAATGGGCCCACTAGGGGAGCTCCTTTTGAGCGTGGTCAAGTCTTACCCGGGCATCTTCCTAAACCCGGTGGTTGACGTCCTGTATTTAGTCGTGCTGGGGCTGGTGGCAGCTCAATATGGCAAGGTCCAGTCGATTGAAGAGAGAGTATACGGTAAGGCCAAGAACAAGGCGGTTTACCAAACGGCCGTATCTATCGCGTACGGGCTGTTCGGCGGACTCCTGGCAAGCATCTTGCTGGTATTGGTGGGAGTTTCGGTAAACGATGCCGGATTGGGCTACCTTCTTCCTATAGCGTTGGTCCTCTTCTTGTTTAGCCCGAGATTCCTTTGTTTCTCTTACTCGGGTGCTTTAGTCAGCCTCAGCTACCTGGTGTTCGGTTGGCCCGAGGTTAACGTCGCGGCCATGATGGCCCTGGTGGCTTGCCTGCATGCGGCCGAGTCTTTGCTAATCCGGTTGAGCGGCAGCACCTGCGCCACTCCGCTGTATCTGGCCGACGGCGAGAGCGGAGTCTTGGGTGGGTTCAGCCTCCAGCGCTTTTGGCCCATCCCGCTCATCGTTCTTACCGTCGTGAAGGTCCCGGATCTGACGGGGATGGAAGGCCTCATTCACCTCCCTGATTGGTGGCCGCTCATTACCGCGGCTGAAGCTCCGGGAGTGGGAGTACCGGTTTTCGCGATGGTCCCCTTAGTCGCGGCTTTGGGTTACGGGAACCTCAGTCTAGCCAAGTCGCCGCCGGAAAAGGCCAAAAGCACCTCACGGGCCCTCGCCCTTTTCAGCTTCATTCTGCTTCTGTTCTCCATGGCCGCGTCCCGTTGGTCCGGCTTTACGTGGGTTGCGGCCTTGTTCGCGCCCATTGCCCATGAAGTTGTGATTAGGGTCGGAGCGAGAGAGGAGATGGCCGCTCCTCCTCACTATAGGGCGGCGGCCGACGGAGTCATGGTCCTAGATGTGATAGAAGGTTCGCCTTCCCAGAGAGCGCGCTTAAAGAGCGGCGACGTAATCGTGTCGGTCAGGGGGTCGCCCGTTCGAACGAGGGAAGACCTTCAGCTTGTCTTGAGGGAACCGGGTCCGGCGCAGTTGGTGATCCGTGACTATGCCCGAAGGACCATGAGGGAAGTCGTTATCCCGAGAGAGAATGAGCCGATCGGCGTGATCACGGTGCCGCAATTGGGCGATCAACCTATGGCCAGCACAGGATCGGCCGGACCGCTAGGTAACCTGTTGAAGGGCCTGTTGCGCCGGTATATGGAGCTGACTTAGGGCGGTTAGGGGGCAATGCGGATATAGAACATTTATTTGCTTTTTCGCCCTCCGAGTGTATAATGGACGGGCGGAGGAATGCATGTGCCAGACTTCAAGATTGTCTCTGACTACGTCCCCAGCGGAGACCAACCCCAAGCCATAGACGCCCTGGTTGAGGGCCTCAACAAAGGAGCGAAGCATCAAGTGCTTCTAGAGGTTACCGGCTCGGGGAAGACGTTTACCATCGCCAACGTCATCCAGAAGCTGAATCGTCCCGCGTTGGTGGTGTCCCACAACAAGACCCTGGCCGCACAGCTGGCAAGCGAATTCAAGACCTTTTTCCGGACAACGCGGTCGAGTACTTCGTTAGTTACTACGACTACTTCCAGCCTGAGGCCTACGTGCCCCAGACCGATACCCACATTGAAAAAGACTCCACTATCAACGACGAGATAGACAAACTTCGCCACTCGGCCACTACGGCTCTGTTTGAACGTCGCGACGTTCTGGTCGTAGCGTCTGTTTCCTGCATCTACGGTCTCGGCTCTCCCGAAGACTACCGGGACCTTGTCTTGTCTCTACGCCCCGGAATGCGGAGAGACCGACAACAGATCCTTAGGCGTCTCGTGGATATCCAGTATGTGAGAAACGACATGGACTTCCAGCGGGGTTCTTTTCGGGTGAGGGGCGACATTGTAGAAATATTCCCGGCTGGCTCCACTGATAAGGCAATTCGAGTTGAACTGTTCGGTGATGAGGTTGAGAGGCTCACCGAGTTTGACGTTTTGACAGGACAGGCGGTCTCGATTATGGACCACGTGGCTGTCTTTCCCGCCAGGCACTTCGTCACCACAGACGAGAAGACAACACGAGCCGTCGCTTCCATCGAAGCCGAACTAGAGGTGCGGCTCAAGGACCTGCGTGATGCCGGCAAGATCCTTGAGGCTTACAGGCTTGAGCAAAGAACTAGGCAAGATTTGGACATGCTGCGCGAGGTGGGGTACTGCTCGGGCATCGAGAACTACTCGAGGCACCTGACTGGCCGGAATCCGGGGCAGCCGCCCTATACCTTGCTGGACTTCTTCCCTAAGGACTTTCTGGTGATAATCGACGAGTCCCACGTGACCATCCCCCAGATCAGGGGTATGCACATGGGGGATAGGTCTAGGAAAGACTCGCTTGTGGATTACGGGTTCCGGTTACCCTCGGCTTACGACAACCGGCCGCTTACCTTTGAGGAGTTCGAAGAGCGGGTGGGGCAGGTGATATACGTTTCGGCCACACCCGCGCAGTATGAGCTATCCCGCGCGTCTATGGTCGTGGAACAGGTCGTGAGGCCGACCGGCTTAGTTGATCCAAAGGTCGAGGTCAGGCCGACCGCCGGGCAGATTGATGACCTGGTAAAGGAGATTAGGATCCGCACTGCCCGCAAGGAGCGTGTCCTGGTCACAACGCTTACCAAGCGGATGGCCGAGGACCTTACCGATTACCTGCGAGATGTCGGTATTCGGGTTCGGTATATGCATGCGGATGTCGAGACCTTGGAACGGATGGAGATTATAAGGGACTTGCGATTGGCCGCGTTCGACGTGTTGGTGGGCATCAATCTGCTGCGTGAGGGGCTTGACCTTCCCGAGGTATCTCTCGTGTGCATACTAGATGCGGATAAAGAGGGGTACCTACGCTCGCAGACGTCCTTGATTCAGACCATCGGGCGAGCAGCCAGAAACCTAAACGGTCAAGTCATAATGTACGCCGACAGGATTACAGGCTCGATGCAGGCCGCCATTGACGAGACCGAACGCCGGCGGAGAAAACAGGAAGAGCACAATCGAGTCCACGGCATAACCCCGGCCACGGTCGAGAAAGCGGTCAGAGACATCATCCAGTCTCAGCGGCCGGTCCAGTCCCAGACTGAGTACTACTGGAAGGACGTGGATATCAGCCAAGTCCCGAAGCGCGCCATCCCCGAACTGGTGGCCAAGATGAAGAAAGAGATGAAACAGGCGTCAAGAGACCTGGAGTTTGAGAGGGCAGCCTTGCTTAGGGACATGATATTCGAGTTGGAAGGGAAATTGGGCGGTATTGCCCCGCGAGGTAGAGACAATGCTAAGAGATAAGATAGTGATAAGAGGAGCCCGTCAACACAACCTTAAGGGCGTTGACGTTGAGATACCGAGGGACAAGCTTACGGTCATAACGGGGCTATCGGGTTCTGGGAAGAGCTCCTTGGCGTTCGATACGATCTACGCCGAAGGGCAACGCAGGTACGTGGAGTCCCTTTCCGCTTACGCTCGTCAGTTCTTAGGGCTCATGGAAAAACCCGACGTTGACTACATCGAGGGGCTGTCGCCGGCGATTTCCATTGACCAGAAGTCGGGCGCCAGGAATCCCCGCTCTACGGTCGGGACGGTAACTGAGATATACGATTACCTTAGGTTACTGTACGCGAGGGTAGGACATCCCCATTGCCCTGTCTGCGGCAAGCCCATCACGAAGCAGACTGTGGATCAAATAGCCGACCAAATCGAGAGCCTTCCGGAGGGCACACGCTTCTCAATTTTGGCCCCCGTGGTACGCGGACGAAAAGGCGAGCATGAGAAAGTGTTTGAGGAGATACGACGGGCCGGTTACATCAGGGTTCGCGTTGACGGGGTAGTTGGAGAGGTTACCGACTTCATCGGCAGGCGACTGGCAAAGCAGAGGAAGCACACCGTAGAAGCAGTGGTAGATCGCCTGATCCTGAAGCCGGACATAAGGAGCCGCTTGGTGGACTCGATCGAGTCAGCTCTGCTACTGTCAGGGGACCTCTTGGTAGTGGAGGTTCAGGGTTCAGGCGACTTGGTGTTCAGCCAATCCCTGGCATGTCCGGATTGCGGCGTGAGCTTGCCCGAGCTGGAACCCAGGCTCTTTTCCTTCAATAACCCATTCGGAGCTTGTCCGGACTGCAACGGCTTGGGGGTCAACATGGAGTTTGAACCGGAACTCATCATACCCGACCCCCGCAAGTCCATATCAGACGGAGCCATCGCGGCATGGAACGGCGCTCCGGACGGGTACTACTACCAGCTCCTAGAAGCGGTGGCCAAGCACTTCAACATCCCGACGGATGTTCCGGTGGACAGCCTGAGCCCCGAGCAGATCGACCTTATTCTCTACGGGGCTCCGGGAGAGAGAGTGCCTTTCCATTACGAGAGCCAATATGGTCGCTACAGCGACCGTCAAATCATTTTCGAGGGTGTAGTTCGAAATCTTGAACGGCGGTACAAGGAGTCCGGAAGCGAAGCCGCCCGGCAGTACATCGAAGAGTTCATGGCAGCCAAGCCCTGCCCCACGTGCCACGGAGCCAGACTGAAGAAGGAGGCCCTGGCAGTCACGGTAGGCGGCAAGAGCATCTTCGAGTTGACGAACACCTCGGTGAAAGCGATTCTCGAGTTCGTTGAGCAACTGGAACTGAGCCCGCAGGAGAGTCACATCGCCAACCAGGTACTGAAACAGATCCGGTCCCGCCTGCAGTTCCTCATGAACGTGGGTCTGGGGTACCTTACCTTGACGAGACACGCGGGTACTTTGGCGGGAGGCGAGTCCCAGCGCATCAGGCTGGCAACCCAAATCGGTTCCGGGTTAGTCGGAGTTCTGTACGTGCTCGACGAACCCAGCGTAGGGTTGCATCCCAGAGACAACCGCCGCCTTCTGGACACTATCATGCACCTTAGGGACATCGGCAACACACTCATTGTGGTCGAGCATGATGAAGAGACTATACTGAACGCCGATCACGTTATCGACGTAGGCCCCGGAGCCGGAGAGCACGGAGGCACCATCGTCGCTTCAGGAACCGTAACCGACGTTCTCAAAAACCCTGAGTCCATAACCGGGCAGTACCTTTCGGGCAAGAGGCGGATAGAGATACCCGAAAGGAGACCCACCGGCGACCGGTGGATAGAGTTGACGGGCGTAAGGGAGCACAACTTGAAGGGCATAGACGTGCGGATCCCGGTAGGAGTCTTCACCTGCGTGACGGGAGTGTCGGGTTCGGGCAAGAGTACTTTGGTCAACGACGTGCTGTATCGCAAGTTGGCCTCGACACTCCACGGTGCGAGGGCGAAAGCCGGAAAGCACGACAGTATCTTAGGCATCGATTTCCTCGATAAGGTAATCAACATAGACCAATCACCCATTGGAAGGACCCCGAGGTCAAATCCGGCCACATACACGGGCGTGTTCACAGAGATTAGAAACCTCTTTGCCTTGACCAACGACGCCAAGATACGGGGCTACAAGCCCGGAAGGTTCAGTTTCAACGTGAGAGGCGGCCGCTGCGAATCCTGCCGAGGGGACGGGATCATCCGTATCGAGATGCAGTTCCTTCCGGACGTTTACGTTCCGTGCGAGGTCTGCCACGGCAAGAGGTATAACACCCAGACCCTCGAGGTCCGGTACCACGGGAAAAACATAGCCGATGTCTTGGATATGACGGTCAGCGAGGCCCTGGAGTTGTTCGAAAATGTCCCGGCAATACACAGGCGGCTTCAAACCATCGCCGACGTCGGGCTCGGTTATATCCGTATGGGACAGCCCGCGACCACTTTGTCAGGGGGAGAAGCCCAAAGGGTGAAACTGGCGACCGAGCTTTCTAGGAGAGGCAACGAGAGGACCCTTTACATTCTCGACGAACCTACCACAGGACTGCACTTCGAGGATACCAGAAGACTTCTGGAGGTGCTCCAACGACTGGTTGACGCCGGCAGCACGGTTGTGGTTATAGAGCATAACCCCGATGTGATAAAGTGTGCCGACCACATCATTGACCTCGGGCCAGAAGGCGGCGAGGAGGGCGGTCGGGTTGTCGCCACCGGCACTCCGGAGGAAGTAGCTCAAGTGGAAGATTCCCACACGGGCCGTTTTCTCAAGGAAATGTTCAGAAACGCTGCGGTGACCAAGACCGCGCAGGTTGGTAGGGCGTCTGGAGGAATGTAACCGTTGAAACCGCCCCACCAGATCGAGGGAAAAGCATGGCACGGATTCCGGGGGAACCGCTATGATTTGGATGAGAAGTCCAAAGATATAACCGAATCTCCCGGCGTCTACGCCTTTATGGGGCCGGTCGGCGAAGTGCTGTACGTGGGCAAGGCCAAGAACTTGCGCAAGCGGCTCAGGTCCTACTTTTCGGCGAGTCTGTCCCCCAAAACCGAGGCCCTCATGGAAAAGGCTGCCGGCCTCATGACGATCACCGTCGAGTCGGAAGTCGAAGCCTTGATCCTCGAGATTACGCTCATTAAGAAGCACAAGCCCAAGTACAACATCCTCCTGAAGGACGACAAGCAGTACCCTTACATCAGGGTCGGGCTAGACGAGAAATGGCCCAGGGTTACCTTCGCTCGCAGGACGCAGAAAGACGGGGCCAGGTACTTTGGACCGTTCACCAGGGCCGGTTCCGTACGGGAGACTCTCGCTGTATTGAGACGGCTTTTCCCGTACCGGACCTGTTCCGATCGAGCTCTGGCCCAAACCTCCAGGCCGTGCCTCGATTTCCACTTGGGCCGATGCCTTGGTCCCTGCACCGGCGAGCTGGATGAGGGGGCCTACAATGACACCATTCAGGAGGTGCTCCGGTTCCTCGAGGGGCGCCACAATCATTTGCGCGAGAGCCTGGTCAAGAGAATGACCTAGCACGCCGAGAGACTTGAGTTCGAAAGCGCGGCCAGAATCAGGGATCAAATCAGCTCGCTTGACGACATCACTGAAAAGCAAAGGATCGTTTCCCCTGACATGAAGGACAGGGACGTCCTGGGTCTGGAGAGATCCAAGGAAATGTCATTTGTCGCTCTTCTCCAAGTGCGTGAAGGCAAACTCATGGGCAAAGACGGGTTCATCCTGTCAGGTACCTCCGCAGAAGAGGACCACGACGTGTTAGAGGCTTTCATCGCCCAATACTATTCCCGCGTTTCCCTTATCCCGCCGGAAATCCTCATTCCGATCGAGATACCATCTCGAGAAGAGATCGTCGAATTTTGAGGGGGCGAAGTACGGAAAGCGACTCCGGCTCCGGCGCCGTGAGGATTAAGGTGCCTTTGAGGGGCAGGCTGAAAGACCTGATAGTGATGGCCGCCGACAACGCCAGGACCATGATGGCCGAGCAGCTGCCCAAACAAGAACGGGAAATGGAAGAAAACGAGTCCGCCATGAAGAGCCTTTCTAAAGCCCTGGGGATGCAGGCGCTTCCCAGGCGCATCGAAGGCTACGACATATCGAACCTGTCGGGGCAGGAAACCGTGGCATCCATGGTTGTTCTATCGGACGGTCGACCGGACAAGAGCTCTTACAGGCGCTTCAAAATGAAGATACAGGGGAAGTCCGACGACTTCGCTATGATGCAGGAAGTGCTCTGGCGAAGGTTCAAGAAAGGGCTCAAGGAGCGGGAGGAAGCGGCCGTTACGGGCAAAGGCGGCAAGTTCTCGGTGTTTCCCGACCTCATCATGGTCGACGGAGGGAAAGGGCAGGTCAGTGCCGCGAAAGAAGTTCTGGATGAGCTCAAGCTGGAAGTACCCCTTGTAGGACTAGCCAAGAAGAACGAGGAATTGTTCTTGCCCGACCGGTCTGACCCAATAGTCTTGCCCAGGGATTCGGGGGCCCTCTATTTGGTTATGAGGCTACGGGACGAAGCCCACCGTTTTGCCATTACGTATCACCGCAAGTTAAGGGGAGAGAGAGCTCTGCACTCGGCAGTATCGGACATCCCCGGCATAGGACCCGCCAAAGCTAAAGAGCTCTTTCGAGTGTATCCGGACCTTGAGTCGCTCAGGCAAGCGCCTCTAGAGGAAGTAGCTAAGGTTAAAGGGATAGGAAAGAAACTGGCGGAGACGATCCGCGAACACCTAAATATCCATCTTTGAGTCACCGGTGAACCCGCTCAAACTCGATATTAAATTCTTTAAGGTCATGGTTGACTTTGTTGACTCAGCGACGTATATTGTCTGTGGAAGGTGAGAGAAATGCCTAACGAAGTAGTCGGCAAGTGTCCCGTGTGCAACGAACCGCTCTTGGTGAGCGAGCTTCAATGTCCTACCTGCAATATCAAGATCTCCGGGCAGTTCGAGTTGTGCAAGTTCTGTAAGCTTCCGCCGGAACAAAGGGCTTTCGCGGAAGTATTTATCAAGAACCGGGGCAATATCCGGGAAGTTGAGAAGGAACTGGGCATCTCGTATCCGACTGTTCGCGGCAGACTTGAGAACCTAATCAGGGCTTTGGGCTATTCAGTATCCCCCGAGCAGGGCGATGTCGCCGATGAAACTTCCGTAGCCAAAGAAAGGAAGAGCATCATTGACAAGCTGGGCCGGGGCGAGTTGAGTCCGACAGAGGCTGCCAGACTTCTTAGGAATCTGACCTCGAAGTAGACGAGCGGTGTTTGGCCATGAAGACTGCCTGGGCCGGGGATAAAAGGCCGAAAACAAGGCGGATCTTGAGGAGGAGCAAGAAATGTCTAGAGAAGAAAAGGCTTTGATCCTGCAGATGGTGGCGGAGGGCAAGATTTCGCCCGAGCAAGGTGCGGAACTCTTGAGGGCGGTGATGGGAGTCCCGGAGATCCCCAAAACTTCGTTAGCTTCCGGGAGAGCAGGCCAGGTAGGTCCCGCAGGGTCGGGATCCCCGGGTTTCGCACAAGGCCCGACGGCGCCTAAGCTGAGAGAGAGCATTAGAGCCAGCGTCCAGGACACTATCGAGTCGGCCCGGCTTAGTGCGGAGAAAGCGGTATCCGACGCCGAAGAGATCGCCGACTCTGTCTCTAAGAAGATGGAGGGCTTCGGCGAGATCGCGGGAAGAGAAGGGGAGCGGATCGGCAGGGTCTTGGGGGAAAGCGGCGCGAACATAGGCAGACTCATCGCAGGGATGTTTACCGGCGGCTCTTACGGTGGCCCTCAGCAAGAACTGCACGATACGATTACAGGCGAGTTGCCTGCCGATGGAGTCCTTGACATTACCCTCATCACCGGCAATGGTCACATAACCTTGCAGAGCGCGGATCAAACGGGCTTCACACTAGATGTCAAGAAGAAGGTCGCCGCCGCATCCCAAGAAGAGGCAGAGCGTCTGCTGAAGGACAAGTACGAGTTCACCCAGGACGGGAACATTCTGAAGGCGGTTACGAAGGACGCTTCCGCCAGCTGGAATCCGATGTCAATAGGGTTCAATTTGACTATTCCCACGGGAAGGAAGGCCTCTGTCAGGCTCGATTCGACCAACGGCAGGCTTACTATCGACCGGATAGAAGGCCCTGAACTTAGGGCATGGACGGCCAACGGCCGCATCGAGGTAGAGAAGTGCAACTTCGACGATTCAGAGGTAAAGACGGCTAACGGCCGGATCGAGTATGACGGCAGAGTGGCCAAACTGCGCGGAAGCACGGCCAACGGAAGGATAGTCGCCAACTTGAGCGGCGTAGGCGACTGGGTTCTGGACACCGCCAACGGGCGGATAGAGGCAACCCTCAAGAAGGAGCCCCACGTGGCGTACCAGGTTGACGTGTCAACGACAATGGGCCGTGTTGATGTATCGGGCTTGGAGGACCAAGAGGTCTTGATCGATGAGACCAGGCAGAGAAGGGGTTCCAAGCGCTACTTGGCGAGAAGCAAGGGCTTCGAGACAGCCGCCGCCAAGGCGACGTTCAAGGGCGCAAGCGCCATGGGCAGGGTAACCGTTTCACTGTAAAGGAGGCTCCGGCAGTTGGACGAGGAGAAGATCAGGGTCCTCAATATGGTTAAGGAAGGCAAGTTGACCGTGGATGAGGCCCTCAAAGTTATCGAAGCCCTGGAGGTGCCGGCAGACGAGGGGCCGCAATTACCCGAGACCAAGGCCAAGTGGTTGAAGATTAAGGTGCTTGACTTGAATACGGGAAAGTCCAAAGTCTCCGTGACTCTGCCGATGGGGCTAGTCGACTGGGCTCTACGGACGGGAACCAAGGTGGCTTCACTGGGCGGAGCCGACCTTAACGGAATGGGCATCGATATGGAGGAACTCAGGCACGCCATCAGGTACGGACTCCGAGGCAAGATTGTGGACGTTACCGATGAGGACTCGGGTGAACATGTGGAGATAGTCGTCGAGTAGGGACCGGATAGAAGAAGGCGCGCCGTCAATGTCTTACCTGCGGCGTGCCTTTTGTGCCTCCCCGCGTAGATCCGAGGCGATCCGGGATAGGCGGCGGAAACGGTGATTCACAGCTGACTTAGAGATGGGCGGCGACATCATGAGGCCCAGTTCCTCCATGCTTGCATCGGGGTTCTCCATGCGCAAGCGCGCCAGTTCCTTGAGGGCGCGGGGCAAATGAGATATACCCTTTTCTTCATCTATGGTCCGAATGTCCGCTAACTGCCTAAGCCCCGCTTCAACGGTCCGCGAAACATTGGCGTCGTCCATGTTCACGAGCCTTTGCACCGAATTCTTAAGGGACTTTCTCGCGCGGATATTCTCGTACTCGAAAACGGCGCTTGACGCTCCCATCAGTTTCAACAGCTCGCATATCTCGTCGGCGTCTTTCAGATAGACGACCCACGAACCCCGTCTCTGCACGAGGCCGGCTTTGAGGTTCTCTCTGCGCAAAAGCGATTGCAGCAGGAGAGCGTCTTTTCTGCCGGGTAGGGCTAGCTCCATGTGGTGACTTCGGGCGGGCGACGAGATCGACCCCCGGGCTAGAAAAGAGCCCCGTAGAAACGCCCGACGGCATGTGGTGTTGCGGCTTAGGAGCCCGACTGCCAGATTCTCGGTAAAGGGCGTAATGGCGTGGGCTATCACCTTGCCCCTTGGACCGCGGCTATTTTTCGTCCTTGGCTTGGGGTGATAGGTAGGGCTTAGGCCGGACCCCTGTTTGATCAGGTAATAGACGCGGCGCATCAAGTAGGGGTCGGCGGAGATGACCGGTTCTCCCGATGAGTTGCGTGCCGATGACAGCAATTTTCGTAAAGCGGCGGCCTCCCAATACGCAGGCGATCGTCCCTTTACTTCCACTCTTGCCAGCTCTTCTTTAACGGACCTGGAAAAGGTATCTCTATCCACTAAACTAATCGGTCATGGCGAAGTTGCGTCTGACTGTGGCGGGACCTCCGGAAAAGAACTCGATGAGAGACCCGGCCAGCCTGAACGACTCATGCCTGGCTAGATCCCCTCTGGTAAGATAATCCCCGCAGATGGGAGTGTACCCGTTAGCCGTCAGCGCATTGACATCTGCCTTGACCTGGAACCTCCCTTCGACCCGGTATCTTTCTGTGATTTCTTCCGGAGCCGTCGCGGTGTTTACCAGGACATGCGTAAATAGGCGACCCGCGTGGTCTTCGATGGTCTTCACGTGGTCGTACGCGGAGTAACCATCAGTTTCTCCCGGTTGAGTCATGATGTTGCAGATGTACAGCTTGCGGGCGGACGAAGTTCTGATGGCGCGCCTAATACCCGGCACGAGCAGGTTGGGGATGACGGACGTGTACAGACTGCCGGGACCCAAGACGATGCCGTCCGCCGTCTCAATCTCTAGCACAGCCTCGTCTAGAGCGATGGGGCTATCCGGTTCCAGGTGCAGCTTCGCGATGCGCTTTCTCGCTTCCGGGATGTTGTATTCCCCATGAACCATGGAGCCGTCTTCCATCTCGGCAGCCAAGGTTACGTCACACAGCGTGGCCGGCAACACCCGGCCCCTTACCGCCAGTACGCTTGACAGCGCTTTCACGGCGACCTGGAAGTCGCCGGTCATTTCCGTCATGGCGGCCAAGAACAAGTTGCCGAAGTTGTGTCCCTTTAGCCCGCCTTTCTGAAACCTGTGGTTGAAAAGGGACGTCATGTCCGGTTCAGCGTGGGCCAAGGCAAGGATGCAGTTTCGGATATCGCCGGGCGGTAGGATCCCCATATCCCTACGCAGGCGGCCTGAACTGCCGCCGTCGTCGGCTACGGTAACTATGGCGGTAAGATCACACTGATGGTACTTGAGGCCCCGAAGTACGCTCGCAAGTCCGGTTCCTCCGCCTATGGCTACGATCTTGGGTCCCGCGTGGTCGTTCACTTGTCTATGCCTCCGGATTCGCCACGGTCGATATCTCTATGCTCAACAACTACTGTATGTTCCCTTGACTCCAGATGAGTCTTAAGGGCTTCTCCGAGGGCTACCGAGCGGTGCCTGCCGCCGGTGCATCCTAACGCTATGTTGAGATGAGTCTTGCCCTCATCAACATATTTCGGTAACAGAAAGTCGATGAATCTCTTAAGGTGCGTGAAAAAGCCGGTTGTGACCGAGGAGTTGAAGAGGTAATCCACAACACGAGGGTCGGTCCCGCTCAGTGGCTTAAGCTCTTCAATGTAGAACGGGTTTGGGAGAAACCGGACGTCGAATACTAGGTCGGCATCTAGAGGAAGCCCATGCTTGAACCCAAACGTCACTACGGTTATGAGCATCTTCTGGTCTTTAACTCCGCGGGAGAATACTTCCATGAGTTGCTTTCGAAACTCCGACGGCGACAAGTCCGAGGTGTCTACTATTATGTTGGCAGCCGCTTTCACGTCTGCAAGTGTGGACCGTTCGTCCCTAAGCCCCTCGAGGATACTTCCTTGAGGTGACAAGGGATGTCTCCGCCTGGTCTCCTTGAAGCGCCTTACCAGGATGTCATCCTCTGCTTCAAGAAAGAGGACTGTTGGGCGGATGCCCTTTTCTCTGAGGCGTCTCAGGGCTTCCCATAGGTCAGAAAAGAACTCCCCTCCGCGGATATCCACCACCATAGCGATGCGCATGGCATCTTCCCGCGCTTTGCTGTACAGGTCAATGAAGGTTGGTATGAGGGAAGGCGGGAGATTATCGACGCAAAAGTAACCTAGGTCTTCCAAGGTCCTTAGCGCTTGTGACTTACCGGCACCCGAAAGGCCGGTGACGATCACTACATTGCGTCCGTTCTGACCTTGCTTGTCCGACCGGACTTCGTTTTGAGCCACCGGCTTTCCCCGCCTTCCCTACCCGAAACGTTACTTCGGCCTAGAATCCGCCCGGAGACAGGCCCATTTCCCGCCAAAGCTCTTCCTGAAGGGAAGGCTTAACCAGGAATCTTAGGTCCGCTCCTGACTGCCAAGCTCTGTACATGCTCTGGCCGCGGGCGAGTCCCAGTGCCGGATAGTCCGAAGGCTTCAAGAGTCTCGGCTTCGGATGGGACTCGTAGCTTTCGTTGGGCATGAATATGCTCTGTCCTTTGTATTCGACATCGTAGTAAGCCACACCTTTTCGCAGCCTGATGGGCTCATACGAGGAACTGAAGTCCTTGCATATCCAGTTCGCCATAACCATAAATCCGTCGGTCGGGTTGACCGTAACGTGTCCGTAAAAGGGTGGAATCACGAGAATATCGCCGGCTTCAAACTCGGCGACCACGAAATCTTCCACTTGGCCTGTGACGTCCCCTCCGCGCTGCAGCAGGAAGTGAGCCTTCCCGTGAAGCACTTGGTACACCTCGGGATAGGTCCAGGGCTGTCCGGGAACCTTGGGATGATAGTGCCCGACGGTTTTCACGTACTCAGAGCCAATTGTCCCGGGCGACAGGACGGTCAGGTCGAAACGAAGTGACGAGTCGTTGATGGTCTTCTGGTCCTTCACAAGCCCTGCGCCTCTGTACATCCAGTACAAGACCTCCGGCCCTTCCTCATCCGGATATAAGAGCACTTGGGATGCGTCTTCCAACCGCCGGACATCCGGTTCCACCTTTACGGCCCCATCACCGAACGTAAGCCGGCCCTCATCGTCCATGACGACGGGGAAGCCCGCTAACTTGGCGAGATCAAGTAAGCCTTCACTCAAGGAATCCACCTATCCTTCACTGTGTTAATGGTCACTTGCTTACTCTACCCCTTAGGACTTCTGGGCTTGCAGATGAGTTCCAGTATCTCCGTCTCAAAGAAGGTCTTGGCGTGGGACGGGAGGATCACTATGGCTGAGTCGGCGCCTCCGCCTGAACCTCCCACCGCTATCACGGGCTGTCCGTAGGGAATTAGGCCTGAGTCCAAAGCCATGACCGATATTTCGACTCCGACTTTTACTCCCTGTGAGAACATCCTAAGCGCATTCGCTATTAGGTAACCGGGATAAAGCCCTCCGAACTGGCTTGTTACCGCCCGCTCAATCCCGCCCATAAGGTGCGTAGTTGTGAGCAACTCCACGCCCTGGTCTTTGAGTTCTTGGCGGGTTTCCCGGCTCATCTCGTCGCCTCCGGGTTCCCTAAACCCTATGTGGTGTGTGACGCACACCAGTCTGGGGGCTTTCCCCACGAAGTGACGCGCGGTGAAGCCTGTATTGGACGCTACCACGAAGTGTTCGATGCCCAGTTCGACGCCCCTTTGAAGAGCTAGTTTCGCGGTCTCTTCGGTGCAGCCCCGGCCTTTCTTGTCAAAGTACACTGTCATCTTGAATCCCCCCAACGCAATAAGAATGCAGGTATTGAAGATGTTCAACGCACAAGGACCAACGTCCTTTACGCTATTCTACCCGCTTCCAAGTAGAGGAAGACTCGCGGCTTGAGCTCTTGCAGGTTTCCAGGCAGGGCAAGCGAATGGTATTCTATAGGTGTAAGAAAGGACGTGGTAAGCAGTTGTCTTTCGCCGAACTTCAGTACCTGACGTGGCAGGATAAGCTGCTATCGGTAGTGGATATCGCGATAGTCGCATATCTGTTTTACCGCGTCTTCGTGCTTATCAGGGGCACACGCGCCGTGCAGCTAATGAAGGGCATAGCCGTGCTGTTCATCCTAGTGACCGTCACTGAGGTCATGAGGTTGTTCACCTTGAATTACCTCTTGGAGAAGGTCCGAGACTCTTTGTGGGTGGCGCTTCCCATCGTCTTTCAGCCGGAACTTAGGCGGGCGCTCGAGCAAATGGGCCGGGGCAGCCTTTTTGCCCGTTCGGTACTCGGGGGAGGCAGCATGACTTCAGAGCGAATTGTCGACGAGATAGTGGACGCGGCGGGGGCTCTGTCGGCTTCCCGCACGGGAGCGCTCATTGTCATAACACGAGAGGCAGGTCTTAAGGAGTACGTCGAGGATGCGCAACCGCTTGATTCTGTAGTCACTTCAGCGCTTCTTCAGAACATATTCGTCAAGAACAGTCCATTACACGATGGAGCGGTGATCATCAAGGGCGAGCGCATAGCCGCGGCCGCATGCTTTTTGCCTTCCACCGAGGAATCTGTGGCCGCTGAACTGGGATCCAGGCACAGAGCGGCCTTGGGGGTCACTCAGGTCTCGGACGCCATATCGGTTGTCGTCTCCGAAGAGACAGGAACGGTGTCCCTGGCTGTGGGAGGGCGCCTGTTCAGAGGGCTTGACCAAAAGACTTTAAAGGAGAAGATCATGGGGTTGTTGGAGACCCACTTGTCTATACCCAACATCCTCAACCGGGGGTCAATCAGATGATCGAGAGAATCTTGGACAAGGACGTGCTGGTCAAGTGGGCAGCGGTCGTGCTCGCCGCCATCGTTTGGTACAACGCGATGGGCGAGAAGGATCTCGTGCAAACGAGAGTGATGAACTTCGAACTGGTCATGACGGCTCCCGCCGGCAAAGTTGTCGTTAGTTCCGCGCCGGCCAAAGTAGCCGTTACTGTAGAGGGCCGTGATCACTCCCTAAATCGCCTCAGCGAGGGTCAGATCAAGATCGAACCTGACCTGGCCAACGCACCGGACGGGGTGTCTCTCGTTCCGATTGAATTTGATCCTCCGTTTCCGAACCTAAGTGTATTGGACGTTAACCCCAAGCACGTGACCGTGGACCTAGATACTCTTCACTCAAGAGACGTCCAGGTCGGGGTGGTGGCCCGGGGAACGCCCAACGACGAGTATGAGCACGACCAGCCCCAGGTCGCCCAGACTACTGTTAAGGTGACGGGCGCCAAGAGGTTTGTGGACAAGGTCCAATATGTGGCCGGAGAGGTAGACATCAGTGGGGCCGCTTCGCCCGTCAGCGCGTCTGTGACTCTGTCTCCTAAGGATGCTCAGGGGGCAGACGTAGTTGGCGTCCAACTGGATCCTCCTACTGTAGATGTAACAGTGCCACTCACCGCCCGTCCGCCGTCGAAGACGGTGCCGGTTAAGCATACCGTCGTGGGGAACCCGAAGAACGGGTATCGTATCGAGAGGGTGACCGTTACTCCAAGCAGCGTAAAGTTCAGAGCCGCTTCTAGTGTCGCATCGCAAATAGATAGCATAGCGCTGGCCAAGTCCGTCGATGTTTCGGGTCGAGACGCGACTTTCACCCAGACCGTAGCCCTTCAGATTCCCCCCAACGTGATGTATGACGGCGCTACTCAAGTTAGTGTGAGAGTGGAAATCGTAGAGGACATTGTCGAGAAGACCTTCGAGATCCCGGTCCAGCCGCGAAACGTCGGAGTACAACTCAAGTGGGACATCAACCCCGTTACCGTAAAGGTTGTCTTGCGTGGCCGGAGCGACCTGATGGAGGGCATAAAGGAAGCGGATATTGAGGCGTATGTTGATGCCGAGGGCCTTCAAGAAGGCACGCACAATCCGGTGGTGGCCCCGACTTTCCCGTCCCAAGCCGAGCTTGTGGAAGTCACACCGAGCCATGTGTCTCTGGTACTGGAGAAGAGATAACCTCTTGAAGGAGTCATGAGATGAACCTTTTTGGCACCGACGGAATTCGTGGAGTGGCTAACACTGAGTTGAGCTGGAAGACCGCGTTAGGTTTGGGCCGCGCGATCGGGTTGCACCTCACTCCGGGAAAAGACATCGCCATCGGGAAGGATACCCGGGCGTCAGGAGACATGCTTGAGGCGGCTCTGGTGGCCGGACTGACCTCATCTGGACGGAACGCCCTAAGGCTTGGAGTGGTGACGACTCCCGGGCTGTCATATATCGTAAAGCACGCCGGCCTGGGAGGCGGCGTCATGATATCCGCATCTCACAATCCATCCGAGTACAATGGGCTCAAAGTGTTCGGCCCTGACGGCACAAAGGTGCCCGACGAGACCGAAGAGCTGTTCTCCGCCTTCATCGTCCAGAACCCCGACGGGGGCGATTACCCTACGGGGCATGCCATTGGGCGAGTCGTGCCGGGTGAAGGGCTGGTGGAGGACTACATTAACTTCCTGATTCGCCTCGCCGGCAGGTCCCTTAGCGGTATGCGGGTGGCTGTAGACACGGCTCACGGATCGACCTCCGATATAGCGGGCAGGGTTTGGGAAGGCGTCGGGGCGAAGGTCCAGGTGATCTGCAACGCACCGGATGGACAGAACATCAACGACGGATGTGGCTCGACGCACATAGAGTCCCTGAGCCAACTGGTCAGAGCATCAGAGGTAGACGCGGGTTTCGCTTACGACGGCGACGGGGACAGGTGCATCGCCACCGACGAGTGCGGCGAAGAGATGAACGGGGACCATATGATGGCAGTTTTGGCTGACAGTATGGCTTCCCGCGGGGCGCTGAAGGGGAACGTTGTCGTTGGGACGGTGATGTCCAACTTCGGGCTCGAGGCGTTCTTGCAGGAGCGCGGCATCCGTCTCTTGCGGACGCAGGTGGGTGACAGGTTTGTCCTGGAGGCCATGCGAGCGAACGGCTACTGCCTGGGAGGGGAGCAGTCAGGACACATCATTTTGCGGGACATCCTTGAAACCGGAGACGGCATTCTCACGTCTCTTATGGTAGCAAGCGTGGCCGCGGATACCGGGTCGGCAATGTCGAGTTTGCGTTCGATGATGCAAAATCTGCCGCAGACCTTAGTCAATGTGAAGACGGCGAATCCGAAGAGGGTGGCTGTTAAGGAAGCCGTGGTCAGCGCGGTTGCCAAAGCCCAGGCCGACCTGGCGGGCACGGGACGTGTCTTGGTGAGGGCGTCCGGGACGGAGCCTCTTGTTCGAATAATGGTCGAGTCCCAGGATTCCACTCGGGTATCTTCTTGCATAGAGTATCTTCGGGAGGTGATCGAGAGGGAGAAGGAGACCGAGGGATAGGGATAATTATGTGTAGGCCGGAAGGATAGGCGGTAATCCGAAAACTTGAGATGGACATGAAACGTCGGGAGACGACGTGAAGAGAAGCGCCTGGACTCCCTGCTCTAGCGGGCAGTGAGTTGACGAGGGTGGGGTTAATCGAAAGACTCGGCGGATGCCCCACGGTTGGTCACGACCGATAAAGGTTCGCCAAAGCCTCCGGGTGATCGGAGAGACAAGATGGACCGGGTGACTTGACCGCATCAGAGCTAGTCTGGAAGCGTCTAGATTGTGTTCAGATCGTACTGAACTTATGACGCTCAGACTGTGCGTTTACCTGTATTAAACCTGCCTTACACATATGCTTGTAGCTAAGCGCCGTTTGCTTGCCGCGCTTTCGTCCGTTACCCGGAAATCCTCCTCCAACCCCAGATTGACGCCCGTTTTTGTGCTTCGATGATGCGAGACTAGACGGCGTGGCTTTGCGTACTGCCGGCCCCGTTTCGCATCGCCTCAAACTCAATGGAGGAGTGAATCATTGTGTGCGGCATTGTTGGATATGGTTGGCGGGAAACAGGCAGCGGAGATACTCTGGGATTCTTTATCTAGGCTAGAGTATAGGGGATATGACTCGGCCGGTATCGCCGTTCTGAACGGTGGCGTAGCTACCGTCAAGTGCAAAGGACGTTTGAAGGACCTAAAGGCGAGGCTGCGCGAGCTTCCTCTGGCTACTCAGGGGATCGTCACACGCGGTGGGCGACCCACGGCGTTCCCAGCGATGCTAACTCGCACCCCCATCACGACTGCTCCGGGGATATCGTCCTGGTCCACAACGGGATCATCGAAAACCATCGGGAACTGCGGGCGGGCCTGGTTAGCAGGGGGCACAACATCACGTCTCAGACGGATACAGAGCTGGTCACCTTCTCGAAGAGAACTACCACGGAGACCTGCTTCAAGCAATGATGGACACGGTCCCGCATTTGGAGGGATCTATGGCGCTTGTCGCCCTGCATGAAAAAGAACCGGGCAAAATCGTGGCCTATCGCGAGAAGAGCCCTTTGATCCTAGGGTTGGGTGACGGTGAGAACTACATCGCGTCTGATATCCCCGCGATACTGCCATACACCCAAGAGGCGGTGGTGATGGCTGACGGTGAGTTCGCTTGCGTGAGCAGAGAATCGGTTGCCATCTATGCCGGCCGGACCGGAGCCTTTGACCAGGGAGCCCGTCTTGGTTGACCTTAAGGCCGAGGCCGCGGAGAAGGCCGGCTTCGAGCACTTCATGCTGAAGGAGATTTACGAGCAGCCCGAGGCGCTTCAACGGGTCATATCCGGAAGTGCGGGATGGTTCTGTGGTTTTGGAGTCCGGCGAGTTCGGGCTGACGGATGAGCAGGTGGCGGCCATTTCTCGCGTCATACCTGTTGGCCTGTGGGACCGCCTATCACGCGTGTCTGGTGGGGAAGGCGATGATCGAGTTCGCCGGAATTCCCACGGAGGCGATACTGGGATCGGAGTTTCGGATATCAAGACCCGCTGGTCGACCCGAGCGTCCTGTGCATTGAGTAAGCCAGTCGGGCGAGACAGCCGATACGCTGGCTGCGGTCAGGGAGGACGGGCCAGGGGAGCGGCACGCGTGATGGCCGTGGTCAACTCGGCTCTGAGCACCTTGGCCATGAGTCCGACGACGTGTTGTACCAGAGGGCCGGTCCTGAGATCGCCGTGGCGTCCACCAAGGCGTACACGACCCAGGTAGTCTCGCTGGCTTTGTTAGCGGTGCGTTTGGCGGTTGCCCGGGGGCGAATGTCGCGCTGAGCGGAGGTGTTTGTATGCGACTTGACGTCGTTGCCCGTGAAGGCTCAGGCCGCGCTGAAGGCTGCCGGCGAGATCAAAGAACTGGCGAAGAAGGTGTCAACAGGAGGACGTGTTCTTCATCGGGCGAGGCCGATTACCTTGCGGCCATGGAAGGTCAGTTGAAACTGAAGGAAATCTCGCTTATATCCATGCCGAGGCCTACGCAGCGGGCGAGTTGAAACACGGGACGCTTGCGCTGGTTCAACCTGGTGTGCCCGTGATCGCCCTGATGAACGACCCTGCTCTGGCGGCTAAGACCGGTTCCAACGTGATGGAGGTCAAGGCAAGGGTGGCTGGATCATCGCCGTGGGGCCTCAGGAATGCCTGGATAAGCTGGATCTGGATAAGGACGACATCCGGCTCGTGATTCCTTCTACCCACCCGATGTTGTCGCCTGTCCTCTTTCGGTCATCTCTATGCAGCTCTTGTCTTACTACGCGGCGCTTGAGAAAGGGGCCGACGTGGATAAGCCGAGGAACTTGGCGAAGAGCGTGACGGTGGAGTAGGGGGCGGGGTGAGAGTGTGATAGGCGCTGCTGTCAAGGAGTACAGTTGCACTGTTGCAGCAGAGTTCCGTTCTACCATATAGAATCAACTAGCCCCGCCAACGCGGGGTCTTTTTGTGTTGCTGAGGTGTCCCGATAGATAGTGATGCATGTAGAGTAATGCCGTGACAGAGAACTATAACCCTTCTAGGTGGTTGATGCGCCGCGACTGTACATACCTTTTCTTTGACTCAGGAGCTCAAACCGTCGGAAAAAGGAAATCATTGAGTGAGCCTCGAACACGTGCCGCGGAGGTTTTCCAACTGAGTTGCTGCGGTTCTGTTAGTGTTGATTGACGATAGGTTCGTGTCGTCATGTGTCGATAATTACTGATTGGCCAGATTCGGAGACGGAGGGATTTGAGGAGCGAGTTCGATTGAGAACCCTAGAGTTTTCACCTCGTATGCCTGGGGAACGGACCAGTATTAGGACAAAGTGCTTCAGTTTTGTACTCGACTGCGTATGGAATGTGGCGTTGATGTAATCCTCGATGTTGACGACATAGAGAGAAGCGGCATTCGTGGCGACAGGTACTGCAAGGTCCAACTGGCGGGTGGCATGATGTCATAATAAGCATACGTGCGGAGGCGACTAATGTGTCCCTATCGGAGTTCATCCAAAGAGAAGCGAATAGACATGGCTATAATGCCCGCAGCTCTATTGACATTGAATTCTCTTACGCCAGGAAAAGATACCGAACAGAAAAAGACCGGCCGTTTGACGGCTGCGTCTATGGTTTCGCAGTGAGGTTAATCGAGAGGGAGAGGTTTAGCCTCTTTGACGCTGCGGCGCAAAAGGGACAAGTGCGCCTTGGAGCAATTGACGAATGGGTTCCGTTATGGGACAACGTGTACCCGCTATACTGGGGCAAGGAGTGGGAGAGCGGAAAGTCGGGTTTCGCGCCCATCTCAACGGCCACAAAAGGAACGGATCACTCTGCCTGTATGAACAGGATTATGCGGCTCTCGAAGGAAAGACCTATGCTCTATGCAAGTGTAAGAGTATCCTCGCATGTACAACTGGAAGCTCACCTACGTTCCTGCTACCCAAACCTGCTAAAAACGGTGATCGGAAGAGGCCACTAGAATTGCTGGAACGAGGCTGTGTATTTCCTGCGAGACTCCAGCAAAAGTCGCCTACTGTGGCGGCTACCAATTGTACAAGACGGCCCTCTTCTAGTTGCTGCCGGGGCGCTCTAATCGCGTTGAACACCGCTAGCGCTTCATCGCCCAGGATCCTGCCTCCCGTGAACACGTAGACCCCGTCTTGGATGGGCCTGCCGTAAGTCATGGTGCCCTCGCGGTTCGAGTAGGGAATTTTGGCGGTGGACCTCTGGGCGTCATCGGCGTTGTCGAAGAAGACCACAGACTTCGGACCGTCAAGGAGGAGTTGATGAGGTCAACTTCCTCCTGGCTGTTTTTGCACTCCTGGAGTCTTGAGAGGATTCCTTAACCATCGGGACGCTCATTGCATAGGTGGCCGATATGACATATTGTAATCATATAGGTGTAATCATTGTGGGGTGGAGGGTATGGTTCGAACACAAATCCAGATAACCGAAGAGCAAGCGGCGGCCTTGAAGGAAAGGTCATCCCAATTAGGTGTATCCATGGCCGAGCTAATCCGCAGGGGAATAGATCTGGTTCTGGAGCCCCACGGCGGCAGTCTGCAGCAGGAGCGTGTCTGCCGTGCGATTCAGGCTGCCGGGAGGTTTCGATCGGGACTCCACGATGTAAGTGCCAATCACGACAAGTACCTGGCGGAGGTCTACCAAAAGTGACTGTCTACGTGGACACCTCGGCCCTATATGCAATCATTGATGCGGACGATTCCCAGCATGAAGTGGCAAAGAACACATGGGTCAATCTCCTTGAATCAGGAGATGGAGTGGTATGCAACAGCTATGTCCTCCTGGAGACATATGGTTTGGTGCAGCATCGGCTGGGGATAGAAGCGGTTAGGCTTCTGCATGACGAGATACTGGTCATTACAGTTGACTGGGTTGACGAAATGATACACAAGGAGGCTGTCTCCGCGATGCTTATTGCCGACCGGAAGGACCTTAGCCTTGTGGACTGCTCGAGTTTTGTGACCATGCGTAGGCTCGGTCTCAGGAGAGCATTTGCTTTAGATCATCACTTCCGCGAACAGGGCTTCGGAATTCTGTAAGCACCTTGGATCGAACATAAATCTCCTAAGATGTACTTCTTGGATACAGGCCTCGCCGCGTACCTGACGAGATGGAGCTCGCCCGATGTATTGGAAAGAGGGGCCATGGCAGGGGACTTCTTCGAGACTGTTTCTATGATGATCTCATCGGGTTGAAAGATGAGGACATGATTATCCCGTTGAAGTACATTTGAAGGGCGATCCTACGCGACAGCTGTTACGATCAGGGGGATGAACGGTGATACTCAACGACAAACAGATTGACGAACGGGCCCGCGACGGCATGATTGAGCCCTACGTGGACCATTTGGTGCGCGAGGAGGACGGCCACAAGGTTATCTCATACGGCCTCAGCAGTTTCGGCTACGATCTTAGGATCTCAAACGAGTTCTATATCTTCTCGAACGTCTGCGGCAGCGCAGTAGTGGACCCTAAGGACTTCCCTGAGGAAGCGATGGTCCAACGGGTCGCCCAGCCTCATGAAGCCATCATAGTGCCGCCAAATACTTACGTGCTTGGCAAGTCCGTGGAGTACATGCGTGTCCCCGACGACGTGATGACTGTCTGCATCGGAAAATCTACTTATGCACGGTGCGGAATCATTGTCAACGTAACCCCCCTTGAAGCAGGCTGGGAAGGTCAAGTGACCATAGAGATCAGTAACTCGACTCCGCTACCTGCCAAGGTCTACGCTAGCGAAGGGATTCTCCAGGTGCTCTTCTTTAAAGGTGAACGGCCTGCTGTTACTTATGCGGACAGGCATGGTAAATATCAAGGGACGAAGGGCGTAGTGTTCTCAAGGATCTAGCAGATTGGATGTGGCGGACTTGGAACTATGGGATGTGCTGGACGAGAATGGGACAAGAACAGGTCGTACTGTTCAGCGCGGCTGATTTGTCCCAAATCGAGACGAAGCTGGAGAGGATCCGACGCGCGATTGAGGCTAGGGAAAGCCGTTAGTTGTTCGCAGCCGTCTGTATGTGGAAAAGGCGTGTCACGGGCTCGCGATCTCAGGCGGCCGTTGCCTCTACCTAGAGATGCACAATAGCACCAGTCTCCATGCCTTTTCCACAACGTTGAATCCCCAGAGGGCCTACGTTTTTGCCATGGGCAGTATGTCTGGAATGTCCAAGACTTCCTCTCCTTCGACTTCGTACCGGATTACTAGGCCCAACTCGATCAGGAGTTGCACGGTGCCCCTGGCGGTTCTCTCGTAGTTGATGCCGTACATTTTCTTGAACCGCCATTCGACATCCTCAAGGGCTCTTTGTTCCCGCGACGAAGGGCGATAGTTCTTGGACTGTTGCCACAAGGTTTCGACATGCTCCCACATCTCCTCGCCCCGAAGACCAATCGCCGAAGCTGTGGCGACGATCAGAAGCATACATCCAGCTTCGACCGGTAGGCACCTAAGCCAACCCCGGGCCATCACTCGAGCCATGAGGGTATTGACGAAAGCCTCCCTCAGGCTCCTTTCGGTACTGGTACGCATACTCAGTCCGGACACCTCCACAAATTGGCAGAATATGGGATACCATTCGACGAGAAAACCCTATCTCCTGCCTCTTGTGTAAAAAGATGGGGATTATTGGAGGGCTCTCGAGAGCAATTGCGAGGTTCACCTCACAGGTCCCACAGCTCCCAATACACAGCCAAGAACCGGTTGACGGTTTACCCGAAAAAGTGATAACCTGCATAACAACTAAATAACGAACTGGACCTTATCCAGAGCAGGCGAGGGACTGGCCTCATGACCCTGCGGCAACCGGCTGTACGCGCGGTGCTAACTCCAGCAGAACCGCTAAGCGGATCTGACAGATAAGGAGAATGTGACGCCTCCCTAGCTGTCAGGGAGGCGTTTTTGTGGGTTTGGGGGTGTAGCCGATGATTGAAGTTCAGAACCTTTCAGTGACCTTTCCTTCTCCATCGGGGGAGGTTGAGGCCCTTTGCGATGTTTCCTTAACTGTGCCCGACGGCGAGATTGTAGCCATATGCGGTCCCTCTGGAGCAGGCAAGACTACGCTCTTGCGATGTTTGTCGATGCTGCAATCACCCAGTTCCGGTCGGATCCTGGTGGATGGGGAAGATGTGTCGTCCGGCTCTCGGGGCAGCCTCGACTCCGCCCGGCGCAAGATCGGCATGGTCTTTCAAGGATTCAACCTTCTCCGATCAAGAACTGCTCTAGAAAACGTGATGCTTCCCCTTGAGATCAGGCGGGTCCCTCGCAAAGAAGCTTCCAAGGAGGCAGATGAATACCTGGCACTGGTCCACATGAGCCACAGACGGGACTTCTATCCGGAAGACCTGTCGGGAGGGGAGAAGCAGCGCGTGTCCATCGCCAGGGCTTTGGTGACGGAACCTCGCGTGCTGATCCTGGACGAGCCCACCTCAGCGCTAGACCCCGAGACTGCCGGGTCGATCGTCCAGTCCCTTAAGGAGATCAACCGGGTCAGGAACCTCACGATACTGGTGGTCACTCATCAGATCGACGTGTTGGCTCCTATCTGCGACCGGATTACTTACCTTCGAAACGGTCGGCTCAGAGAGGTGCCGGAAGCCTCTGCCACCGGTCTCGGCATGACGGCAGATTGCGCCCCGCCAGTCCATTCCTCTCTTTCCGCGTCCTCCGAAACGGCAGTCATAGGAGGCGGCGCCTGATGGCTTGGCTTGAATCCCTGATTGCGGGTAGAACAGGTGGACTGCTATTAGAGGCTACCCTTGAGACCCTCGGGATGGTCTTGGTATCACTGGTCGGCGCCGAGGTTCTTGGCCTGATCCTGGGGACCGGACTCATCCTCTGGCAGCCGGGCGGACTTAGGGAAAATAAGCGCCTTCACGCGGCGCTAAGCTACGTGGTCAACATCGGCCGCTCCATCCCGTTTGTGATACTCATGGTTTCCATAATGCCCTTCACGAAGATGATTACCGGTACGTCCATAGGGACCATCGCGGCGATTGTCCCGCTTACCGTTTCCGCGATTCCATTTGTCGCCAGACTCACCGAGACGGCCATGCATGGAGTCGAGGTCGGCGTCATTGAAGCGTGTGTCTCGATGGGCGCCTCATGGCAGCAGATTGTCAGGTATGTTTTAGTGCCCGAGTCGCTCCCGACGTTAATCGCGGGCGCGGCAAATACGGCCATAAGCCTAGTTGGATACTCGACCATGGCCGGGGCGATAGGGGGAGGTGGTCTTGGGGATCTCGCCATCAGGTATGGATATCAGCGTTGGCAACCCGACGTGATGCTGGCTTCAGTGATTATTCTGGTCGGCATGGTCCAGGGCATGCAGTTCATCGGAGACCGAATGTCGTCACGGTACCGGCGGCAGTAGGACGGCTGCGGAAGACCGACGGTCGTAGACCGGTGCCGGCACTATGGGGCGATAGACCAGCGCACGTCTTAACAATTGGAGGAGAGTCTAGTTGAGAACACCTATTCACGGTAGCACACGCAGGACAGGCACTACCGGTAGAACCAATTTGATTGTAGCATTAGGCTTGATCGTCCTGATTTCTCTTGCCGCCGGGCTCAGCGCATGCAAAGAGAAGGGCCCCATCAAGATAGGAGCCACATCGGTTCCTCACGCCGAAATCCTCGAGTTTGTTACGCCGCTCCTGGAGAAAGAAGGCATCGAGATCGAGATCGTTGAATTCAGCGACTACGTGCAGCCGAATCTCCAGTTGGCAGATGGCCAGCTGGCGGCAAACTTCTTTCAGCACATTCCGTACTTTGAGAGCTTCATAGCCGAGAGAAACTTGGATCTCATCTGGACGGCCAAGGTCCACATTGAGCCAATGGGGGTCTACCCTGGCAAGACAACGAGCCTTGAGGAACTAGGTGAAGGGGACAAGATCGGCATTCCTAACGATGTCACCAACGGCGGACGGGCCCTGGCTCTGTTGGAGAAAGCCGGCCTTATCAGACTGAAGGACGGCCTTGGAGTGAACGCCACGGTTTTGGATATCGAGGAGAACCCCAAGGGGTTGGAGATCGTCGAGCTTAACGCCGAGATACTGCCGCGTTCGCTGGAGGACCTGGACGCAGCAGTCATCAACGGCAACTTCGCGATCCAGGCCGGGCTGTCTCCTCTTGATGACGCCCTGTTCCTCGAGGACGGCGATTCGCCCTACGCTAACATTCTTGCGATCAGGAAAGAGGACAAAGATGACCCAGCCCTTAAGAAGATCGCCGAGATTCTAACAGGTCCCGAAGTAAAGCAATTCATCCTGGACAACTATGAAGGCGGAGTTCTTCCCGCGTTCTAAGACCGGGCCAAGGCAGGCGAGGAGGGACCGCGCAATTGAATGGATTGGCTCTAGCCCTTGTCCTGATGGCGGCCGTGGCCCACGCGGGGTGGAACTTCCTTACCAAGAAGGCGTCGGGAGGCCTGCCCTTCATCTGGCTTTTCGCGGGCTTGGCCTCCCTGATATACGCTCCGGTAGCGGTCGGTGTCATGGTGACCCAACGACCTGAGTTAGGCTGGAAGAACCTTGCGCTGATCGCGCTCACTGCCATCCTCCACTCGGTGTACTTCACCCTTTTGGAGATGGGGTACCGGCTGGGTGATCTCTCAGTCGTGTATCCGGTGGCTAGAGGGACCGGTCCCCTCATATCCGCGGTCGTCGGCATCACCTTACTCGGCGAGAGGCCATCAATGCTTGCCACTTTGGGGATTATCCTCATGGCGGTAGGTATCGCCGCGGTAACCGGCGATCCTCGCTCTCTGAGGAGCCGTGAGGCCAAGCAGGCGGTCCTGATCGCCTTGCTTTGTGGGATGACCATCGCGAGCTACACTGTGTTGGACAAGATATCCGTGAGCCGGTTCGGGACGCCGCCTCTGATCTTGGACTGGGGGACAAACACGGGACGTTTCCTTCTCTTGATCCCGTTCGTGTATCGTCAGTGGGACAAGGTCAAGGAGCAGTGGCGCCTTCACAAACGTGAAGCAGCAGGAGTCGCTGTCTTGAGTCCCTTGGCGTATATCCTAGTTCTTACCGCTATGACCTTTACGCCTGTGAGCTACGTGGCTCCGGCCCGGGAGATCAGCATCCTGATAGGGGCAATGGCAGGCGCTAGACTTCTAAAAGAGGGTAACATCAAGGCAAGGTTCGCCGGAACCACCGCGATGGTGGTGGGGTTGATCGCCTTGTCGTTGGGGTAGGGATCAAGTACGGGTATTCCTCCGAGGTTAAGGCCCTTGGGGAAATACCCGTACTGTGTTTTGAGACCTGACTTAGCCTTCGATGACGTCCTTCATGCTGAAGAGCCCGGATGTCTTGCCGGCCATGAATCTCGCGGCGCTAACAGCCCCGTAGGCGAAGACGTCCCGGGAAAGCGCCGTGTGGCTTACCTCTACGATTTCTCCCTGTCCGGCGAAAATGACGGTGTGCTCACCTACGATAGCCCCGCCTCGGACAGCGTGAATCCCGATTTCGTTCTTTTGCCTCTTGTCGGTTCGAGAATGCCTGTCATGGACGTACTCCATCTCGCCTTCCAGGACCGAGTTCATTGCGTCGGCTATCATCATGGCTGTCCCGCTCGGGGCGTCGATTTTCTGGTTATGGTGCTTTTCCAGGATCTCAATATCGAAATCTGGGTGGAGCAGCGACGCAGCCTGCTTGACCAAAGAGAGAAGCAGGTTAACCCCTAGCGACATGTTGGCCGAGTTTAGAATGGCCACGTCTTTGGAAGATACCGCCATGCTTTGTTTCTGTGCCTGGCTAAAGCCAGTTGTGCAGATAACAAGCGGTGTCTTGGTCCTAAGCCCGAACGCTAAGATGCTGTCGAGACAGGAATGGTGGGAAAAATCGACCAGGACATCGACGGCCTCGGTTACATCCTCCAGCGACGTATACACCGGATAATCCGTCTTGTGGGCGGGAACGGATACATCCACACCGCAAACGACCTGAAGATCTGTCGCCTCACCCGCCGCTTTAGTGAACACCCTTCCCATCCTGCCGTTGCAGCCGTGCAAAAGAACTCTCAACTCCACACCTCCAACGGTTTATGGCAATCGCTGCTCGAGCGTTTCTTCTGTGATAACGGACGGCCTGCGCGGACTGGTCTCGGGATCGGCCTTATGATCCCCTAGCCGGCCCTTCCACCCCCGCCACCTCCACCGCCGCCTCCGCCGCCGGAAAAGCCGCCTCCACGGCCTCCGCCTGAGCTCGGACGGTAGTTCATGGCGGTGTTCACCGAACTGCGCAGGGACTCTGTCAAATTGCCGATCACGTCCCCTGTTGCCCTTCCGCCGCCCGCCATGCGCATCCACGCCCATCCGTGGTAGTATCCGGCGGCCTGCGGGGAAGCCAACTCGGGGTATACGACTTTAAGCTGCTGTATGACTTCCTTGGCGACCCCTAGGGTAACAGCGTATACCAAATAG
Organism: Bacillota bacterium; assembly: GCA_040766225.1. GTDB lineage: Bacteria > Bacillota > Sulfobacillia > Fermentithermobacillales > Fermentithermobacillaceae > DULO01. The sequence goes on along the minus strand of JAXGQX010000017.1, from coordinate 10,145 downwards.
TGTTCCCAAATGGTGAGGCTGGGTACCTCGGCCCTGTCCAGAGACGAAAAGTGCTGGAGGAACCTGCGGAAAGCCTTCCACATAGCCAACTGGGTGCTGCCGAATTGGGTTCTCCTTTGAAGGCTTACGCTTCCTATGAGGAGGACTACGCCGCCTACTACAAAGAGCAGGCCGAATAGATCGTGGCTAATCACCGTGATGGCCATTCCAGCCAAGAATAGCAGCACCGCGGCTGCACCCTCAATGGCTCGATAGCGTTCAGTCCCGTGATCGATGAAGCTGTGTGAGGTCCTGGTAGCGGTTACGCTGCCTCGAAACCCAGCCAAAAAGACTTGGATTTGTTGAGGATGAGCCTTTGCGTACATCCGGATCTCGTCGAAGTCCAAGGAGTCGGATCCTTCGGATACGTCCTGGAACAGGAGATCCATGACAGCTTTCTCGTGGCGCAGGAGCGTGCCTTCTAGGGACTGGTCGCCTGTTAGGTCGACTTTCTTTAGCCTGTACTCGGTCGACGTCCTGGTGCCCAAGAGCCCCCCGAGTACCTTTTCTTCCTGGGAGGTAACCTCAATGGTCAGGTAGCCCCTCCTGGCCAGGTCCATTATGGTCGCAGTGACCTCATTGGCGCCTACGGTACCAAAGTTCCACAACGCGCCGAGTTCCGCGGGGGTGTAGTCTCCTGGAAGCTCTCTGTAGTACTCCCCTTCAAATTCCGGCTTGAACTCTCGTCCATATCGAGCTTGGAATAGGACGGCCATGACAATTGAGCCTAGGACAGTCAAAGCGCCGCCGGCTACGACCGCAAGGGTTCTGAGCCTGGACCGGTTGGCTTCGCCTGCCCACCTCTCCTCCTCTTCCAGGATGCCGGGCAGCGCATTGCGGCCGTCGGTCCTGGTGGCTCTAGGCACCAGGGATCTGGGGAAGGTCACCCTTCCTTCCAGGAACTCGCCGGCCGGTAGACGCGGGACAGTCCAAGTCACTTTCTCGGGTGAAACGATGTCAACCTGGCCGGACAAAGGACCGTGACCCCACGCCCTGATTTCCTCAGTCGAAGCGCCGGAGGGCAAGGTCGCGGTTACGGATACATTGCTATGGGGGACTTCCCATTCGGAGCCTACGAACTTCCAGTAGAGCTCCGCAACGTCGGCATGAGATACTACGGCACCCAAAACCGTATAGGAGATGTCAAAAGTCTTCTTGGTGTCTTGTGCGCTGAAGCGCCAGGTAACTTCTATCTTGTTGCCGCGCTGGACATAGCTGAAGGTTTCCTGGCCTGACGGGGCTTCAAGGTAGTCTCGACCGCCTTCAGACACCCGGATCCCGGTGATCCCGTCAGAACCGGAGAGGTCGAGATCCTGAATGACCCAAGAGAAGCTGCCGTCGAAATCGAAGGTACGTCTCTCCAGAACGTCCATAGAACCATCCGGGTTCACGGTCACCTCGACAGAAAGGTCCGAGACCTTATAGGACTTGGCCAGGGCAGTGCCGTGGGCAGAGACCAGAACGAGGACCAAGAGAAGGAACGCGAGTCCGCTCTTGGCGGCGATCTTTGCACGCGGCGTTCCGAGTCCTGGCAGAGCCCAAGAACCGGGTCCTACCTTCGGGCTCAATCCCAAGACCTCCTTAGAACCTCACTTCGACCGGACCGCGTGACTCGGGCTCAGCCTCAAAGTAGGCCATCGGGCGGAATCCAAAGGCCCCTGCTAAGAGGCTTGCCGGAAAACGCTGAATGGCCGTCATGTACTTTAAGACAGTGTCGTTGTAGAATTGCCTGGAAAAGGCGATTTTGCTTTCGGTGTTGGACAACTCTGTCTGCAGCTCCTTGAAATTGCCGCTTGCTTTGAGTTCAGGATAGTTCTCAGCCACGGCAAGAAGGCCTCTAAGAGCTCCTCCCAAGGCTGTTTGGGCCTGTATCTGTTCATTCACGCCTTGAGCGGACGCGACCTTGGCTCGGGCTTCGGTTACCCTCTGAAACACTTCCTTCTCGTGGGCGGCATAGCCCTTGACGGTTTCCACCAGGTTGGGAATGAGGTCAAACCTGCGCCTGAGTTGCACGTCGATCTGAGCCCAGGCATTGTGGACTCTCTGCCTTAAGGTTACCAGGCTGTTGTAGACGAAGACGGCGACAATGGCCAACCCTACTACGAATCCGATTATCCACTCCATTAATCGAACCTCCTCTCATGCACTTCCATTGTATACCACCGAGCCCTCACGTGAATGTGAGGATTTCTGCTCATGTTTCGACTCATTGCCCATTACGAAGCCTCCGGCGGTTACCGGCCGGAGGCTTTTGACTGAAACAGCTCTCGATATTGGGTACTACTCGGTTCCTTCCTCAGGATCTTCGGGGTCCTCGGGATCCTCAGGGTCCTCTTCAGGATCTTCAAGTTCGTCTTCACCTAGCATCGCATCCAGAGATATGGGAGCTTTTCCGTGAATCGCACAGAAAGCGACGGTAGTGACCGAGGTTTCCTCGTCGAAGGAGTACGACAAGATACGAAAACTGTTGACTTCCAGGCCAAACGATTCCTGAACCATGGGAGCGAAGGTCTCCAGGATTAACTGGAAAGCTTCCTCGTCCGTCAGTCCCCAAGGTACAAGCGCTTGGAATGTCTCGGTAACCGAACCTCGGCTTGCGATGAGCGTCATCGTGCCGCTAGGCGGAGTCCCTTCTTCGGCAGCGCTGCCTGGAACGGTATAGTCGATCACTAGTAGGCACTTAACCGCTCCTTGACTGCGTCCGGGCCCCTTCTGTAGCATCTTGGCAGTTTTGATCTCTGCCTTGAGCGCTTTTCGCTCCTGCTTCAACTCCATCTTCTGTTGTTTGAGTTCCTGACCTTTGCCTGGCTTAGCTAGAGCAGTTCCTGCTACGGACAGTATCAGGACCAGAGCTAACCCTGAAACCAAAAGCTTCCTCAACGATACTTCCCCCTTGGACTTCCTCCTGATAGGATCTTCGCTAGGGATACAGAACGAGGTTTCGGAGCGTCACTGTCTTGTCCAGTGAGTCCCCAAACATATCGTTGGACTTTCTCTGAACTTGCCCGCACGGGTCTCCAGTCCTAGGCAAATGCCGTCCCTTGGCCACAGCGTTCCGGGTGTTGCGCGCAAAGAAGGAGTGTTCATTTTGAAGATTGGTGAGATGGTCGGCCGTGGGGCCAGAGCTGAAGTATACGCCCTGGGTAACGACAGGGTCCTAAAACTATTCGGACCGGGTGTAGACAAGGCGTGGCCCGAACGAGAAGCCCAACTAACCCGTCGCGTCAACGAAGCGGGGGTACCGTCACCGAGAGTCTTCGAGGTGGTGTTGGTAGACGGAAGAGTCGGGATAGTCTATGAACGCCTCGAAGGACCGACGCTAGAGGACCTGATGAGGACCGACCCTGCGAAGATCCAAGACCATGCCCGCCTGTATGCGGAGTTGCACGCGGAAATCCACAGCCATGTCATTCAAGACTTGCCGTCGCAACGGGTGGGACAACGGCGAGCGATCGAGCGAGGAGCCCTCTTGTCCGGCGACATGAAAAGGGTCGCGCTGAATGCCCTTGAAACGTTGCCTGACGGAAACACCCTATGCCACGGAGACTTGAATGTGCAGAACGTCATATTCTCATCTAAGGGGCCGGTGGTCATTGATTGGGATAACGCCTGCAGGGGAAACCCTCTGGCGGATGTCGCCAGGGTAATGCTTATGATGAGCATGGGCAAATACCATTCTCGGTCTCTGGCAGAGAGAGCGATGGTCGAGAGACTCACTGACGAGTTACAAGCAGCCTATGCCGAACGCTATCTGGAGCTACGCCCCGGAACTATGGAGGAGATACAAGAATGGAGGCTTCCCCTGGCAGCGGCCAGGGTGAGCGAGGACATATCCGAAGAGCAAGAAGTGCTCCTTAGTATTGTCGCGGCCGCTTTGTCTCCTATCTTTGAGCGTTAGTGTCGAGGAGTTGCTTTCTGCCGCTCATGGAGGTCGCTCCGGCACACTTCGATCCGACCGTGAGTCCCCAAATCGGTCCTATCTCGAAGGATGGACAGGTGCCTTTCCTTTGACTGCTCATAGGTGTCGTTATCTCTTATGTGCTGCTCTAGCATGTTACGGGTTTGTTGGGAGTCCAAACCTGGGCACCTCCTTCACGCTAGCTAGTATAATACGAAACAACGTGAAACCTCCAGTTTGCTGATTCATCCGCAACAGCGATATGCTGATAGGGGCGATCATAGATCTGGACGCAGGCTAGCGCGTTCTTGCCCACCTCGTGAAAGGCTCTCATGCGTCGTCGAAGGAGCGCGGAAGGGAGTGGCGCCATGCTTGCCATCGAGACAAAAGACCTCACCAAGTACTACGGGAAATCTCGGGGAGTCTTGGGGGTCAACCTGGAAGTAAACGAGGGAGAGATATTTGGCTTCATTGGCCCAAACGGCGCAGGGAAGACCACTACAATTCGGCTTCTCTTGAACTTCATTTTCCCCACAAGCGGCGAAGCTCGCGTATTCGGCTTGGATTGTGTCAGGGATAGCAGGGAAATTAAGAAGCACGTTGGATATTTGCCCGGTGAAGTCAGCTATTACGGGGAGATGACGGTCAGGCGTCTTCTAGCGTATTCAGGTAGCTTCTATGAGAAGGATTGCCGGGATAGGGCTCAGCATCTGGCCGAGGCGCTGGAACTGAACCTCGACGCCAGAATCGAGAACCTTTCAATGGGCAACAAGAAGAAGGTTGGAATCGTTCAGGCGCTTATGCACGAGCCAAGATTGTTGATCCTCGATGAGCCGACTAGTGGTTTAGATCCACTTATGCAGCACAAATTCTACAGTCTGCTGATGGAAGAGAACCAGAAGGGCACCACGGTCTTCTTTTCCTCCCACGTGCTTACAGAGGTGCAGAGGCTGTGCCATCGGGTCGCGATTATCAAGGACGGAGCCATCTTGAAGATAGAAGATATGAACTCGCTGAGGCAGAGACAACTTAGGCGAGTGAAGCTTTCTTTGCTCAGGAGGATGAACCGGCATTGCCTGATATTCCGGGCATACTGGATTTCCATAAAGAGAATGGGACTTTCGGGTTTATGTATAAGGGCGACCTCCAAATTCTTCTGAGCGCTCTGGCCAAACTCCCTGTGGCCGATCTGATCATCGAGGAACCGACCCTGGAAGAAGTGTTCATGCACTACTATGAGGAGGGAGACAGGTGAACGTTTTTCGGAAGGACCTAGAGGACAACCTGAAGGCGTTCTTTGTATGGTCAGTGTCCCTCGTCGCGATGGTCTTATGGATGATGAGCCTGTTCTCCTCATTTCAGGACACTTCGGGCATGCTCGAGTTCGTTAAGCAGTTGCCCGAGTCATTTACGAAGGCTTTCGGCGTAGATAGGCTAAACCTTGCTACACTCGAAGGCTTCTTTGGTACTGAAGTCCATCTGCTGATCTTGCTTTTCGGCAGCATTTTCGCCGTGCTTCTAGGTTCGGGCATTCTGTCCAAAGAAGAAAACGGCCGCACCATAGAGTTCCTCTTGTCGAGACCGGTCAGCCGAGGAAAGGTGTTGGCAAGCAAGGCACTCGTCTACACCGTTCTGCTACTGGCGTTCAACCTACTCATTTGGGCAGGAAGCTACATGGCCATGAAGCGTTACGATACTCCATTTGACGAGCGTGCCTTTTGGATCCTAGCGGGTATGACCGTCGGAGCCCATCTGACTTTCGCCGGTCTTGGTTTTCTCGGGTCTGTCTTTGTCACCAGACAAAGGTCCGTCTACGCGGGTTCTCTGGGGTTGGTGTTGGGCATGTACGCTTTTCAACTGATGGCAGACCTGAGCGAAAATCTGACGTTCCTGGGGCATCTATCGCCCATGAAGTGGGCAAGCGCGGCGGATATCTTGAGTAGAGGTGACGTCGGTCGTGGCTATGTGATTGCCTTGCTGGCTCTGAACGCGGCCTCCCTGGCATTGGCTTATGCGTTCTACCGGAAGAAGGACATCTTGGTCTAGACTCGGCTGGATTTATCGATCCCTGTAAGGCCTATGCTAGAAGAGAAGCCTAGCGCTGGGGTAGGAGGAACGCACGATTGAAGGACATGAGACATCTTCCAGCGAGACTTTGGCACGTCACTGCGCTGGCTATGGTCGTAGTCCTGCTCTTATCGGCCACAACCGGATGTTTTTCCAGGACCGGGAACCGCAGGGGCTCGATCACCCTGGCGGGTTCCACCTCTGTCCAGCCTTTTGCCGAAATGCTGGCGGAGGAATATGCAAAACGCTACCCGGACCGACCCGCCGTAAACGTTCAAGGCGGAGGTTCCAGCGCAGGTGTTAGGGCAGCGTCGACCGGCACGGCTCAAATCGGAATGCTGTCCAGGGATCTTACTCCCTCGGAAGGGGATCTTGACGCCATCACGATAGCTCTTGACGCCATCGCTATCGTGGTGCATCCGTCCAATCCCGTCTACGAACTGACTCGCACACAAATAGCGGCATTTTCGCGGGAACAATCACCGATTGGACAGAGCTGGGAGGACGTGCCGGGAAGATCCATATGGTAAGCCGGGAGGAAGGGTCGGGTACTCGAGGAGCTTTTGATGGACTTATTATGGAAGGGGCTGAAGTTGCCCCGAGAGCGATCGTGCAAGACTCTAACGGAGCTGTCCGAGAGATAGTTGCCGGAGACAGGCTATCTATAGGGTATATCTCTTTGGGGCTGGTTGATGAGAGAGTAAAGGCGTTAGTGGTAGACGGCGTGCCCGCGACAGTGGAAAACTGCAGGACGGGAGAGTATCGGCTGACGCGGCCATTCCTGTTTGCTTACACCGGCGAGATGAGCAAAGACACGGAAGACTTCCTGGACTTTGTCCTCTGCATCGAGGGTCAAGAGATGCTGCAGGGGGAAGGGCTTGTGCCGGCGCCCGAGAAGTCATCCGACTAACTGCCCTGTATGAGGTGCGTTGACACCTGCGATCGGGCGGTCTTCGATGAAGTGTCGTTAGGGGGAGCTTTTTGGGTAAGAGGGAGAGAGTCGCGGAGGTTTCTCTCGCGATCGTTGGGTTTACCTCGGTCGCTGTCTTGGGACTCATAATCGCGTTCATATTCGCGGAGGGGGCTCCGGCACTCAAGGAAATAGGCCTTTGGGAGTTCATCACAGGTCTCAAATGGTCACCCGGTACGGGCAAGTATGGCATCTTGCCTATGATAGCAGGTTCTTTTGCCGTGACTCTGTCCGCCCTGGTTTTGGGGTTGCCTCTGGGTCTAGGCTGTGCTCTCTACCTGTCCGAGTTCGCCCCCAAGAAAGCCGCCGCAGTGCTTAAGCCAACCATCGAGCTCCTGGCGGGTGTCCCGTCGGTCGTCTTCGGTTTCATCGGACTCACCGTCTTGGTACCCCTCATTCGAAACGTGCTTGGCGGGCCTGGCTTCTCGGTCCTGGCATCGGCCTTGGTGCTGGGGATCATGATTCTTCCGACCATGGTCGCAGTCTCTTATGACGCCCTTAGGGCCGTGCCCCCGTCCTACCGCGAAGGCATGCTTGCGGTGGGGTCTACTCCTTGGCAGGCGGTGAAGATGGTCGTACTGCCGGCCGCTCGATCCGGGATACTTGCCGCGAGCATTCTATCCATGGGACGAGCGGTGGGAGAAACAATGGCTGTCATCATGGTGGCCGGCAACTCCACTATCATACCGGCTTCCCTTTTGGATCCCGTGCGGACGATGACTTCCAACATCGCTTTGGAGATGGGTTATGCCGACGGTCTTCACAGGCAAGCTCTCTTCGCTACCGGGATAGTCCTGTTCGTAGTCATCGGGGCCCTGAATGTGTTCGCAAGGGCCTTGGTGAGGGGGAAGAGGTCGTGATGGACCGAGAGGCGAGGTGGCTGAAGCCGAGGAAAGATACGCTGGCCGTTGGCTTGTTGACGCTATGCGCCGTTTTGGCAGTGGGAGTTCTCGTCCTCATTATCGGGTACATATTGGTCAAAGGAGTTCCCGTGCTTAACCCGGGTTTCTTGCTCGGTTCACCCACGCATATGGGCAGAGAAGGGGGCATTTTCCCCAGCATCGTCGGCACCTTGGCGTTGACGGGTCTAAGCGTGTTACTTGCCGCTCCGTTAGGTGTCGGCACCGCTTTGTTCCTGACCGAGTATACGAGAGAGGGATGGTTCTCCCGCTTGGTCAGGTTTGGAACGGAGAGCCTAGCCGGCATCCCGTCCATCATTTTCGGTCTTTTTGGGTTCCTCTTGTTTGTCATCAGGCTGAACATGGGCTGGTCGATCATATCAGGAGCCTTGACGTTAGCGGCCATGATGCTTCCCACCATCGTGCGTACCTCCGAAGAAGCCATAAGGGCAGTGCCCGATTCCTATAGAGAGATGAGTTTCGCTGTCGGAGCCAGCAGGTGGCAAACATCGGTGTCGATTGTCCTGCCGGGGGCATTGTCGGGCATACTCACGGGCGTGATCCTGGCTTTGGGAAGGGCCATGGGCGAGACCGCGGCGGTGATCTTTACCGCGGGCTCTTCGCTCAGACTGCCTCAATCTCTCCTCGACCCGGTCAGGACTCTTCCCGTCCACTTCTATATACTCGCTCGCGAAGGGATCTCGACCAGGAACGCATATGGCACTGCCGCGGTCCTCTTGCTAGCCATCTTGACCGTGAACTTCACAGCCTACTACCTGTTGAACAGATTTTCTCGACGCAATGGACATCGATGAACCCATGCTGACAGGAGGCGAGCCGGCAATGCCGGGTTTGAAAAAGGAAGGGGCGGTCGCCCCTCCCAAAATCCGGGCAGCGGATTTCAGCTTCTCGTACGGCTCAAACCGTGCCCTAAAGTCCATAAACTTGGAGATAGTGAAAAATACCCTCATAACCATAATGGGCCCAACCGCCAGCGGAAAGACGACGTTCCTAAGGGCCTTAAACAGGCTGAATGACCGGGTAACGGGTGCTTCACGCGAGGGTAGACTCCTCTTGGACGATACCGACGTCTATTCCCCAAAGATGAACGTGGCGGAACTGAGGCGGCGGGTGGGAATGGTGTTTGCCTTGCCCCAGTCTCTGCCCATGTCCATCTACGACAATGTCGCCTATGGCCCCAGGAAGAAAGGTGTTGCTTCCAAGTCCCGACTGGATGAGACCGTCGAGAAGGCATTGAAGGACGCGGCCTTGTTCGACGAAGTCAAGGACCGGCTCAGTGCCAATGCTCAGAAGCTTTCCGGCGGTCAGCAACAGAGGCTGTCACTGGCCAGGGTCCTAGCGGTGGATCCTGAAGTTATTCTTCTGGATGAGCCGACATCCGGCCTAGATCCAGTGTCGACACTCAGGATTGAGGAACTGCTTCAGACTCTGAAAGAAAAATACACCATCGTGTTGGTGACGCACAATCCGACGCAGGCCGCGAGAGTGCAGGGTCAAATCGCGTTCTTGTACATGGGCGAGCTTGTAGAAGTGGGAATGGCCAGAGACATGTTCACCCGGCCAAAGGACAAGAGGACCGAAGACTACATCACGGGCAAGTACGGCTAGGAGGACCGCGAGGATGTCAGGAGATAGAAAGCCGAAAATCGCATCACGAGACTTTCGCCTCTACTACGGGGACTTCCTCGCCCTAAAGGGGCTTACCGTGGAGTTTGCCGAGCACGCCATTACCGCGATTATTGGGCCGTCGGGCTGCGGGAAGTCCACGTTTCTCCGGAGTATCAACAGGATGAACGACCTCGTCGAAGGAGTCCGGGTGTCGGGAGAGATTCTACTGGATGGCGCCAACGTCTACGATACATCCGTCGACCTGGCTTGGCTGAGATCGAGGATCGGGATGGTCTTCCAGAGACCGGTAGCTTTTCCCTTAACGGTTTACGACAATGTGGCCGTAGCCCCGCGGGTGCAGGGGATAACGTCACGAAGCGAGCTCGATGGCATAGTGGAAAGGAGCCTTCGTTCGGTGGGGTTGTGGGAAGAGGTGAAGGACGGCCTAAGGGAACCTGCTCAGAAACTGTCTCTTGGCAATCAGCAGAAACTATCCATAGCCCGTGCCATATCCACCATGCCTGACATCGTGCTCCTTGACGAACCGTGTTCGGCGTTGGACCCGGTTTCCACCTTAAAGATCGAAGCGCTAATAGAGGAACTGCGAGAGGACTACACAATCATAATGGTGACTCACAACATG